>JAHDHC010000015.1 GCA_020631485.1 Candidatus Altimarinota bacterium
CTTGAGAAAGATCATTTTCTAGTGTGTAAAAATCTGGTCAATTTTCAGACATAGGTGAATCAATAGATATATGTCTTTATTATAATATATAATCTAGAAAATAACAAAGCATTGCGAAATACTGGTGAAAAAATATAATAAACCAGCTATTACTCATGATACATGATACAAAAAATCTTACATATTTTCCTGGTTTTTCTCTTTTTCAGTCTTCCTCTCGTTCATGGACAGCTCTTTCACACTCTCGGAATTGATCTCTGACTGAGAGTCAACTGAAACTACGAATTTACAAAATCACAGTTTTTTATCTTATTCAGTGGGGTGATCTTTTTATTATTTTGAGTCCAATCTTTTCTCTCCAAAAGATTAATAATCTTTCCAAAAGTACTGTTTTTTGCCCTATGAGTTCTCTGACTTTCGACAATATTCTCAATATCGTCTTATACCAGTTTTTTTGGAATGACTACAAAGGGACATGGGACACTTCTCTTTCTCTGTCTCATATGAATCTACACTGTGCTCATACAGCAAGACAAAAGTTTTATACAAAAACTATGGTTCTCAGTAGCCGTTTGAGCCTTTTTTACATCAGTCCTTGCGATCAAAGAGTATTATTTCCCGAGCTTTTCGTACTGAGATCTCAGTAATAGAGCTATAGGAACCTTTTGACATCCAAACTATCTTGTATGATTTCTCCTGGTTCTCATTCCACGTATCTTAGAAAAAGCAAAAAAACAGAGAATCTTATATATTCTTTTAATACCGATTATTTTCACTACCTTTCTTACAAAATCTGTTTGGGGGATATTTTTGTTTATCTGATATATGATTTGTATCTCTTATGTTTACTTCTGTGAAAACTATATACAGGAACGAAAATATTCGTTCCCTACGAAATATATATTTATCTGTTTTTCTCTTATTTTTACAATCATATGAACCTACCTTGTTATAGATTTCTGACTGCTTACAAAACTGCACTCGTTTCTTTCTCGTTTTTACATCTGGGAAACAACTATTCAGGTACTGATTAATAATCCTAAAATTTTATTATTTTGATCCTGAGCTGATACACTTATGAGTTATTTTGAGAGCTATAAATCTCCCGAACTCTATATATTTGAAAATTATTGATTCACAGCTGACAGACCACATAATCTCATTTTAAACATCCTGTTTCATTTCTGACTTTGATGAATTGCGATATTTGCATATCTCATGTATCACTTGTTTAAAAAATATAAAAATAACTATCTTTCTCACACTCTTATCCTTGTAGTCTTATTCACACTCTTTCATTTCCTTAGTATCGCAGCATATCTCATCATCATTCTGACTCTTGCATGTCTCAACAACAATAATTCAAAGCACAACGTTCTACTCGTTTCAGGAACATCTGTCATCATAGGATTTGTATGTATTTTCTTCTCTGTTTCTTATTATGGTTCAGAAATATATGCAGCTAACTGAAAGTATGTAGAAGCGATAAATAGATTCCCCTACAACTACAAAAACTACGAATACATCTCAGATGCTCCAAATATCCTCAAATATGCCTGACATCCAACAAAGAATTTTTATATACAAAAGCTCGATACAGACGAAACTCAAAATGTCTGTGATGCTTTTACACAGCAATACAAATCTGTCGAATCACTCTTTTACTGTGGGAATTTTGCGTGGAATACCTGAGAAACTGAGCTTGCGAAAGTGTATTATGATCTCTGACTCAAAAAATTCCCTGATCTGTGGAATACAAACTCCGTTTATCATTCAAACTTCATCATCTCGCAGTATGTCGATGGGACACGTTTTTTCTCTCCCAAGTATTCAAATCTCGAAGAAATACTTGAGAGAATGGGAGTTGAAAAAGACTTTAACTAACAAGTCGTTCTAAATAGTAGAAAACAACTACATTCTCTCCAGTAATTCTAATATTTCTTCTAATGTTTCGCCATTTACAACTCTTTCTGGAATAGAAAAATGCCAATCTTGCACTTGTTCTCATCTTTTTTCTAAGATTTTATCTTCTGCGAGTAAACTATCCACAAGTTGTTTAATATTCTTCCTTCTCTGTACTATTTCTGTTGTTTTCTTATCTGTTTTTTCAGTGAGAGTACTTTTCACAGAAGTATATGGATTTTCTATATTCTCATCATTCGGTATGAGTCTAAATCACACAAACCACATGTTCTCATCACTTCATGAATACAAACCAACTTCTCATATTTTTAAGAGAAGATCCAAAGTTTTTTCTCCTATTCATTTTGATGATTTAAATGAATAAGAAGAATCTCTTATAATTTCCAAGTTCCATTCTTTATTTATAGCTATACTATTTCACACTTCTTCAAATTTCATTACACAGAGTACTCAATCAATCTTCTCCTTTTCTTCTGCTGTAAAATTTGGAAGTTCTCTAACTTTACTATTTCTATTTTTACTATTCATGATTATATTTTAAAAAATAAGTATATGAATTGTAAATATATATCTGAGAAATATCGAATTAAAATAGCATATTTGTAACAGTATTGATTTTTATTTTGTTATATGTTATTGTATAACAGTAAAAAACTAAAAATTATATATTGTAACAATTTGTAACTCTATGAAAAAATATCTCCATATTTTAAAAAAATTGGATTCTCAGAGCATGCAGCACGCATCTATATAGGACTTTTAGAGTTAGGGCCAGTTGGAGTTTCTGCCATATCTGAACAGACTGGATTACAACGAGTACAGATATATAGAACCCTCCCTTTTTTGATAGAGAGAGAATTTGTATTTATTACACAAAAATGAAAACGAAAAATCTATGCTCCAGCAAGTCCTGATCTCCTTAAAAAAGAATATCAGCAAATCCAAGAACAGACATTTCAGGTTCTTGATGAGCTCTCAGACAAGTATAGTAATCTTGAGAATAGAACACATATTATTTTTTGACAAGGGAAAAAAGCTATAGAAAACTGCTATCACGATGTCCTTGCGACATTTCCTCATGGAGGAACTTTTTATAGGATATCCAGTGAGGTAAACAGCAAAGAGATTTTTGATACTTTTCTCCCAAAATGATATAGAGAAGAAAGAGACAAACGTGGCATTGAGCGTATGATAATCTATTCTGATAAGACTGCAGCTCTCAAACAGAAGAAACTCGAAAGAGAAATGCGTACTATAGACTCGCGCATCATGAAGTTTGATGATAATATCATGTTTACGATTTATGGAGACAAGCTCTCTCTTATAGACTTCAACACTGAGACAGCTATTATCATACAAAGTGCAGAAATGGCACGTTTTCAAGAAAAGGTTTTTAGACTCCTTTTTAAAAAATTATAAAACTCGCAAAAATCATAAGAAAGTGCTAAAATATGAGTGATACGTAAAAACTAAAACAATGAAAAAATATATTATCTTTGATATGGATGGGACGCTGATAGAAAGCGAATCATCAAACTTCCCACTTATGTTCAAACATTTGCAAAGCTATATTCCAGAGCTTGAATGGGATTATTTCGTGTATTATTGTACTCAAACAGCTGGAACACCTCTCCATGAACAACTTGAAGTAATTTTTAAAAATACTCTTGATGAAGATACTCTCAATAAAATCACAGGAGAATTATATGACATCATCAAAAATAATAGTGAAAATAATCCTTTTTTTGAAGGTGTACTCGATATGGTAAAAAAGCTCAACTCAGACTACACACTTTTTCTCTCAACAGGAAATAGTGACGAATATGCTCAAAAAAAACTCTCAGAATGATGAATAGCAGTTTGCTTTGATCGTATCATGTGAAGTTCAATTATCGGGAAATGACCAGAGCATATCAAGCTATTTAAAGATCTCACACAAGATGAAGACTTCGAAAAATACTGTGTCTATATATGAGATGGAAATACAGACAGAGAAATAGCCCAGATGTCTGGGATCGATTTCATCAAAGTATGAAAGGCCTGAATAGACAAGTACGAAGTCGATTATACTGTGGAAGCAGAAGAAATTATACAAAAGTTATAGTTTGCAATATTTTTGGACAAAGAGTCAAAACATTTGACTCTTTTTTGATATATTATACTATAGAGACAATACATTTTAATTTTTAGATTCATGGCTGTAGAAGCACCAGATACTCTTGGGCAAAGAGAAAGTACAAATCAACTTACAAGGGATGAACATTTATTTCTATTAACTGGAATGAAAAAAAATTGAGATCAATGAGACTTTCCAGAAGACGTATTACTCAGAATAGATTTTTCAAGAGATTTAGTAAGAAATACATTGTGATTACAAGATAAATTCATAACACCATGATCAATCACAGAACTCATAAATTGATGAAAAATCGAAGTAGCAGAGATTCATGATTTAGAGTATTGGTGATTGTCACAAATTACCTCGAGTGATTGAAGAGTTTTTGTATGTCTTCTAGATGATATCGTTGATTGACAGGTTGATCCCCTCAATATCTTTGTACTCAAATCAGACATAAAAAACAGGAGAAAATATCCTTTTATTGAGATTGAAAAATGAACTCCAATTACAAAAATCAAAAGCTGAGATGTAAAAGTGAGATGGAATAAACCAACAGAAAGTCTATCATATTATGCTATAACTGCTTGGTTTAGTGATGAAACAGGCCACCTTATAGCACAAGAAGACATATGTAAAGTATCACACTATTTCACATGAAAAGCTCCAGAGTATAAAACAAAATTATAATTCTTGCTTAAAATCCACGTTTACAAAAACCGAGAAAATTATATAATTTTCTCGGTTTTTTAAACACACTAAAAATGCGAATAGTTATTGGGACGCAAAACAAGGCAAAACTCAAGGCAATATCTGATGCTATAGATGAATCACCGTATTTTTGAGAATGAGTTATTGTAGAGTGAATCAGTGCGGAGTCATGAGTATCAGAGCAACCTAGAAGTCTAGAAGAAACTCTCTCTTGAGCTATATGAAGAGTGAAACATATGATACAATCAGGAGAACAAGCAGATTACTACATCGGACTTGAGTGAGGAGTCAGTCTCCTCAAAGACTCTGGAATGCTCTTTTGATTTGTAGCTATCAGTAACGGAACTAATCTACACTTTGCAAACTCCTCCATGATACCTCTCCCAGAGAATTTCAAGATCGAACTCTTTGAGAACAAGGCTGATCTCTGAGATCTTGCACGAACTCTTTCATGAGACAGTGATATAACTCACAAGTGAGGAACATACTGAGAACTCACTGATGGTATGATTACTCGAGATATCGCATTCAAACAAGCTATCCACTGCGCCTTCGCTCCATTTTTTAATAAAAATTATATCTAAAAAACATGCAAATACCGAAAAAAATAGATGAGAGAGTGGTACAGGAAAATCCTTACAGGCAGATACTAGAGAAGGACTTTGTGGAGAGAGATGGAAGTGTGGGGACATATATGACGATTCGTGCAACAGGGACGAAACAAGCGACGATGATCCTTCCTGTGACTGAGTCTGGTGAAATAGTGATCCAAAAAGAGTTTCGTGTAGGGATGGAAGAGATTATTTACCAGTTCCCAGTCGGTATCCTAGAGCCAGATCTCAGTGCTGAGGAAAACTGCAAGAAAGAACTCTCAGAAGAGACTGGATATACAACAAACAGTCTCACAAAACTCGGAACCACAATATCTGAGTACTATTATGATGCCCATATACATCACTATATCGCTAAAAACTGCATCGCAGGAGAACAAGATCTTGAGCTCAGTGAAAATATAGAAGCACTTACAGTCACTCAAAGTGAGCTAGAAGATATGATTTCTAGATGAACGATATCTTGTCCTCTGACTATAAGCTGCTATACTCTTGCAAAGATGAAAGGACAAATATAAGATATCTTACTTTTTTCATACAGACGTGTGATAATGTATTGTAAGTTTATATTCAAAAGAAGCATCTAAAATATTCTGAAAAAATATATAAATAGCTTATAAAAGAACAAAACATATTAATATACAAACATGAAAATACTTGTAATAGAAGACAACGACGTCGTTCGTAACAATATACTCAAATATATCGAGATCCAAGGTGACCAATGATTTGGACATACTGAATATGAAGGAGCTACATACAAAGCTATGACTGAGAACTATGACATCATAATCCTAGACCTCGGACTTTGATCAAAAGAGCATGATGGCCTTGATATATGTAGAGAACTCAGAGAAAAGTGAAACTCCGTCCCGATACTCATGCTCACAGCAAGAACCCTCACAGAACAAAAAATAACCTGACTCGACGCTTGAGCCGACGATTATCTCACAAAACCCTTTGATTATAAAGAGCTCTACTCTAGGATCAACGCTCTTGTGCGTAGAAACTTCTCACTGAAAGGAACTACCCTCAAGATCCAAGATATAGAAGTAGATAGAGAGAAAATGCAAGTATTTCAAAACGGACAAGAGAAAGATCTTTCTAAGCTTGAGTTTCAGCTCCTTGTATATATGATTCAAAATACTGGAAGAGTTATCACAAAACAAGAGCTCCAAGAAAAAGTGTGGGGTGAATACAATGACTTCAAAGAAAGTAGATCCGTTGATATATACATAGGTTATCTGAGAAAAAAACTCTGAAAAGACTTGATAGAAACAGTGAGATGAGTCGGTTACATGATACAATAATATGAAAAACTTAGAACTTCTTGAAATACACAGAAAAAAAGTTGCGCTCCTTGTCGCACTTTTTGTGTTTTTGAGTATTTATGCGATTATATTTACCTTTCAGTTTTGAGCTCTCTATCAGAAGCAAAAGAATGACTCAAAGATTCTTCAACTTAAAGCAGATAAAATAGAAGCTGTGCTCGAGTATTATGAAAATCTCTCCAATGAGTGAAATATAAACGCACACTTTCTCACAAAAGAACTCATAACTGATACGATCATCTATACAAAATCATGAGCCATACTCGAAAATATTCATGACTTTGATAGAGATATACAAGATTTAGAAGATGATAAAATATATACTATAGGTTCTTCCAAGTACTTAAAAAAGACAACTGATGATTATCAATTCATCGTATCTGTACAATCAAAAGAGATACAAAAAAGCTTATGGACTATCCTCGTTATTTTTATGATTGTGGGACCACTGCTTTATAGCTTTCTCTCATGGATCATGTGTAAGTTTATGACACGTGTCTACAGGCCTCTCAGAGAGACAATTACGAATCTTGAAGCTTTTACGACCAACGTCAATCATGAGTTCAAGACTACTCTCACAGAGATCATCTCCTCGCTTGAACTCGCAGATATAACCAAAGACTATGAATCTGCAAATCAACAGTCCTCTGCTGCAGCTAAAAGGCTCAATAGGATTCTTGACAGTCTTTGAGTACTGATTCATTTCTCTGACAGTAGCTATAGAAAACAAAAAGTAAATATTATCGAAATTCTCGATGAATCACTCTCAGATTATGAAAGAAAGATACGTGAAAAATCTCTCAGCATAAAAAAACTCTACAATCCAGATGCTACTATATACAAATCACTCGACCCTGCTCCTCTGATACTTTCTTTTAACAATCTTTTGAAAAATGCGATAAAGTTTTCAAAACCTTGATGAGAAATAGAGATAGATATCGGGAAAAATTTCTTTCTCATAAAAGACTATGGTGTCTGAATAGAAGAAGAAAATCTCGACAAGATATTTGATAGATATTTTAGAGAAAACTATATCGGAGAAGGAAACGGTATTGGCCTTTCTATAATCAAAAGACTCAGTGAGATCTATAACTGGGACATCCAAGTAAAAAGTGAGAAAGATACTTTCACCGAAATAAAAATTGTCTTTTAGATCATACATTTCTCATACAGCATATTCAGATAATAAATAACATAAATCGATGTAAAGTTTTTCGGTTTATCTTATTTTTTAAAAATATTTTATGAAAAAGATATTTACACTCGCATTGTTATTTGTTTTTGGAATCTCAAGTGCGTGAGCTTCACATCATCATGATACTACGATGTCGAGTGAGATGGCACCTATGACTATTGTAGAAAATGCTGTTGCAACAGAGAGTCTCTCTACCCTTGTAACTGCCGTGACAGCTGCTGATCTTGTAGACACCTTAAATAGTGACTGACCATTTACGGTATTTGCACCTATAAATAGCGCTTTTGGAGCGCTCCCAGCCGGGACTGTAGAGAGTTTACTTGAAGCAGAAAATAAATGAATGCTCACTGAAATACTTACATATCATGTTGTAAGCTGAGAACTTATGGCAAAAGACCTATCCGATGGTATGGTTCTTGAGACACTTTCAGGAGATAAACTTAAAGTTACAATCTCAGATGGAATGGTATTTATAAACAACGCTATGGTCACTATGGCTGATGTCGATTCATCAAACGGAGTAGTACACGTTATTGATACAGTACTTATGGCTTGAAAATCTGCAGAAACTCTTACAAAAATGGCATTTGAAACAAGAATGATACTTGATGCTCAGTTTGAAATGAGAGTAGATAAAGTCCTTGCAAAATATGACACTATCCTTGAAAATATATCAAAAGCCCAAGCGATAAAACTGGAGAAAAAACTCTTTGCAGCAATTGATAGAATGATCATGAAAGATACAACAGGTGAAAACCTCAAAAATATGCTTATGCTCCTTAAGTACGAAATCCAGGCTGCAGGATCAATGGATATGCTTACAGCAAGAGTAAATGGAGGAATTCTTGATATTGCAATGTCTTCTGACGATCACACAACACTTGTTGCAGCTGTGAAAGCTGCTGGACTCGTTGATGCACTTAGCGCCGAAGGACCATTCACTGTATTTGCACCCCTCAATAGTGCATTTGCTGAACTTCCAGAATGAACTGTTGAAGATCTCTTGAAAGAAGAAAACAAAGATGATCTTGTAAACATACTTACATATCACGTAGCTGCCTGAGCATACTTCCCTTCAGACATCACAGATGGATTATCACTTGAGATGCTCAATGGAGAATCAGTAGAATTCTCAATTTCTGAAGATGGAAAAGTTATGGTTAACGATGCAATGATAACTACAGTAAATCTCGTATGAAACAATGGAGTTATCCATATCATTGATGGAGTGCTTCTTCCATAAGGAAAGAATCTCAACAAAAAAATACTGATTTAAATCAGTATTTTTTTGCGCATACGAGAAACTCCCTTATAATAGTCACAATATCATCAACCAATTATCATGAAAAAAATATATCTCAGTATCTGTATCATACTTTTCTCGATCCAGATAAGCTCTGCTGAATACATACTTTCAAGTACAGAAAACCAAAAAGTAGAGCAAGCTATTGTCCTCATACAGAACTTTATCGATAAAAATGGTGAGCAAACACGTACAAAACTCTTAACAAAAATAGATCAAATACTCGCAAGACCAAATCTCTCAGATAAAAATATCGCGATATTTACAAAACTACAAAAAGGCTTGAAAAAACCAGTTTTTTTAACTTCACAACGACTCAACTCAGATGAGAAAGCAAAAGAAGATGTAATATCACTAAATAAAGTACATACTTCAGATGTTAGATTTATTTTTGAAAACACTCCAAATAGATGTAGTACAAATCCTTGTAGTACATCAGAAAATTTTGTAAAGATCAGAGGAGAAGTAACAAATACTCTTATCAAATACATAGAAGTAAACGATTACAGACTCAAGTCTTATGCTGGATCAACCTGGGAATACAATCCCAATATCGCATACTGAAACTTTTCAGATGGGAAAAACACATATACCATCAACTATCTCTGAGCTGACTGAGAAATCCTTCTCAGCCAAGAGTTTATTGTGAATAAGTTTATTCCTGAAATCCAAGATGAAGTAACAGATATTCCACAAGAAGAGGCTCCTCAAGAAAACCTCACCCCTAACCCCTCTCCTTCAGAGGAGAGGAGGATAATAAATTGAACCATACCTCACGCTAATGAAAATGAAGTGAGAGAATATTGGAGAAGTCTCCTAAACGCAGAAAGAACTCTTCTATGACTTCCATGATATACCTACGATTCTAGCCTTGATCGTACTGCGAAAATCTGGTCAGATCTCGCAGTACAAAGAGGATATATTGACCACAAGGTCGATAGTCCTGGTGATTCCTATTATGACTACTGGAAAAAGGCAGCATGGATGGAGCAGCATGGAGTAGTGTGTAAAAATATCTCTCGAGCAACATTCTCTGAGAGTATCGCCTGGAACAATTATTATTGTTCTGATACTTCAAAGTGTACCCAAGAGCTTAAAAAAGCTGTCAAAAGAACCTATGACTTTTATATGTCAGAAAAGTGAAAAGACTATGACCCTCACTATAGAGCCATAGCACATCCCCTATTCCAAACGATGTGACTCTGACTCTCAGTCGTAGATCAATGATCCGGAAAATACAAGATGTATCTCACAAACCACTACTGTACCTACAATACGAAGTAAAATCTTGCAAAAAACTATATTTAGATATAATTAATACTATAATTAATAACTGATCCTAGATGACAACTGATCAAAAGATATCAAAGGCAAGAGATTTTGTAAATAAAACTCTGAGTGATGAAAGAACACGTAAAGTATTTGAAAGGTTAGCTAAAAAGTAGCTATGTACTTTTTTCTGATATGATGAATTTTTAAAATAGTTTTGCAAAAAACTATTTTTTTATATACTCTTTTCACCTTAACCCAAATCTTTTCAAAGATTTCACTCACATTGCATTTTTCAGTTGAAGGAGTTGTGCCCGGATAGAAGATAATCAAGAGAGAGAAAAAAGAAAAAATTCCTTGCAAGAAGCAGGTTATTTCGTATACTCGAAATACATATTAAAAGCGCTATGAGTTTGCTATCAACAAACAAGCTGGAGAAAGAAACTCCTTCTCTCCCTTCTCCTCTCAGGAGAGGGGTTGGGAGTGAGGTGTAGAATCTCTCAAGAGCGAAATCTCTTGTAAAAACACTAAAATCAAGAACAACTTTAGGTGGTAACTTCTCCCGAGCACGGGAGACCGAAAGTACAAAAATATAATTTTTATGTACTTTTTTATTTATGGAAAAATTCGTTCTAAAGTATATCTGATTTATTTGATTTTCCATCTGGCTTATCACAGGATCAGCAATAACATATGTTATTTTTCTCTATTTAAGTCAATAAATTATATACATATGATTATTACATAATTTCTACAAAAGATGCTAGAAAAAATAAGAAATATAGCCCAAGAAAAACATCAAATTGATCTCAATGGAAATTCTTGGTATCAATGAATGCAAACCTATTTTGATTATCTAAAATGAGAAATACCTGAAGTAGAAGAAGAACTCAAAGAAAATAATCAAGTCCATCTCGAAGATGAGCTCTGAGATATTCTATGGACATACATGCTCCTCATAGAATGACTCGAAAAAAAATGAATGGTTCGTTGACTTGAAAAAATTATTGCAAGAGCAGAAATAAAATACGAAGAAAGAATCAATGCTGTGAAAAATAGTGATAACGAAAAGAGAGCCTGGGATACAGTAAAAGCTCTTCAGAAACAGAAGCTCAAAGAAGAGCATAAAGAAAAATACTGATAGGACTATTCCTCCCCTACCCCCTCCTTTTCAAAAAGAAGGGAAAAAACAAAAAAAGCATCTCGTCCGAAATGACACAAAACTAAAATTTGGAAGAGTGGCTCGAGTGGTTGAAGGCGCACCCTTGGAAAGGGTGTAAGTCGGTCTTCCGGCTTCACGGGTTCGAATCCCGTCTCTTCCTCCAATATATATTAATAATGATAACTATGGCAGGACCAGATGATACTTTAAATGCAGATAATATAGTAAGACTCAGTGGTTTCCCATGAGGTCAAGTACTGAGCCCAGATCAAGTAGTTCAAGAAACTATTAATATTAAATCTGATGTAGAGGGAGCTATTGCATGAAGTAACCCAGCAATAGAGGCTTTAAATGGTTGAGAGTATAAGCCCAACTCAGGGATCAAGGGGCAACAAAGATGAATATTAGGAAAGGTTACGAGCTTATTTAAGTAGAGAATATGAAGTCAAATATAATACTCACTGGTATGCCATGATCTGGAAAGACTACACTCTGAAAAGCATTGGCTAAACGTACTGATAGAGCATTTTTAGACTTCGATGATGATGTCATCGAATCATGAGATAGACCTTCTGTTGCTCAATGTCTTGAACAACTCTGAGAAGCTCAATTTCTAGAATTAGAGAATAAACTCGCACTCGAGCTCAATATACAAGATACTGTCCTTGCAACATCTGGAAGTGTGGCACTTTGCCTCGAAGCTATGACACATTTTAAGATAGATGGGACTGTGATATACATAGATACTCCTACTGAAATAATTGCGAGTCGACTTCCACATATGAAAACAGATAGAATAGTATTATTGCAAACAGGCAAAACTCTTGAAGATGTTCTTAAAGAAAGAAGAAACTCATATGAACAAACATATGACCACAGGTTCTTAAGTAATTTAAAAGGTTCAATTGCAGAAATACAAGAACAATTTTTGATCTGGTTTGATCAAACTGTAAAATAATAATTTAGAACTTATTCCTCCCCGGCCCCTCCTTTTGACAAAAAAGGAAGGGAGTAACAAACCTGCTGTCTCTTTCCTTTGGGATCAAAGGAAAGAAATTAACCGAAGGTGTATCCTTTAGGGCAAGATAGGAATCGAGAACTATTCCACCTCTGAATCTCCTCCTTTTCAAAAAGGAGGAGGGCAGCAAGTCCGAGATGACATAAAACTAAAAATTATTCTATTTTCCATAGGATACTGAGATGCTCGAATGGTTCGAGACTGAGCATGAGATGGAGAAGTTTGAGGAGTATTATAATTTAAAGAAGTAAAAATATGAGACTTGCATGAACATGAATTATCATCGATGAAGAAAAAAGAATTCTTCTTCTGAAAAGAACTAAATACACTGAATCTTTTCCACATTACTGGACAATGCCAGCTTGAAGATGAGAAGAATGAGAAACTGCAGAAGTTGCAGCTATCAGAGAAGTAGAGGAAGAAACAGGATTAAAATTTATTCCTGAAAAATTATATCAATCATCAAAACAAAAAAATTCTTGAGAAATAGTTCATGCTCATAGATTTCTGTGAACTTGGGAATGAACGATTAAGCTCCAAGAAGAAGAAGCTGACTGATACGCTTGGTACACTTATCAAGAAACAAGAAACATAAAACTTGCTTTTGACTATGCTGATGTCATATAGTTTGCCAAATGGTCCAAAATAATCTCATTAGATGAATTTGGCTGACAGATATTTGAAAAAGTGAAATACAAAAATTCGACTGACTAGAAAATGAAAATAAAAATTTAAAAGAAAAAAATAATAGACTTCAGGAAGACTTAACTAGACAAAAATCTTGGACTCATAACCCACTAATAGTTTGAGTAATAACTACTATAGTGTGAGCAATGATATGATGATATATAACTTATCTAGTTACCTGCACAACTAACACTTAACCCCAAATACCCATGACATTTAAAAAAGTAAACCCAAAGCAGAGCTTCCCGGCGATGGAAGAAGAAGTGATCAAGTTTTGGAGAGAACATGATACCTTTAAGAAGTCTATCGAGAATAGACCAAAGGATCAGCCATATAGATTCTATGATGGACCTCCATTTATTACGGGGACACCACACTATGGTTCCCTGCTCTCGAGTATTATTAAGGACATTGTGCCGAGATATCATACGATGCAAGGAAAACGTGTAGAGAGAAAATGGGGATGGGACTGTCATGGACTTCCGATTGAGGAAAAGGTTCAGAAAAAACTCAACTTGCAATCGAATAAAGAAATAGAAGAAAAAGTCGGGATTAAGAAATTTATCGAGGAGTGTTACAATTATACGCGTGAAACGAGTGCAGAATGGGATTGGTATATCGAGCATATTGGGAGATGGGTAGATATGGAAAATTGTTATAAAACTATGGACCAAGACTATATGGAGTCAGTGATGTGGGTCTTTAAAACACTCTGGGACAAGGATATGATCTATAAGGGAAAAAGAGTTTCGCTCTATTCTTGGAAACTCTCCACCCCTATATCAAACTTCGAAGTCGCAATGGATGATTCCTATGAAGAAGTCTCTGATCCTGCAATTACGGTGATGTTTCCTATCATTGATACTCCCCCTGTCACAAGTGACATCCCCCTCTCCGAGGGGGAACAAAACCAGTCCTCCCTCGGAGAGGGAGGTGGCTGAGCGTCAGCGAAGTCGGAGGGAGCAAAAGTCAAAGCGTGAGATTTCATTCTCGCCTGGACCACTACTCCATGGACTATTCCTGCGCATATGAGTATGGCTCTCAATTCGAAACTCGCCTATTCAAGAGTGAGCTCTGAGTGAAAATTTTATATCCTAGCTACTGCGAGAGTAGAAACAGTTTTTAAAGGGAAAGAATATGAGATCCTAGAAAGTTTCATGGGATCTGATCTTATCGGTTTGAAATATGAAGCTCCTTTTAACTACTACCAAGGAAAAGTAGATCCTGAGAAGAACCATTGTATATTAGATGCTGATTTTATAACAGATACTGATGGTACTGGTATCGGTCATCAAGCTCCAGAGTTTGGGGATGTGGACTTCCAGCTTGCACAAAAGATGTGAGTACATCTCTCTGAAGCTCTTGATGATAGTGGGAAATATACTGCTGAGATATCAGATTATGAAGGAATGCATTACAGAGATGCAAACGATGTAATCTCAGAAAAGCTCAAAGAAATGGGAAGACTCTTCAAAAAAGAATCAATTAACCACCGTGTCGCGATGTGTCCAAGATCTGGAACTCCATTGATCTATAAAGCGCAAGACTCTTGGTTTATCAATATCCAGGATATGAAAGAAAGACTCATTGCTGAAAACGAAGGAATCAACTGGCAACCAAATCACCTCAAGCACGGACAATTTCTCAAATCTATGGAATGAGCACCTGACTGGTGTATTTCCAGAACACGTTACTGGGGAACTCCGATGCCAATATGGGTCGGAAAAGATGATGATGGCAAAGAAGTAGATATGAAGGTATTTGGAAGCAGAAAAGAAATAGAAGCTGCTTCAGGAATGAAAATAACAGATCTACACAGACCATTTATTGATGATATCACTTGGGAAGAAAATGGTGTTACTTACACGAGACTTCCAGAAGTACTCGATGTATGGATGGATAGTGGTTCTATGCCATACGCACAAGAGCACTACCCTTTTGAAAACAAACAAAAGATGCAAGCCAGTTACCCTGCTGATTTTATCGTAGAGTATATCGGACAAGTGCGCGCTTGGTTTTATGTAATGCATGTATGTGGAGTCGCACTCTTTGATCAGAGGTCTTTTACAAACGTTATCACGACAGGAATCGTGAACGGATCAGATGGACGTAAAATGAGTAAGTCCTACGGGAACTATCCTGATCCAAGAGAGACTATTGAGAAATATGGAGCTGATGCTATCAGATTCTACATGGCCAACTCTCCTCTACTCACCGGAGGAAATATGGATTTCAAAGAAGAAGGAATCCTAGAAGTGATCAAAAAGGTCATTCTTCCTCTCTGGAATACCTATTATTTCTTCACTACTTATGCGAATATTGATGGATTTATCCCAAATACCCCTATCCCCAGCCCTTTCCCCTTACAGGAGAAAGGGAGCAAGGAAGTTCCCTCTCCTGAAAGGGGAGGGCTAGGGAGGGGTAGAAATAATCCCCTCGATATCTGGATTATCTCAGAAACACACAAACTCGTTGATGATGTAGTGAAAGGAATGGGAACATATGAAGTCACTGATGCAACTCGTCCAATTGTGAAGTTTATGGATAATCTCACAAACTGGTATATCAGAAGATCGAGAAAAAGATTCTGGAAATCTGAAAATGATGGAGACAAAATGGAAGCATATGAAACGCTCTACGAAGTACTCACAACGCTTTGTAAAGTAATGGCTCCATTCACTCCATTTGTAACAGAACATATCTACAAAAATCTCACAGGATTAGACTCTGTACATCTCACTGACTTCCCTGTCGCTGATACGTCTCTTATTGATACAGAGCTCAATGCAAATATGGATCTCTGCCAAAAGATTATTAACCTCTGACTCTGACTCAGAGAAAATCATAAGATCAGAGTCAGACAGCCGCTTAAGTCTATTTCTATCTGAGAACACATTGATGAATACTACAAGAATATCATCATGGAAGAGCTCAATGTAAAAGAAGTACTCGAAGTAGACTCAAGCTCTATTGCGAAAAAGATCTGTAAACCAAATGGAAGACTTATAGGACCAAAGTTTGGAAAAGATGTAAAAAACATCATCGCTGAAGCGAAAGCCGGAAATTTCGAGGAAATTGATGAAAATTCGGTAAAAATACCTCACCCCGACCCTCTCCTCAGAGGAGAGGGAGAATGATGGATTCTTGAATGAGACGAATTTGAAATAGCTTTTGTTACGGATGGTGAATCAGATAATATCGAATCAGGATTCGGAATGGTTATAGCTATGGATTTAGAAATTAGTCCTGAACTCAAAACAGAATGATATGCTCGTGATATCGTTCGTCATATCCAAGAAGCTCGTAAAGAAGCAAGATATGAAGTTGATGACAGAATTCATATTTGTATTTCTCCCCTTCCCGCAGAAATTGCGGGAGGAGAGGGGTCGGGGGTGAGGGGTATTATTGATAATTTTTGAGATTATATCGCATCTGAAACACTCTCAACCATCGACTCTTCCCTCTCAAGCTGAGATCTAGAAAAAGAAATCGAGCTTGGGGATATGACTGCTAAAATTATTTTAAAAAAATAATTTATAGATCTAAAAAAAGTAAGTACTTGTACTTGCTTTTTTTATTTTATTGTTTATAAAATAAAAAAATATGTAAAATTTACTAATATCATGAATACATATCTTACTACCTGCAATTGAGAAGAAAAAGTAATAAGAGTACTTAGTGTCGATATACCAGATGGCTTTCAATGAATAACAAGTTTTTCAGAGTTTAAATCAAAGAGATTTGTTAATGGGAAAATTCATCCTAGATCAATTGTCATATACACACTACTTTTAGATATTCAATCATTTTTAGATAAAGAATTTGAAAACTTCAATGATCCGATTAAATATTTACTGTATCTATATTATGACCCATCTTGTTTATTATCAATATCCGATATAGAAAGAAGACTGACTGAAATATTAGGAGAAAATTACCCATATAAATGAAAGAATAGTAGAGAGCAGCTTCGTAAAAAATTTGTAATGACTTTTGGTTGGGAATTGCGAGATCCAAGTGAACAAACACCTACTAGAACAGCAAAAAATAGTCATAAAAAACCAGAATTAAATTCTTTTAGGTCAGAAAAAACTAAACAACTAGTAGATGCTTACCAGTCAAAACTTAATGATGTTCTCATAAAGCATAACAACGAAGAAAACCAATTTTCTCAAAAAGACTTTGACTCAAGAAAAGGGAAACTCAGAAAATATATATATCTGTTATCATTAGAATTTAAGCTCTCAGAAGAAAATACTCTAGATCTAATAAAACAATTATGCGAAGCAACTTGAACACAAACAATTGCAAATCAGTTTAATCTTGTATTAAAATGATATTCTCATTTACATACTTTATTCCCACTAGATGAAAATAACATACAATACATATATGACAAAATTGATAACTCTTCATTAGAAAAGAAACAAATTTCACTAATTACTCCAGTAAATATCGAAGAAATTTCTTGATATAATACAACTTTTTCACTTGAGTATTCTCTACACTGATTTCACTGAATATCATCTATGTGAACTTTATCTGATAATAAAAAACTGGGATATTTAGAAGTGAAATTTTTAACACTACAAAAAATATTAAATTCGATTTACTCAAACAGAGTTGACCCGATACAATATTTTATATACCGGTATTACCAAAAAGATATAACAGTTGAAATGTTGTCTAACAAAGTACAAGAATTGTGAATGTATTGGCCAAGTAAAACACTGTATGATAATCTCAAAGCCCTAGGCTGGAGTCTTAACGCTCCGAATAATCCTAGTATAAATACAAGAATGAGGTTGTGAAAAGCAAAGAGAAAAACTAACAAAAAATCAAAAGCATAAGCTTTTGATTTTTTGTTATCTGCTATTATAGTGGAGATATATCTCTCAATATAGTTATTTATGAGAACTTATGATTCTGAGACAAGTGTTGAAGTAGCTAAGCATCTCATATCGGATCTATGATCTGATACTGGTCTTGTTGACACATTTATGATTCAAGCTTGAATGCTTGAAAAAAAAGACAAAATAAAACATATTATTTGTGATTTAGATGATACCTTGTGTTCTCGAAGAGCGCAAATGAGAGAAGAGGTTTTACTCAAAGAAAATAGAGGAAATGCTTGAAATACTATTGTTTTTAATGAGATCGGCACACATGATTTCATTGAGAAATATTACAGAGATGTAAATATACCTCAAGATATAGTTTCATGACTCACAAAGTGAAACTGTTATATTCTCACTGCTTGAATCAGAATTTTACAGGGTTTAAAGATGGAAGCACTATGACTCGATCACTTAAATTATAGAGTTGTTCCTACTTGAAGAGATAAAATACTCGAAAGTATCTATTACGTATTACTCGATCTACAATATATACCGTGAATCATAGAAGTATACGAAGATAAACCTCATCATTTTCTCAAATACAGAAAGCTCATAGAAACCTGTCTCACAACAAAACTCCAAATATATCATGTACAAATGGTGTGAAATCAATGATATAAATTTATTCGAGAAATTATTGAATGAAGCGATGAAGAACAAGAGCAAATCGAAAAATCAAAAGCATAAGCTTTTGATTTTTTTTGATCTGCTATTATATTGGAGGTATGAATAAAGAAAAAATAAACAAGATCTTTTTTATCCGTCATGGACAAACAAACAATAATCTCCTTGGGAATATGAATACTGGGGATGACAATGATCCACTGACTGAAAAATGAAGACAACAAGCACAGCTCGCCGGACAAAAGATAAAAGACTCATGAATATGATTTGATCTAATCATAAGCTCAAATCTCGATAGAGCTATTGAAACAGGAAAAATTATAGGATCAGAAATATGATATTCATGAGAATATCTCGTTGATAAAAGGCTTCGTGAGCAAGATGGCTGAGTTTTTATGGGAAGAAGTAGAGATGAGATTAAAAAAGAATATAGTATTGAAAACGATTGTGATTTCAGAAAACTCTTTCGTGATAAAAAATATAATCAAGTAGAATCACCTGAAGAATTTACAAAAAGAGTTGCAGAAGCCCTAGATTATCTAAACAGTGCTTATACTGGAAAAAATATCCTCATCGTAGCCCACTCTGGTACAGCACGTCCACTTGCACATCTTATACATTGAGTAGATATTGATTATGCACTATATGAGATGAAATGACTCCCAAATGCTAAACTAGTAGATTTAGAAGATGACAAAAACTATAAAAAAATAGAAGCTATAAATTAGTTTCTATTTTTTATAGTACCTTACACTTATTATGAGTAAGGTTTTTAATTAATGTATTTGATTTTTCTGTTTTTATAGTTATAAAATATATCTGAAAATATTTTTGAAAGATACAGATGCGTAGAAACACTCTTACAAAGACAAAAAATCCTCTCAGGTTCTCTGGTTTCCCAAAAGGTTTTACTTGAATCACAAGAAAAGAAGAGGTAGCCAATGAAGATATAAGAGATTTTTTAGATAGACTTGATACATATCTTGTAGATCAATGAGAAACGCTATCATGAATCGAATACTTATATGAGCTCTATATTCATCAAAATATGAGCTCAAAGGATTTGATGGATATAGTAGGAGATTTATCACATTATGAAAATGATAGGTCATTATGAGATATGCTCAGAGAAACATTTTGATGGAGAAAGATAGAAGGTACTAAAAGTGTAGTAAAGAGAAATGTTTGAGAAGTTGAAAGAATCTTAGCTAGAAGAGTCGATAAAGATTATCGTAACAAAAGTACGTGTCTACCTTCTTATGGTAAAAAAGAGACAGTAACTGAAAAAACGAGGAAGCTATTCTTGTATCTATGAATCATAGATCATGAAAATAGTTTTGATCAAGAAATCATGCGTTTATGTGAGCAATATTGAGCGAAAGATGTAGCAACAGCTATGAACCATATTATCTCACATTATACATGATGAGAGTTCCGTATTCAAACTAGACAAATTAACTTACTTGTTACGAAATCACTAAACTCTGAGAACTTAGGAAAGATAGAAAAACTACAAGAGGCTTGGGAAAATTGATGGTCAAAAATATTTTATGAGAATATAAGTTCATATAGCTCACTAGAATGATTATTGTTTGAATCAGCAAGAGAGTTCTCAAAATTGTGAATACAGTGATCATCTTTTATTGAGAGATTTACAATAAATACTGCTAGAAATAATCATCCCATTGCTTCTAGATCATTCATTAAAAGAATATGTGAGGCTTGAGCTATAAAATATACTTCAGTAGAAAAGGCGCTTATCTTTCTTTGAGTTGAAGAACTTGAGGTGAAGAGTATTTCTCAACAGATAAATTCTATCAACAAAAGGCGCATACAGACAGTTATACCATGTAGCACAAGTCAGAATCATAGGCATCAGCAATCTGTAGAACTTCCTGATGATATCATGAGTTCGGTAAAAATAATATGGATGAAAGAAAAAGCTCATATCGATGAAGATATGATAAAAATCATATTAAGGGAGTTTAGATGAGTATCATTTGAAGAACTGTATGAATTATTACAACAAGAATTAATTAGAAATGAGCTGATACGTGCTGTTACTGTATATTCGAGAAGAAAAATGGGTTCTAATATGACCTTTAATCTACTTGTAAGAAATGCACCTAAGTTTATTGAAGCATTACAAAAATCTTCTGCGAAATAACATAATCACTATTTAAATTGGAGTCGAATGAGATGCCTTAAGTTCTGCTTCGAGTTCATGTAATTGTATCTGGAAGATTTCTTGGCCTTTCTTGGTCGGGTAATCTCAGGTCACACATCATGTACACATATCGTCACTTGCTACTCTCAGTGCAGACATCATCTCATCAACAGCTAAATATCTAATACTCTCTGATCCAAAGTGTTTTGCTAATATATCGAGTTCTTCGTGTGTTGGTTGTTTAGGATTATCAAAATATTTTCTTGTAACAAGCTCTCAGGGATGCTTGAGGTTTATCGCATAATAACACGGTCAAATAATCTGTGGAGAAGGAATACGGATATGTATTTCACTTGGTTCATAAAACTCCTGAATCTCTTGTACGAGGAATTCTAATGTGGTACCTCGAACTATACTATCATCTACAATTACCATTTTTTTTCATTTGAGTAATGGTTTCAAAGAAGGATTAAACAAATACTTCTTCTTAAGGATCTTGAGTCTCTCTTCTCTATTTGCTCAGAGAAAAGATCTTTTATCAAATTCTGGGTTTTTCGTAATTGCTGTATTAAATAGCTTCAGACAAAGCTCATTTGCGTATCATTGCCCACTATCTTGAGAACTCTCGGGTATAGGTAATACTACTACATCCTTATCATTTTTAAATATATTGTGATCATATTGAGCAAGTCTCTGACCGAGTCTTGATCTCTGAGCAGAAGACATCTGCCCAAATAATTGTGATCTCCTGTCAGAGAAATATACTGTTTCAAAAAAACATCTACTTTTCTGAATAGGTGTATCTAAATCCATTAATCCATGTATGAGGTTTCAAGATTGAGGATTGAACTTGACTTCCTCACCAGTATTGACTCTCTTTATCTGTTCACCATAGTCAAACCCCAGGTCAAAAAGAGCACTACTCTCACTCGAAAAGTACAATAATCTTTCTTCATTTTCTCACTCCACAACATGTTCTGCATATGATAAAGGACGAAATCACCACCTATCTTTTGAGAGCGTAAAACTCCCATTATCGTCCATGAGGATCATATTACAGGCTCCATCGATCTGATTATGTACATCAACTGAGACTTGAGAAGTATCTTTTCCTTGAGAAACACCATCCAATATCATAGTTTGCAAGACTCTTGTGTCTAGAAGTGTCTCGAGTACATCTGGAGAATATTGTTTTGAGTAATTCTCTAGTGCAATATCTTTGGCGTTCGCTATATTCCCATTAAATGCAAATGAATGACCACTTGCAAGCACGCGTACTTTGATAAGTCATGATTGCTCTTCTTCATATCATGTATCAAGTCCATATGGCTGGATAGAATCATAATCATCCCCTCACTTAGAACCACTTGTTGGATACCATGCATGCCCGATGATTCAAAAAATTTTTTCATTTATATCCCCGAGAACCTTAGAAATCTCTTCAAATATATCGATTTCAGAGCTCTCTCGAAATTTGTAAGTAGTGATCTTCCCTTCTGTAAGGACAGAAAGACCATATCACTCTTGGCCTCTATTTTTGTTTCCATGAAGCAGCTTTAAAGTATCGTCAATAAGGTCACGATTGGAGTTCCTCCCAAGGTCAAATACTCAAAATATTCCACACATAACTTATATGAGTTAATAATCTAAAACCTGTGTAATCTCGAGAGTAAGACTTCAGTAGTGTAACTCCAAGTCTTCTATATATTTTAATATTTCCAAACAGTCTTTGTTCCATGAGAATTCTACTATATCATTTCACTTATCCTCTTTCCCATCTATAATAACTTCCATTTGTATATCATTCACATTTCAGTCTGATAATGCATCTAACATATATTCATCAACTCAAAATTTTTGAAAATAGTAATAGAGTTTTGTAATTATTTCTGTATTTGCTTGAATACTCGGTATAAATTCACATACAAATTCTGATACTTGAGCATGATCACATTTAGGAATGTCATGATTGTCTTGTAATTCTTCACATATTTGAGTTACAAAAGAATACATATCAGAACTATTTTCTCCATCAAAATAAAAAGTAAAGCTATTGTTATGTATATCCAAACTTTTATTTAATCTTACTCCAAGCTCATTTGGGATTTCTAATTTGTATTCAATATCATTATCTTTTTTATGATATGCTGTCTTTACTGTAAGTACACCAGAATAACCTCACGATTCAATCATTTTTAATTTACTATAAACTTGAGATAGTCCATAATTATCAAGACTTATATAACACGAATTTTTTACAAATAAAGCTTCATAATTAACTTTATCTATAAATTCAAGTATCTCTTTTGTATCTATCTTATACTCTTCTACAAGTCTTTGAAACTCTAAACATAAAGCTCTTTCTCATACGAGTAATTTTCTTTGGGTGTTATTAAAAGAATCAAAACAAGAATATCATGCTCGAGTTAATGAGTTCTTAGGGAGTGCATATTCTTGAATAAGCTGTTCTGATTTTTGAAATATATTACCAGTATCCATCGTATATTTATAACTATTTATAATATCCTTTTATTTTTTTAAGTGCAGTTTCGAGGTGATATTGATGGGAAGATAGACTATCTACATCTATATCATCAGTGGTGAGATATTCATGAACATTTGATATGCACTCGTGTACTTCATCTGTGAGATATTCATATTTTTGTACTTCTCATTGAACTCACTCAAGACGTGAAAGATTGAAGTTTTTAGAAATGAATCTATCTATACGATCGATTGATCAAATAGCTTGGTGTGTATTGAGTTTATCTTCCAATACCTTGACATAATCGTCTTGAAATAAATCGTTCAGTAGCTCTAAGTATCTTCTCCTAAAATCCGACAGAGACAAGAGTATTTTTTCATTTTCTTCATCTCATACTTCCATAGATATATCACTTCTAAGTTTGTTATCTAGGTTTAATCTCTGAGCCTCAGATTCACGTACTAAAACAGTAATCCTCTTAAGTAAAGATCAAATAGCTCTGGTTCTTTTTCTCTTATCCTTATCAAATAGTCTTTCTATATCTGATTGTTTGAGAGCCTCAAAACACGGAAGATTCTTCCTCAAAAATTCTTCTCTTGGGGTATTTCACTCTATTCTTTTCAAAGACTGAGCATTCTGTTTATTTTTTTCTTGCCTTCGAGCTAATTTCTGTTGTAAATCCTTCCTTTTAACATCCTTCTTTCAAAGTTTCCCTATTTCACGCTCTATCTCTTTACTTTTTAAAATACCTTTTTCTAATTCTCATTGTAGAGTTGCAATACGATTATTCCATTCTTTATTTGAAGTAAAAATACTTTTAAAAAGCAGATCAGATTTCTTCTGTATTTCTCTCCCTATATTTCTTATTCTCGTATTTTTTCTTCTGAGACTTGTTGAATCTGTTTCCTCAGCTATTTCAGCTAATAATTCTTCTTTTTCTAGTTCTCAGTCTTCTATTTCTTTCTGGATTTCATTATATTCTAGTAGTTCCGAGTCATAGCAATCTGAAAAATCACTTTCAATAAATCGTTTTTGTACCTCAAGACTCTGAATATCCTGGATACAAGATACGAGTTCTTTTTTCCAATTTTTATGATCTTGAGCTCTTGCAGCTAATAAGTCTTGAAACTGTTCTTTGTGATCACTATCTAAATCGATATAATCTGAAAGCGGATTCTCATCCATAGATCATAATTTCTTTTGCAATATTCACAAAAGCTGATTATGAAAATAACCACGAAGTTGTCAGAGTGCTTTATTGAGACTCTTTTCATTTTTCTCAATCTGTCATATGAGATCATTTTTACGAGTTTTATCTTCTTTAGACTCTCTTTTTTTTCACTGATTTGAACTATCAAGAGGATCTTTCAAACATGATGGGAGTGCTATTTTTGATAATTGTTTTTTACTTAAATCTTGCTCATGAATCACTCATCATTGTTTTAAAATTCATGAATTCAAATCATATTCATCACTCATGTCTGGAAGAATTATGCGTATATCGTCTCTTACTGGCTCTTCCAATGAAAAAATGTATTCCAGGTCTGACTTCAGGGCGAGTCTTGACGATACGTCTCAATGTACAAGTGCAGTGGTTGCTCATAACTTCAGCTTTCCCTGTTTTAGACATCTATATACATATTCTATCAACTCGTCTCATCATATGTGCGATGAAAAACCATCTATCTGCTCAGCTTGGCAAAACTGCCTATACAGTTCTCACAGTAGTTTTACTGTATGTTCTTTGTCATTATTTTTTGATCAATGTACTATGTGATATCCTGGTGTTCATTTTGCGAGGAAGCCAGGAGCAAGGATAGTTGCAAAAGCGTTTTTGAGATAGTATCGAAGGTGATTCACAATAGCTCATCACTGCATCATTCACGATGAGGCAATAACTATTTTTTTACGTTTTTTTCAAGATTCCTCAGAATCTTCATGTGTTTTATAAATGTCTTTGTATTCATCTTCTCAGAGGAAATGAAAAATAACTCTTCCAAATTTTTCCTCTTGCGATTTTTCCGATAAATCACCATAAATATCTGGAAAGTGTTTTACACAGTATTTTGTGACTTTCTCTCACAAGACTGAGTCCAGATATATATCGTAGTCTAAAATCTCTCAAGTTCAGAGTCACTCCAACAGTGTTAGACACATTTCTTGCATCCTTTGTTGAGAAAAGGCTGCAATGAGTATATCTCATTTTGACTTTCGAATATTATCTACCAGATCATCAACAGATTCTTCCCTCTCTCTATGCTCCTTTCATCCATATGTGCACTCAAGCTGCAAATAGTCTACTGGTCTTTCAGGTAGTTCAACCGGTCAGAGTCTATTTTCATGAGTTCTTCACAAATCTCATGAAAATCTTACAGAATGAACTTCTTTGTTATCAAAATCCAGTATCTTTCAACTACGATTACTGACATCCATCTGTATTTTTTTTAGTTCTTTTTTTCATTTTTGGAATTTTCCAGAGAAACTATTTACCGTAAATCACATTGCCCCAGCCACGTGAGCTGTTGGTGACATGAATAGACTTATACACTCTCTCGTCGGTATTTTTACGGTATTTCTTGAGAGATATCTTGCAGTATCCTTTATATCTCTTTCGTTGAAGGGTATTCCTATCCTATATTTGTCTATAAAAAACGACTCATCAAAACCTGAAATCACTCTTTGAACATCTGCATACTCATTAATTCAAATACTCTCTAAAAATCTTTTTTCATTTGCTAAATCGAATTCTCTTCTGCTGCTAGTTAATGAATCTTTAAAGCCAATACCTCACTTATCGAGGTTTTGCTTTACATGAAATACACTACTTGCAAGTGTTTCAAGTTCTTTTCTGAACTCTTCTCTTTTAGCATTTATTTCATTTCGCAATCCTTCATCAGATAATACTATTTGAATCTGTCATTCTAGGTTTCAAACCCATATATCTCTCAACTGTTTTATATCTGTTGATGTAAGACTGTAATTTTTCGCTTCAACTTCGTTTCCTGGAAGCTCAATAAGCTCTTGGTAGTAGGGATGATTTCAGTTTCGAATAGTCATCCCTTGAGAAAAAATTATTTTTTCCTCATAAGGCTCTATTACTTCGACCATATCTATAACTCAGTTTATATCTGAGATGTCGTACGGAAGTTTTCACAAGCTTCCAAGTGTATTCTCTAACTCATCAAGTTGAGAGATTCATAGAGTCCTAAGAAACTTCTGTATTTCAAGAGTTATATTTCGCTTATCTTGAGAGCTATCTACGAGATTCCCAAGCTCTGACTCGAGTTTATTTCTTGTAGTTGAATCTATTTTTTTTCATAGCTGAGAAATAATCTCCAGGATACGAAAACACTTTGGGACTACTCTGAGTAATTTTTCTCTTAATTTTCTTTCTCCGTGTGAATTTTTATGGGCTATTGAATATGAATCTTCCAACATATATTTCCCAATATCTCTTGTCGCTTGGGACATAAAAATTTTCCCTTTAAATCATGCTTTGTGAAGATATGGGAGGAGTCATATATGATCGATATGTGCATGAGTTATCAAAACAGCATCGATATCTTGTAAAAATGAGAAGTCTTTATTATTGAGAGCATCAGCAAACCTTCATCACTGGTTCATTCACAGATCAACTAAGATCTTTTTTCATCAAATCTTGAGCACATAACAAGATCCAGCTACACCAGAAAGCTCTTCAATAGTTCAGTTTTTACACTGAACTTTTCATCAAACTCATCAGAGGTATTTGATATGCTTTGTAAGGTTAATATTCGATTCTTGCAAAACTCGTTTAATTTATATATAAAATCAATATATTTATACATTAATCTATCTTTTTATCAAAAAATATATCTTCTATACTTTTTCACAATTGTGAAAAAGTATATTTTCTTTAGTACACAGGCTTAAAAAGCTATAATATCTTTTTAACATAAAAAAATAATGAAGTAAAGAACAAATACTCAATAAAAATTTTGACTAACTAGTAAAAAATATATAATTTTTATAGTAAAAAGTATTTATTTTTTATTGCTATTATTCCTCTTAACAAAAACAAAATTAACAATGATTAGTTTTAACAAAATTGTAAATAAGTTGTGTAAAAAATGTGGAAATATAGTTTTTTTAACAGATATATTTGAGATCATCGATCCTGAGCAAAAAGCGTGAAATAGAACAAAACTCAATAAAATAGTCTACAGGCTCAAAAACGAATGATATATCATTCCCTTAAAAAACGGAGTCTATATCATTCCTGATGCACAAGATCAACAACTCAATATCATCGATCTCATCGATAAATACTATCTCAGACTCCTAAAAAAATATATTACCAAAGAAGTAGGAAGTCAGTATTTTATATCTGGAAAAAAGGCACTTGAGATTCATATGCGTGATTATTCTCTTCCTGAAAAGATCTACATATGCAATAGAACTCTCAATAAAAAAATAAAGATATGATCTTATGAAATCATATTTAAAACCATATCATGAAAAGAAGAACAAAAAAAAATAAATCTCTATTCGAGATTCTCTCAATACCACAAACTCATTAATATCGAATGAATAGACTTTAAAATTGCATGATTAGAACACGCACTCCTGGAGTGAGCACTCATATGAGAGAGCTATAACGGAGTAGATGTGAGCCTCGTACAAAAGTGCATGAAGAAGTTTTCACGAGTATTTGATGAAGATATTTTTAGAGAAATAGGCAGATACAAATATATCCTCGCATTCAATCGACTCAAAGAACTTTCAAAAAATACCCACATGAGTCGGTATTATGTCTTTTTAGATATTATTAAACGCAATGGAAATCTCTTTATAGGAGAAGGAGTCCGAGCTATATAGATGTTTGTTTATATCAATATCTTTTTGAGTATATTTTCAAGCTTTTGCATATCATGCTTGTAAAAGCTCTGGTCAGATAAAAGGTCTATTTCTATGACTCTTGTACCACGAGATCTATAATAAGCCCTATCTTCATCATCCAGATAAATATATTGTCATCATTTTACTGATATATCAGACTGAAAAGCTTGATATTCTTCATCACTCAGCTCTGCTTTTGCATTGTTTAACACTAATACATCTATCGTTTTCCCAAGATACAATTCGAGATTTTGAGTAAAATCTTTTGTAGAATATCCCTCTGTCTCGCCTCACTTATTCGTAGTATTTCATATGTATATGATCTTGGCATTTGTTTTACGCAAAAGTGAGTTTATCCCTCATATAATCAGATTTGAAATCGTTGAAGTGTAGAGATCTCCTGGAGATATGAGGATATATTCTGCGTTCAATATAGCACTATCAATCTTGAAGTTATGCTTTGCATGATACGAATCAGACATAAGCCTCAGAGCTTTTATCTTGGAATGATAGTCAGCAGCATTACTGATATTGTCCTGCTTTTGAACTATCTTTCCATTCTCAAGCTCTGCTTCTATATAGGCCTTGTCTGTAGTTATGGCAATCACCTGGGAGGATACACCAAGAAGGTCGTGCATCACTCGAAGCATATAGTTATAGTCGTATAAGAAGTTTTGATACAGACATGCCATCATGATATTTCAAAACTTATGTCATGCAATTGGCTCATCTATATCAAGCGAGAAATTCAAAAAATAATCATTTTTTGAATTTAGATATTCTAAAAATTCTTTATCAACTTCATGGGATTCAAAGAGCTGTAAGAGGCTATAGTCTTTAATCTTCCCCTCAAGCACTATTTCATGCTCTAATACTTTTTGAAATACTCAAGCATATTCTGACTCTGAAAGTGCATAGAGACATCTTCGAAGATCTCATGGAGGAGGAAGGTGACGTCAGAATCTTGCTTCAAACTGTTGCATGAGCTTCCCTGTTGTCCTTCCATCATCCGACATAGAGACAAGAGCATGTATTTGTAGTTCTCAAAAGAAATCACTCTCTTTAAGACAGGCAAGCACATGAGAGTGACCATTTCCTCATCCTATAGTTACAATATTTTTCATCTATTTTACGATTTTTTTGAGAAATTTTTTCAAATCGTCACGTAAATCATCTCTTTTTAAAGCAAGTGAAATAGTAGCCTTGAGAAATCAAAGTTTGTCTCCAGTATCGTATCTCTCTCACTGGATTTTTAAACCATAGATATCTTTTGATTTTCTCATAAGCTCAAAAGCATCAGCAAGACGTATTTCTCAGTCTTTTTTCGAAGGAGTTGCTTTTTGTAAATAATCAAAAATATCAGGAGTCAAGACGTATTTCCCTATTACTCAATGTCTCGAATCAGTCTCTTGAGGGTCAGGTTTTTCTAAGAATCTTTCAACTCCAAAAGTTGTTCTTGCATCATCTGATGATTCGATGATCCCATAGCTTGAAACTTCTTTTTTTGAAACTTCAACAGTTGATATTATCGAAGCATTTTTTCTTTCATAGGCACGGATAAGTTGACTTGCTGCAGATTGTTCGTGGTCAACTATATCATCTCAAAACAATACAAGAAATGGCTCATTCCCAATTAGATTTTTTGTCCTGAGAATCGCTTCTCCGTCTCCTCTTGGGTAAGGCTGACGAACATAGACTATATTTGCCATATTATTGAGTCATTGTACTGTTTGAAGGTACTCAAACTTTCCTGATCTATCAAGGCGCTCTTCAAGCTCAGGATTTGAATCAAAATGATCCTCAATCGCTCTCTTACTTCTCCCTGTGACGATGATGATATCGGTACAACCAGCATTTACAGCTTCTTCCACAAGCATCTGCATAACAGGCTTATCTATAAGAGGAAACATTTCTTTTGGAAGTGCCTTTGTTGCTGGCAAGAATCTTGTCCCAAATCCTGCAGCTGGTATCACACACTTGCGTATTTTTTGATTCATAAAATAACTTAAGATTACTCACTCAATACTATGATTTTTTCAGTGTATTGCAATTATTATTTAGTATATCTTCTTCAAGCTCTATTATCCTCTCTTGTTTATAAAAGTGTCCTTTATCTGTGAATTTTCTGAATCGAGCGTGAGGAAAGAGCTTGAGATAATGTTCTGAGTCAGAAAATAAAACTATCTCATCATCTATACTATGATAAAATACAATATCGTCACATTGACTCTGTATATTTTCAAACTTTCAATTATCTGGAAGGAAACTTCAGAGTTTTTCATAGGGAGTATCATAAAATGCTGGAGCAAGCATAATAAGTTTTTCAATTTTTATATTTATTGTATTTTCAGATAAATATTTAGCTACAAATGAAGCTCCAAGGGAAGTTGCTACAAAGATACAATCATCTCGCATAAAAGGAATTATTTTTTCAAATACTATCTTCCAAGCATGATAATCAGCGTATTTTCTATTAGGAAATGGAACAATATGGTATTCATAATCCTCCCCTAATCTCTCTCATAAAAAACACTTATAACTCTGAAATTTTTCTTCATATATATCGTATTCCCTTGATTCTAAAAAATCATAGTACGAGGCATAATTCTCTTTTGGGATTCCTCATTCTAGGAAAAATACTTGTTTTTTCATATGTATATCAAAATTATAAAAAGATACGCTATATTATAGCGTATCTTTTTATAATGCAATCATCTAGTTCATCTCTCAGCAAATACTCCCTCCGACCTCAGTTCCTTTGGCCACCTCCCTCTTCGAAGGAGGACTTTTGGCAGTCCCCCCCTTACTAAGGGGGGATGTCCGAGATACGAGGACAGGGGGAGTTTTATTTCTCCTCTACTTCATCTCGATGAGTTTCTCAAGATACTCGAGAAGTTTCAGTTTCTTCATGTCATCTTGGTAGAGATTCTTCATGTACTCAAGTCTCTCAAGAAGTGTCTCTTTCATAGAAGTTCTAGTTGATTCATCCTTGTCTGCAAAGAGTGTATCTACCAGTTGTTCCAGTCTCG
>JAHDHC010000016.1:0-24414 GCA_020631485.1 Candidatus Altimarinota bacterium
TTGACATTTATGAGTTTTAAAATATAAATGGTCAGCGCATTTTTTGAACAATAGGAGGAAGAGATGACGCAAATTGATAAAAAATTCCTATCTATGGAGGGCATCATTATTGGTGTACTTCTAGGATTAGGGATGACGTATTGGGGGATAACAAGTTTACTCGATGAGGTAAAAATAGTTGATTCACCTGTGACTGAGACCTTACTTGTTGCTATATATCTAACCATGTTGGTTGGATTCGTTGGTTTCAAGTTACCGGTGTTTTTTGCCAATAGACCACGACTATCTACTTTTTGTTTAGTTGTGTTTGCAGGGCATATTTCGCTACTTTTCGATTCCTTTGCAGTCGTATTACTCCTTGCGGGAGGAATCACTTTTATACCATATGGAGAGTTCTCTCGATTCAACCAGTTTGTGGTAAAAGTTGTTGCAGCATTTAATGCTCTGACAGTTGGAGGGGGGTTCTATCTTGGGGAGCTCTGGGGTTTACCCTGGTTTATCAGTAATGGTCAGGCGAATTTGATTGCTGGTTTTCCGGTACTCATTGCTGCGACTCCGGTATGCTTGGCAACCGCATGGTTGGCTGCGTTCTTCACTCCCGTAAAGATGGAAGCTACAAAGTTTGACAAAGATCAGACGCGAGCTGGAATTGAGTTTGTAATTGGGTTATTGATTATTATCATGACTCATAGTCCAATACTCTCAATCGGCCTTCTGTTCCTCTACACAGGGGTTATAGGAAAAACTCCAAGGCTTGTAAAAATGACACTTCACGAGCTGGAAGGAGGTGCAGCAGTTGCATTATCGTTGATTTTCTTCGCATTAATCCTGACCCAAACAGGTACAGCACAGTTAATCCAACCATATCTGAGTGGCTTAGGAATGTTCTTTGGAGCGATGATCAGCTCTCCGTTTGCAGGAGCTATCGCACCACCAGTAGAGACACTGTATGAATTTTATGCAGGTTTGTTCTTTCTTATGAACGGAGCTCCGGTCTTTGTGTTTTCGTCACTTGTTGCCATTATGGTCTTCAAAGAAACACTTCAATACGAAGACTTGCCACCACGAGCCAAGGTTATACTTGGATGGGTTCCAGGTATGAAGTCGCGTGGATATACTCAAGAGGCTTTAGTGTACACTATTGTAGTGACTCCTATGATATTACTCCTTGGAACCGCGTCATATATCGCCATGCAAAGTGGAATTATCGTGACAGCAGCAATGATGCTAGGTGTTACGATATAGTCCACCAGCTTTTTCTTTTGAACGATGCGCTTCGGCGCAGCGTTCATTTTTTAAATACACTCAAAGTTAAAATATACACAAAAACAGGATAGTAATTTTACCATCCTGTTTTTATATAATATCTTTTCTTATCTATAACTTACAAAATTCCATCACATGGTCTTGTGTAGTCATAGATATCTTGACCTTTGAAGAATCTTGCAAGTTCTTTTTCTGCTGTTTCGAGTGAATCAGAAGCGTGGATAATGTTCCCTGAGATAGTGAGACCAAGATCACCTCTGATAGATCCTGGAAGTGCTTCTTGTGGATCAGTAGCTCCTGTAAGAGCTCTCACTGTTTTTACTGCATTTGCACCACTTGCAGCAATAGCTACGATTGGGTTTCTGCTCATATACCCTTTTATCTCTGGATAAAAAGGCTTATCTGTAAGGAAGTCGTAGTGTTCGTCTATAATCGCATCATCGAGCTGCATCATCTTCAGTCCAGCAATTCTAAGTCCCTTTGCTTCAAGTCTTGAGATCACTTCCCCAATGAGTGCTCTCTCGATTGTATCTGGTTTCAAGAGTATAAGTGTCATTTCCATAGTTTTTTCATTTAGTTATAAATTCACGCTTGGTATTATAGTTATTTTTTTCTGATTGCAAGGTTTACATTATGAAAAGGGAGGCTATTTCTAGCCTCCAATACATAGTCGCTTCCTGTATTAAAAATATCGACCTTTTTTTGTGGGTCAAATTTCAAGTGGCAAGCAAAAATACTGATAATTTATATACTTTTATTACAAAAAGTCAATGTAAATTTTTCTTTTGCAAAAATAAAAAATTAAATATACTCAATATATACTATTTTTATTTTTCTATTACTCCTCTCTCCCCTAAGGATAACTGAGACATTTGTCCCATATATGGGACAAATGTCTTCGGAGTTAAAACGGAGTAGAGGGGCTGGAAGCGAGTTTTTTTTCTATGTTCAACTGTTCAAATTGTGGAAACGAAAGTGTAAAATGGCAAGGCCAGTGCACGTATTGTAAAGAGTGGAATACCCTTAAAGAATTTCGTGAGGCAAAAAGTAGTAAGGAAAATTGAACTATTAAGTGAGTCAGCAAAGAACTAAAATCTATAGAAAAAGTTGAACTACAAAACAATAGAATACTCACCCAATCATCTGAACTCAATAATGTCCTTGGATGAGGACTCGTGAAAGGATCCGTTGTACTCCTCAGTGGAGAACCCGGGATTTGAAAATCTACTCTCGCACTCCAACTCGCTAACTGGATACAAGACAAAATCATATATATCAGTGGTGAAGAAACTGATTACCAGATCATGGACCGTGCAAATAGACTATGAGTCAGTGGAGAAAATGTCTCTATATTATCAGAGTCAAAGCTCGAAGATATTCTCGAAACTGTCTCCTGAAAAGATGCTGATCTCATAGTTATTGACTCGATATCAGTTATAAACTCCATAAATACTAGTGGGTCAGCTGGAAGTATCGCACAGGTAAAATATATCACAGAAAAACTCGTAGAGTTTGCAAAATCTAAAGACACAACTCTCATAATCATCGGCCACATTACAAAAGACGGAAATCTTGCTGGTCCAAAAACACTCGAACATATGGTCGATACAGTGCTCTTTTTTGAGTGAGATAAATATGAAGATATCAGGTTTATACGAGCACTTAAAAATAGGTTTTGAGCAACAAGTGAGATAGCTATTTTCAAAATGAACGAGATAGGACTCAGTGATCTCAAAAACCCAGGGCTTGAGTTTGTCAGTAATAGTACCCCAAGTATAGGATCAAGTCTCTCAATAACTATAGAGTGAACTCGAGCTATTATTATAGAAACCGAAAGCCTCACTACCTACACAAAGTTTGGATATCCAAAAAGAAGTAGTAGATGAGTCAATAGCGCAAAGCTCGACATGATCATCGCAGTGTTATGAAAATACACATCTGTAAAGCTTGATAACTATGACGTCTATACAAACATATCACGAGGCTTCAAGATCGAAGAACCATGAATCGATCTCAGTCTTGCAGCATCAATTGTAAGTTCTAAGCTCGATAAAGCGCTTAATAAAAAAATAGTATACATATGAGAAATATCTCTTACATGAAATATCAAAAATGTTATGTATCTCGATAAAAGAATAAAAGAAGCAGAAAAACTATGATTTGAAAAAATTATTATCCCAAAAATATCTAAGAAAATAAATACCAAATTAAGTCAAATAATACAAATTAGCTCTATAAAAGACTTACTTGACTATGTGTAAGAGAAAATTTTGCCTTTTTTTGAGCTATCTCTAGAATATCTTATGCTTTTAATATTTTATTAACCCTTCTGTATTATGTTACAAGATTTTAAAGCATTCCTCATGAAAGGAAATGTTGTAGATATGGCTGTATGATTTATATTTGGTGCAGCATTTGGAACAGTAGTTAAGTCTCTTGTGGAAAACATCGTGATGCCTCCAGTTGGACAACTTATGGCTGACGTTGACTTTGCAAATCTTTTTATTCCACTTGATGGAAACGAATACGCGAGTCTTGCAGCTCTTGAAGAAGCAGGAGCTCCTGCGATTAAGTATGGTACTTTTATCAACGATATGATAGGTTTTGTAATTCTTGGTTTTGTGATCTTTATACTTGTAAGACAAGTAACAAAAATGCAAAAGAAAGAAGAAGAGAAACCAGCTGCCCCAGCTGAAGACATCGTTCTTCTTACTGAGATAAGAGACGCTATGGTTAAGAAAAAATAATTATTTTTTCTCACTAAAAAACTTCACAATTCGTGAAGTTTTTTAGTTTTAACATTTGGTACCTAGAGAGGGACTCGAACCCTCAAGGCCAAAGGCCGGGGGATTTTGAGTCCCCTGTGTATACCAATTCCACCATCTAGGCATTTATTTTTTTGGAAGCATAGGAAACTTGCGCACTACGCTCACTAGCGTCCAATAGCATCACATTGCTGATATGCTCATTTCATCATATTAACAAGCTAATAACCAATTCCTCCCCTGATAAGGGGAGGATAGGAGGGGTTATACTATGGTGGAGCCGAACAAGTCGGCCCCATAAAGCTTTTTGATTGAAAAGCAGAATTATTATAGCGAAATAGAAATTATTGCAAGAGAATTAATACGTAATCACTACAGAACACTCTGTATAGTTTATATCCTCTCTTCATATATGCGTACTTGCAGTTTGACACTCTATTGCCCATTTTTTACTGATATCCCAACGTACTCATCATATTAGTCATGTACTTGAACTATCTTTTTCATGATAATCAAGGGTTCCATATCATGTATCAGAACTTAAGTAATGGGAAACACCTCCGAGATGAAAACTTACTTTTCACAAATCAAGTTTTGCTCAAGACACGAGTGTGAGCTCTTCACGATTTCTTATCGGTCAGACAATATTAGCTTTTGCTCTTCATGTCGTATAGAGTGTTATTTTCCCATTTCCTTTATATTCTAGATGTATTATCCCCGATATTCATGAGCTCATTTTTCATTTTAATTGTTCATCGTATTGTAGGTCATAGGTGACTTTTTCCATACTTTCATGAATCGCATCTTGGAGCTCTTCTCATCATAAATTTCAGTAATATTGAGCAAATGCTCATAATCATATCCTGATAGCAAATTTCTCGTTGTTTATCTCAACAATCTTTTCATAAAATCATGCTTCTAGTCTATCAATTCTAAATCATTGTACCGTTTCTGTCTGATTTCTTGGAGTCAGATTTCTTATTGGAATCAAGCTTCCTTTTCATCAGAGCACTCATATACCCAATATATCTAAGAAGCTCTCTATTTGAGTTTCAAGCTCATCTACGTCAAAATCATCTTCGATAGGAACTTCTCTTTGTAATGCTTTTGCAGTGAGAACATCGTACTTCATCCAGAATTCACGATTTGAGTTCGCTGGCTTGTGTCATATACTAAACCCTCATGTTTCAGCATCATCACTATTTGGCGCAAGGATTTCAGAAGTTGGGAGATCATTATGAACTGTGAATTTGAGCTCTGATTTATCGTTTGGTTTTTTAAGTATATTTGTGAGACTTTCAGGCTCGAGTCCTGATCAGACTTTTAAAAAGGCTGTACTGAGTCAGATCTCATCTCTAAGTCAGTTTAAGCTCTGCTGAGTATTGTGAGAGACTTCTTGAGTTTTTGCCTTGTACATGTTTTTATACATCTCAGAAATATCTGGATGTTGTGTATCTCAGGTGTTTGAAGGAAATGAATGTTCGAGTCAGCTCATTACAAATTGCTATTTATATATCTCTTAATTATTGTACAATATTTCCTCAAAACACACAAAAAAAGCTCTATGATAGAGCTTTTTTTGCAATTTTCTATATGAATTATTTGTTTTCCACTTTCTCTTCTCCCGTTTCTTCTATATCAGTAAGTGCTTTATCTGACTCTTCTATAAGCTGATTATTGAACTCTTCTGTTTCTTCTTTTGAGAGAAGTTTCATTTCTTCGAGTTTCTTGCCTGCATCTTCAAAAAGTGCTTTTTCTTCAGCAGCATCAAGAGCTACTTGAGCTCTGAATTGCTCTATTTCATCAAAGTGATTTTTTAGTTTCTCAACATTTTCTATAAATACTTGAGTGGAAACAACTGGTTTAGATGACATTTCTTCTGCTTTTTTATTTCCTTCTATAGCTTTATCAGTTAGTTCTGATGACATCTTGTCTATCGTGTCACCCATCACTTCCATAGCTTCCATGCTCGCATCAATTGCTTTTTGTGAGCTGGTTTCTATAATCGCTGTTGAGATAAGGGTTTTAAATATAGGCCTACTTGAACTCATAGAAAGTGAGAGCTTATTTGCAGAATCAAGTCTCATAAGCAGTCTCTTTTTTGCCATCTCTAAGTTTCAGATAAGCACTACAAGATTTCCTTGGAAAAACTCTACATTTCTGAGGAATACTTCCATCTTTGACTTTTCATCTTCGTCTGTTGTTTCTTCGAGTTTGAGCTTAAACTCAGATATCTTTGTTCCGATGAAGTCTTTGTATGCAACTATTTTTCAGAGATTTTCCTCTATCCCATCCAAAAAGCTTTTTTGTAAATCTATAGAAGTATTTATAGAATCATACGAGGTATCAAAACCATCAAAAATCACTCAGATTTTTCCCTCAATTGTTTTCATGTTGAAAGATGCTTCATCAAACTTACTATCAAGCATTTTTGCAAGTATGTTGAGAACAGGAATTGACTTGAGTATCTTCATAAGTGCATTATCATCGTTGATAATCTCACCATATACTTCCTGAACTTCTGAGTTCATTTTTGTAAGCTCATCACTTACCTGCATGATAGGATCTTTGTCTATAATCTTTGCAGTCTCAGAGATGATACTATCAATCGGAGCTGTTATTCTCTCTCCAATAGTTCTGAAGTTTTGTGCTTCTGCAAAGACTTTTTCTACTTCTGCTGTTTCAGTAGTTGCGAGCTCAGATGTTTCAGAGACCGCAAGTTGTGATTCATCAGTCACTCCATCGTCCTTTTTAGTCATAATTTTTATTTAACAATTAAAGTATAGCTCCAATATACTCTCGAAAAGTATTTTTACAAGATAAATTCTATCTTACCCATAATCAAGCCGTTATCTGTCAGGCAAGTGCTGGATCTGAAGAGTAGTTCATAGTATTTGTTCCTGCTGCATGCAGTTCAAATCTGTTGGCAGAATATTGGTGCCAGTTAAAGAGTCATCACATAGTCGGAAGAGAAGAAATCGGTACCGAGAGGATTCAGCCGTTTATATAAAGTCCCTCTATTCTTCCATCTTCGTAGCTCCACCAACTATGTGGTCAATGTTGGCTATCATAGAGTTTCATGTGTCAACCGTATGGAAAAGTCCCTCCGTTCCCTTTGAGGTTCAATCGAGCATAGTTTGAAGTATACTTTGCTTGTACTTCGTCTGTATCATTCATGACAATCCAGGAAGTAGTCCTTTTTTCTGTCTCACCATATGTATTTTGTCTTACTCGAACGTCGAATTTGTCGATCTGTGCATACATAGCAAAACTCTCACTATTGGCACTGAGACTATATTTGAAAGTAGGTTTTTTGATAAATGGAAGCAGAGCACGAAGTTTCTCTTCCGGAGCAGAATAATTATCAGGATTAGGGACAGTCATATTTACAGCTACATTCGCCCCAAATCTATCCCCAAGTCATTCTATAAGGGTCCATCATCATTCATCAGAAGTCATGTCACAATATACTTCAAATACTATTGCTCAAGATACTATATTGTATATCCCATCTCCACGAGCCACACCAGCTTCCAAGATGTCTTTACATGCAAAAGATTCTCCTCCATTTTCCAAAAGCACTTTTACAACAGATAAATCTGATCATGATCAACTCAATGCATATCAGTTCTTGAGATATGCTACGTATTGCTCGCTTCAGAGATCAGAAAGATCGATTCCAGTATTCTGAAATGACGCAATTTCATGAACAGGCGTATTTGAGCTATTTGTGAGAATTCATAAGTTTTCACCAAAAACATCAGCTTCAAGAGTACTATCTAGATCAAGGTTTGTAACTCTTTGTGTCGGAGTGTCTTCTTCAAAAAAGGCCATTAATTGAAAATCATTTCTTTTTTTTGTAAGAACATATGGAAAATAACTTCCTGTTTTAGGGTCTTTTCCTCATTTTTCATATTCTATAGTTTCAAGCACACTCGCTCAAGCATTTCATTGATAGCCTAGGAGTTCAGTTCCATGTTTTACTTCTACTCTCTCGTCAGGAAATGGAAGTGATTTTGTTGTTTTATATAATTCGAGTCAGCTACTGATAGATGTGAGTTGTGCTGCACGATTTGAGTCTCTCGCTGATAAGAGATAAGAACTATACGATACAAAACCTATAGTTGCAAGAATAGCCAAAATCGTCACTACTACTATAAGCTCTACAAGTGTAAATCCCCTTTTATACATACTTTTTTTAGTAAATTTATAGAGACATATTATTCACTAAAATAAAAAAGGCAAAAAGCAGTTTCTCTAAGATAGATAATTCACTCTGGATTTATTTTAAAAAAACAGTATATTTTTCGCGTTATATTTTTTAAACACAATTTTAAGATGGATATACAATGAATGATACAAAACGCTGTACAAGATAAAATAGTAGAGCAAATCACTGCTAAAACTGGGCTACAGTGAGATGTCGCAAGAAAAGCAATATCTGCAGCAATGCCAATGATAATGGGATGATTATCAAAAAAAGCTAATACAGATGATTGAAAAAATATGATTAACTCAGCTGTAGATGCAACAAGTCTAGAAGATATAGATGAGTCAGAAGGGACAAGTGTACTTTCAAACATACTCTGAGATGATAGTACAAAAGTCACTCAAGCAGTTGCCGATCAAGCATGAGTAACAGAGCAAGAAGCAAACTCTATAACAGGGATGCTCACTTCTTGAGTACTCGGAAAACTCTCAGCAGAAAAACAAGCAGGAGCAGATGTCACAGCTGATCTCGAAAAAGATTCTGCAGTACAATGACTCCTCACAAACTTTCTCGATGAAGATGGTGATGGAGATATCAAAGATGATCTCATGAAAAAAGGTATGAACATGCTCAAAAATAAATTCTTTGGCTAGTTTTTAGACCTCACCCTGACCATCTCCTTAGAGGAGTGGGAAAATAAGTTTGACACACTCTGTGTTTTTGATACATTAATATTGTAGTATCTAACAAGCAATTATGCTAGCACAACTTGAAACCGAAACATCTCTGTTTTAAGAAGTTTACAAAATTAATTCCAAAAACTTCTACTTTTTCTAAGTAGAAGTTTTTTTACAACAAGACACTGTCATTCTGAACTCGCACCACAGGCATTCCCTGACGGTCATTCAGAATCTAAACATAAATATAATGGAAATACTTATTATCATCACCTGATTTCTTGCGCTATGCTCAGCATTTGCGAGTTTTTTCTTTGATAGTAAGAAGTTGATTTTGATGATTCAAGTCTGCACACTAGTATTTTTTGGGAGTCACATGTACCTCCTTTGAGCACTTGCGTGAGCTTGGTTCCTGTACATCCAGATTGCAAGAAATATATTTTTTGCATATGTGAAGCAAAAATATCTGTGAGCACTATGAGTATTTGGACTTACAGCTGTCTATATCTATTTATTTTTACAGAGCAGAGTTCATGATCCCCTCGCACTTTTTCCATTTGCGGCAACACTCTTGGGAACTCTCTGATGCTACGTCAGTAACACAAGATGGGTCCGACTCTTCTTCTTTGCAAGCACCTTCCCATTCAACTACTATATGCTCATGACAGGATCTATTTTTGCCATTATCATACAAGCTGTATTTACGAGCTCTATCGTTATAAATATATGCAGATTTGATTTAATACCTTATTTTAAAAAATTAAAACATAATAAATAACCCAATGAAACTAGAAACAAAGAGACATAGTCTGGCGCATGTTATGGCGCAGGCAGTTCAGCAAAACTTTCCTGAAACTAAAATAGCAACGGGTCCTTTTACGGAAGATGGATTCTATTATGATTTTGATTTTGGAGATCAGGAATTTTCTGATAAGGATTTTAAAAAAATAGAGAAATCTATGAAAAAAATCATATCTCAAGGGCAGGATTTTAGAATGTTTGAGGTGAGTTATGATGAGGCAAGGGCTGTTCTCAGAGAAATGTGAGAAGACTTCAAAATCGAGCTTGTTGATAAGCTCGAATCTGGAGATTTTAAAAACACTGAAAAGATTACTGGAAAGATTTATTTCTATATCAACATCGGAAAATGAAAGCAATCTGAAAAGATGGAAAAAGTTCAGAAATTTCTCGAAGAAACTCCCCTCTCCTGAGAAGGAGAGGGGCAGGGGGTGAGGTTTGATGAAATGGATGGAGATCAAGTAAAAAATCTGAAGTTCATCGATATGTGTGCAGGACCTGAACATGTAGTAAATACACGTGACCTTGATGCAAACAGTTTCAAACTTGCTCGTGCTGCCGGAGCATACTGGCTTTGAGATGAGAAAAATCAGCAACTTACCCGTATCTACGCTTTTGCTTTTGAAAACAAAGAAGAACTCGATATACATCTAAAAATGCTTGAAGAAGCAAAAAAACGTGATCACAGGATACTTGGGAAGAAATTACAAATGTTCGATTTTGATGAAGAAATATGACCTGGGCTTCCTCTTTGGCTTCCTGCTGGAACAGTAGTCGTTGATGCTCTTGAAGATCTCGCAAAAGAAACTGAAACTGCTTACGGCTATGATAGAGTTCGTAGTCCTCATATTGCAAAATGAAAACTTTATCACAAATCTGGTCATCTTCCATATTATGAAGAAGATATGTTCCCAGCAATGGAAATGGATGGAGAAAAGTACTATCTCAAGGCTATGAATTGTCCCCATCATCACAAGATATATGATTCTGTTCCAAAATCTTATAGAGATCTCCCTGTAAGATTTGCCGAATACGGTCATTGTTACAGAAATGAAGATTCATGAGCACTCTTTGGACTTATGAGAGTTCGTAGTCTCTGTATGAATGATGCTCATATATACTGTACTGAAGAGCAATTCGAAGAAGAATTTGTAAAAGTAATTGAGATGTATAAATATTATTTTGAACTCTTTGGAATCGAAAAATATGAAATGAGACTTTCAAAACACTCAAAAGAATGACTCGGAAAAAAATATATCGATAATGAAGAACTCTGGATCAAAACAGAATGACAAGTAAGAAGTGCGCTAGAAAAAACTTGAGTTCCATTTGTAGAGGCTGAATGAGAATGAGCATTTTATGGGCCAAAGATCGATGTGCAGATCTGGTCAGCGATAGGAAGAGAGTTCACCCTTGCGACAAATCAACTCGATTTTGCTGTACCATGAAGATTTGAACTGACTTATATGGATTCTGATTGAGAAGAAAAAACTCCACTCTGTATCCATAGAGCTCCACTTTCTACTCATGAAAGGTTTATATGATTCTTGCTTGAGCACTTTGCAGGAGTCTTCCCTCTTTGGCTCGCACCAAGACAAGTCATCGTCCTCCCTGTTGGAGAGAAGTTCGAATGATATGCACGTGAAGTAGAGAAAAAACTCAAAGAGGCTGGAATCAGAGTATCATGAGACTATAGTTCTGATGGACTCAATAAAAAAGTAAGAAATGCTGAAAAGATGCATCACAACTATATCCTCGTTGTATGAGAAGAAGAAGAAAATGCTGGAACTGTCTCAGTCAGAAACTACAAGACCAAAGAACAAACTTCTGAAACATATGAAGACTTTGAGAAAAGAATTTTAGAAGAGATTAGTAATAAAAGTTTATAAAATGGATTATACAGAAAGAATAGAAAACATAGAGTATCAACTTGACGAAGAGTCAAATAATTGAGAATATTCTCTACTGATACTAGCTGATGCAATATATTGATGCAGCCTAGAAAACAATCAACAATTGCTCACAGTATTATATTGAAAGTTAAGAGATGAAATACAAAATGAAATGAACGCTAATACACGTCCATTAGAATGACAAAGTGTCGATGATTGTATAAGAAAAGTAAGAGAAATTTATTCAAAATTTGTACAAAATAAAAAGCCCTAATGGGCTTTTTATTAGACTCTGATTTTTGTCTTTGGAGCATCATCTCAAGTAGATGGTGCTTTTGTTTTTTTCGCTTTCACTCATGGAGGCATTACTCTGGTTGCTTGAGGATGAGCTCATCAGGTTTGAGCTGGATTATTGAAAAGTGGGTTAGCAGCTGCTTGCTTAGGAACAGAGTTACTATCAGTATTGTTTTGTGCTTGCTTGTTTATGAGTCACTCTATTCCCTGAACCATTTCCTGCATCTCAGCTTCTGAGAGATCAGGATCTTCTACGACTATGCGAGTTTGAGGAGTGATACTAAACATCGCTTTTGTAGTTTTGTATTCTACTTCTCACATGAGTATTCCGAACTTGTCATATGCTTTTTCTTTATACACTACAAGAGGATTTTTCTGAGCATATCCTTCAAAAGCTACTGATTCTCTCAGTTTTGTCATAGAGTGTATATGAGTCATCCATAGCTCGTCTATTGATTGCAAGACAATTCTTCTCTCAAGCTCATAAAATTGCTCTGGATCTGGGAACTCTCATCTCAGTTTTTCTAGATCTTCAAGTACTGCATCTGCCACATAGTCTTGCATAAGCTCAACACTATCAATGGCAGATACATCATCATTTTCTACCGTTGTGTCTATCACATCTTTCCCGAGAAAATGATTGAGTTTCTGTATAAAATCCTGTCTTTCTCCATATTCATCAAAATTTGCAGCTACAAACTTGAGCGTCTGAGATCAGATCATAGCTTGTACATCGTCATGGATATTTTCACTTGCAAGTATCGCATTTCTCTTCCCATATATGATAGTTCTGTGTTTGTTGATGACATCATCGTACTCAAGGACATGTTTACGAGCATCGAAATTGTGTCACTCAACTTGCTTTTGTACTGATGTCACTCTTTTTGTGAGCATTTTACTCTGAGTCAATGGTTCATTGTCTGGAAGGCTTGCAAAAACAGGAGAGTTAAATACTCAAAAAAGCTTATCTCCTCCAAAGATTCTCATAATATCGTCATTTGGTGATATGAGAAACTGTGTCATACCCGGATCTCACTGTCTCCCTGCACGTCCACGAAGTTGATTATCAATTCTTCTTGTTTCGTGTTTTTCAGTCCCGATAATAGCGAGACCTCCAAGTTCAACAACTCATTCTCAGAGTTTTATATCAGTTCACCTCCCTGCCATGTTTGTCGCAATAGTTACAGCTCACTTTTGCCCAGCTTCGCGAACAATTTCGGCTTCTCTGTCATGGTGTTTTGCATTTAAAACTCTATGTTTTATTCATATCTTTGTGAGACTCTGTGATATATACTCAGATTTATCTACTGATACGGTTCATACAAGAAGAGGTCTCCCTGTTTCATGTTCTTGTGCTATATACTGAAGCAAATATTCAAACTTCCCTTTTTCATTTTTAAAGAGAAGATCTGGCTTATCATCCCTGATAATTGGCTTATTTGTAGGGATGATAAGGGTTTCTAGTCCGTAGACTTTGTAAAACTCTTCTTCTTCTGTTTTTGCTGTACCTGTCATCCCTGAAAGCTTCCAATACATCCTAAAATAGTTTTGAAAAGTGATAGATGCGAGAGTTTTGGACTCTTGTTGGATTTTTACTCATTCTTTCGCTTCAATTGCTTGATGAAGTCACTCACTGTACCTTCTCCCTGAAAGGACTCTTCCTGTATGCTCATCGATGATTACCACTTGATCCTCAGTCACAAGATAGTCTTTGTCCTTTATGTACACAGAATTGGCCTTGATGGCGTTTTCTATATGATGAATATCGTTATAGTTGTCAGAGATATAGATATTTTCGATTCAAAGCATTTTTTCTACTTCTTCGATTCATTCATCTGTTAAAGTAGAGTTTTTTTGTTTTTCGTCTATTTTGTAGTGTTTTCCTGACTCGAGTTTTTGGGCAAGTTTTGCAAACTTCTCATACTTACTTGTTGGTTCATTATCTGGCATAGAGATGATGAGTGGAGTACGCGCCTCATCGATAAGTACTGAATCTACTTCATCTATGATACAGAAAAATAGTTCTGATTGAGATTTATCCTCGAGTTTTACTACCATATTGTCTCTCAGATAATCAAATCACAGTTCGTTGTTGGTCGCGTATACTATATCACAACGATAAGCTTCTTGTTTTTTATCTTTTGGCATATTGTTGTGTACCACCCCAGTTTTAAGTCAAAGAGCTCAGAAAAGCACTCACATCTCTTGGCTATCTCTCGCTGCAAGATAGTCATTTACCGTTACTATATGTACAGTATTTCCTGTGAGAGCATTGAGGTAAGCTGGCATAGTTGCAACGAGCGTTTTTCACTCTCATGTTTTCATCTCAGATATATTTCACTCATGGATCGCAAGACCACCAACAAGTTGTACGTCGTATGGGATCATATTCCAGTGAAGAGTTGTTCCATTTTCAAGCTCAAAATCCTTTCCGTTAAGAAGAGTACATGTATGTTTCACAAGGGCAAAAGCCTCGAGACATATGTCATCAAGGAGCTGACGGATTTTTACAGAATCATCTTCTTTTTTGAAATCTAATCCTTGGAATTTTTTCTTGTATTCTTCTGTTTTTTTCTGAACATCTTCGAGTGAATAAGAGCGAAAAGTATCTTCATAGCTGTGTATTTCTTGGATTTTTTTTGTGTAGTTTTTTACTTTTTTTTCTGTTGGGTCTGGAAATAGTTTTGTAAGGAAATTATCAATCATTTGTGGTATATTATTTTGTATGTGCTCATTATATAGAAAACTTGTATTTTGAAAGTTTATTTTTTGCATTTTCATCATATTTTTTTAGACTAAAATAAACATTAAACTCACGCAAAATGATCGCATATATTCAAGGAAAAATTATAGATCTGGAACAAAACTCGATTCTGATTCTCACACAATCAGGAGTGTGATATGAAGTATTTATCAATGAATCAACATTCTCAAAACTTGCATGAGAATCAGAAGCTTCGCTCTATATATATCATCATATTACAGAATGAGCTCAAAGTCTCTTTGGCTGTATGAGTCTTGAGGAAAAAAGCGTATTCACTGAACTCATAAAGATATCATGAGTATGAGGAAAAGTAGCTCTCAACATACTCAACCTATGATGAGAAAAACTTTCTCAGGCTGTTATGCTCGAAGACCAGAAAACTATAGAGTCAATCAAATGAATTGGGAAAAAGATGGCAGAAAAGATCATCCTCGAGCTCAAAGATAAAGACTTTGTAAAGCATGCAGGTACTCAAGTTTCATCTCATACTTCTCAATCACAAGTAACTCCCCTTGTTCAATCACAAATACTTGATACACTCACAGCTATGTGATACTCACGTGAAGCTATTGGAAAAGCTATGCAATCTCTCCCAGAATGAATGAACGATATGGATGATATACTCCCTTTTGTCATAAAAAATATATAAAAACGATGAAGATAGTAATACTCGCATCGGTCTGATGTCAAAACTTGGGAGATGAACTGATCTTGAAAAATACAATCAAATACTTTGAATTAAAATACAGCTCCAAAAAACTTCAATTTGAAGTTTTTTCCTATGACCAATCCAATCCTTTTTGTACCCAGAAAAACCTCAACTATTGGAGCTATTTCCCAAACAATATCAGATCATTTACCTGATTTTGGAAAAACATAGGCTATTATTTACAGTTTTACAAGATTCTCAGATCAGCTGATCTTGTAGTTATCTGAGGAGGAGGACTTTTTTTTGATAACGAAGATTCTGTTTCGACTCTCAAAAACCTAAACATATGGGAATCGAGGATACAAAAACTCAAAAGATACAAAAAGAAACTCCATATATATGCTGTATGAATAAATTTTGAAGATACAAAAAATGATATTCACAATGCAAAGATCCAGTCTATTTTTTGATATGCAGATGAAATCAGTGTAAGAGATAATTTTTCTCAAAAGTATCTTAAAAGTCTCTGAATATCTTCTAAACTGGTAGATGACCCTGTATATTTTGATAATTGAACGTATCTAGAAGATCAGGCACTTCATCTCTCTCGATTTCCAATAACAGGATTTTCAATAAAAGCTCTTCAAGCTCTTGAGCTAAAAGAAAAAAATATATGAATAGCTGTGAGAAGACTCAATATCCCTTGATACGAGCAACAGCTTCTCGAACTCATAGAATACCTTATACAAAAAAAGGCCAAAATTACTATTCTTCCTCATAGTTTTCACAAGCATGATATCGCATCAAATGATTATAGCTTTTTTAAAAACCTTTTAGAAAAAAACTATGATACAACAGATACTCTCAAGAAAATACGCATAGCAAAGTCTCTTAAAGAAACTTACAGGTATTATACTCAAGCACAACTCGATATAGTGTTTGCCTCAAGACTCCATTCACTCATACTCTGTCGAGTATATAAGATCCCATATGTATCTCTCAGCTACAGTCGAAAAACTGACGAACAACTATAAAAATATCTGAGTTTTTTAATAGACTCAGATATTTTTATATACCATTAGTTTTTTTCTACGTAGAGAGAATCGTTGGCATTTGGAGTTTTTGTATTTAAAAAGCCAACAGAAGAGAGCTCTATATCAGAAAATTTTGTAGTCCCCTCAGTTCAAAAACTACAATTTTTGAGAGTGTCTGACCAGTGACAGTTTGCATTTTTGTATGATTCCATATTCGTTGAAAGCACAAATCAGGCTCAATCGATTCAGTTTTTAGAGAGTGACGCGTATCACAAAGACATCTTTGTATTACATGGATAGCTTATAGTATTTTTCTGTGGGTCAAGTGGAGCTTTTCAGGCAAGGAGAAAAACTCAAAGTTCTGGATGCACCTGTCAGGAACTTGTACTGAGACACCCATCTCAACTTGTATATAGCTCTGTAGTGTCAGAAGGAGAACGAGGATATTTTTTTCATGTTTCGGCTGAAAATGTCTTTAAGACTCAAGCTGTATTTTTAATAGCTGTAAGTCTCCCCGTATCTCTTGAACGCTCTTGTGCTACTTCAAGTTTTGGAAAGAGTAGGATCACTAATAGTCCTATAATACTTATGACTATGAGAAGCTCTATCAGGGTAAAAGCTTGCTTTGTGCTGTGTATTTTATTGAACATAATTTTTTTAGTCTCATATATAAAAAATCTCAGTAGTATGAAACTGAGATTTTTATTTTTGTTGAAAGGATTAACTTTTTTCTACATATACAGAGTTGTTTGCACCTGAACTATCATCAGATAAGAATCATACTGGACTCAATGTTACTGTGTCGTAATCTGTATAAGAAGTTGATGGAACTGTAAAACTACATGTAGTCGTAGTATCTACCCAATTACAGTTTGCCTTTTTATAGGCTTCTACATTTGCTGCAAGTGCGTATCATCCATCTTCTATACCATTTTTTTCAAGTGTCGCATATCAGAATACACCGTTTGTTGCACATGGGTTAGAAAGACTATTTTTTTGTGGATCAAGTGGAGCTTTCCCTCACTTGAAGAGATTTGCAAGATCTGCATGTACTGTACCATCTGCACCACTTAAACATCCATTAGAAGTTCAATCATCCTGTGGGTCTGTTGTTGTTACTTGTGGTGAAGCAGGATATGCACCTTCATCTGTAAAGTATGTTTGCATAACTGCAGAAATATTTTTTAGAGAAGTGATACGTCCTGTATCTCTTGATCTCTCTTGCGCTCATTGAAGTCTTGGGAGAAGTGTCGCTGCAAGAACCCCAATAATCGCTATAACGATCATAAGCTCTACAAGTGTAAAGGCTTTGTTTTGTTTTTTCATTTGCATAGTGTTTATGTTAAAGATTATTTATATAATAAACAACGAAGCGAATTATACTTCTTGGCAAATCAAAAGTCAAAAATTAGTACTGAGTTTTCGTTGCAATGCTAGTACTATATCTCATAATATACTTTGCATAAAAGCTTTTTTTTTATAGTATTTGGATATATATTTTTTAAGTATCTTAATCCCCATGGAAAAGACTGTATACATTGTAGCAACTGACACATGTTACTGAATAGCATGTGCGATAGACGATATCAAGTCGTATGAAAAGATCTACAAGATAAAAAAACGTAGCTTCGACAAGCCTCTCGCTATTATGGTGCCGAATTTTCAGTGGCTTGAGGAAAACACCTATCTCAATGACGAACAAATAGATTTTCTCAAAGACTATCCTCACCCTTTTACTGTACTTTGCGAATGTCCTGCGATAAAAGCTCTATTAAATTTTGAGGATGATACTCACTTTTATAAAAATAAAGATGTATATGACAAGATTGCTTTTAGGGTGGCACATACTCCTGAGCAAAAAAAACTCCTCAAGAGAGTAGGTCCTATATTCCTGACGAGTGCAAATAAATCTTGACATAAAGAAAAATACAATTATAAAGATATATATAATGACTTTGATGAGTATAATCATATCTTAGAATATATAGGGAAAGAAGATCTTTCTCCAGAGATCCAAAGCTCAGATATATTTGAGTTCCATGATGATACACTTGAAGTTACCTATCTTCGTAAAAATAGTTAATATGAATACAGCACTAAAAGAGATCTCTTCTTATCCTAAAAAAGGTCTAACTCTTAGCAGTCTTGCTCTTTCATGAGTGCTCACAGCATGCTCACCACATAACTCAGATAATCATACTCATGATTATATTCCTGAATGACATCATCATGCAAACAGCAACATCATTCACCATGACCATCCTCCAATTTTCCCAGAAATACATCCAGGACACCTAGAGTGACAGGTTTTTATAGATACTGGAATAAAAAATGCGAGCATCTGATTCTTTGATCAAACAACTAAAAAGTTTATTTCTTGACTTGAAGGAATCAATACTGATAGCACTTGAAGAGCTTTATTTGATCTGTCTAGTTTACAAGGAAGGTTACAATGACTTTGAAACAGAGAACTTACAATTCTTCCTACAGGAACAGAGCACAATTATTCAAGTCGCATTAAAGTCAATAATGGGACTGAACACATTATAAGCAATTATAGTCATGGGGTTGCAAAGATAATAAGTGCTGATGATATGCCTGAACTTATAAATCAAGAGATCACACATTCTCCATCATCACTCATATATTGAGCAACTGCTCTAGCCTATCCACAAGAAGTCATAAACAGACCAGAAAGATTTGATAGAGCTGTAGCGAGAGTTTTATGATACACTACAGAAGATATTACAAATGATTGAGTATTTGATCATTCTGATATAAATAAAAATCATAGATATAGTCAATATGCAAACGATTGCATGGTAATTAATCCAGATTGAAGCTTGAGTGTTCACTTTATCCCCCCTGAAGATTTGTATAACGCGATGGAATATGTAGATAACAACTAAAAAATCTCTCTTTCGAGAGATTTTTTTATCTGGTTCTAAAGACATAAGCTATTCTGTACTCTGTAGTACCATCTGGCATTTCCCATTCGAGAAATACAGAATCTGTAAAATCTTGTCAAAGGGCATCCATTATCGCTCAGATATTGTCATCTGTAGGAACATAGTATTTTATCTCAGAGACATATCTCTTGGCTCATGATTTCGCAGTAAATGAAAAGTCTTGTGCTACCTTATAGTATTCAAGAGACTCTTTAAGCTTTTCAACGGTGAGAACATCTCATGGAATAAGTCAGAGTTCTTCTTTTATCTGAAATGGCTTGAGGAGGTTATATTGATCCATTTCATATACATCTAAGAGATCATAGAGCTTTTTTTCTACTTGTCTTTCTCTTTCTTGGAGTGGAAGTCTCTTGATACTTTCACTTATATTGAAACCATCAGTTCTGTTTGTATAGGCTAGATCTCTTGGGAGTTTAAAATAACGGTATTCATCTGGTTTGAGAGTTTTTGGCTGACCAACCGGATCATCAAATGTAGGATCATAATAATAGTCTCCTATACGAACCCATGCATGTCAGATCTGTGGAAAATCTACAGCATCAATTACATATCAACGTATGTGCTCTATGTCTGATATCCCAGCATATGACAACATGTAGTACATAAGTTTCGAATACCCATCACATACTCCATATCCATTTGAAAAAGTATCTATCCCTGAAAAGATTTCTTCTGTTCCATCTGTAAAATTTTCATAATAATAGTGATTTTGGAGGATATATGCATATATAGCCTCGATTTTTTGAGATGGTGTTTTTCAAGTAGTGAGTGCCTTTGTAAGGGCTTTGAGCTTTATAAAATTTTCATCGTTATCCGTATTACTAGTATATGCTATATCTTTTATAATAACCTTGAGAAATCACTTAGGATCTTGAATTCAGGACAATATGCTTGCATCTATGAGTTTTCTTTTTGTGTAGTTTTTTATGATCTTGAATCCTCATTTTTGACGAAGTAATATCGATTCACTCGGAGTAAAATCACTCGCTTCTAATTCATCAGCATAAAAACCATATTGATCCTCAAAAGTAAAATACGAATCATAATCATACGTATAGTAAACACCGTCTTGCAATACATAGTTCTCCTCTGAATCAACTGAATCTAGGAAGAACTCTCTGGCTTCAGAGTAGTTGATTTTTGTATCTATTTCGAGATCTTGTGTTGGGATATAGTATTTTTCACCATCGTATACTAGCGTGGTTCACAGTTTTGAGAGTTTGTGACGCAATAAGAGTCTTTTATAGTTAGAAGCATCAACTGCAAGATATCTTTTGAAGTTTACTTTTTTTATATCATTTCCATCTACAAACTCAAAGAGTGAAGAGCTTCCTATTACTTCAAATCAAGCATCTTCAAAGGCTAAAGCTATTTCATCTGAACTGAGATTTGGCAGAGCATTTTTCAAATTTTCACGCGTAGTATTCTCCACAATTCTTTGCTGAAGTATTACTGGATCATTCGTTGCAACTACTACTGGAGTTTCTAGATCTTTCGGATTTACAAGTTCTCAGGCTGATCTTCTTTTTTTGTTTTCTGCTTTAAGAACTATAAAAAGCCTTTGTATCTTCTCAGATTTTTTTGATTCAGCCTGTTTTTGATCTATCCTACTATCAATGGTATCGAGAAGTTTCTGAAAATTTGAAGGACTGTAACTTTGCTCAAAATTATCAAGAATAAGGACATATCTCTCTTGAATCTTTGTGATGATATCTGCAGATGTTGTCTGTATACTTAAAATAAAAACTATAACAAAGAGAGATATTTTTTTAAAATTCATATTTTTTATTTAATAGTAAATAGGCTAAATCTTCCAGTTGGTACAATTTTTGCAAGAAGGGATATGCGTGCTTGCTCATCTTTTGCAAGAGATCATTCGGTTTGTTTATCGAGATATCTTTTTATCGGGAGGATAAAAGTATAGCCTTCGGTCAGCAGAGTATTTTCATCTTTTTGTACCAGTTTATCTATAGTAAGATAACATCCAAGAAGTTTTTTGTTTTTTTCGATTTTTTTATCACTTGCGTCATAGGATACATAGTTTACTCATCCTATATACATAAATTCTTGAATATCTTTTTCAGTCTTTCATGAGCGTTTATAGTTATGAAGTGCCAATTTCAGGCAAGTACTGTCAGTTGAAACTAATTTGAGATTGTCCTCTTTAAACAAGCTTAGCATTTTTTCATATCGTTTTGTAAGGTTCCTCCTCCCATCTTTATCTATCGTTGCAGCATTGAGATCTACCAATAGATATTCTAATCATAGTTTCTTAAGATTTCCTAAGCTTTTTGATGAATCTGAGTCATAAATGTAATCATCGAAATTGAAGAGCAAAGAATCGTTATACAGTCTTTTCTTGTTTTGTACGATATAATACGAGAGAAATGTTCCTATTCTGTATACTTTTCCAGTATTTTCATATAAAGCATCAGGATGAAGAATCTTTTCATAGAGTTTCTTTTGTGTTTCAGCTGCATCATTTTGTATACTGATTTCATATCTCTCATCCTCACTCATAAGTTTGAGGCTATTACGCACTTGGAGTATATCTGTTGGAATAGTTTTGAGAAATGTTTGTTTCAGTTTAGAGTCTCAAAATACATCTTCGTAAAACTCTTTATGTTTTTCTTTTTCTATGTTTAGGGCAAATATAGCTTCAAGATATCATACTTGATTATCAAACAAATATTCATGAGCACTCGTAATTCAGAGCTTATACTCAATAGATCAAGTGTTTTTTAAATTATTGAGAGCTTGTGGAAGTGTACTCAATAGAAATGATATCGTACATATGAGAAAAAGTATTCCACTTCAAAATAGCTTCAGCGTAATCTCTTTTTCTGAGTCTGAGCTTTTATACGATGAGGCATAATAGAGTGATATCCCTATCATGATAAGAAAATTTACATACATCATAATCCCATACCAAACAACACCATAGGCAGAAATAGTCCATAAAAATACATATGTAATTGCAAAGACGAGATTATAGACAAATAATTTCATAAATCTCTTTTTGGTATCGACAATACTTCAAAGAATAAGCCATGATAAAAAGACTCAGAGGATGATCAGATATCAGCTTGGGAGTGTCACTTGTGACATCAGTCATGTCATAATGTGGGCTGTTGGAGGAAAAAAGAGACTTAAAAAACCAAGTACACACACTCCAAGTGTTATGTACACATAGTTCTTTCTTCTGTATGGTAAAAATAGGAGAATAGTTGGGAGGAATGCGAGGTAAATAAATCATATATCTGTAAACTCTCATGATTGGTTTTTTTGTACTGTTAGATTCAGAGGAAGTTTGATGTAGTTATTGATCCCTTTTTCGTATCAAAAGTATCTTCCCCAATCTTCGTTTTGTATGGTTCCACTTGCACTCATACTACGTTCGTTTTCCTCGCGGATTTTTATGAGTTCTTCTTCACTATGAATCAGTGTAAAATCTGGCTTAAAGTTGTTTGCTTTTCCTCAGATAAGGGTTCCAATATTCATATCACCTCTGGCCTCAAGAGCATTTTTTAAAAGCCAAGGTGAGACAGCAAGTACAAATCAACAAATAATGATTCAAACATATTTTAAACAATCTTGGAATCTCTTTGATCCTCAGAAAAATCAAGGCAAGAGAGCCAAAGCTCCAAAAAGTGCTGATATAAATGTCAGAGTATGCATCAGCAAAATATTTTCTAAGCCAAGATTAATATTGAGATATCACCAAAGTCCAAGTCCGTTAAAAATAGCAAAATACAAAGACAGATATCAGAGAAATCAGAGGATTCAAAGATATCTAAAACATACGAGTCAGAGAATCCCAGAGAGGAGTAAGAGAGAGGTAACCTTTATTGTAAAGGCAAATCACACAAGTAAAGCTGCTATAAATACATATACATAGCTTATCTTTACAGAGCTTTTATCAAGTCTTGTAAAAACATAATACACTATAAAAAGCGCTATTGAACTTACAAAAAGGAGTCAGGGATCGAGCTTCATGTCTTTTGAGAGCTGAAAAATCATCATCGGCATAGATAAAAGGAGCGTAGAAAGAAGAAGTGGGATATTTAAAAAAGTCTTTTTTCACTCTGCAAAAATATCTCTTAACATGAGATAGGCCACAAGAATACTCATCATACCTCATATGGAGTTGAGAAAAAATGCCTGCGTATTTCAAGATACAACAAAACCCATACTTGTAAAAACTTGCCACGAATACATTCACCCAAGCGAGAGAATATCTCCTGATTGGGCAATAAGATGGGCATAGTTCATATACACACCCAAATCATCCCACCCAATAGGAACAGGACGTACGATACTTATGAGATTCACAGAAATGACGAAACTCAGTATGAGAAACAAAAATTCTGTACTCAGAAGATACAGTATACTTGGTTTATTGGGTGCATTTTCAAAAGTCAGTTCTATGTTTCATACGAGACTCCATAATTTTTTCAAAGAAAAAAATCATACTCAGAGCATGGATAGTAAGAGTCCAAGAGTTGTGTAGATATTGTACACCTGAAGCATTCACAAGAGTGTCAGAGCACTTACAAATAGAAAAAATCCAAGTCACAATGCAGAGAGGAACTGAAATATCTGTGACTGATCTGCATGATGCTTGAGTTTTTGCAAAAATGTATCTCAGGTCCCATAAGAAGCCAAAAAAGTTGCTATCGGGAGAAGTGCGTACATAAGTACGGTGAGAAATAGAAGTAATCCATTTTGAAATCACAGTCAGTTAAACTGAAAAAACAAGCAACACGTTACAAAAAGTTGAAACAAAAATAGTCCAATCAAGCTCCAGAAACTTATGCGAAGAGTCTGATGATCTCGAGAAAAAACTCTTACAGATATTTTGTATAAAAGGTAAAGGACTATTGTAACTATAAAAAACACCATAAATCAAGCATAGCTGTTTTTATGTCCATTCGCTACAAAATAGTAGAGATATACCACGAAGTTTGAGACTCATAAAACAGCAAGAATTTTTAAAAGATATGAAGTCATATATGAAAAATACTAAGATTATTTTTCATAGTATAGGGCCTTCAAACAAAAAATAAAGCAGATATCAAAATATATCTTGCTTTATT
>JAHDHC010000016.1:24514-31227 GCA_020631485.1 Candidatus Altimarinota bacterium
TATAGGGCCTTCAAACAAAAAATAAAGCAGATATCAAAATATATCTTGCTTTATTATTATTTTATTTCATAAAAAATATATTTCCTTATGGAAATATATTTTTTTTATACAAGTTATGCAGCTTCTGCATATACTTCATCATTTGCAGCTTTTCCAAGATCAAGAATATTAGTAAGTCAATCATGGTATCATCTTAGTTCTCTTGTAATATCTTCTGGCAATAAAACAATCTGCTCTACAGAGTCTCTTATTCACTTATAAGTTCAAAGTACTTTAGGTGAAAAAAGTTTATCAGCGCTATCTAGTCAATGTAGCATTGCTGCCATTTCGAGTACTTTTATATCTTGAGATCCTAATTCATTTTCTTTACCTTTTGGTAATTGAGTTTTTTCAAACTGTCCAAGTCATCATGTTGTATTTTCTATTCTATTCATAATTATATTAGTAATTAAGATATCCTTTTTTCTTTATATCTAGATCTTTTTATGGTGGAAGAGATCTATATTTTATATATTTTTTCATAATTAATTTTTATCTAAGTGTTACAAAATCGCTTGTTTTCTTTTCGAGCACTCTACTTATAAGGTAAGCTCATTCTCAACGACTGATCTTTTCTTTTGGTCTGTAGTAGTTTTCTCAAAATCTATCCTTCCAGGTATTTGAAGAGTCAAAGGCAAGATTCGCTCTTTTATTTTCGTCATCATTGAGATCACGATACTCAATTGTTACCTCTGGTATCACATCGTCAAATACAAGTTTTTCTGTAGCGAGTTCGAGAAATCCTCTTCTTGAGAGATAACTATACTCTGAGACATTTTGCTTTGAGAGCTTGTCAATTCTCTCTTGTATCTGAGCTTTCTGTCATGGAGAGTTTGTACTGTCTTTGAGTGATACAAGAGTATTTTTAATCCATTCATTTGCATCATAGTGTGATAGCTCTCTATCTTCGAGAAAGTATCATCTCGAGATTCCTCATACGATTCATTTTTCGAGAAGCGCAATAACTTCATCACTGTATGCATACTCTGCATTGAGTCATTTTGGATTTGTCACTAAGAGTCTTTTAGTATCCATTGATTTTGCAGTTGCTGCGTCTAGAAGTGTCATACTTGCTTTTTTCTGTCATACTTTGTAATCAAAGACGAGAATTCACTCAGCTGTATCATCATAATCAAAACGTATTTCACTACTGAACTCGTCAGCACTACATCTTTGTGTAAGTGATTTTTTGATATCCTTCATATTTGTCTTTTTGAGACAAAACTTTGTATCTGTTTCAGATTTGAGGATATATTCCCCTTCATATTCAAGATTGATCAAACGAGTATTGTTACTATCTCTCATAACTACAAATCCTGTTTTTTCTTCTCAAAATACTATCCTCTTTGCAGAGAGTACTGATCATGAAGATGGGACTACAGTCACTGTATCATCTACTACATTTATCTTGAAACTCTTAAGCTCTGTATCTCACATTTTGACTTTGAGACTGGTTACTCATTTTTTTAGTCAGGTAATACTGATATCTCTTCTCCCGTCAGTGAAGCTGAAAAATGTGTTTGGAAATACTTTTACAATCGATTCATCAGTTTCAATAGTGATATTTCCTGGAGTATTTCCTCTGAAAGGTCTTCCATTTGATCTATTAATCAAAAATTTTATTTGTTCCGTATCTCAGAGTCCGACGTTTCACATTGTTCCATCAAACTTTAGATCTATTTGATATTCGTTTTGAAACTCTTGAACTTCTCTGAGTTGGATCTCCTCTCTTGTCAGGAGTTCAGTTTTTGCAATCTTTTCAATCTCTATGTTATTTTCTATCTTAGGTTTTGTTGCTTGAGAATCATTTGTCAGTCTTGTGGTACTAAACTCAATAAGTGCGTCTATAGTTTCTCATTCGAGATATTTCTTGTAATCTTGTTGTGCTTGTGTTCTTGTTTTTGGTCCAAAATATCCAGCTCCGAGATCATCTTTATTTTCTATAACTCCTCTGTCTATTTGATATGCAATAAGCATATCTTGTATATCGCTATATTTTCAAGAACGGAGTCACTTATATATTCCCATATCGCTAAAAACTTTTTGAAGTTTCTTGATGTCTTCTGCTTCTGAATCGATATGTACATAGGTAGAGAGTATTTCTGGGAGTTCTTCTGACTGACTAAAAGTCTTTACTGGAGTTGCTGTTTTACTTATATCTTTTGAAAGTGTTTGTGAAGTTTTAGAGATATCTATCTTATCTAGGATAGCTCACTTTGATTCTAGAAATGCAAGCGGGTCTATTGTTTGAGTTTTTAATTGATCAAAACATATATCAGATTCAGAGATCTTATTGAAGCTATAAGGACATGTTTTGAGATCATAATAAAACGGATGATATGTAGATCTGACATCTATTTGAAAATGTAGATGATTTCAAAATGAATTTCAGGTATTCCCTACTTCTCAGATCTTCGTCCCTGCTTTTACTTTTGCTCAGTTCTTTGTATTGATTTTTGAGAGATGAGAATAGTTAGAAACGATTTTTTTTCCATCAATCGTATGCTCTATACTTACAGTATTTCCCCATCATGAGAGAAAGCTTGCATTTATAACTTTTCCTTCTGTAACTGCGTATACAGGTGTTCATTCTGCACTTGCTATATCTGTCCCTCAGTGTCCCCCATTTCACACATCCCAACCATATTTGTAGCTTGAACCCCATAGAACTGTATATATTCTCGTATAATCATTGTATCATCCATTTTGCTTAATATATTTCTTATAGTCTTTTGTCTTGAGGATCGGAAGCTTTCTTTTACAGTCCGATGTAAGCTCCGAAAACTTTTGAAACCTACAGTTAAGTTTTGACATCTCTTGGATTGGATATACGAATTGCTGACCTGAAGCCTGTGTCAGATTGTACACAGGCACCCAAGAACCCGCAAGGGTAATAAGACTGAGTGCTGCAATAGTCTTTTTGATCGTAAATATATGCTGGATAGTATATAAGTTTCTCAAAAGGAGAAGTGTATTTATCCTTGTAAGGTACACTACCTTGAACTTAAAAATAATGCTTTTATACTTCTTCTTTATTGTTTTCTCTATAGATTTCATATAGTTTTTCTATAAAATATAAGTAATAGACTGTATTTTTTATATATTTACTTTTTGGTAAATTATTTTTTAATCTATTAATTGTAACTATATTTTCCCATACTTTTTTATACTTGTCAAATTATTGAAATATTTTATTATATAAAAAAACTTCCTTGAGAGGAAGTTTCATATGTAAAACTATATGCTCTAAGAAAATGACTTTTCTAGATGAGAGCTTTTGAGTTCAAAATTTACTGTAATTATTTAAGTACTGAGAAATTAATAGGCCTATTACTCTATCTCGACGAGAATCTCATTTCTTCTCATAAGAGGAAAACTAAAAGGAGGGTTATACTGTGCTGTGAGGAAGTCTCAGATAATTGCGTAGTTTTCTTTTCTCAGGAGCTCTGAAAGCAGAAGTTTCTTTTGTTCGGCTCTTTTCTCAGTAATCCATCATGTAAATCTCAGTGCCACAACTTTTCTTGCAGGGATCTCTCTGAGCTGAACTCGTGTGTCGTTTGGAGTAGGAAGGTTCTCAAGACTGTATTCACGTGGCATAACAAACTGAACAGTTCTTGTTGATGTTTTATTACTTATATCGATAACTGGTGATGTCATACGGATTTTTTCAGATCTTTTTTGTATCACTGGTGAAGTCATTTGAAGTGATTGTTTTTTTGTATTTCAGCCAAATATATAGCCTGCTAGATTTCTAAAACCGCTATTAAGTGCTTCTGAGTATGTTCATTTTACTTCTATTTCTGCCACGATGTATGGAGAATAATGACGTATCTCATAACCATTCTCTTCGAGAATCACAGTATAATCAGGTTCTTCAAGTCAGGCTTTTGATATGTAGCTTCCAATAAGCCAAATAGCAAGAGAGAGAGTTATAACTCAGATAAGAAAGTATAGTAAACTCATGTGTAAATCAATAAGATAAAATTTGATAACAGTATATCTACAAGCATAAAAAAAACAAAACAATACAAGTAGACTCTTTAGTTCTTCCAAAGATCTCTGTATGCACCATCAGGATCATACATAGATTGTTGTTTTTCTATATTGAAGTACCTATTATCTCTTGGATCATTCCCTACTCATGCTTGATAGGCCCAGTTTCACCAGTTACTCGCTACGTCATAGTCCACGAGAGTATTTTCAAAATACAAAGCTCATAGTCTCCAGTCCACTTTGAGGTCATGAATGAGATATGAGGCAACATTTTGCCTTCATCTATTGCTCATAAATCATGTATTTTTGAGTTCTCTCATATTGGCATCAACAAAAGGAACTCAGAGTTTTGAATCCCTCCACTTTTCGAGCTTACGAATATCAGTTTGTGAAATAGACAGGTTATTTGGAGAAAAATCTTTCCAAAATCTTTGTGGATCTTGGAGAAAAATAAACTGAAAAAAGTCTCTCCACAAGAGTTCAAATACGAGCCAGTAAGTTGAACTATTTTTTTTGATCTCTTTTTCATATACTTTCACTTCGTTGTATATTTGTCTTGGACTTATACACCCAAGTGCGAGCCACGGGGAGAATTTTGAAGAATAATTCGCTCAGATCAAGCCATTACGTGTTTCTTTATAGCTCGACAAACTCTCTGTCTCCCAGAAATACTCACTCAGTCTCTCTCATGCAGCTTTTTCTCATCATCTAAACTCTAGTACTGCTCGAGGATCATGAGGGATATCGCTTGTGTTGTATCAAAAATCTTCGAGCTCTAAAGTATCTCAGCCCTTAAGAGATCAGAACTTTATATCTTCATCTAAGTTTTGTGGCTCTTGTATGTCACAGTTCTTCTCAATTGCTTTTCGAAAGTGTGTAAATACCTGAGGCATATCTTGTAGAGAAAAAGGAAGTTTATCTACATCTACGAGAGTGTTATCCCAGACTTGTGTGAGGATAATACCATTTTCTGCCATATCTTCTGCGAGAATACGTGTTGATTTCTGCTCATAAAATCAAACTGATTTTTTTATAAAAACTTTCTCTATTTCATATTTTCTACATATATCAATAATTCTTGTGTTGTCTTGGTGTTTGATAATATGAAGTTTTCAGCCAAGAGTTTCTATTCTTTCTCAGATACATCTAATACTTTCGAGTAAAAACTTTGACCTGTGTGCTCACATGCGTCTGATTCCACACTCCTCAGCAAAAATCTCTTGTTCATCAAAAAGATAAAAAGCAATAACTTCCTCTCAATTTTCCCACGCAGATTTAAGTACGAGATTGTCATCGAGACGTAAATCGTTTGTAAATATGATAGCTGATTTTTCTTTCATCGTGTATATTTATAAAATCTTTGTAATAATTTTATAAGAAAAGTGTATGAGAAATGTATGATAGATAATTCGCTATCTATATGTTAACTACGTTTTTTAAAAGATATGCTTGACTGTGAGCAGAAGATCTTACTCTCGTAAGAACTGAGCCATCGATAGACTGTACCTTTACGTACATATTAATGAGGTTTAGGATCTTCGTTTGCTTAAACTTCTTGAGCCTATATCAAAGTATAATAACTTTGTTGAGACTATAATACTTCTTTTTCTTTCATCATATGATTATAGTATCAAAGTGTATATCACTGAGAGTCTTTTTTATCTGAGCTTTTTCTAGCTCAAAAAAATCAGCTAGCTCTTTTTTTGTAAACCATAGAGTTTTATCCTTGTTCACAAATTTTATCTTCACGTCATCCATCTGAAAACTTACAAGTCTTGGATCTAGTTTATCAATATATAGCATACTCATATATTTATGTATATAAAATATACACTAAATATATACATATTATATACAATTGCAAATGCATTTATATATTTTCACTTGATTCTTTATATAAATATAGATTAATAGTTTGATTTTTAAATATAAAAATAGCCTAGTATTGGCTATGTTATAGTCTTTATATCTCCTCATTATAATCTACTCACTTTGTACTGCATCATAGTTTTTCTAATCCTCAGATGATCTTCATCCATAGTTATCCTGGAGCTCAGTTGACTATCACTTATGTCGCTGTTCTAAAATTTTAATTATCATTTCTTTGTATTTTTGCCGCACGTGCATCAGCAATATCATATACATTTGGCTTTCTAGAGTGATATGCTGCTAATGCATTCATAAAATCGTTAGGATTCAGCTCTATATCATCAAGACTTCTACTTAGTAAAATATCTTCTACTGAACTCAGTGAACGATCAGCATATTTATCTCTATCTCATATGTATTGTATTTTCCCTTCAGCAAACAGTGCTTCTATACACTCTATTCTCTGTTTGAGTTTTTTTTGATCTCTTGTGTGCTGCATAGCTCAGAGAATATCTCTCACTTTTCAAAATACAATTTCTGTGAGTTTTTCTCTCTTTCAAAGATGAGGAGCTATACATTCTTCTCATGTTTTGATATCAATACTTCTGCTTTTTTACGCGGTAATACAGATCAGTCTGTTTGTAATCTCACTCTTTAAAAAAAATTATTAGTACTTATATCTATTTTATAAGCATGAAAATAAAAAAGCAAGGGCATTTATTTAAACTCCCCCTTAGTAAGGGGGATTGAGGGGGATATTGTTGTGTTTCATGATTCATCTTACTAAGTATCCCCCTACTCACTAGCGTTCG
>JAHDHC010000017.1:0-17974 GCA_020631485.1 Candidatus Altimarinota bacterium
ATACTCAATGAAACTAATTCATGAATTGATTTCTTTTTGTTTCTCTTTTTACTCTTCTTTAGAATTCATCAAACAGGAATCAGCTGTATATCTGAGCTCTTATCTCTATGTCATGAATATCAAGAAAAATTTCAAGAGAAATCTGGAAGGCCATATCAATTCCTGAGTTTCATTTAAATCACAATTACAATTTTAAAAATATATAATAAGAAATATTCTATTTATGTCAAAATATAGATGGTAGAATCTATCACGAAACGCAACTTTAGCAAACATGGTATAATTGTTTCGTTCGGCTTTATATTCTAACAAGCACTGTTATAACTTAAGGAAATGAGTGTTGAAATAATAAAACATCACTTTCGTGATGTCCTATATTTTCTTGGAGAACCATAGTGAAGGAAGTAAAAACTAAGATAATTAGGTTTTAATGTAAAATTCTATCTTTAGTGTTTCATTCATATTCTTTATCACGTTTTATCCTTTAAATCTAGAACTGGAAAATAATTTACATATTTTCACTGTTTTTCTCTATATATAAATCACTTATTCATTAAATCTATAAGGTCACTCTTAGCTGTATTCAAAGCAACACTATTATGATTCTTATGAATAGTGGTATTAGTATAAGACTTTGGATTTTTTAAGAAGTGTGCAATAAGTTTTTTTTGTCTCTCATTCATTCATAAATGAGAAAGTTCCATGTACATAATTTTCTGCTTCTTAATTTTCTCATTTACATAATCTTCAAATTCATCCATAGATTGAATAACTTTATTTGCAATATATACTAAAAAATAAGTTAAATCATTGTCGTCTTGTTCACTATATATATAAGAATCAGCATATTGTTTTTTTGACTCATATATTGCCTTAGAAACTGGTATAAAACTGAATCCCCAATATCATTTTCTTATGAGATACCAATAAAATATTGTTCTCGCAGTTCTACCATTCCCATCACAAAAGGGATGTAAAAAACCTATCCAAAAATGTAATAAAGTTGCCTTAATAAAAGGATGAATAAAAACTTCATCTTCGTCATTTGCAAAATTAATGAGTTTTTGAAGTTCCTCTTTCATTTCTTTTTCTTTCATAGGAATATGTAATATCTTTGTTCCTATTGAGTTTTGTACTACTATTTCATCATCATCTTTTCTTAATCTCCCTACTTGATTAGGTTCATCCAATGTTCCTTTAGTTAGGATACTTTGTAGTTCTAAGAGTCATGCAAGTGTTAATTTTGAATCCTTATACTCATCCTTAACAAATTGCATTGCTTTATAATTATTAATAATCATTTTTTCATCTTTTGTATTTGGTTTTCTTCACTTCGCTATCATTTCTTTTGCTACTTTTGATGACGTAAGTGCTCCTTCTATCTGGCTAGATGAAATTGATTCTTCAGCAATACCATTTTGTAAGAATATTTTTCTCTCTGCATCACTCAACTCTACATTAAGAAAATTTCAACCAAGTTTTAAATCTAGTTTATGTAATAGTTCTTCTATAAAATCAGGTTTTCACAGCTTAAAAATTTTACCCTTTTCATCTTTCAAATGTGTAGGCATAGAGAAAAATCTCATTTTCTTAATTACATACCATAATTCTTCAGCTCCCTTTAATTGCTTTGGTATATCCTGAAACTTTATCTTATCCCAGTATAGATATTTTTTTCAAGAAAACTTAAACAAAAAATTATCAAAGTATATTTCTAGTAAATTCTCATCTATATATTCTTTTCTATCTTTAGAGATTTTATCAAAATTTACTTTTTCTATTTTATGTTCTATCATTATCAAAACATTATCAAAATACTATTAATTGATAGTATTATATACTTTTTACCTAAAAGTGTCAAAACATTATCAAAATACTATTAATTGATAGTATTATATATAAAAATTGAAGAAAAGTTCTAACCCTAGTAAGGGTATAAGTTTTCTACATCAAAAAAATAGCTTTATATAGCTATTTTTTTATTGAAGTTTAATTGAAGCACTTTAGTGAAGGAAGTGAGAACTGAGATTAGTATTCTAAAAGAAATATAAGTATAATCCTAGTTACATTAAAATTCTTTATTTCAGTGATACATTTCAACCGTCTTACCATTTATCATTTGTAGCCAAGGTAAATTTCCTGGTTCTGAACCTATTACTTTTGCAGCTGCTTGAGCTGATTCAATATTTTCCCATAGCACTACATCTTTCCATAATCAGCTAGAATCACAATACGTCTCTCTCCTTAAAAATCAATTTTGCTTCACTACCCAGTTATGGTGAGTTGCACTATGATTTTCTAAAAAATCTTCTTTCTCAATTCATTCATTCAACTCAAAAGACGCTATTTCTATTACCATAAGTAAATTCTTATAAATTAAAGTATGTTCAATAATAAATATTCATATAATATTTCAACTACCCTTTTAGTAAGTGAATTTATGTTTATTTGAAAAAATTGAACAGTATATTCTTGTCCTTTACAAGCATGACTGAGTATACTATCGTGAACTTGGAAGTGAGTGATTATATGGTTTATGTTATCTGAAGACTCATTAAGTTTTTCAGACTTAAGAAAAAAAGTATATGAAAACACAAGAGTATCAATTACTGATAAAATGTTATCTCAAACATTAAAACAATTGATAAACTTAAATATAATTGAAAAAATATCAGTTGAAAACAAAAAAAGATACAAAATATCTATTATGTGAATAAAACTTAAGCCTGTAATGTACGAATTAGAAAAATTTTGAGAAAATCTTATTAAATAATAATATATATCAAAAAAACCGCTATTTAAAGCAGTTTTTTATCGAAATTTTATTGGAGCGAGGGACCAGGTTTGAACTGGCACACCCAAGGGTTGAAGCCTTAGTACACTCACTCTTTTATGTTACCCTCGCATATGCTTTTTTTAAAGCAAGGGTAGTATATAAATATGCGTATTTTAGTCAAGAGCTTTTTTAGTGATTTTTGGAGGCTCAGATTTGTGGTGTAGTAGAAAATATGCTAGTATTAAGTATATATACATAAATAACCAAAGGAGGATGACTATGTTTGATCCATCAAAACTTGATATAGATTTTTCTGATACTTCAGATCTTAAAAAAGTTGAAGAAACAAAAAAAGAAACTCAGAAAGCTAAAGCAGAGCAAAAGTCTGAGCAAAATGCTCCTCAGGATGTCTTGTGAGAACTGAACCAAGAGCCTGAGAAAGATACGATAGATCTAGAAAAAAATACTACCCTTGAAGATAAAAAATATACGAGTGATCAAGCAGAAGTTGATCTGGATATTAATAAAAAACAAGACACAGAAACGCTTGCTACTATTATAACGGACAGTGAACTCGTAGAAAAAAATAAAAAAGTAAAAGAGTTTAAAGAACAACAGCAAAAAGACCAGCTCAATCCCGATACTCAAAAAGTTGTTATTGATATAAATATAGAAAAACTTGATAATCTCATAAGTATAGTCCTCAGAGAAAAGTATGATTATTTTCGTGTGGAACCACAAGAAGACGAGATCAAGATCACTTTTGTGAAAGATAGTGTGGATAAAGATGTGAAGTTCATAAAGTTTCCAAGCTACTCACGTATACTCATAGAGATGAAAAAGGCTTGAAATCTCAAGCTCGATATCACAGATGGAGAACAAAAAGGAAAAGGGAAATATGATTTTCTTGATAAAAAATACAATACTCTTGTAAAAACAAAAGCAAATGCTTTTTGAGAAAGCGTATATTTCAAAATCGAAGAAACCCAAAATATAGGAACAAAAAAGAAAAAAGAAAAAATCAGCCTCACAAAGATACTTTGGTTTCTTTTGGCACTTCTCCTCTCCACGCTTATCATCGGATGATTGTTTTTAGGGTTTATCCTCTATAGCTCAAATACTATCAGAGACCTACAGTTTTTTAATGATCTTGGGATCGATGTAGACAAGATTCGCCAGTTTGTTGCGATGCTCGTAAATGTCATATTTTTCGTAATCGTTTTTATACTTACTGGTTTTTCAATCACCTATATCTTCAAGGCCATACTCACAAAAAAAGAGTATAAAAAGAAAAAAATATGAGCTTCTATTCTGGCGATTGTCTTTCTCATATTTACACTCATAAGTGGATTTTTATGGCTCAGTCTTGCAAAAAAAGTAACAGAGCTCAAATCTGAAAATTATGGTGAATCTATCATATATGACAATACAAAACTTCTCAGTAGCTTTTATGACGGGAAAAAAGATGCACAAATCCTCAAAAAAGAACTTATCTGACCTATCAATCTCAAGTTTGACATCAGTGAGTTCCTCCAAAAGATAAAAGATGATGGAAATAAGATCCAAAAAGTCACTTGGGTACTTGATGGAGAAGAAATAGAAAAACCCTCTGACAACACAGAAATTATTTATAACTATACAGAAACTTGAGCTCAAGTTGCAAATCTCATAATTGATGTTGAAAATCTCGAGTGAGAAAATGAAACGATAGAAAAAAACATCGCAGAGTTTGACGTGCAATATATGGTAGATGTAAATGAAAGAACAACCCAAAGTGGAGGAAAAATATATAGTTTCAATGCAGAATCCCTCACTGACGAAGGAAAAATAGAGTGGTACTATATCCCAGATACTACAAATATGGATGAGCTCGAAAAACAAAGAGTGATAACTGAATCTCTCACAGATCCTATCCAAACTGGACCATTATTTAGTCCACAAGAAGTTATCTTTGATAAAGAAATAATAATCGGGATGAAGATCGTGAGAAAATGACAAAATGATTCAAGTCTCGACAAGATCTTTATCATATGAGGAGAAAACGAAAGCGAGATTCAGGGAAGCATAAACTCTAGTCCCTCACTTTCTGGAGATTTGAGCTATGACTTCTGGCTCAGTGATCTTGAAAACTCTTTTGGAAATGGTTTTATCGAAAGTGTTGTTTGGGATATAGGATGAAAAATCATAAAAAAAGAAATAAATCTCGAAGATATAGAAAAGAGTTCGAGGGTTTCTCACAGCTTTAGTGAGTATTGAGAAAATAGAGTTATAGCAACGCTCAATGATAGCAATGGAAATAAGCAAGTCCTTGAATCGCTCGTAAAAATAAATAAAACTCTTGATCTCAAATCAGGTTTAAACATATATAATGATTGAGATAATGAGACGATAGGAAGATATAATTCAAAAGCATATGAATACAGGGTCAATAGCCTCGCTGTCCCTACAACTCTCAATTTTGATGCTCGCTATGTTTCTGCATCAAACCAACTCTATGTCCTAAAGAAAGTAGAGTGGGACTATGATAATGATGGAAATATAGATGATACGTGAGAGATGAAAGACGTTGATATAAAAGTAGCTGGAAATACTCATATCGTCGTATACTATACCTTTGAACATAGAAAAATAACTGGTTCAACGATTGAGATGAAAGAAAATATATATATAGACTCTGAGAAAAAAGACGTAATCCTCAATCTCCAAGTTGAAAAAGAATCAAACTATGTTCCTGTTGTTATTCGATTTGATGCTTCTAAATCACAGGTGAAGTGAGAAGATATAGAAAAGTTTATCTACGATTATGGTGATGGTACTCCACTCGAAGAAAGAGATGCGATAAATCCTGGACACAAATATGTAAAAGCTGGGAAATATACTGTCACACTTACCGTAGTCACAACAGAAGGAAATGAATACACAACGAGTAAACAGCTCAATCTCCTCAATAAACCACAAGATATCGTTATCTCAACAAGCCTCAAAAAAACAAAGACTTTTCAAGATATAAATTTCTCCTCAGAGAAATCAAACGGACAAATAACCTCGTATTATTGGGATTTCTGAGATGGGACCAATTCTACTATAGCAAATCCAGTTAAATCCTTTCAACAAGCAGGGACATACCTAGTGAAACTCAGATGAATATTTGAAAACAATAATGTAGAAGAAGATGAAGTCGAAATCATCATAGAATAAAATAAAAATGTCTCTTATGCAGAGACATTTTTATTTTACCTTCACATCAACACAACATAACTTTCATCTTGCCACATATCTCAATCTGTGAAACAAATCGGTGAGGCCTGCCCACTTGCAGTTTCTGCTTTTGTGTATCAGAGTCATACAGCTGTTCCTCATCAAAATAGTGATGAACGCGGAACATTTGTGGTAGGCGCAGTACTAAAAATAGAAGTATGAGGCAAGTATACTGAGTGACTTGCCAGCATCGAAAGTTTTTCTGATGCGCCATAAGTTATTGGACAGTTATACTTATTGCTTCATTCAAAGACACTTATTCTATCTCAGACATGAACTTTTGCGTGTCCTGTAGAACCACCAGAAGTTTGTGAGGCTCAGTTTTCTCCAGAAACTTGTGATATAAGAGATTGTATATCTTTTCATCTATATCAGCTATTCAGGCGAAAAATCGAATATCCTCCATCTTTTGCATAAAAAGAAAGTTCAGATACTCAGACACTATAAAAGGACTGATATACTCATTGTTCTCATGTATCATCTATATCTGTAATACGCTCAGGTCAAGCATAGTTTGGATCCCACCAGAGATCATTTCCATAAAGTAATCCTTCACTCCCATCGATAGTGACGAGATAAGTCCATCCTCCTCCATCAGTCTCCATGTCACAGTATACTTCAAATGCATTGTTTCATTCTGGATTGATCTTGTATACTCCACTCTTACTTGATCCCTTCATCTGCTTGATCCTTAAACAACTCCCACTTGGATTGATTGACACAAGATCAGTACTATCCCCCTCTATCACATCATCATCTTTCAAGTATGCCTTGTAACTATCCGACGTAGATCAGATATCAAGAAGCCCAGCTGTAGTCACACTTCATATCTCCTGGATCGGAGTATTGAGATCATCAGTCAGGACTCAGAGCTTCTTTCACAGTACTGTCGGAATCCTCTCTGAGTAAGTATTGGCATATGCTCTATTTAGCAAACTCAGCTCCCCCTGCCTTTCAGGCTTCCTCCTCATTGAGGAAGGGGTATAACCCGTCAGATCTGATCACTCTTCAAGAAATCACAAGAGCTGAAAATACTTCCTATCCTTCGTCAGATAGTAGGTGAAATACGTATTGTCTTTGGGATCAACTCCTCCCTTCTCGTACTCGATAGTTTCAAGCACACTTGATCCAGCGTATCACTGGTATCAGATCAAAGATCCATTGATCTGTACTTCTACATAATCCTCTGGGATTGGAAGTGCATTTCTTGTAGAATAAAGATTGAGTCCATCTGACATCTTGGTCATCTGGGCTATTCTGTTGGTGTCTCTGACTCAGATCAGATAACTACTATAGCTGACAAATCAGATGGTTGCCAAAATCGCAAGGATCGTTACAACCACTATCAGTTCAACAAGAGTGAAGGCGAGAAGCCCTCATCACTTTGCTTTATCAGGTGAGGAAAAACAAGATGTATCTCTCCCTTTTTCAAAGGGAGTACTCGAAGCAAAGCGTAGAGGGAGGGATTTCTTCATAATCAAAAAAAACTTAGTATAGATATAACAAAATCTATACTAAGTTTTTATTTGCTTTATTCAAGTCTTTTGAGACCTTAGAAGTCACTTTCGTGAGACATTTCTGCCATAACTTCATTCATATGTTCTTCTGAGTTATCTACATCATCAGCATGAACATCAAAATACTCACCATTATTTGCCTGTCTTTTGACATATTGTTCTCATGCTGGGATCAATCTTCAGATGATTACATTTTCTTTCAGGTCTTTGAGTTTATCGATTTTTCCACTTACTGATGATTCTACAAGCACTCTTACTGTTTCTTGGAAGGAAGCAGAAGAAAGCCAACTCTCAGTATAAAGAGAGATCTTTGTAATACCAAGTAAGAGTCTTTCAGCGATACCTGCTCTCTTCCCTTCTCACATGAGCTTCTCATTTGCTCTTTTGAAAGTAATGATATCTACGATATCTCCAGGGAAAAATTCACTATCTCACTTATCTGTCACTCTCACTCTCGAGAACATCTGTCTCACTATGAGTTCGATATGCTTAGAATTTACCGTTTGTCCCTGTGAAGCATATATCGACTTAATTTCTGAAACGATATATTTTTGTACAGAGAGATCTCCCGATATATCTCTGAGATTTGCAAGGTCTTTATGTCATTGTGTTATTTTTTGTCCTTTTTCTACTGTATCTCCGTCAGCTACGAGTATACTTGCAGAGTGTGATACTTCTATAGAATCAACTCTTGGTGAAGTGTCTTTTACAAGGATCACTCCATCTGAAATACTTGCTACTTCTCCTGCGTGAGTAGAAGTGATTTTTGACTTATCAACCGTTGATTTTGCAAGTACTTGTTTTGCTTTTATTTCTTGTCATTCTTTTACCGCAACCTTCATATCGTCATGATAGTAGTACTCTTCTTCGAGAATCTCGTCTGACGTAATAATAAGATTTGTAGATGTTTCATTTCTTTCGATTTTGATTTTTCCGTTGAGACTTGATATTTCTGCAAGTGCTTTTGGAGTACGAGCTTCAAATAGTTCTTCAACTCTCGTAAGCCCCTGAGTCATATCTCCTCCTTCATTTGCAACTCATCATGAGTGGAAGGTTCTCATCGTCAGCTGAGTACCTGGCTCTCAGATAGATTGTGCTGCAATAACTCAAACTGGAGTTCCTATCTCAACTACATCTGTACTCGCAAGGTCAAGACCATAACAAGTTCTACACACTCATCATTCTGTTTCACATGTCAGAATTGATCTAAGATTTACTTCGTCTATTTTATGTTCATTGATCTCTTCTATCACATCTTTTGAGATAACCGTGTTTGCTTCTATAAGGACTTTTCCACTTGCATCTTTTACATCTGTTGCAAGAGTGTGAGAGTATATAGCTTCTTCAAATGTTTCATTAAATCCTGTTTGAACCTCTCTTTTGATCGTTTTGTAATGCACTGTCCCACAATCATCTTCTTTTACGATGACGTTTTGTGAAGCATCAACAAGTCTTCTTGTGAGATATCATGATTGGGCTGTTTTGAGGGCAGTATCAGCCTTTCATTTACGTCATCCATGTGTTGCGATAAAATACTCAAGTGTCGAGAATCATTCTTTGAGTGTAGATTTGATTGGAAGCTCGATAGTAGCACCAGTTGTTGAAGCTACAAGACCTTTCATTCCACAGAGTTGCGTAATATTTCCCCAGTTTCATCTCGCACCAGAATCTACAAGGTTGTAGATATGGTTGCTTGGAAGAAATGCCTTTTTCATCTCAGTTTCTATGACTTTTTTGACTTCTGCCCATATTACAATCGATTGAGCGTATTTCTCTTCTTCTGAGAGAAGTCCGTTCCATCTTGCTTTTTGTATGTATTTTACTTTTTCTTCTGCTTTTGAGAGAAGGTCATTTTTCGAATCAGGGATCATCATATCATCTTTTGAGATAGAAAGTCCAGATTTTGTAGAGTATTCAAATCATAGATTTTTAATCTGATCTACAAATATAGCTGTTTCTTCGTATCAAAGTATATCAAATGATGCAGTAAGGATCTTTTTGAGTTCTCATTTTTTGAGGACTTCGTTTACAAATCAGAGTTCTTCTGGAACTATTTCGTTGAAAATAAGTCTACCGTATGTTGTATCAATTGTTTCTCCATTTACTCTTACTTTTATGAGGCTTCTGAGAGATATAGCACCAGCGTCATAGGCATGTCCAGCATCTATTTTAGAGCTAAATACTTGTCCAGTTCCTACTCATTCTGGATTTACTTGTGTGAGATAGTATGATCCCAGTATCATATCTTGAGAAGGAGTAACTATAGGTTCTCCACTTGATGGTGAGAGAAGATTTTTAGACGTTACCATAAATTCTTTTGCTTCTCTTTGAGCTTCTGGTGTGAGAGGAAGGTGCACAGCCATCTGATCCCCATCAAAATCCGCATTAAAGGCTCAACAAGTAAGTGGATGAAGCTGGATAGCTTTTCCGTCTACAAGTACTGGCTTAAATGCCTGTATAGAGAGTCTGTGAAGTGTCGGTGCACGGTTCATAAGAACATATCTTCCATCTATAACTTCATCAAGAGCATCCCATACTGCTTTTCCTCCTTCTTCGATAATTCTTTCTGCATGTTTTACGTTGTATGAAAGACCATCTTCTATAAGCTTCCCGATAATAAATGGTTTAAAGAGTGTCAGTGCCATTTTTTTAGGGAGTCCACATTCATTCATCTTGAGGCTTGGCCCTACGATGATTACCGAACGTCCAGAATAATCCACACGTTTTCACAAGAGATTTTGTCTAAAACGTCCTTGTTTTCATTTGAGTACTTCTGTGAGTGATTTGAGTTTCTTTTTGTTTGCTGAGACGAAGTTTGATCTATTTGTTCTTGTCTCTCAAGTGATGAGCATATCTACTGATTCTTGGAGCATTCTTTTTTCATTTTTCAAGATCACATCAGGAGCTCAGAGCTCTATCAGTTTTTTCAGTCTGTTATTTCTGTTTATTACTCTTCTATAAAGATCATTGAGATCAGAACTCGCAAAACGCCCACCATCAAGTTGGATCATAGGTCTGAGATCTGGTGGTATGATTGGAAGCGCTTCGAGGATAAACCATTCTGGTCTTTGGTTTGACTTCAAGAGATTTGAAGCAACCTTGATCCTTTGGATTATTTTTTTCGTTTTTGTCTTTGTCGCTACTTTGAGTTCTTTTTGTCTCTCTTCGATAAACTGAGGGAGATCGATTCTCTCAAGAAGTTTCTTGAGATTTTCAGCTCCAGTTCCTCACTCAAACGTGTGAGGAAATTTCTCTGAAAGTACTCTATATTCAAGTTCTCATACTACTTCTCCTACTTTGAGTGATTTCAGTTTTTCTTTGAGGTCATCAAACTCGGCATCAAGATCATCGATCTTTTTTACCAAAAGTGCTTCTTGTGTCGCATAAGCTTTTGGTTTGATTTCCCCTGCTTCTTTTTTGAGTTTGAGTTCGTTGGTTTCTCTTTGTACTTCTTTTTGTACTTCTGCTTTTGTCACTTTATATTTGTCCTCAAGCTCTCTGTTTGCTTCTGCAAGCTTTTCTTCGTATACATCTGTGATGATGTATGAGGCAAAATACACTACTTGCTCGAGTTTCTTTACTGGAAGATCGAGTAAAAGCCCCATTCTACTCGGAACTGATTTCATATACCAAACATGTGCTACCGGTGCGTAGAGATCGATATGTGCCATCCTATCTCTTCTCACACTTGATTTTGTTACCTCTACTCCACATCTCTCACATACTACTCATTTGTATCTGATTCTTTTATATTTTCCACATGCACATTCGTAGTTTTTTCTCGGACCAAAGATCTGCTCACAAAAGAGTCATCCTCTTTCTGGTTTTTGTGTCCTGTAGTTTATTGTTTCTGAAATCAGAACTTTCCCATGTGAAACACTTCTCACTTGTTCTGGAGAAGACATACCGATCTCAATACCTGCAAGGTTATCGAGGTTTTTTCATACTGTGACATCTTTTCTTCACACATCTTTTCCTATTTCTCCGTAGTCAGAAACTTTGTCGTTGAGAAATTTATCAAGGAGTTTTTTATCTTGTTGTTGTTGATCAAACATTGTGTTAATTTAATGAATTATTGTAAAATTATACCTGCATAGATTGTTTCCTCTTAAATTAAGTGAGGAATATCAATATTTATGAGTCTTGCGTTGATTCTGCTTCTCCTTCTGGTGCTGGAGCTTCTTCGGCTACAACTTCTAGCTCATTTTCTGGAGTTGCTGCTTTTGGTGCTTCAGCTTTTTTTGTATCTTGTTCTTCAGATTTCTTCCCAAGCATTACTTTTGCTTCTATTTCTAGGATTTCATCAAATCTTGCAGCAGCATCGTCTTCTTTTTCTTTGAGTTCATGTCTATCAAGAAGTGAGACATCGAGATTTATCGCTTGCAACTCTTTGATAAGTACATTAAACGACTCAGGTATATTTGGTTTCTTTATAGAACTATTTTTCACAATTGCTTCATATGCTTGCGTACGTCCTGCAACATCATCAGACTTGATCGTAATCATTTCCTGGAGTATATTCGCAGCTGCGTATGCTTCGAGTGCCCACACTTCCATCTCTCAGAATCTTTGACCTCAGTTTTGCGCCTTTCATCAGAGTGGTTGTTGTGTCACCATAGAGTATGGTCAAACTGATCTCGCATGGATCTTGTCTTCGACCAAGTGGTGAAGCTTGAGCATATACTTCATTCATACCATTGTTCTTTCTTTGTAGGGTTCTCCTGTTCCTCACTCAAATAGCTGAACTTTTCCATCTGATGGAAGTCCTGCTTTTTCCATGAGTCCCGTTACTTGTTCTACAGAGAGACCGTTGAGTACTGGAGTAGCTACTTTTATCCCGAGCTCTTTTGCAGCCATTCATAAGTGTGACTCTAGAACTTGTCCGATGTTCATACGTGATACAACTCATAGTGGATTGAGGATGATGTCAACAGGTGTTCCATCTTCCATAAACGGCATGTCCTCTTGTGGTACTATTCTCGATACGATTCATTTGTTTCCGTGACGTCCTGCCATCTTATCTCATACCTCTATTTTTCTTGTTTGAGCTACATATACTTTTACTTGTTTAAAAACTCCAGTTGGGAGATTGTCTCCATTTTCTCTCTTGAGTATTTCTACGTCTATTATCTTTCATCATTGTCCTGAAGGAAGTCTCATAGATGAGTCCTTTACATCTTTTGATTTATCTCAAAATATAGCTCTTAGGAGTCTTTCTTCTGGTGAGAGTTCTTGTTCTCATTTTGGAGTAATTTTTCAAACAAGGATATCTCCTCATTCTACGTAAGCTCCGATTCTTATGATACCATCTAGATCGAGATCTTTGAGTTTCGAAGCTGAAACGTTTGGTATATCGTCAGTTGTTTGTTCTGGTCCGAGTTTTGTTTCTCTGACATCGAGTGAATATTCCTTTATGTGTATCGAAGTATAAAAGTCATCTTGCACCAGTCTTTCAGAGATAATAATCGCATCCTCAAAGTTATATCATTCAAATGTCATATATGCGACAATAAGGTTCTTCCCGATAGCAAGTTCCCCATTGTCAATCGCTTGTCCATCAGCGATAATATCTCCTTTCTTGAATGCATCTCCCGTAGAAACGAGAGGTTTTTGGTGGACGATCATATCATGGTTTGATCTCTTGAAGGTTCTGAGTTCGTAGAGTTCTTTTTCTCATGATTTGTACACAACTGTTACGTGCTTTGCATCTACTCAGATAACTTCTCCATCATCTTTTGCAACTACAACATATCAGCTATCTTCTCATACGATTCTTTCCATTCATGTTCCGACAATAGGACTATCAGTTTTTAAAAGAGGTACAGCCTGTCTCATCATGTTTGTTCCCATTTCTGCTCTCGTCGCATCATCATGTTCGAGGAATGGTATAAGTGAAGTTGAGATACTCATGATCTGCTTCGGTGAAACATCAATATGTGTCACCTGTCTCACGTGAGATATAGTAGGTTCATTTGCAGCTCTCGCTCATACACGTGTTTCAAGGAAGTTTCATTTTTCATCAGCTGGAGTATTTGCTTCTGCGATTACAAGAGCTCTTTCTTCAAATGCGTTAAAATAGTCAAAATCTGTCCCAAGGAATGCACGTACTTCTACTTCTTTTGCTTTTATTTCTTTTTTGAGTTTTTCTGCATCAGCAGAAGTAATTACCTTTTTATCTGCAATAACTACTTTTCCATTATCTCCTAAGATATCTCCAAGAGCGATTCTCCCGACAGCTGCTTTCCCGTCGTTTTTTACAGTGTGTTCGATCTTTCTAAATGGAGTCACAAGGAAACCAAACTGATCTACTTTTGCGTATGAGGCAAAGTGGAGTACGAGTCAGATATTTGGTCCTTCTGGTGTTGCAATAGGACATATACGTCCATACTGAGTTGGGTGTACATCACGAACTTCGAAACTTGCTCTTTCTCTCGAGAGTCCTCCAGGTCATAGTGCTGTCACTCTTCTCTTGTGGGCAATTTCAGAAAGCGGATTTGATTGATCCATAAACTGTGAGAGCTGTGAACTCGCGAAGAATTCTTTCAGCACTGCAACGATAGGACGTGAGTTTATAAAAGTCCCAGGTGTCGCGTCTTCAAGTTCTACGATCGTCATCCTGTCTTTTGCTATTTTTTCCATCCTTACGATTCCGACTTTGATTCTCTCTGTTACGAGTTCTCATACAGAGCGAACTCTTCTGTTTTCAAGGTGATCAATATCATCAACACTATATCATTCTGTTCCTATTTTTACATTGAGGAAATATTTCATCGAAGTGATGAGATCATCCAACATAAGGTATCTCCCATTTTCGTCTTCATATTTTGTTTTGATTCCAAGTTTTGACTGCATTTTCATTCTCGCGATTTCTCAGAGATCAAATCTCTTTTCGTTAAAGAATGTCTGCTCAAAAAGCTCAGCAACTCTTTCGTCAGTTGCAAGATCTCCTGGTCTGAGGAGCTTGTAGAGCGCGTGAAGTGCTTCGAGTTTGTTTGTAGTTTTATCTTTTTCTAGAGTAGGAACTATGTATGTAGTGAGGACATCCTCTGGAAGATCTTTTGAAAAAGTGTCAATTATTTCAGCGTTTGACTCCAAACCAAAGGCTCTGAGAACCACTGAAAATGGGATCTTTCTCTTCTTGTCTATTTTTACATTGATTACTCATTTTTTATCTGTATCTACCTCAAACCATGAACCTTTTCCTGGAATAACTTTGAGAGCATGACCATTGTCTCAGATCGTAAAAAATATCCCCGTTGATCTGATAATCTGGTTTACAATAACTCTCTCAATACCGTTGATGATAAAAGTGGCTGTGTGAGTCATGAGAGGAATCCCTCCAAAATATACGTCTTGTTCTTTGAGTTCTCCAGTTTCTTTGTTGAGCATCTCAAGTCTGAGTTTTAGAGGAGCTTCGTAGTTGAGATTTTTCTTTTTACATGTTTCTGCGTCAAATTTTGGTTCTTCTATATTGTGTCCTTTGTAGTAGATATCGATCTTCTCGTTTGAGAAGTCAGAGATAGGAAAAGAATCTTGAAAAATCTTTTCAAGCCCATTTTCCAAAAAGTCTTTATACGAATCAAGCTGAACCTCTAGAAGTTCAGGGATCCCTGCTACGGAAGTATCATCAGTAAAATAATGACGTCATTTTACATCGTACAAACTCCCGACATCTGTTTTCTTTTCTTTTGCTGTAGCCTTTTTTGGCATAGTGTCCTTGTAAAAATATAAAGTCAAAGGAAATCCCTTTGGGTACAAAAAAGTGCCCTTCCCTATCACCATCTACACAATCAGGGGAAGTGCAATCAACAGTAATGTATGTCTAATATATAAAAAAGCAAGAGTTTTTTAGGGATTTTGTGGTAAATCTCATAAAATCTCAAAGATATAATCGAGTTCTATTTCAAAAGTCCAAGCTGAACCTATCAGAAAACCTAAAATTTCTATTATTCTTATATACTTTTGAATTTTTTGTTTTTCTTGTATTGATACTGTTTCATTGTGTTTTATATTTAGCTCAGATCTTTTTTCGTAGAGAAGCGCTGAAAAATCACTGATTCGTTTTTTATATTCCTCATCTGTAAGTTCTTGTTCTAGTTTAGCAAGTTTATTTTCTACTACTTTTTTCACAACAGCATATTCAGGATATTCCATAATAGGAGAAAAACCCAAAGCACCGTGGTCATTATCAGTGATATTTATCTCTTCATATCGAGGAGTAAGGTCAATTGGCTCAATAAGTGATTCATAAAATACTGTAAAATCATTCAATACACTTTTTATGATATCATATTCACTTTTGTTTTTATTATATTTTTCTAATTCATCTCTTGAAGTATCGAGCACTTCATCAGAATCGATTTTCGAAATAAGTTCTTCTATTTTTTTATCATTCTCTTCGATATTTTTTATATTTTCTTCATTTGCTTTATACAAGAGTTTAAGAAATTCTTCTGTGCTTAAGTCTCATTTCATATTTGCCCATTCTCTCTTCAATGAGTTTTCTCTTTTTTCTCTTTCGTAATATCATATATCTTCTATGATATCACTGATAGTTTCTTCTTTGCTTTCAGCTCATAAATGAAAGGCTATTTTTCATGGATAGTTCGTTGGTGAATAATATGAATCATTGTACTTGATATAGAGTCTGTAATCTACGAGTATGTTTTTTCATTCGTATTCATCTACTATTTCAGATATTTCTAATTCAAATGTATCTCAGCTTACTTCTAAAAATTTTATATCTCACAAATCATCTGCCGTAAGATATACTGTTTTTAGTTTATCCCTATATGCAACATCTTCATCTTTCAGTTCATAATAATATTCATCTCCATCTGCGAATTCACTTAATCTGTATCAAAAATAAATTCCTTCTACATTTTCAATTGATAGTGCATCTTGAGTTGAAATATCAAATGTATGTGAGTAAAGGTATTCGTTGTAATATTCTCTTTCTATTCGAAAGCCATCATAGCCTCAATCAGGAAATCAAAAATAATCATTGATATAATAAATTGAAGAATCTCACAGAGTATCCTCTATGGTATTTACAGCAGAATAAGTATTTATTTCTAACATCTTATTCAATGATTCAATCGCTTTGTCAGAATAAGCTTTTATCTCGGAAGCTTTAATTTTCTCATCAGAATTATGTGCAATAAACTTTAGAGAGAGGTATTTTCCGTAGTTGTAGGAAAAATCTGAAGAGTACTTTGAATATTCGACGTTTGCAACTTTATCAAGTCTCGGGATTTCATAAGTATTGGAGCTATCATACATATCAGCTATTTTCTCAATCTCATCCTCAACGTCTGCAAAACATATTGCAGGTATAACAAATAACACTAATACTCCTAGTATTTTTCTCATATTTTAATCTTTAATTTTATAAATAATTTAATAGTCTTTCTATTTTTACTTTACTAATTCTCTAGAATTCTCAATTTTCAAGTGTGCATAGTCACAGAGAGTATTTACTTTCTAGTACTTTTCTTCAAATCTACTTCGCACATCATATCCTCTCTCATCAAACCAAGCTATAATTTCTTCTTGAGACATGTTTCAAAATAATTCTTTAAAGTTATCCAAATGCTCGAAAAATTTATCAAGTCACTCTTTGTTATCTCAATATTTTTCTATTAAAATATTCCTCCATCACGTAGTAGATAATCAATAGTTGTATTTATACGAAATATATTCATGAAACATTCTAAAAGGTATAAATTTGTCTACTTTAAGATCATTAAATAGAATAAAACCACTATATCACAATAAATCCTGATTAATACTTGATATATTTAGTTGAGCTAAATATATTCATGGTCTCGTTCTAATTCTTTCTATGTATTCATAAATATTTTTCATATGATTTTATTAATAATATTTTGGTCCGTCACTATATCATTGGTTAATTCCTAAATCTTTTTCCCATGCCTTTTTATCTATTCACTTAGGATATAAATTATCATAAATTTTTCAATCTACCTCTATAGCATGGTGTTTTCAAATATTACTTACGTGGACTTGTTTTGCATCAGAATAGATACTTGATGTTGCGCTTATATTTATTTTTTTATATTTGATATCGTGAGTATCAAGTTGCTTTGCCATATCTTTCTGAAATGTGTCACATTTTCCTATAGGACAATACCTTCAAATTCTTACACCAATACCAGACGCAATTTCATGAATCCCAGAATACTTTTTAATACTACTTCCATGCTTCTTTGAACTTCCAGCAAGCTCAAGCACATTCTTCGCTTGCTTTCATCATGATACTGGAATAACTGATAATCACAAGTTCACTGCACAGTTTATAGATAGGTATCAATCCGTATGACAATCACGTATAGTTGTATACCAATCATGAACTTTAAGTCAGGCATTAACAAGTGCGATTACTCCGAAATAAATTAAAGGA
>JAHDHC010000017.1:18074-30287 GCA_020631485.1 Candidatus Altimarinota bacterium
ATGAACTTTAAGTCAGGCATTAACAAGTGCGATTACTCCGAAATAAATTAAAGGATATTCTTCAAATTTCTTTTTTCATAATTACTGAATACTGTTAATCAAATAGTAATTACCTTAAAAATAAGTTGTTATTATTCAAAGGACTTTTCAACATTAGCTGAGTCAAGATAATGAGGATACCAATCCATAAATAGTGTTTTCAAACTATCCGGCATTCTTTTCACTACATTTTTCAGATCATCTATTTGATCAAATATTTCTAATACTGATGTACATAAAACGTTGATCTCATCTTTATTATCTGTTTTTGCCCATTCATTTAAAAAATTAAGCATATCATCATAGGGCTTATCTTCGATATGACACTTATTGATATAATTTGATATTAATCAAAATATATAGGTATACCAATATATCATATTAGAATTATTCGTGTAAATAATATATGATTTAAATCAAATACATTTCTCAAACATATTGAATATGATACGATAATACACCTCGTCTCACAAGGTATAAAATCTTTTTTCCTTTGAAATTTTAATAATTTCTAAAACATCTTTATCAATATTATTTTCCATTTAATGCATCTGTTAAATCTTTTAATATCTGTCATGCAATATTTTTATCACCTCATGAAAGTTGACCATTTTCAATTAAGTTCCTTAATCATTGGGAGTCTTTTTGTCACTTTCATATATGACCTGAAGGAGAGAGTAAAATTCAAGTCTTTTTTTCATACCTTATTGCATCTGCTGTACTTTTATTTCATATAGTTGATGTACTTCTGTACTGCTGATTAACAATATTTTTTAAGGTATCATTTTGAATTTTATTTAAATCAGGTTTTGGAACAGTACTTCATTTTATTCATAAACTACTAAAACTTGGCAATTCAGAATACTTCTTGACACTACTTCCATGCTTCTTTGAACTTCCAGCAAACTCAAGCACATTCTTTGCTTGCTTTCATCATGATACTGGAATAACTGATAATCACAAGTTCACTGCACAGTTTATAGATAGGTATCAATCCGTATGACAATCACGTATAGTTGTATACCAATCATGAACTTTAAGTCAGGCATTAACAAGTGCGATTACTCCGAAATAAATTAAAGGAAGACCATTAATTTCGACTCAATCTTCATCAACAGACTCTGTTTCGAGAATACCTGGATATCTATCTGCTAGAGAAATCATACCTCTATCTATTACTCCCTGATAAGTAGCTATCTCTCTTCATGTATTATCAATAACATATCATTGAATCTGCACATACCTCTTTTTTGGAAGTATAATTGCTGCATATATAGCATCTGAACTTTTTTCAAAACTAATTTTTTCTGGAAATGCACTTTGGTTCAGCTTATCTAGGTGTCCAAGCTTTACTCATATTTCTCTAACATTGTATGAATTATAATTCTCAAAATACACTCATCATACTTGTCAATCTTCAATAATTTTTGTAAAATCATATCAAGCAAGTCTTATTCAATTTATTAGATCATTATTAACTGAATTTAACATTTCGAGAAGATCTCTTTTTTGAGATCAGTTTGAATATTTATTTCTCAATGTATTTATTCTTTGCTGTACTATTTTTAGTGTAGTTTTAGGGTACTTTCCAAGAATTCCTTGAACCTGATCTTCGATATTAAGGCTATTTATTTCTACTCTTCAATCAGCACTTGCAATACTCGCCTGAGTATCATCATAGCTAATCAACAGCTCACTAAATATTTCTCTCAGATCAGGATTTACAATCTGATTGTTATGAGATTCATCTGATGAATCATTATTATTTGTCTCTTCTTCAGTAACATCTCAGCTAACTGAAACAGGGAAACTATCCGTTTTTCATTCTGAGTCTATAACAGTTATACGTGTATTTCAGTTTTCTTCTCAAACTACTGTGAATTTATTCGACTCAGAAGTAGCATAAACTGACACAATATTATTATTTTTGTAAATTCTATATCATCAGTTTCAGCTTGTTATAAGAAAATTACGCTCTTGTCAGACCTCAAGTGCCATACTTGGAGTTCCAATATTTACGTTCTTAATATCACTTACATTTACAGCAATCGTATGAACAATTACTCAGTTCCTCTTTATAAAACCCAAACTTTATAATAAGATGTAGTTTTTTATTTCTTTTCTGTCTAAATTGTAAAAAAAATTGAAAACATCCAATACGTTTTCTGAAACATCAAATGTCGCAGTAACTATATCTAATTCCATACCTATTTCTAAATTTCTTGTTACAATCATATGATCAACATCTCTCTCGAGTTGTTTTGAATTGATTCAATAAAAATATATTCCAATCATTCCAATATCAATTAAATAATTTATATCAGAATTAGACAATGTATCTGTGAGAACTAATATTATAAATGGTCATTCTATTGCATTAATGGAATTAATTATTTTAGTCTTCATTATTGATTAAAGATATTATTTAATATTTGCTTCTCTTTCAAAATATTATTTGAAAATGTGTTTATTTCTTTCTCCCAATGGCTAATTAATCATTTTTTATACAAATCGATATCTCCTTTTACTTTAGCTGGATCAATATAATATTTTCAATCCTTCATCATTTGTATATTCTTTTTATGATCAGCTATTAACTTTTCATAAGTTTTAATTGATTTTTTTGCCGAAGCAATTGGTTTGATCTTTCATCAAAATTCTTTTAATTTTTTAAATTTTCTGAATGGATTTCATGCTTCAGCAACCTCTCACAAGTCACTATTTAAGTTATCTTTTGCAACTGAACTGAGGTACGGATCATTAATAATTTCTGCATACCAAAATGCAGTAACAGATGCTATTCAACCTCATATAGCAGGAAATCATGTCAGATCGAGTCACTCACTAGCATAATAATTAAATAACTCTTGTCTAGCTTCTTCTTCCTGAATAGTAACCTCAATCTCTCTCCACTCAAGCTCCATCTTAATTGAATACTTTAAAGCTTTTATTAAATTTTGATATTCATCAGTTGAAAATTTTTGATATCATTCAACTCTTTCCAATGTGCTAATAAATTTATTTAATTTTCCTTTACTATATTTATTCTCGTCTTTTATATTTGTAGCAAAAGAATTAAGATTTCTTTGAACATTTAATGAAAATTTATTGATATAAAATTCTCTCAGTGAATAAAATGCCAAATGCTTGATTTCACGATAACTGTTTACCTCAACTCAATCTGTATTTGCTACGGTAAATTCACTATCAAACAGTCATAATTCATCTATTAATGCTGATAAATCTTCGCTATCAACAACTCCTCACTCACCACTCTCAACTACTCAGCCGGTTACACTAACCGTAAAACTGTCAGTTTTGTTTTGGGAATCCAAAACTGTCACTGTTGTAGTTCAGTTTTTTCTTCACTCGATGATATATTTCTCTGGATCAGAAGTAGCATAGATTGAGACATTTTCATTGTTTTTGATGAGTCTGTATCATCCATTTCATCTTGCGTAGAAATAATGTTCATCTCAGACTTCTATTTGACTTAGTGGAAAGGAAACATTGAGAGTGCGTATTTCTGTAACATTTACAGCAATCGTATGAACAATTACTCAGTTCTTTTTTATGAACACCTTGGTCGTTCATGATGCGTTAGCATAGATATAAAATGCATCACTATACATACTTATAGATACAACTCATCCGTTTGAAACACTCGCGGTGTATTCTCAAGTTCCTCTGAGGAGAATCCTACAGTGTCATCTGATATCGAGCTCACACTCGCCCTCGACATTTGTAGTATCAGTTGGAACGACATTGACCTTGATGTTACGTGTTGCAGTTCAGCCTGATCTATCTGTTATCTGAAAGTGTCATGTTCAGGTTTTGAGTCATAGTAGTGCTACTTGTTGTCACTTGCTTGGTTGCTCACCTGGGTCTGCATACCAAAGACTTTGGATAATGCTTGGGTTTGCAACACTAAAGCTGAGATGATTTGTCATATTTACATACAAACCAAGAAAACACTTCATTCATACTTCTATCGTGCATTCATACTCTTTCGGTGTTTCAGATACAGTGATCTGGAAATGATAAAATTATCTATATATAGAGAAAGTTACTTTTTTAATGACTACTTCTTTAACTTCTCTGTTTCTTTCTCCCAAGCATCTACAAAGTCTCTATAATCAGTCATCATCTTGAGAATATCATCTATTTTAAGATCTGTTTCTACATAATCATCTCCATAGTTATAAGATATTCTCACAAGTCCACCTGGATAAAACTTTCAATTAGGAGCCTTATATTTCTTTTTTAAAACATGGATTGATGTAGTCTCAAATCAAAACTCTACTCTCTCTTTCTCTCATTTTTTCACCTCTTGTATTTCTTTAACTATTTGTCGAATATATTCTGAAGATAGATGGTTTAATTCAGAGTTAAGAAATAAATCATTATCTATGTCTATATCTAAATTTAATGAATTAATTTGTATACAAGGTCTTGAATCAAAATCTTCTGTTTGCTCAGATAATAAGAAGCTATATTTAATCATTTTTATTCTTCTTTGCAAATAACCGTAACTTTTTCCCTTGAATAATCACGAATAATAATTTCTGGGTAATCATTTACAATAATTTCCAGATCTTTTAATCTTTCTGCAGCAACCAAAAGTCTTTTTTTGAAAGCTTTTCTATCTCAACCAGGTAACCGATATTCAGATTCAAAAAAATCAATAAAATCAGATAAATTCTTCCATCAAAAGCTTGTACTATATCAAGGATATAACTCATCAAGATCTCATTCATTTTTACAAAAAGTTAGATCCTTCGCAGTGAACACTAGTTCATCTGCGAAAATCAATCAATATCATTTAATTTTTGAAAGCATAACAAATTGATCAATAGTACATTTAAGGCATCTATGTTAAATAAACTTCTCATGGTTTAATAATTTGTAAGCCCATATTCATTTAGTTTTTCATTTCCATTCTTCAATAAAATTATCTAACTTTCTTTCGTATTTATCTCATATTTTTCCTTTTAATGAATGAATTATATTTATTTCTCATCAAACAAGACAGAAAAATTCTTCTGAAAAAGAGATTGCTATTTTTTCTGATCATACAAAAATATTGTAGTCTCACTTTCATAAACACTATTCTTCATAAAAATTATAATTAAAATCATCTATTTTTATTGTAATTGAGTCAGTTTCTTTTAAGTCTCTTGATATAAATTTAATTGTGATATCATCGTTAACGACTAACTCATTTGAAAAAATTGTATCAAAATCTAACTCAGTCAGAATATTGATATCTGTCCATCAAATTATTAAAAATTTCTGGATACTATCTGTAAATGGATAATCATATATAGATTTTCCATTAAAAATTTCTTTATATTTTTTCATCTTAATTCAGCATTTGATTTATAATTCTCATTTTTATAAAACGTTTTTAGCAGTAATTGCTACTCTTAGAAAATGTATTATCGTGTATGAAATCATATTTTTATATCTGTTCTTTTACTCTAACAACTAAATTAAAGGATTTTGAAGATTCATTATAAAATTCATTTATAATTAGAAAGTGTCTCAACTCTTCTTCTATATTTTCTAAAAATAATAATAGTGTTTCAGAAAAATTATCAGTTAAACATGCAGGTAAATTTGATTCTTTAATGTAAAAATAAAGATACGGGATAAAAATATCATCTATTTTATCAAAAATTAACATAAACCTGTGTGAATATCAGTATTTATAGGTTTGACCCAAATAATAATTTAATGCCCAATTTAATAGTATTTTATTAGTCTCACTTTTCGAGTAACTATCAAAAATATCCTTAAATTCTGAAAAATCAACCAATGGAAAACTATCTTCGTTTATATCATTTTTAATATAAAAATCCATCCCATCAATACCAACTTTAAGTTTTTCACTTAGAATTTTAGATTGTTTATCTAGCTTTATCAAATCTTCTAATTTCATTTTTGATGTTATTTTATAAATTAAATCAGAATTTCTTTAAGTACTCTACTCATTTATTTCAAATTGTTTTTAAAAAATTCTCTTTAGTTCAATGTTTCATTGTACCATCAATATTCATTGCATTTCAATTTTTGTCATGTACATGAATTTGTTCCTTATAAATTTTTCATGAATCAAATCTTTTTATTCATTTTGGAGCCTTCTTATTTATGATATCAAAATTTCACTGATTAGGACTCCTATAATTTCATGATGATCATTGTGTGCCTTTTCATAATTTTCAACTTCAAGCCATTAATAATCCTACTCATCATATCACAGCTCATTCTCATACCAATACTCATCAAGCTGTACAAGATCAAACAGTTGCAACACCAGATACAACTACACTTCAATCGGTGGCCAGAGAATAAGCTCATGCATATGCGATTCATCATTGACAAATAGCTCATCAAAGTAAAATTGCGCTTGCTCAAACATATTCCATCTTTTCACCCATTTCGATGAGTATTTCATATTGGATGTTTTCATTAAACTCAATAAGCTTTTCAAAAACTTCTCCTGATACGTCTCCGAGTCACTTGATACTGTTTGCATAATAAACATTAAATGTATCTTTCAAAGTTCTTTTTTGATCCAGAGTTAAATCTCATTCTAACCTCTCTAATTGAATTACAATTAAACTAATATGTACGCAATCTATTAGGTCTTTTCTAAGTCCAATAGCTTCTTTTGATGAATTTCAAAACCTACTTATAGCTAATTCAAGATGCTCATCGTTAAATTTCAAAACATATTTTTCAATTTTTTCATCAAGTAATTTTACTTTAGAAGGTCAGAGTATCTCTGCAATCTTTGTTTTCTGGCTATCTTCACGATTTCATGCAATACCTAATCATATTTCTTTTAGTAATCGATTGAGGTCATTATTCATCTCGTCTTCGAAGTCATCTACAACTCATCAGCTATATGTCTCACCTCAGCTTACAGTAACCGTGAAACTGTCTGTTTTGTTTTGGGAATCCAAAACTGTCACTGTTGTAGTTCAGTTTTTTCTTCACTCGATGATATATTTCTCTGGATCAGAAGTAGCATAGATTGAGACATTTTCATTGTTTTTGATGAGTCTGTATCATCCATTTCATCTTGCGTAGAAATAATGTTCATCTCAGACTTCTATTTGACTTAGTGGAAAGGAAACATTGAGAGTGCGTATTTCTGTAACATTTACAGCAATCGTATGAACAATTACTCAGTTCTTTTTTATGAACACCTTGGTCGTTCATGATGCGTTAGCATAGATATAAAATGCATCACTATACATACTTATAGATACAACTCATCCGTTTGAAACACTCGCGGTGTATTCTCAAGTTCCTCTGAGGAGAATCCTACAGTGTCATCTGATATCGAGCTCACACTCGCCCTCGACATTTGTAGTATCAGTTGGAACGACATTGACCTTGATGTTACGTGTTGCAGTTCAGCCTGATCTATCTGTTATCTGAAAGTGTCATGTTCAGGTTTTGAGTCATAGTAGTGCTACTTGTTGTCACTTGCTTGGTTGCTCACCTGGGTCTGCATACCAAAGACTTTGGATAATGCTTGGGTTTGCAACACTAAAGCTGAGATGATTTGTCATATTTACATACAAACCAAGAAAACACTTCATTCATACTTCTATCGTGCATTCATACTCTTTTGGCTTCTCAGATACAGTGATCAGAAAATGATAAATAGTATTTTGTCTCTGTGCATACACAGATGTTTGTCAGGCACTATATCATTTGAAATATAAATAATTAGAATTTCCTTCTCAGCTATATAATCAGACAAGTCCATTGCTTGTCATACTGTACTCATAGCTATTTGCTCCATATTGCAATTTGAGGCTTATTTCTTGTCAATACTGGAGATTTAGCTTATATGGCTCACTATTTGAACTGATAAATACTTGGATAGTATATTTTGTCCTTCCGTATTGATCCTTGAGGTAGAGATATGCGGTTCATGCAGATTCAGCAGTTATGCGGACCATACTCGAATTCCTCGCATAACTGATCTTTCAAAGTGGATAAGATGTAGAATAGCTATAGGTATGAGCGTCTGGAATTTTGATGTCACAGTTCCATCCTTCAACTACATAGCATCGTGTAAAAGATGATGGATTTGTAGTTCATACAATAGTTACATCCAAGATGACCCCAAGAGCATTAGTAGTGAGATTTTTCCCATAGAGTGTTACTGTCCCTTCTTTGTTCCCTGTGATGTATAATGCTCATGTATATTTTGATATATTCACAAGTCCTGCTTCAGAAACAGAATAATTGTACCAATGTGCAGTGTTATATAACCATCTACTGGTTTCTCAGGCTTTGAGTGTAAAGCTATGACGTGGGACTCAACTTGTGCTTCAAGATACTGCAGGATTTACAACTATATCGAGTGTTGCTACAACCACTCACTTATATTTCAAATACAATTTCGTATTTCCTGCCTTGATTGCATCAATGTGCACTTCTCTCGAATTTCATTTGTATGAGATAATTCAGCCATTTGAAACTGAAAAATCATATCTATCAGCATCTGGCAACTGGACTATGAGAGAGTCTCATATCTCAAGAGTTTTATTGATGAGTTGATGTGTTGGAACTACTTCAGTTTCTATTTCATAGTATGTTATTCCATCTTTTTTGACTGAAACGGTAGTTTTTCAGGCTTGTTTTCCAGTGATTTTATACGATGTAGAATTCGTAAGACTTGCAGCTACCCCAGAGTTTGAGAATTCATAATCAAATCTATCAGCGTGGTGAAGTGTAAAAGTACATCCTTTAGCTTTATTTGTTACACATTTTTTATGAATCGGTTCATCACTCAGTCTATGTATCTTACCACTTCCATCTTTTGGTTCTACATAGGTTCCATCTACTTGAGAATCATGAAGGGCATACCAATTGAAACCATCAGCTGAGACTTCTGTCTTTGTCTTGTTATATGTCCTTCCACTTCATCAGTCAGAGTAATATTTCCAGACCTTGATCATCTCTAGCTCATGAAGTTCTCACAAATCTACCTGCATCCATGTATTCTGGTATTTTGAGGCAATCCGTGATCATACTGATATAGAACCATCTGTGAGTCTTGTATGAGGTCTCGCAGAAGTATTAGGAGTGTATTTATTTGTAACTGTTTTTCATCTTGCTACATTCGTCCCATTTTCATCATATGCTTGAATCTCAACCCAATGACTTCATCCATTTCTATTTGATCCATGAGCATAATCTCTGATATAACGAATTTGGGAAGGTTTATACGATATCGTATTTCTCAGTTCATAGGTTCTTCCTTCTCAATTCGTTGGTTCAGCGTAATCCCCATCTATCTCACTATCGTGGAGTACGTACCAGTGAATTCCATCTGAAGATACTTCCGTTTTTGTTTTGTTAAACGTTCTTCCATCTTTGAAATAGTGCCACACTTTTACAGTATTTACTGGATGTTGTCATTCTAAGTCCACTACTACAAATGTTGGAGCTCAGTATACATTTGGATTCGTATAGTAGTTAAGATCATCGTCAGTAATTCTCGAATAAGGTCTCCCACTTTTTGCTGAATATGGAGATAAAACTGGTTTTCATTTTGCAACATTTACTCACTCAATATTTCTCGCTTGTATATCTATCCAGTAACTCCCTGCATTTCTATTTGATCCACTCAAATGGTCTCTGATATATCTGATAGTTGTTGGGACTTGCGTTGTTGTCTTCCCTTCATGATACACTGAAATATTTTCAGAACTATCAGTGATTTTTCAATTGTAGTAAATATTTTTTGCCTCGGCATCACTAATCGCCTTGTTAAACAATTGCAATCTTGCTATATCTCCAGAAAGGGTTTGATTGATATCAAGTCTTCCATGATAGGCATCTTGCTCTTGTCAGATAAGGATACTTGAAGCTTCAGAAACTATTTTTGCAGTTCTTGCTTTTGTCCCTACTAAGTTTCCATTTTCATAAAGTTTCATAGTTGTTCATTTGACTACAAAACTATAGTGATTCCAAGTATGGGTATGAGTAATAAACCTTGGCTTGTAGTTTAATACATCTTTATAATCACCATTTACAGCGATTGCTGTATGAGTATTTGAGAAACTGAAAAGGATTCTGTTATTAAAAGCATTGAGAATAGGATAATACGATGCATCATGCGTTCTCTTGAGCCATACTGACATCGTGAAGTCATCGAGTCAATTAACTATTCCATCTGGAAGCTCCACATAATTTGCCGTATTTTTTCAAATACTTAGATATTTATTTTGTCCTATAAGTGCCTTTTCAGCTGCTGTTGCATTTTTCCAAGTTGATCCATGAAGTGTCCCATGATTCGCATTTGGGCTTGTATCGAGTACATTTCAGTTAAGATTATATTCCGCAACAAGTCATCATGCTGCTTGTTTCCCAAGTGGCCTTGAGCTATCTGCAACATCTGAATTATGATAGATATTTCAGGCTTCATTTGCAGATACTGCTCTGTTATAAATTTTGAGATTAGCTATGTCTCCAGCGAGAGATTCATTGCTATTATATCATCCATGATATGCATCTTGTTCTTGTCCTATAACGATTCACGTAGCTCACGAGATAGTTTTTGGAGTTCTATTTTTAGAAGCGAGAAATTCCCCATTTTCATAAACTTTCATAACAGGTCATTCTGCTGTGAATGTATAGTGATTCCAAGTATTTACTTTTTCAACAAATTTTGTAGCTGTTTTTACTTGATCACCAAATACTCAATTCACTGTTCACCAAAGAGAGTTGTGTGTAAACGCTAATATGAATCTATTATTATATGCATTTAAAACATTATACAGTGAACTGGAATCTGTTCTTTTTGCCCAAAAGCTTATGGAAAAATCTGAAAGTCCATTAACTATCCCGTCTGGAAGTGCAACATAGCTTGTTGTATTTTTTCATATACTTAGATATTTGTTTTGTCCTATTTTTCTTGCTTCTTCTTGGTTTGCAGTTTTCCAGCTCGCTGTTCATTTAAGAGTTCCATGATTAGAATTGATACTTGAATCATTTGCATTTCCATCAAGAAGGTATTCTGCAATGAGGCCATGAGCATCAGAGTTGATTCATGAGAGTATTCAAAATCACTCTTCTTCATCAACATTTCCTTCCGGAACTTCTTCATCGAAAATATATTCTTCTTGTGCTTCTCAGACACTCTTGATTTCAACTCCTCATTCTTGAAACTCTTCGAGAGTCTCTTCTTCTTCAAAATTATTTATTTTGATTGATCATGTCTCTTCAATAGGCAGCTCATCGTCCTCTGATTGAGGAATATCAACTATTATTTCTTGATCTTGGTCATCTTCCACAATCTCTTCTTCTCATCAAAAACTATTAATTTCTATTCATCATTCTTCTTCTACGAATTCTTCTGACTCTGGTATTTCTATTTCTCATGAAACAACTTCCTCGATGATCTTGAGTGGCTCGTCTGATGAGATATTGTTAATTTCAACTGAATCTTCTCAGCTGAGTGATTCGAGAGTGATCATTTTTGCTTGTTGTGTTTGTTCTCACTCTATTACTTCCTCGACTGGAATAAAACTTCCGGATCATGTTATTGCTCAGGTTCATAATTTCTCTTGTCATTCGAGCACTATATCAATTGCTTGAAGAGGTTCAGTATTGTTAATCTCAATCTCTCATTCTTCTCATGCAAGATTAAAAGAAATAGTTTTAGTTTCTGCATCCAAGACTCAGCTTCATGAGTGAGTTCCGAGTTTCAGAGGAATTCTCTCACTCTTTTCAGCACTATTAATTATCACTCACTCTTGTTCCGCTATATTCCCATTTTCGTCAATCTCAAACTTTTTTAGTGTATCTGAGACTAAATCTGATTCAGAAATTTCTTTTATCTCTAATTCTGGTGGAGGATTTGCTGAATTGATTTCTATTTGTTTCTCAGATGGTTCAGGAATTCAATCAAGTTTTACTGATGGAGAAGTTTCTATGATTTCTTTAAGGATAATTGGCTCTTCAACTTCATTTGTTTCATTAATTTCTACTCAATCAGGATTCAGATCAATGATTTTTATATCCATATCTGAGATAATACTCTCATCAATAGTTGCTATATCTTTTCTCGTACTTTCTTCCTCAGTATTTCCCTCTCCTGGAAGGGGAGGGCTAGGGAGGGGTGTTGTTTCTCCCTCAGTTGTT
>JAHDHC010000018.1:0-1207 GCA_020631485.1 Candidatus Altimarinota bacterium
ATGGAGATCAAAGATACTTATAGTATCTTTTTATGATGATGAAGGTACTCGCGTAATTACTGACTTAGATATTCGTTAACTCGTAATTTATCATTTCCCTTCAGAGTAAACAAGACGAAGCTGTGTTCTTGTAGTTTCCTTTTTTTGAGGATGAGGAGATTTTTGAGAATCTTGAGTGACTTTTTGGATACGAATCATGGATTTTTGTATCTTTTTTGATTGTTCGTGAACTTTCTCTCAGTGTAAGGATATAACAGTGTGTATTTCTGTGTCTAGAGATTCGAGTAAATCTTCATTTTTTTTCTCCATGATTCATTCAAGATCGATTCACAAATCATAACATATCCTCTCTAAGTATCACATATCATCATTTCAGGAATATATTTGATCTAAAGCTTCTGTGGCATAATTCAGTACAGTTCTCGCAGAATACCTCAGTGCTTCATATCACTCTACATCATAAAATATTTCTCAATACCTATTCACTACAAATTTTTTTGTATTATGAGTTTGAGCCAGAGAAACAGATGCATGCGTTGCTATAGGAAGTATCATGTCTGGGCTATGAATACTGCGCCCATATTCATCAATAGGGAGAAATCAGGCTTTTGGAAGGTTTTCATATAACGCAAATCAATGTAAGCTACAATTTTCAGCTTGATCTTGGTCTATTATCTCTTCTACTTGATATGGCACTTCAATAACATCTGACACTTTTTTTCTCAAAATACTACGCATTGATTGATAGCTTTCAACTGAAGACTCAAGATAGTTGAGTGTCAAAATAAATGTAGTTATTTCTCTATAATACTGAGTGATATTTGAATAACTTCTATGTGATAGGATCTGCTCTCGTATGATTTCTAGAAATAGACGAATTCATTCCCCTTCATTTACAGGATTACAGAGTTGTCTCAAAAATACAATATGAGAACGATTCTCAATACTAAAATCTAGCGTAGACGACAAAATCTGATCTGGGTTATACTTATTCCACAGCTCTCACAGTGCCCTTTTTACGATAGGGAGCTGAAAAAAATCTGACACTATATCTATATAATTGTCCTCTTCAATTCCTAGCGATTTATAATCAATATTTTCCATACAATCCTATCAATAAATATTACATATTTTATAACTTATATTTTATTTTTATCAATTTTATTTCATAGATTTAAAAAAGATGTATCAGCGATACATCTCTACA
>JAHDHC010000018.1:1307-18423 GCA_020631485.1 Candidatus Altimarinota bacterium
TTATCAATTTTATTTCATAGATTTAAAAAAGATGTATCAGCGATACATCTCTACAAGATGCCTCTTGCCCTTCTCGGAAGGGAAAGAATTCAAGATAGGGATATTTCTAGAATAAAGATTGAGGACTTAGGGCTAGAAAAAGATGTATCAGCGATACATCTCTACATATTGAAAAATATAGTATATTTTACCAAATCCCTGGGATGAACTTATATCGTACTTCTTTTTTGTACTGGATATAGTCAGGATCTGCTGAGAGGTGATTTTCTTCTGTTATTGCGCGCAGATAGTACAAAAAGGTCCAAGCTGAGAGTCAGAATAGCACGCTTGGCAAGGCAATATTTGGAGAAGTAGCAGCTATATATATCATCGGAAAAGCTCCGATGATCCATGCCATATTTTTACAAATATAGGCTGGATGACGGACATACTTATAGGGTCATTTTTTTACTATTCCTCTATTGGTCAGATTACTTGCCTTGAGACCAAGAGCCAGAGATGCCCAGGCATAGATAGCCATAAGTAAGAGGAGAAAAATATTGAGAAATACGTGTATATAGGGATCAGAAAACTTCGGCGTATCTGTTGAGTACCAAGTGAAAAGATCTCAGGTGAAGTTATTGAATGGTGGATAACACAATATCGCAGCTGCCCAACCAATAAGCGTTGGCTCGACACTCTTTATCGTATTTTTGAGTACTGGAGATTCGAGAAGGTAGCCTATAGTAAAGAAAAACACATCAAAAAACAAAATAGAAGCAAAAAGTGCTCCAAAGAGATGCATATCAAAAAAACTCAAAAAATCAGAACTAAAAAGTGATCTATCTACAAACAAACTGTACCAATTATTGATCAATGAAAATACATGCTGTGTGAGCCACACTATCATAAGAGGCACAAAAAAGAGTTTCACAACCCAGGCAAGAAGTGCTACTCGCTCTTTTTCTGTATAGCTATTGTTTCCTGAAATAACTTTTTTAAAATAACCAAGGACTATCAAGGCCTTACTCTCATGAGTATAGGTGAGATAATATGGAATCAGTCCAATAATATATCAGATTCATACAGCATAAAATACGTCCCTCAGTTCGAGGCGAAAGTCTGTAAAAAAGAGCGCAACTTCTGTATTTATAAAATCTCTATGAAAACCACTATGAGTGTAGATAAAGTATGCACACCCTAAAAAAAGGAGGGTTGAGAGATAATTTTTCAAAAATGTTATCACTGTTTTTTCATTCATACATGCATATTATGGAAAGACGCAAAAAGGGCAACTATTTCATCGTAGATTCCATAAGTCAGAGAAAGAGTGGAGCTGGATCTTCGAGCCTACTCGTAAGCTCAGGATGTGCTTGGGTTCCTACAAAGTATGGGTGAATACTTGGATCCATCTCAATACACTGGACTATTTGCTGCCTCTTACTTCTTCCTGAAATCTTCAGTCAGGCATGTTCTATCTTGTCAGCATAGAGAGGATTGACCTCATATCTGTGACGAAATCTTTCGTATATTTGTGCCCCTTTTTGTAGCCTCGAAGTTTTCTTGTAGAGATTGTATATCTGTCAGTCATCTAGGAGTGTTGATTGTTTTCAGAGTCTCATCGTCCCTCATAATTGTATCAGTTCTTTTTGGTCTTCTAGAAGCGTGATGACATCATAGGGATGACAGTGTTCATCAAACTCAAGACTATTTGCTCTTGGTATATTTAAAATATTTCTACAAAACTCTATGATCATCAGCTGCATCCCCAGGCATATCCCAAGACACGGGATCTTATTTTCACGAACATAGCGTATAGTAGAGAGCATATTTTCTATCCCAGTATTTCAAAATCCTCCTGGGATAATACAAGCATCAAGTGCTGAGAGTTGTTCTACGACATCTCCCTCTCGTGTGTCGAGGAAGAGTATTTCTATATCAAGCCCGAGTTGCATCGAAACATGCTCAAGTGCGGCTACCACACTCGAATATGAGTCTTCCAAAGCCATGTATTTTCAGATAATTCCAACTGTCATTTTCGTCTTTTTCTCTTTTGAGAGAAGCTCCTCCCATATCTGTGTTTTTCTTGCTTTTTCAAATCAGGTATTGAGCTTACCTTCTAAAAGACTATCGAAGCTTTGTTTTTCGAGGATCGAAGGGATAGTGTAGACAGACGCTACATCTGGGATAGAAAACACTCTTTCCTCCCTGAGATTAGAAAAAAGCGCGATTTTTTCTCTGGACTCTTGGGTGAGTTCTTCTTTTCATCTCGCGATAATTATTTCTGGGAATAGTCATTTTGACTGCAAGAGATTGATAGATTGCTGAGTTGGCTTTGTTTTTTGTTCATCAACTCAACCTGGAATAGGGACATATGTCAGATGTATGTGGATAAAATCTTCTTTTCTCTTGTGTCTTTTCATCTGCCTAATCGCTTCAAGATAGAGTTCTACTTCTATATCTCCTACAGTTCCTCCTACTTCAATCAGGCATACATCTCCTCCAACTTGTGAAAATACTTGTTCGATTCTTTCACATATATGATCTGTGACATGGGGAATCATCTGCACTGTTTTTCACAAGAAATCTCCTCGACGCTCTTTTTCAAGAATTCCTGCATATATCTTTCCCATAGAGATACTTTGCACTCCCATAGACTCGTTTCACAAAAATCTCTCATAATGACCAAAGTCCATATCTACCTCGGCTCCATCAGCCAGGACAAATACTTCTCCATGTTCAAATGGGTTCATGGTTCATGGGTCTATATTGAGATATCCATCGAGCTTTATCGGCGTAACTCCAAATCTTTCAGCCAAGAAAAAACCGGCACAAGCAGTGGTCACTCACTTCCCTATACCGGATATTACTCACCCTGTTACAACAACATATTTCTTTCTCATATTTTTTTAGTGAGAAACTAATAGGAAGTATAATGAGAAATCCTGTTTTAGAAAAAGAAATTGCGAAAAATGATAAAACATGTAAAAAGCTTATATCCATTTACCTATCTTTTTATGAAAAAAATATACCTGTGCACACTTGTGTTTTTACTCTCCTTATTTTCAGCAAATGCAGATTATAGTCCATCTCCTGACTTCCAAGAAAGGCTTCATGAAGCTGCAGTAAATATAAATACTCTCCTTGAGAATAAATCATCTGTACACAAAACGAGATTTCTCGAAATCATACAAGAATATAAGATACAATACGCAGGAGATGAAAGAGCTCAATATATACTAGATTATATCTATGAATTTTTAGTTGAGGATAAAAGTCAGCAATCAGACAGGCCAAATATCCTCCTCATCATCGCAGATGATATGTGACTCGATGCATCACCAGGATATAATGAGTGATGAACAAAAGCATCTATGCCACATCTAGAAGATATGATCTCAAATGGCCTTGTATTTGAAAACTTCTGGACTGCCCCAACCTGCACTCCAACTCGTGGGACTATCCTGACGGGAAAGTATGGAGTTCGTACATGAGTCCTCGCTGTTGATGATCCTATGCCACTCACAGAAAAACCTCTTCAAAGTTTTCTTCCTCAAAGTTATTCTCATGCTGTTATAGGAAAATGGCATCTCTCAAAAGATCCAGATCATCCTAATGACATAGGTATAGACTACTATGCAGGAATGCTTAGTTGAGGAGTAAAATCATACTGGGACTGGACACTAACTGAAAACTGACAACAAACAGAGAAAACAAGCTATATCACATCGAGTTTTACAGACCTTGCGATAGATTGGACTAAAAAACAAGATAATCCATGGTTCCTCTGGCTTGCCTACACATCTCCTCACACCCCCTTTCATCTTCCTCCAACTGATCTTCATTCTGCTGATGATCTCGACCCAAGTGAGACAGCTATTGAGGTAAATCCTCTTCCCTATTATCATGCCATGCTTGAATCACTTGATACAGAAATAGGGAGACTTCTCGACTCTTTCTCAGAAGAAGAACTCAAAAATACACTCATAATTTTTATGGGAGACAATGGAACACCAGGGCAAGTAGTACAAAGTCCATATGAAAAAAGAAAGGCCAAATGATCGCTCTATCAGGGAGGAATCAATACTCCTCTCATAGTTTCATGAGCTTGAGTATCGAGAATATGAGAGCGTGAAAGCGCTTTAGTCAATAGTGTAGATTTATTTGCAACAATTCTGGATCTTTCATCTGCTGATTCCTATGAAACACAAGATAGTCTCAGTTTTGCAGAGCTTCTCACCGATGCTTCTGCACAAAAAAGAACATATGCCTATGGAGAAGTTTGAGGAACAAGTCCTCAGGCATGATTTACTCTCAGAGATAGCCAATACAAATACCTCAAACTCGATAGTGGAAGGACTTTTTTCTACGATCTCAAAAATGATCCCTACGAAACAAACAATCTCTACAGAAACCCAAGCTCTAGCCAAGAAGAATCATTATCAAGACTAGAATCTATAGCACTTGAAATACGTGGAGAATAAATTGAGCTTTTGTGAAATTTTTGAGAATAGAGTTATATTTTAACAAATTATTATCATGGAAAGCCGTTTGCTTGAAATTAGTTCTGATCATATTGATACAAATGCAAGTCTTGCGATATCAGAACATGTTGCAGGAGAAAGAATTTTTCTAAAACAGAAAGTTTTAATGATCTTTGAACGTCCCAACTGAAGTCATTATTGATATATAGCAACAGGATACAATGATCTCGTGCATGCAAAAAAGACACATGAAAATACATTTGTGAGATTTGAAGCTTGTGAATCTGATTTTTGAGAAATAGAGGTTTAAAAAATAGAAAGTTTAAACCCCCCTCGACCTGTCGGTCAAGGGGGGCTTTATCGGTTTCCTCGCTTTTTACATCACTCTCTGATCTTCCAGCAAATACCTCCTGGAGGGCTAAACGGAACTATTGAAGCACTATTGTTGCGCAAAGGTATCTCTGGTGGATTGTCATATGGTTCAACTCGATCAATAGTAATATACTCATCATTAACCGGTAAACCATAAAATTTTGGACCATTGATACTTGCAAATGCTTTGAGATTCGGTAACGCATCCATCTCATCAAACACCTGTGTATACATTTCAATAGCACGAGGTGCATTGAAAACCCCAGCGCAGCCACATGCTGATTCCTTATCACCTCTTAGATGAGGCGCAGAGTCAGTACCGAGAAAGAACTTCTCACTTCCAGAAGTAGCAACTTCCCGTAATCGCTGCTGATGGATGTTACGCTTTGGAACTGGAAGACAGTAGTAGTGGGGTTGAATGCCACCAACGAGCATATGGTTTCTATTAATCATCAAATGCTGTATAGTGATAGTTGCCCCCATGTTTTCTGTCTCAAGCACAAAGTCTACCCCTTCACTTGTAGTAACATGTTCCATTACGATCTTAAGATCCGGAAATTGCTTGCGTATCGACGAAAGTACTTCATCAATAAACAGCTTTTCTCGGTCAAAAATATCTACTTCTGGCCGAGTTACTTCTCCATGCACACATAAACGTATTTCAAGTTCTTGCATCTTTTCAAGAACATCTGCCACCTTCGATATATCGGTCACTCCAGACGCCGAATTGGTAGTTGCACCTGCAGGATACAGTTTAAAAGCAGTTGCACCAGCTTCCTTTGCGTCAACTACATCTTGAACACTTGTGTCATCGGTGAGGTATAAGACCATCAAAGGCTTGAAGCTTGTACCTTCCGCAGCTGCAAGTATCCGATCTCTATAACTTCTCATCATTACAGCATCTACAACTGGTGGAACCAAATTCGGCATCACAATAGCCCGGCCAAATACTTTTGCGGTATATGGCACAACCGTTTCAAGCATTACTCCATCACGAAAATGGAGGTGCCAGTCATCAGGTCGAATAATATTAACAAAATCTACCATTTCATGGTTCCTCTCTATAGGATTGTAAAGAATTAAGAGCCCAGGGTTTTGTGACACCTGCTGAGCCAACAAATACCATCGAAGCACCTGCGTCGTACAACTCTTCTATATCATCAACTGAACGGATGCCGTTACCAGCAACGATCGGTTTTGTGATACTTAGACTTTTATACATCTCAAGCACTTTACCATGGGTTACTTCAAGACACATCGGCCCAGATAGTCCTCCAGCCATGGGCATACCTCTGTCAGTCAATGGTGATTTCCACTCACCGTTTTCTCGTCGAACATTAAATCGTCTTTTCCATACTTGCTCAGAAAATATTTCATTTCCGGCCGGTATGGTATTCCCGATCCAATAAGCATCAACAAAAGCATCAATCGCAATAAGTGTATTGAGACTTACCAAGGCATTGAAATTCGCAAGAATCGGGATATGATCACCCAAGATTTCTCTTGCAACTCTCAATTTCTCAATAAGTTCAATTGGCTTTGTACTTGCTTCTTTTCCCGTATTTGGACAAGCACAGTTTATTTGTACCGCATAGATTGAGCCTTCTTGATTCCCAAGGTATCGTACAAGAAGCTGGCACATCTGACGGATCTCCAACACAGCATTTTTAGGATCCATATCCATTATCGAAATGAAATACGGTTTTTTCAATCGCTGGTAATAGCCTCTTTGCAGATAAAACTCTATTCCAAAGTTCGCTAAACCCACACAATTGAGCATATGTCCACCTGGCCATCTCTCGACCCAAATACACTTAGGAAAGGTCTCTTCTGGAGTAAGCCCATCATCCATGAGCGGCATGTTGCCAGGTTCCTCATTCTTGCCACTTCTTCTATGAAGTGTCAAGGTTTTTGCTGCAAGCGTAAATCCATCCCAGTTAAAGCCAGGAATGTATCTAAAGGTTTTATGAAAAGGATATCCCTCTCCATAAAATCCCATAGCGCCTACTGCACATGCGATAGGACCAAAGTCTATTCCACGTAATTCCATCAGTTTCTCCTCCTCAGGAGTATCAGTAATGTTAAACATCTCAGAAAGTAGCTAATTTATATGAATATCTCTATAAAAGTCAAAAGCCTCATCGAAATTTCCGTATGTTTTACACGAAACTTTTTCTTCATACCACAGCAAAAAGTGGAGTTGATAATTCATTTAGAAATGATTGAGAGATTCAGAGTGTGTCATATAAATATACTCTGGGATTATCGCTTTCTCAATGAAGAGGATGCTTCCCTCTTTGTTGATGGATTACATACGTTTTGGGAGAAATGTCTTTTTTACAATTAGCATTTTTTTTACATTAAATTTTTATTAGTTTTAGTAGTAAGCTCATTTATCAATAAAATATAGAAATTATTAATTTTAAAATAATACATGAAAATAATTGGAGTAGAAATAATGAATTTTAGAAGTATCGAAAAATTAAAATTAGATCTTTCAAAATTACATAATAAAAAAACACTGATTTTACTTTGAATAAATGAAGTATGAAAGAGTAATATATTATATTAAATCAAGTGATAAATTTATAAGCAGGTAAATAGATTATAGCATCAGTTAAAGAATTGTAGGAATATTTAGAAAATCACAGAACGCAAAAAGCCTTATTTACAAAAAAACTACTTAAAACATAAGTAGCTTTTTTTGTTTTCAATGGTACTTTCAAAAATCGAAGATGACGAATTTATTGAGTTGCTGGAGAAGATTTAGTCCCTTAAGTTGAATAATTGATGCCAGCTAGCATATCTGGTATGTGATTATTATCTTTCTGTGTGTTATATCATCTAGATAAAATAACAAATACTATAAAAATTATTAATAGAGTAAATATCAATTAAATCATTTTTTTCTTCTGGACTTTCCTTTTTCATTCCCGTGAATTCCATTACAACTGTTAATTAAGATTTTTTATTTATATGGTTCAATACAATCATCTCAATAACACGCAGGTATACGTCAATAGTCAGTTTTTTCATAATTTTTCTCGGTAACCTTTCATAGATAAAAATATTTATAAAAAATGAGTATTAAAAGTACTAATAAAACAATTACTAATATTCTCAAATAAATCATATTGTATTTACCTTTATTTAACATATCTTTAAATATTACTATTACTATCCTTAGTATATTGATACTGGTACATTCAACAAATAAAAATCCCCCCGCAATAATTGCGGAGGGATTTTGTGTCATACATCTCTATAAACACCAACTATAGCAATATACTAAATTGATATATAGATTATTCTGAAATAAGTTTTCTATTTGTCGTCAAAAATTACAGTTACAAATTCGTTAGTATCTGAATCTGTGACATCTGCACTTGGAATTAACAATCCTGAACCGTTACCTGTGAGACGAAAAGATACTCCGTTACTAAAAAAACTAATGACAGGAATAACATCCGCTGATGTATCAAGTTGTTGCCAAGAAGATTCAGGAATCGTTTGAGTTTCACATTCGCCATTCAACGGAGCTATTTCCATTAATTGATCGTTGTTGTCAGAATATTCAAAACTAACATCAGAAGCTTCTCCAATAAACATACAAACAGTTGAATTTGGTGGAAGAAAAATTCCTTTCCTTTCATCAAATACTGCTACTTCGTTATCTATCTTTCTTACTACCAAGTTTTTATCTGCCCCACCAACACTTAATGTATATCCATCTTCTGTAAACAATTGTAATGATTCAGATGGAATAGTCGCAAGAAAATCATTGAGACTCTTTGCTACATTCATCAATGGTATTGATATCGGATTTACTGGATTTCCCATTGTACGAACTCTATCTCCAAAAGCATTTAAATAACTTTCTGAATTAGTGTTAGTATCACGGACAGTCCGTCTAATAGTACTTCTTCCAGAGTTTAATAACAGATTTTTAGCATCAGATGCAGAGACAGGAAAATTGTTTAAATCTCCTGCATGCATTAAGATTGCTGCAGCACCAGCTACTAATGGAACACTGGCTGACGTACCGTTGGCTGGATATTTCCGTTCATTACATTTATGCTCTCCTATTCGGATAATTTCAGCATTACTCGGGATGAGCTCTCCAGTTTGCTCTTCATATGTTGTAGTTATTCGGTTAGCATTTACATTACCATCAAACCCATATACAGTTTGATAAGGTATACCTGTATCAGTAGCAACTGTACTTATTTCTGCTCTCATCATACCACTACCCACAGAATTTGCGCAAGATACACCTAGATACATTGATGGTGCAGCAATATCGACATCTCTACCAAATGCAGATGTACGGCCAATATCTCCAGATATAGTATTAGAAGCAACAATTATTAAATTATTCAACTTCTCAATCTCATAAGGGCCATCAGATGAATACCTTACTCTATGTAACATACCTCCTTGATCAATAGCTTGTGAACTCTTATTTCCAGCTCCAAATACGAACAACACATCTGGATTATCCTGGATGATTTGTCGAAAAATTCGAGTATCTTGATATAATTGTTCACGTGAATATGTAATAGGCATATCTGGATTCCGCTTATTATAATCTAATAAATATGGAACCGTTCTACCTACTATAGCACTCATGCTAATAATACGAGGCCTTTCACCATAGTTAAGTAATGCCTGTATTGCACCATAGGAATTAATAGATGGCCTACCATCACGAGTATCACGAGCTACTATAGCAGTTTTAGCACGAATCATCGGTCGAGTTGGTAATCCACCATCTACTTTACCTGCAGATAATGCAGCTATTACCATATTTCCATGAGTGGTTCTTACTCCTGTACCAAAACCATCATTACCATTTACTTTATCAATCACAGAATGATCAATTCCAGCATGGATATTACCAAACTCTCGACCAAAGCTTCCATCGATAACACCAACTGTAAAATTTGTAACTGGGATTCCATTTTGATAATCTCCAAAAACATCAATAATATCCCATACTTCGGGCATACCAAGATAATCAAAGTGCCATCCCCCTTTATGGCAGTGTCTTTCAGTTTCAGGACATTCATAATCGATAGTATCTAACTCGATTTTGAACGGAGGCTGTTGTCCTTCAGCAAATGCTGACGAACTTACCAACAACGAGATCACTGCTGATGTCACAAAATTTTTAACGAACATTTAATATTTCTCCCTACGTAATGTAGATTGATGAATGAAATTCACTTTACTTTAAAAATATTTATCGGAATAAAATCAATAAATGTAAAATGAGCATTTAATTCTAACGAAATTATCATATTTACAAGAGGAAAAATCAAGTAAATTAGTATATAATATTTAATTAATATAAAATTAAATATTATTTAATATAATTAAGACTATAAATTCAATTTTAAAAAACAAAAACTTACTTACGCTTAAGTAAATTTATTCTCTATATTTCACTTAATAGGCCCAATTTAAAAAAACGCAAGTTGGGCACCAAACTCGAAAGACTCTCAAGGGTCTTATTCTCACTCTACTCGGCTCTCCTTTCGATTCTTTAATCAAGTATTTTCACAGAACAACAAAAAATAAGCACAAGGCTTATTTTTTTATTTTCAATGGTACTCCCACAAAATCGAAGATAACGAACTAATTGAGTTGTTGGAGGAGGTTTAAGCTTCTTCATCAGGAAACACCTTTCATAAAGATGAGTATTCTTCAGACACATATCTAAGTATATTGTCTTTCCCTTTTACAATTCTAAATACTCATTGATCATTTTTTCAAGATTCTTGTGATTCAGAATAACCTATACTTGTCACTTGAATAGAGTCTCACAAAACGGATTTAACAGAACATTCCAGTAAATCTAAATGTGCATCATAACTTTTTTTTACTCACATTTTAAATTTTCCTTCATCATTTTTTTCCCATTCTCCAGGTGCTGAAAATATTAAATTAGCTTTAGCAATTTGATCTTTCTTAGTTCATTCAAGCAAGCGTCTCAGTGTATCCGATCATTTTCAAGTAGATAATGTATCATAGTGTGTAAGTATACACTCCTGAGAACCATCTTTAAGTTCTATAACAAGAGCAGTACAAATACATCAACATAATCATAAAGTAAAAATTACTTCATCTTCTTGTATTTCATCACTAAAATTTATTTTTCATCACTCATTCATTAAAACTAGCTTACATTGTTCATCTCTTCTCTGAGCTCTTTCATAGTAATTATTTACTTGAAATGAGTGTTCATGGTTTAGCGCCCTTGATGTAAGATCTCATGTCATCGAAGAATAATCCTCAAGTCCTATTAATCTACTTGAATCTGTCGAGTTTATTTTTTTTATTTCATCAATCATAAAAAATTTAAATTAATTCAATTGTAATATTAATTATGACACATAATAATAGATATATCAACATAATAGGTAAAATATCAAAATTCTATTGCAAAATATACTATCTATATTATCCTAAAATAGCTTAGAACTCTATATAAATCTTACTAAAGAAGATAATAAAGGGCAACTTATGTTGTCGGTCCTTTATTTTTTTTGGTAAGGTATAGTTGTTCTAAGCAAACATCTAAGGCGCATAAGTTGTCCTTTTTTGTTCGCTTATTTTTTAAAACTTATAATTATGAATTTAGAAAAAATGTTTATGGAATTGTGACTTATAACATTAATGTATTACTCTGTTATAGTTATATATACAGTTATATTAGTGAGAACCATAAATGGAATCATAAATATGATTTTTCATTGAAGAGAAGATTCTTACGATGATAGAAGTTATGATTGGCTCATTTGGCTAATATTTCTCATAGTATGCTGAGGGGTTATATTCTGAATTCTAGTATTGAGAGGTATTATTTAGCATAAATAGACACTCTATACCTTTTATGATATGCTAAACGTATATCAGTAAAAATATCTATGTCACTTTCAAAAAAGAAACAAAGAAAAGTTGAACTATTAAAAGTTCAAATTGATTTTATGTGGAAACTCTTTCTTGTTGTGAATGGTGTTTTTATTGTGACATTAGCAAGATCGTTCCAACTAAAAAGTGATCCTAGTTTTGGAGAAAGCCTCATCCTCTTAACATGTATTATTTACTGATGAGTAGCGATATTATTCTCATGAGTGATTTGTAGAATGTATTTTAAGCTTTTCAAAATATTAAGTAAGAAATAAAAATGATCTATAAAATTACTTATCAAAAGAAAGGAGAAGCAAAAGAGAAAGAATGGAGGACTGAAGATAAATCAATTCTATCAGAAGCTATTATTCAACTGTGAAAATGAATATGATCTCTTGATTGAGACTTAATCAATTGATTCCAAGAACTTACAAAAATACAGATATTCGAACAAAATTATGATCTTGAGGATTCATGAGATTATTTTGAGTTGCGAGAGACTAGTGAATGGGAAAGAAGAGAGATGTGAGCACATGACTATGATTATGCTCAAATAAGTTTAAACAATGACTTTATACCATTAAAAAAGGATATAACGAACAAGATTTTTAACGAGTATAATATTGTTGGTAAACCACTAGATAATAATACTAGATTAGAATGAGATGTTTTAATAATTCGAAATGCACAATTCCCTCTTAAGTCAGAATCAAAAATAAAAGATATATTTTCAATTTTGTTTGAATTAAAAACTGAAACTAAATTAGAAATTTCTTATGAAGAAATGCTAAAAGTATATGAAAAATGATGATATAAAAGTCTTACAAAATCAGACATAAATGAACCCTGTATAAGAGATTTAATTAAGAAAAAAATACCTACTATCACCGAAAGACTACACCTAGATAAACCTTATATACAAATAAGTGTAGATAAAATTACTTTCCAGTCTTAACAAACGGGAAAGCTTTCCCGCTCTAAATTCCCGATTACAAACATCAAAAAATACTAATAATCATACTTACAACTCGTTAGGTGTGATTTTATTTTTACCTTTCCTTTCCTCATATGAGTCTCTGTGTCAAAAGCAGAATATCTTGTCATAACTTCGGCGAGGCGATCTATTCGCCGCTAAGTTTGATGAGATATGCTTTTCATAAAACAGACTTATGAGGATAGAAAGAGCAAAAAACTGTCAAAACTAGTTGAAATTATCAAACTCGTTTACGAGTTACCCCCCTATATAGTAGATAGGGGGGGGGCAAAAAACAAGATTTAGCTCTATAATTGACTTAAATGTCCGAACTAAGCAGACAATATTTAGAAGAATTTTCGCAGATTGCAAAAATGGAATATCCACACATATCTGATGAGGATATTACCCTTTTTATTGAGGATTTATATAAATTTTGGGAAGAATTTCTTTTTGATGAAACGTAGTTATTGACAATTTTTATAATACTTTTTAACATTATTTTGGATAAATATTATAAAAAGCTGAAAATATTATTAAGATTACGCTATGAAAGAAAAAATTATAACCTACATACGTGAAAACATAACAATCGATAAGATACCTATTTACTTTAAACATTTGTTAAAATCAATTACTTCAAATTGATTATATAAAAAATATGTAAATAAAGACAAATCTATTGATAACCTTAATAAATCTTGGAAATTTATTTCAAAGAAATTACTTGAATTAATTTGATTATTAGTGGTTTTTTATATATTTGCTTTTTCTTACTCATTCTTCACTGGAATTCACTACTCAACATTTTCAAGTCAACAAATACAAGAATTTATTAATAAAGAGCTTCCAGACGCTGATTCACGTATTGAGATATACAAAAAAGACTTGATATGATTTTGAGACGAAAGTTTGATAGTCTTAATATCTCCAACATTAAAAGATATTAATGAAAAATGATTCTGAGATGAGAACACTGATAGATTGTATATTTTTGATAAAATATCGAAGAATCCTTTACAAAGATTTATTTATGATTGAGATATATATAAAAAGTCATTCTCCTTTGTCCTCCCAATCAAATGTAATACTTGACTATTAGAAAATGAATACTGAGAAAAATGTTTAAAATGATATATGAAAGAAATAAAATCTGATCTAGAATCAATATCAAATATTGAATATTTAATGGAGAAAAGAAAAACTCATATCTGAAATATACATTTTTTAAATGTTGATACTAGAAGTGATATATTAATAATAGGTTATGATTTTAATTGAGGTTTTAATCCATGAGAAAATAAATTTTTACTTATTAAACATGACATTAAAAATTGATACTCTATTTGAAGTATATTTAACGAGTATTCATTAGCTAAAGAAGAAGATTTTTCCGAATATAGCAACTACTCAACAAAATTTTTCCATCTCAATGAAAAGTTATACGTAAATTGAAAATTAAAAGAAATTGATATCCCTTATTCTTTTGATAATTATCTCAAATTTGACCATGCTAGTCAAACTCTAATAAAAGTTAATTATGATCTTTCAAAATGCTCATATGATAAATGAGAAACTTGATGTAGTTTTGACAAAGAGGTATATTCATATGATCCTAAAAATAGAGAATTCTATGAAAATCTTCCAAAGTGGTGAGAAATAACAGAATGAACAAATGAATTTAATGATTTTTTTGAATTATGAAAACAATAATATACTATAGAAAATCAACTGATAGGGATGACAAGAAGGCGAACGCTTAGAGTATCAGTTAGAAAATTGTAGGAATATTTAGGAAATTATAGAACGCAAAAAGCCTCCAGTGGAGGCTTTTTGTTTACTTCAGTCGGTCGTGTATCTAGCCCGTCATCTCATGACGAAATGCTTTACCCGTAGCAACTTCCGCTTCCCTTTTTTGTGTCAGTAGAGCTCGCGCACACCCAACAGCATGCATCGAGCATGCTTCGTCAAAGTAGGGTTCGACCCCACTTCCAGAACTCATAACCTTTCTTGTTATCCAGCTACCATAGTAGATAGTATCGTCCTCTTCACCCGCCATTTCAGGGTAAACAAGCTGAGCTTCCCGAGTCGAAATACCTTCACGTGCGGTAATCACAAACTTCCGGGAGGCAATTGGAAAATATTCTTCTCCATTTCCCCATACCTTCTTTGCCAAGACAACACCGTTTCTATCACTGACTCGTAAGCCAAGCAGAAGGCAAAAATCCTGTCGCTGTGCAATAGCAAGTATTGCTTCTACTCCTGGCGTTGCAAGCTCTAATGCTTGATCTGCAAGTTCTTTATTAAATCTGTGTCCCATAAGTTTCCTCTTTTTTGTTGAACTTTGATTTATTGTCGAAATGACAAGCATATAATAGACTTATATTTATAATTGTCAATTAATATTATTGTGTTTTTATATATTCAAGAAATAAGAAAACTACACTCATTTCAAGTGAAGTTTTGTTTCTATATCTGATATGGTACTCCCACAAAATCGAAGATAACGAACTAATTGAGTTGTTGGAAGAGATTGAAGCGTTCATATGAAAATTATCTCCTCAAGAAAGAGATATAATAAGAAAACAATTATCTCAGTGACATATTAGTGAAGAAGAATTAAAAATTATTCAATCTTCAGAACACGATATTATGGCTTTTCTTAAGAGCTGCAGAAAACTTTCTGATATAGAAAGAGTCGTGGTGCTTAATGTTATTTGAGATGTAACTACAACAACAAAGTCAGCAATTAATGACATATTTGGTATTCCAAATAACACTACTGACACTTCAATAAGCAACAAAATCTTAATGTGACCACGTACTAAATATTTGAGTCAATGGGATGATCCTGAGTCTGATTGGATTGAACCAAATTAGAAAATACTCTTAACAAAAAAAACTACTTAAAACATAAGTAGTTTTTTTTGTTATCAATGGTACACCCACAAGATTGAAGATGACGAACTTATTGAGTTATTAGATGAGATTTAATCTTCTTCCCTATCCTCTCTATCACTAAATATTGCATCAACCATAATATCATGAACTTGTTCTTGAACTCAAATCTGACCATGAATTGATAAAATTTCTGACATTCAGCTGAACTCCTCTCTAGTCATTCTTCTTCACATCAATAAAATATTAGAGACATACATTCTACATCATTGAATATGGAAACATCATTCACAGACTGGAGGGTCACTTGGGAAAAATACATGTGGTCATTTATGATCGACTTTCCATAATGGAAAATCTCAATTACATTCTCTTCATTGAACTTCTCAAGATGTATCTTTTGGTATTTGAATTTCTTTCATAATTCTTATCGTATTTTTGAAAGTCCCGAAACACATCTTAAAATGGGTAAATATCTATCCTCCATGAAATCCCATACCTCACTCAACCAAGCCTCGTGCTCAGATGAAAAGGCATAAGCGCAGGTTCTTTTGTGCTTAAATAGTTTAGGATTTTCTCATTCTTTAATCTTTATACTCTTAAACTCGGCTAATTTCTTGGCACAGACTTCATTAAACCTTGTTAAGAATTGTTCAAAATCTACTTCATTATGTTCATCTGATACTCAGAAATACGCATCTCTCAGCAATCATTCTCCAGTTACCATTGTTTTCTGTAATATCTTTATCATATCTTCTTTTGATTTCTGGTGGTACTCTGCAATCATGCAACAAAACATTATCTCACCAAGACCTACCTTTAGTATTTGATTTTGTCATGATAAATAATCAAAGTTTAAATCACTAGGATTCTCCCCAGTATTTAATATAAGTCCTTGCAATATATCTTCATCAGAGATTCTTCTTATTCTTTTAATAACACCACTTGCATGCTCTTCTAAAAATGAGACGTCTATTTCTAACTCACGTATTATTTCACCTGTTTTCGTTTTCGCACGAACTAGTGTTACACCTAAAACTTCCTTCGTATCTCAATCACGAGAAGATACAATAGAACCTACAATCTTTGTCTCATTACCTGGATCATTCAACATCATTTTCAACATCTTTTCTGTTTATCAAAAAATTATAGTAGACATGATAAGTAAATGCTAAGTATTGTCAATTTATATTATTGTGTTTTGATATATTTAAAAAAAACAAAATTCCACTCATTTTCAAGTGAAGTTTTGTTTCTATATCTTATATGGTACACCCGGTAGGAATCGAACCCACGCTAGCCAAGGTCCGCGGCCTTGTGCTCTTCCACTGAGCTACGGGTGCTAAAAGTTTCTTTCTTCTCTTTCCTTCTCCTCTAAGGATAACTGAGACAGGAGTAATTGTACGACTAATTTCGAAGTTAGGAAATAGTAGAGGGTTGGGGTGAGGTTACTTGGAAACTAGAAAATCTAAAACGGAAGTTTCATGTTATCTTTTTC
>JAHDHC010000018.1:18523-19650 GCA_020631485.1 Candidatus Altimarinota bacterium
TGAGGTTACTTGGAAACTAGAAAATCTAAAACGGAAGTTTCATGTTATCTTTTTCTTTTTGGAGTCTCTCGTGCTCTTCTTGCGTGTCTGAGTATATTCATTTCACATGCTTATCATAATATTTTTTGAGATAAAATCATCAGATAAGCAATATGATGGTTCCTGAAATCGCAATAAATACTCATTTTTCAAACTGTACTTCACTCGAGAATGTCCTCAGGGACCTCATCGTTGTTAGAGAGTTTATGATCATGAGCATCACGATAGATCCTCAGATAATCGGAGGATGATAGTCTTTGAAGCTTATGTTGAAGCTTCTTTTGAACTTCTCTTTTGTATTTTCTGAGAGGAGTACAAAAATAGTAAAAAGATTGAGGGCAAAGATCGTTGCCCCACTTATTCAGAGAAGTCTCGAAAAACCATTGATCTTTTGAATACCCTCAAGTCACTGTATATCAAGCCAAGGAAAGAAAAGCCCAATAATAACCACAACTGCTCAGAAGAGTATCATCTTGTGATAACTCGTTGCGTTGAGTGACTGGAACTTGATCAGTTGGAGAAATTTTGTGACTTTTCTCTTGAGTTTTCTGCTTTTTGCTCGAGCTTTGTAGTCCATGAATAGGGGTATAATAATTTTGATTTTTCGGCTTTCCATTTATAATGATACAGTGATTTTATGCAAGTATTTTTTGGCCTTTATGTCTGTTTGAAAAAACAAAAAATTAGAAAAAAACGTATTTCTTGATTGTATCGCAATTATTGTATGATTTTTTCTGTCACTCTTGCGAAGCATATCTTACTTTTTCTGAAAAAAATCTGAAAAAAGAGGATTATTTTATAAGTGTCTTTACTTTATCTTTCATATCTGGCCACAATATTTTTGAAACAAACCAAGTCTCAAAAAAATACTGCTCTTCCCTCATGAATTCATAAAATACGTCTTTTACACACCATAACTCTTCTATGAAAAAAATACAGCTCCCAGCATTTACCCTGATTGAAGTCTTACTCTCAACTGTCATTGTTTCGAGTATTCTGGTAACAGCATTTTACGCTATAACCTATGTCTCTGTTGGAAAAGTACGCCTTGTGGAGTCTACAAAAATCCAAAAAGAAGGATTTTATTT
>JAHDHC010000018.1:19750-29820 GCA_020631485.1 Candidatus Altimarinota bacterium
AATAATAATCTCGACTGAGTACTCAATGTCAATTATGACTGAGAACCTCAAAGATATGGGCAATACGCTCTACAGTTCATAGACTACAACTCTGATCTCGATGGAAATGGCTGAGATGAGAATGGAGACTGAGATATCCAAGGGGATGACGATGATGCATTTGTCGGGAGATGACCCCAGGTCTTTGAACCAAGTACAAATATTCATGAACTCTATATGATGAGTGGAGACAAACGTACTCGCACCTATTTTAGATGGAATGTATGACTTGATCCAGATAGACCAAATGGTGAAAATTGTGATTTTTCAGATCCTGCAAAACCAGTAGGAGGAGGATGTTTTTGAACCATAGAATTTCTCGTGCTCGATGGAAGAGACTGGTGAGATAATCATGATATATGAACCGTTGATGCAAATGGAAGCCAATACGATGGAGATATCGATACCTGGATTATCAACTCAAAATTTGCCTGAAATGATACAACGATCGCAGGAGCATCATCTGTAAACTATTGGGAATCACTCTTTCCCGAAGACATCAGTGTATCTGATTTTGAAGTATATGCCTATCCCCACAAAGATATTAATCTTGCGTGGAAAGATGGAAATACCAGTATAAATCAGGCTCCTTATATAAGACTCAAACTCACACTTTCTCCAAGCTGGAAGAAAAGAAACACGATAACAGGAAAGGTCCCTCAAGTACATATCGCAACCACTATCGCTCTGACTGATGATTTTTCTCAATAATATGAAGCTTTTTTTTAGTTCATTTTGTGTATTTTTTCTGAGCATTTTTTTAATGTATCAGTTCTTCTCTGACAATTATGATGAGTCAGCTGATTATGCCTCAGTCGAGCATTTCTATGATATGGCACATACACATGCACCTCTAGAAACAGCTGGAGAACAAGAGGAGCGTATAGTTCTTCCAGTGAAGCCAGAAACAAAAATACTCTTTCAGTACAAGCCGAGAAGTTTCAGACAACAGGCTCAAGATACTCTTGTCTGGCCAATAGAGCAAACACTTGATTCAAAAATATTTTCAAACCAGATTCAAGAGCTTGTGGTACTTTTGTATAAAAGGGAAAATGAGACACGAGGAAATATGAAAAACAAAGTCTTGAGACTCTACGATATAGAGCGCTTATGAGAAAAAGAAACTCTTGCAGTATTTCTTCACGAACTCGCACATTATATAGATATACATCATTTTAAAAAGCAAGATGGATATGATCTAAGTCATAGTTTTTACAACATATCTTGGGAAACAAGTAGCACAGTTCGTGCCGGACAAACAGAAAAAGACTTTGTTTCAGGATATGCAGCTACAAATATATATGAAGACTTTGCTGAGAGTTATATCTACTTTATCTTTCACAATACAGCCTTTCTCAAGCGTGCTGAGGATAGTGAAATTTTGCAGAAAAAATACGATTTTCTCGCAACACATGTCTTTCTTTGAGAGGCTTTTCAGGAAAGCAGTTTTTCAGTCTGAGAACAAAAAAATTATCATCGGGATACTACCAAGCTCGATTTTTCTCTCAAAAACTTTTTGGACTATCTCAAAAAAAGTATATAATAAGAAGTGTAGTAAGAAAGCAACAATTTTTGAAAATTGGAGCGATTCACGCTTTGGATTTAAAAATAGCTTCCTTACAAGAAAATTTCAAAAAATCTTTAAAATATCTTCGAAAATATCGTAAGAATATGCCTTTTATGTATGCATAGATAAAATACGCGTTTCCCTACTACAGACCTTTCATTTTTTCTATACAACACATCTCTTCACTTCTCCACGATAATAATCGCCTGAAATAATAATTATTTTTTGAATGTATTTATATATATAACATTTTAAAAAGTGAATGATTTTTTAGATGAGCTTGATCAAGAGCTCAAAAGTGAACCTCTAGTCTCAAAAAATACTGAAAAGAGTACACACTCAAAAAAACCTATTGTTGCAAAGCCAACAAAACAAAAAACAGGAGAAAAAAAGTTTGAAAAACATACTAAATCTCAGCAGACATCAAAAAAAAATAACAATAGAGGAAATAGAAATGATAACCAAAACTATGGAAGTCTCAAAGAAAGAATGATGTCCCATCTTCCACAGACAAAGTTCTATCTCCCGACTCTTAGAGAAGGATACACAAGAGTTATACCAATAGGATGAAATGACGAAATCGGGTCAAAAAATATGGATATGCTCCAATATGGAGAAAATATTATCTTGATAGACTGTGGGATACAGTTTGCCGAAACTGAAATGTATGGAGCTGATTTCTCGATTCCTGATATCTCATTTTTGACAAAATATACTGACAAAATCAGTGGTATGCTCATAACACACGGGCATCTCGATCATATATGATCCCTCAAAGTAGTACTTCCAGCGCTCAATTTCCCTCCACTATACTGAACAAGACTGACTATAGGACTTATAAAAAAACAACTCGAGGAGCATAAACTTCTCGACAAAGCTACGCTTATAGAAGTAGATGCTGGATCTGAAAAAGAGATCCAAGTAGGACCTTTTAGTGTTGAATACTTTAAAGTAAATCACTCTATACCTGATTGTGCTGGACTATATATTACTTCCCCATCAGGTGCGACCTTTATGCATACAGGAGATTTCAAAATAGATCTTGATCCTGTAATAGATGAGCCAGCAAATCTTTCACGTATCGGAGCTTTTGGGAGAAGATGAGTAACACTCTTGATGTCTGACTCGACAGCATCACTGAGGAAATGACACTCTATGAGTGAAAAAAATGTATGAGAAGCACTCGACAAGATCGTAGAGTGACACGTAAAGTGAAGGCTTATAATTGCAGCTTTTTCTTCGTGGATATCAAGAGTTCAACAACTCATAGACATAGCAGCAAAATATGACAAGCATATATTTTTAAGTGGAAGAAGTATGGTAGAAAATGTTGCTATCGCAAAAGAGCTTGGCTATCTCAGAATGAAACCAGGAATTGTAAAAAAGATGAGCCCAAAAAATACCGAAGGGATTCCACCACACAAACAGATTATCATAACAACAGGATCACAAGGAGAGCAATTCTCCGCTCTTTCAAGAATGGCTGAGGGGAAGCACAATGCTGTAGAGATACTGCAATGAGACACTGTTGTATTTTCAAGTAGTGTTGTCCCAGGAAATGAGAGAAGTGTCAGTAGTGTAATCAATAAAATGATCAAACTCTGAGCAAATGTCATAACCAAAGATGATGGAGAAGTGCATACAGGAGGACATGCCTTTCAAGAAGAGCAAAAGATGATGATCAAGCTTGCTAACCCAAAATACTTTTGTCCTATTTTCTGAGACCTGTACTTCCGTAATGCTCATAAAAATACAGCAATGAGTATAGGGATGAAAGAAGAAAACTGTCTCCTACTGGACAATGGAAATATCGTAGACTTCGCTCCTGATGGTTCAGTATTTAAATCAAGACTCAAAGTACCAATCCAAGATATCATCGTTGATGGACATGGTATGGGAACCACTAGCTCGCATGTACTCAAAGCAAGAGAAACGATGATGAATGCTTGAGTACTCGTGATTATGTTTAAGGTTGATAAGAAATCAAAAGCCATACTGGGGCACATAAAAATCGAATCTCGTGGACTGGTCTATCTTGATGAAGTACGTTATGTACATCGTATGATTATCAAGAAATCAAAAGAAATATATGAAAATACTGTAAAAGATGTGCCAGATATCGAAGAAAAGGATCTCGTGAAGCTTATACGTACAGATCTCGAATGATTTGTCTATCATAGAATCAACAGAGAACCGATGATCATCCCTATCATTACAGAAGTATAAAAAAAATAGAATCCAAAAAGGATTCTATTTTTTTTGCAAATATCCCCACAAAAAGTATAATTTGCATGTTATAGCCTAATACCATATCATGAAAAAAGTTATATTACTCATACTTATAATTGCTGTGCTCGTTTTTTGATACAGTAAAATCACAGAAGACGATACTGAACTCTATCTCCAAGGAGCGAAAGAAGCCATGAAAAACAACCAGACTTCTCAAACTATTAACGCATGAGATACTCTTGAAGAACCACAAGAAAATAATAATGTCGTGATCCAAGAACTGTCTCAAATACTCGCAGAATGACAAAACTATATCATAGAAAAAGTGACGGATACACAATATATTCGCTTGTCAGAAGAAAGTATCACATCAGCATGATTTACAAAAGACAGTGAAATAGAAATACGTGGAGAAGCAGATGCTGATGTCCAAGCAATAGAAGTAGCTTTTTCAAACAAGAGCTCAGATCTTCCAGACGATTCATACATGCTCAAAAACTATGAAGCTTGAGCTAGCTCATTTAGCTACAAAGCTTCATCACTTTTTGAGGTACTTGACTATGGAGAAAATGTCTATGTGTTTACTGCAAAAACCCGTGATGGAGACTCAAAAACTCAGCTTACTATAAAGATCGATGATGAGTCAAGCACGAATCCTCAAGATACAGATGAAACGGAAAACAGTGAAAACTCAGATACAGAAAATAGTGACAAATCAGAGCAAAGTGATGAAAACATAGCGACGAGTATAGACGATGTTGTCTTTCCAAAATGAGAATTTTGAGAAGCTATAGTTTCAGGGAGTAGTATATATTATTCTGACCTGAAAGGACTTGATATCTCAAAAGCTCAATGACTCTCAAGTGTTGTATGTGCAGCACCTGCACCTATAGTTGTCGAAAGCAACGAAAGTGATGGAGATACAGGAACAGGTGAAACAACAGAAACTTCAACAGAAACAGCACCACACTCGATAACAGAGTTCCTCCTCTGAAAATACAAGACATGGCTCTACTGGAATACTTGTAGACCAATAGTACAGTGAAAATGAGTTTCATTTTATGTCATAAGGCTCACAGGAGATGATCAATACAAATACGAAAAACACTATCTCGATTATGAAAATAATCTTCACTGAGTTCAAGAGCTTCAGTCATGAGATGGAGTAACAAAAGAAAATATAAGTGCAAAAAATCAAGAACTCAAAAATGAAACATTTGATATCACAGATATATCTGACAAGTTGTTTCAAGAAATAATCAACAAAAATAATTCTTAGTCTCATCTCAAAAAAGACCTCATCAAAATTGGGGTCTTTTTTGCATTATGTTACTATAGTATGCTATAATCATCTTATAGTACATCTTTGAAGTATTCATGAGTCAAACAATCGAGCAAAAAATCATCAACAATGCTATCTCAGCCTATTTTTTACTTGGGCCTCTTTTGCTCTTTAATAAATCAAACTCAGCTATCAACAATAGCTTTGTAAGAGCTCATGCAAAGACTTCCACTATACTTCTTCTATGAGGAATACTCGTATGGATTTTTATATGATTTTTTCAGTTTCTCTCAAAGTACAGTATATTTAGCTATGATTTGTTTTATATACTCAAAACTCTCTATGTCATCAGTATATTTTCACTTTTTGTATATGGTGCCTTTCGTGCCTACAGTGGAAAAAAGTTTGATATAGCAGAGCTCCCAGATATCACACGAGCCAATAAAATCGTACAAATCTCAAAAAATATTGTACAAAACGAGCATGACAAAACCAGTATCATCATGAGCTATATCCCTTTTTATGGATATTTTCTATTTCCAAGTCTTGAAAAATATCCAAGTATCCAGAGTGTTAACAAGATAAATCTCTATTCGACATTTATCATTCTCCTATTTTACACAAGTGGCAAGGTAAACATAGCCAGCATACTCCTACTCGCATATATAATCTATGTTGTATATATTGCGCTCAATCTTTATGTAAAATGAGAAATCCGTATACCAAAGCTTGAAAAACTCTGGTCTATTGAGGAACTCTACATACGCGCAAAGGCCTTTGTATTATATCTCTTTAATTACACTACACGTGACCATAGGTTTCGTGAATATGAACTCTATTACAAGATAGAAAAAGCAGCGCATGTAAAACAAGCAAAACTCATACTTAAAGACCTTCTTCCACGCAGGAGTCTTCCATTTCCAAAATGAATCTTATACATCCCCTTTATAAATATAGTCGGAATATTTTTTCTCGATACTCGCTATAAAACGCATATCATAAATGGGCTTTGTATAGATGTACTACTCATACTCATTTGGATCACTACAGGATTTAATAGTGCCTATTCACTCTTCATACTCTTCCCTCTCTCATATGGGCTTGCGTATAGAAGAAAAATCGACTATAGGTTCCCTCTCATTTATGATATCGCAAAGATAGAGATGAAAGCATGGGAAAAAGCAAAAGAAATCGGCCAAGAACTTCGCGTAAAAAGCAAGCAAAATACCCAAACCGTTTTCACTCCCAAAAAAGCAATAACCCCTGACACAAAAAAAGATGACTAAAGTACGCTCTGAAGAAAAAGTAAGCAAAATCCAACTCGAAGACTTAGGAAAAGTAAAGTATATTTTACTTCTATGTTTTGTGATTTTCTCTCTCCTATATGTACACCTATTTCAGCTCGACGTGATGTGAGAACATTCAATTGTCCTCGTGATTGCAACTTTGTTTTGAATCTATATGGCTATAAATATCGGAGCAAATGATGTCGCAAACAACATGTGACCAGCTGTATGAGCAAAAGCTATAAGTCTCGCTGGAGCTATCATAATAGCAGCAATTTTTGAAGCCTCAGGAGCACTCATAGCTGGAGGTGATGTAGTGAACACTATAAAAAAATGAATCATAGATCCAAGCCTCATAACTGACTCTCATACCTATGTGGTGATTATGATGTCCACGCTCATGTGAGCTGCAGTATGGATCAACATAGCAACCTATCTCAAAGCTCCTGTATCAGCGACACATTCTATCATAGGTTGATTGATAGGTGCCTGAATCGCAGGAGTAGGGATTGAGATCGTAAACTGGAATCAAATCTGGCTTATCATGGCATCATGGGTGATCTCTCCACTCATGTGATGAGGAATAGCAGCCTGTATATTTATAGCTATTACCTATAGTATATTTTCTCGTGACAATAGATCTGAAGCTGCAAAAACCTGGGTCCCTATCTATATAGGGCTCATGACTTGGGCTTTTTCGAGTTATCTCCTCATGAAATGACTCACAAATCTCTTTGATCAATATGCAATAGAGATTCATCTCTGAGACGCACTTATAGTCTGATTTTTCTTCGCACTCATCGTCACTATTATAACGATGATACACCTCAAAGGAAAAAACTATATCTTAAAAAACTCTAAAAAATCTATCAATCATCTCTTTAACATCCCACTTATATTTGCCGTAGCATTACTCAGCTTCGCCCACGGAGCAAACGATGTCGCAAACGCGATAGGACCACTTGCAGCTATTGTTGAGAGTATACAGTGATGAGGATGAACAATAGGCCAGGAAGTCTGAATCCCCTTCTGGGTGATGATAGTATGAGCACTTGGTCTCTCTATTTGACTTATCGTTTTTGGATGGAGGCTTATTAAAACTGTCGGAAAGTGAATCACAAAACTCAATCAGTCTCGTGCCTTTTCTGTAGCGCTCGCAGCAGCTATCACTGTAATTATCGCCACACAATACTGACTCCCAGTAAGTTCTACTCATATAGCTATCGGAGGGATATTTGGGATCTGATTTGCCAGACAGTTTCTCAAGCATATCCACTGAGTGGAAAAGCACTATATCGAGTCTTCCATGATCAAGCACATAGCACTTGCCTGGGTTATCACCCTCCCAGTATCCTGACTCATAGCAGCAGGGATGTTTTACTCTATCATGTTTGTCACACAATAAAAATCCCAGATGGGATTTTTATTTTTAGCTGAGGTCTAGTGAATTACCATATCTTGATCATCCGAGTCAGGTATTTCGTTTATATAGTTTGGCTTTCGTTCTATTCTAGGAGGAGAATAACGATTTATAATATCATCAACTTCTTCATCTATATGTGGGAAACCTGGGATATTTCCTTTACTCGGTAAAGGAGTATTCGTATCTGGATTGCTGTGAAGATGTATACTGTTCATAAATTCGCATTAGATCTTAAAGGAGTTACACATTATTCAGAGCGAAATTATTGTCAAGTTATTACACAAATAGTAGTACTGATATTATTGATAGTACAATACCAAAAATTTTTTTATAATTAAAGTGATCTTTATAAAAAATAATTGAGAGGATAATAGGAATAATAAGAGAAAAAGAATTTATGGTATATACAATTGCAAGATTACCTTTCATTGCATTAATAAAACAGATAAACATCGCAATATTATATATAAATGTTATAATACTAAACTTCACAATACCCTTCGATTTATATACTTGTTGTTTCTCTTTTTGAAAGAATCAAGCAGCAAATGTAGCAATGATTCAAAATACATAACTAGCAAACATAAATACTTCGAGTCATAAGCCTCGACTTACAAATTCTTTTATTCATATCATAGATATGGTACTAAGCATAACCGTGAGGACAATGCACCATATTCAATAGCATAAATTTCTCTGGATTTCATACTCTTGCTTTGTAATCAATAACACTGGCACTAAAAGACCAATTATAATACCCAAAGATTGCATCACATTTAGTGACTCATGGTAATAGAAATAACTTACTCAAACAGTCAAAATTGCTCCTAAAGTTTTCAGAGTAGGAAAAAATATTACTGTATCAATATTTCTCAATCAATCAACACGCGTAAATACAGAGAGAGTATGAAAAATAGCATTTACTCAAGCAAAAAAGATAGTCCATAGAACAAATGATGTATCAAGATTGATATGGTCTAGAGAATACACTAAATATGCTCAGGTCGATACACTCCCAATACTATAGTTTATAAGATTTACTTTTGCTGGGTTATATCATCTTTCTGCGATTACTTTAAGTGTAAAAGAATACATGCCTCCAAAAAAAGCTGCTCACAAAGCGTATAATAACCAACTTTCAATAATCATTTGTTTGTATTTTTTAAAATACTCTATGTCTAAAAACTGCTATAGATGATATTTCAAAAACAAAAAATATCAATATACTCTTATTTATGAAAGAAATATATAAAATAGATCTCAATCGTGATAAGAGTCGTGAAAATGCCTATCTGTCTGAGACTCTTCTCACAAAGATAGAAGCAACGCTCGAAAAATGAGAAAAAATACTCCTATACCTCAATAAAAGGGGCACTTTTTCGAGCTATGTATGTAAGGACTGTGGACATATATATACATGTCCAAACTGTGATCTCTCACTCAATATACACAGTAATCCTGATAGGTGTGTATGTCACCATTGTTTCTATAGCGAAGCTCTTAGCGATACATGCAGTGAGTGTGGATCTGTGGATCTCCAAAGAGTAGGTGTTGGAACAGCCCAAATAGAATCAAGTATCAAAAAACTCTTCCCAGATATCAATATATACAGGTTTGATACAGACACTCTTAGTACTATCAATGCAAAAAAAGAAGCTCTTAGTATGATGGATAATGCTGATCTCATAGTAGGAACAAAGATGATTACGACCGGATTCAATATCAAAAAAGTGGGGCTTATATGAGTGATTCTTATAGAACAAGAACTCAACATCCCTCGATATAACAATGAAGAACAAGTGTATTCTAACCTCAGACAACTCCTCGGGAGATGAGGAAGAGTTGGGCAAAATACTGACATCATACTCCAGACATATGCTATAAAAAATCCTATTATCCGTAGTCTTTCAGAGCAAAACTACAAAGAGTTTTTTATAGCGCAACTCCGTGAAAGAAAGGTTTTTGGATATCCTCCTTATGCTGAGCTTGCCTACATCAGCTATAAACATAAAGACAAACATAGCTCATTGAGCTTTCTTCAAAAAATCTATAAAGATTTATGCAGGCAGAAGCAAAATAACGTAGAAATAACGCTCGTTGATACAAGCATCAAAAGAAATAATCAGTATTTCTCCAAGATCATACTCAAGTGACAGAAAATCCGAGAATTCATAGAACCTCTCAGAAAAGAAATCCTCTCAAACGGAGACCTGAGTATCAGTTTTGAGTACTAACTAAGAGTGA
>JAHDHC010000002.1 GCA_020631485.1 Candidatus Altimarinota bacterium
AAGCGTCTCTCATGAATAACTCGGACTACTCTCCGTTGTCTTTAATATCTCCCAAGAAGCTTGTCCCAAAAGAGGAGTGAAAGTTGGGTCATCTTCTCAGCCCGTATCATCAGCAGGATTTGTAGAATCACTATCATCATCAACAGTTCATCAATTTGGATCTACTCACTCAGCATTTGCAGTATTGGTTACTCCTCACATATCGATATCTGACTGTGTGATAGGGTAATTTAGTGTACATCTCGCTACCTCTGTTGGAAGTAAGCCTTCGGCTGCACTTATCGGAAAATTACAACTTGCAGTTATATCTCATCAAAGAACCGAATCAGTTATTACGACATCTGAAAGCTGTACATTTCCGATATTTTGAGCTTGAATAGTATAGCTAATAATATCTCATGGACTTGCTGGAGATCAAACAGCAGATGCATCCGCTGACTTTGAAACACGAATATCTGGAGATATTGCTTGAATATTTACTCTATAATCTTCTATCTCTCAGTATGAGTATAGATCCTCATCTGTAGCTCATTCTCTTGCAGCCAGTCTAAAACGGACATAGCTATCTCAAATCGTTGCTCAAGCAGGAACTACAATATCTACATCTGTAAATCACGCAACAGCAGGAATATCGTCAGCAACTTGCTCTCAAGCATCAAAATCTCCATTTGCATTCCAATCAACCCACGCACTAACGAATCATTGCCCTATAGGAGTATTAGCCTTTACAGGTACTGTAGTTCAAGCAGGAAACACTTGATCTTGGAGATAGTATCATCAGAGAAATATACCATCATCATCCACTCCTCCTGTATCAAGATTCTCTGCATTTGCATCAACTGATGGTTGACCGTTGGGATCAATATCTACATAATTTCAAAATCTATACGAAATACTTCTCACAGCTCAGGCTCCATTACTTCCTGTGAGTGTTCCATATGAGTCTGGAAGATCTCCATAATCAACTGTAGAACTCACGTCGAAAGGATCAGCACCTGCGGCACAACTCATACCGTCATTGTTTCCATTTGACTCACTTGCAGTTATAAAAAGTGATGTCCCAGTTGTCGTATCGACTTGAAATATATTTCACGAACTATTATTAAATACATATAGGTTTACACCATCTGTTACCCATGCTGCTCCAAAGCCTCATGATTCTCAAGTAATAGGCCCAGAAAGATTGATATTCGTCACTGTTCATGTAGTTCTATCTATTCTCGACATAATCGTTCATCCACTTCTCATACCGTAAAAAGCATCTTCCCCCGGCACATATGCAATATCAGCAGCACCATGTGATTGTGAAAGATTCAAGCTTGTTCTCGTATTTGAAATAGTATCATAAATCCATATATTTGTGCTCGTTGATCTATTGTAATAGAGTTTTCAAGTTGCATCAAAATCTCAGGCAAATGGGTTATCTTCTGTGTGAGAAAATACTGTTGAGAATACTCCTGTGTTTATATCAAATGATTTTATAGTTTGATCATCTGATGCATATCCATAGATGAGACCATCGAGTGGATTATATCATGCTGCATTAAAGTTTCATACATCCTCACTTATCGGAAGGTATCCAGCTGGACTTGTTGTTACATCGAGAACATTGAGCTGCCCATACAAGGTTTGATAAAATCAGAGCTCACACGTGGTCTTGGCTAGGATATTTACTCATACTGAAGCTGTGTCACATGTAGCTACTGGAAGATCATTATCACATATTGTATATGTGAAACTATCTGTTCCTACGAAGCCATTTGGAGGAGTATAGTTAAAAAATCCATTCCCCGCATCAGATACTATTCCTCCAGCTGGTGTAACAGAATCAAATCATGTCAAAATACTAAAATCTTGCACATTGTCATTATGGATCCAACTAATAGTTCCTGTTCCTGATCACTCTATCATCGTAAAAGAATCATCTACTGCAATAGGGTCGAGATCTGTATCACTCTCATTTGAAGTGAATCATGCAGAATTACAAAATGTCTCACTCAATTCTATATCTGCAACTTCATTGGGATCAAGAGTTGATAGCTCAACTCCATTTTTCGTTGCCGTTTGTGGACCATCTGTCTTTCCTGTAGTTAGATCAAAATTCGTTTGTATGTTTCCGTTAAATCATGGAATTGTTGTAGTATTTGTAAGTGTATGGGTATAGAGGCCATTTTCATTATTTCCGGTTGGTGATTGATGAATAACAGTTGAGAGAGTAAAATTGTTTGGTGAATTTGTGATATTGAAATTTACATTTTCAAGGACAAGCGTCACATCTCCAGCCTCAACTGTAGTAGCTGTAGTTCATGTTTGTACTCAGCTAGTGTTAAATACTCAGAGATTTCAATTTCATCCTCCAAAATAAAAGCTCCACGAGGCGTTTTGTATTTCAACTGCACAGTCAGATGAATCAGCATATGTAATAGACTTTGAGATATCGAAACTTGCTGGTTTGTTTCAATAAAAATCAACGCTGAAATTGTAAGGTAAAAAAAGCTGAAAAACAAGACAGCATAAAGTTGTTTTTGCAAGAATTTTTTGCATTTTCATAATACATAAATTAAAAAAACATATAGTTTTATTGTACTAGAAAAGAAAAATGCCTACAAGAATTAATTGTAGACATTTAAAAAATATATTTCATAATATATGTATTTATAAATTTTTTTTCTTTTTTTATATAAGTAAATATAAACGTAAAAAGTCTAGTTCTTTTTAGATGATTTATCTGTATTTTTTATATTTCATTGCTGGTATATGCTATTATATATCTAAGCATGTGCTTATAATGTATAATCATTTAAAAAGATGCTCAAAAAGACTGTTAGCAGACTCGAGATACAAGTATTGGTTTCGCTACTTTGTGCTGTTCTCGTGTGACTCTATTTTCCTGGAGTTTATCCATATGTGTGATGGATGTGAGAAATGTTTATGAAACTCCTCAAGGTATTTTTAGGTCCATTACTATTTCTCTCAATTTTTACTGCTGTTATAGGTCTTTGAGATTTAGGAAAACTCTGAAAAATATGAGTCAGAACTATAAGTTATTATATGCTGACTACTACCCTTGCTATCACGCTGGGGCTTTTGTTTATGAATATTTTTCAACCTGGTATCTGACTCGAGTTTAAAGAGTTTCAAGAATATAGCACTGATACACTTCAAAATCTCACTCTTTCTAGTTTTATATTGAGCCTGATACCGAGCAATTTTTTCCAAGCATTTATCGATCTCAATGCGATGCAAATAGTCACAACAAGTATCATGCTTGCTATATTTGTGCTTGTTTCTGCAAAGTCGAGTAAGAAAGTAAAAGAACTCAAGTCACTCGTTGACACACTCAATAATGCCATACTTGCATTTGTGGGCTTTGTTGTGAAGCTAACTCCATATGGAGTATTTGGGATCGTCACAAAAGTAGTAGCAGAAAACGGAATAGAAAGCATCATAAACCTCGGTCCATTTGTATGTATCATACTCCTTGCTTTGTTTGTGCATGGGATTGTCACACTTCCACTTCTGTGATATATTTTAGGTCATTTCAATCCTTTCAAATATTTCAAGCAAGTTCGTAGAGCTGTATTACTTGGTTTCTCTACTTCATCAAGTAGTGCCACTATGCCTGTTTCTATGAGAGTAGCATTTGAAAGAGCAAAGCTCAATAAAGAAGTGGTTGATTTTACCTTCCCAATATGAGCAACTGTCAATATGGATGGTACTGCTATCTACCAAGCATGAGTTGCTATATTTGTAGCCCAAGTTCTCGGGATAGACCTCAGTATAGTCCAACAACTCACGATAATTGTGATCATCATTATGGCATCTATATGAGCTGCCTGAATACCTGGAGCTGGTATTTTGATCTTGGCTGTAGTATTTGTTTCTATAGGACTTCCTGTAGAAGCAATAGGAATAATTCTCGCAGTGGATAGATTTCTCGATATGTTTCGTACCTGAGTCAATGTATGGGGAGATTTGATCGCAGCAAAAGTTGTAGACAAATACTATAAATCAGTATTGAAAAAAGAATAAAAAGCAAACAAAAAAACTACAGAATCTATGCTGTAGTTTTTTTTGTGTACTGAAATAGGCTTGTTATTGCTCTATACTATAATCAACTACTATCCCATTTTCAATTGTTGCGGTGATTCTTCAAATAACATAATCCATTGTCACAGCATACATTTCTCCGTCTCTTTCTCCTATTCTAAATCGTACATCGTTTTCTTCTGCAAGAGCTTGGGCTTCAGACTCTGTGAGTCAAAAGTAGTCTACTGATTCTGATCAAGGTATAAAATAATCGTACTGTATCATTTTCACAGCATTGTGTAAAATGGCAGTATTTCTTTTCATGTCTCTATTTTCTCAAATATATGCTTGAACTTCTTCAAAAAAAGTATTTTGTATATATTCTTGCCCTACATCGCTGAGAGTGTAGCCATTTGGTTTATCTACAAGATATCATCTTGTATCAAGATACTCAATAACAATTGCATATATTCTCTTCTTATCGTCTGGAGTGAGATCACTTGGCTCATCACAGGCCCCATCATATGCTTTTGGGATACTCCATGTACTTGTATCACTGATCTCTCATGGAAAAGAAGTGTGTGTAGTCCCTGAAATACTACAAATAGGATCAATTTCTTGATATATAAAAGAAGCGTTTGAAACTGAAATCATCACTACAAAACAAAGTAAGGTCGTAAATATTTTTTTCATTTTTTTATAATTAGGATACTGCTCTAGTTACTATAACTATTTTTTTAAAATATGGTGACGAAAATATCATTTTTCACAAACACGCTTTATTTTGGCATATCTATAAACTCATAGATTGCTTCTGCTCCATCTTTTGGCCAACTATGTGGCACATTTCCATATGTGGAATATTCTCGACAAAATCCAACAGCATTTCAGGCACTACAGTCGTCCCACAATTCACAATTAAGGGTTCAGATATTTATTTGCTGTGAATTATCACTACATTGATTTTTTTCTTTTCTGATTTTTGTAGCAGCTAAACCATCTCTGTAGGGTACGAGTCTATCAGCAGAATTATGCAATATAAGACTCACAACTGGTCAGTTACATTCAGTATCGTATCATGGAGCAGCTACTGAGGTCATAGTCTGTATCACATCCCCTCTCACACATGCAAGTTTGTTTGAGAAATATCCTCAGAGTGAGTGTCAGACTATATGTATTTGAGATCTATCTATACAAAGATTTTCTGAGATGTCTCTGATCATTGCATCAAAAAAATTAATATTTTCAGCTTCGTGCCAAGTGTATGGTCATCCTCCTAGCCCTTGTGGGTAAGCTGCAACTATATCATAGGTCTCGTTTCCATGCCAGCTTCCTCATCTCAGTCACATATAGTCACGTACCATTTCACTACTATTTGTTCGTCCATGAAGTCATATAACAAGTGGATATCCCCTTGTAGTCGTATAATTTTCTGGAAGATCCAGAAGATAGCTACGATTTTTTTCGTTTACCACAAGTGTATTTTTATATGCAAGTCCGTTTTCTGCACTACATCATATACTTTTATAATCTCGTTGCTTTCCTTCAAAAATACTTTTTGATCTCACTATAATATCTGCGATCTGTCCTCGTTTCCCTAAAGTATCACGAGTATAGGCATTTTGTGGAATAATCATATTTGCATCAGCATATCCAATAAAGTCTTCATACCACAGTTCTGACTGTCTTTCGACATCGAGTCAAAAGACTAGAGTTGAAAATGCAAGTGCTTCAATAATAGACACAGAACCATTTGGTTTGAAGTTTCCATCCACATATCATGAGCTTATTCCATTTTCAGCAGCATAACAGACATATGGAGCATACCAACTATCAAGATATACATCAGGAAAACAAGCTCTATCTCATACTTCTGGTATTTCTACTTTTGCAGCATTGAGGAGAATTGCGAGTATCTCAGCTCTTGTAACATTGTCATCTGGTCCAAATCTTCCATCACCGTATCATGCTACCAGTCATGCTTCTTGTAATTCTACAATTGAATCCTTATACCAAGAAAACTGAATATCACTAAATGCATAAGTTACTTTAGGAAAAACCATACAACACACAGATACCAAAAAAATAATTTTTCTCATATTGTCTTGTTAATAAATTGTTGTAACTATAACACACTCACATAAAGAAGTATGTAAGAAAGGTGAAAAAATAACATATTTTTATAAATCCAAGTATTGGTCTATTCTGATCGACCAAACAAATTCATCAACATGAGAAACAAGAATCATCCCTCACTTAAAAGAATCAAGGGCCTGAGCGATAACGGGAATATGACGGAAATTAATATGATTCGTTGGTTCATCGAGTATCAATATTCATGGACGAAGTAAAACAAGCCTGCAAAATGCCACAAGTCACTTTTGTCATTCTGATAGGTTTCAGATCTCTGTTTTCATAATATCTCCTGTGATCAAAAATCCTGCAGCTTTTGAGCGAAGATCTTGTTCACTCATTCATGTATCTGTCTCTCTCAGACAATCATACACTGTTTGTGAGAAATCAAGGTTTGAGAAATCCTGCCTATAATATCATATTCTTACCCCTTGAGTCAGTTCCACTCACTCTTCTGAACCATTTACGATTTTCTCTAAAAGTGTCGATTTTCCAATACCATTTGGCCCAGCTAATTGTAAGTGATCATCTTTTCTCAGCTCTACTTCGACTTCTTTTACAGTAACTTCATCATCTTGCATGACATGAACAGAATTGATTTTTAGGAGGACTCAACCTATATCTTCTTGAAGAGGTATTTCAAAATCTCTTATTGTTTTATCTTCACGTCTATTATCTACCATATCATCCTCCATCTCTGCTGCTGCTTCTTTCATCTTTTTTGCAACAGCTCTGAGCTTCCCTCACTTATGGGCAAAGACATTAGCCTGGTCTTTTTTAGCTTGCGCTTCTTTTTTGAGCCTTGCATTTGCCATATTGTCCTTTTCTATCTTTCTTTTTATTTGCTCGACTACATCATGATAATTCCCAACATATTGCTCTACTTTTTTGGTATGGATATCAAGATACAACACTCCATCTGTAAAACTATTGAGAAACTCAGCATCATGTGAAATCACAAGAACGGTTTTTTTGTAGTTTTGTAAAAAAGTCGTGAGATGATAAATCCCTTCTGTATCGAGATTATTCGTAGGCTCATCAAGCAAGAGTATATCAGGCTTTTGGATCAAGGCTGCTGCAAGAAGAAGTCTTGCTTGCTGTCATCATGAAAAAGTACCGATTAGTTTCTCGAGTGGAGCTTTGAGGTTTACAACATCGAGCACTTCAGATATTTCTCTCTCAATATTATGTTTTGTATCATCATTATGATACTTACGGAAAAATTCTCAAACACTCAGTGTTTTATCCTCTGCGAGAACAACTTGATATCATGTTGCAACGCTGAGGGATTGGTCAATGTGTATAAGACCTGTTTTTTGCTCGAGGGTTTTATTGATAAGCTTAAAAATTGTAGATTTTCCAGCTCAATTTTGTCACATAATCGTTATTTTTGCTCCTTTTCGTACATTGAAACTTACTTCTTCTAGAATAGGTTTTCGAAAATCATAGTGAAAATCTACTTCTTTAAAACTTATAACTGTTTCGTTTGAACTTGCCATTATTTTAGTCCTTAATCTATAATATTTGCTGCATTATATAAAAAGCCTTATAAAAGGCTATTTTTTTGTTCTATTTTAGCTCATCTATACCTTTTCAAAAGTACGTGCGATAAAAATTCTCGTATTCTTCTCATTTCTCTTGTCCTTCACAGAAATGTATAAAATCCTCTATTTGTTGTTCATGAGTGAGTTGGGATATGAGTGATTGTTGACGTGTTAATAACTCTTCAAAAAACTTGCATTTCAGATAGAGTCGGAAAAGATCTGAATTTTGGCTTTTGAGATACTGAAATAGATGTATCTTATCTGCATTTTGATATGACATTGGTCATTTTTTTCAAAGATCTAAGAGCTCATGTATATACTCTGTTCGTCTATCATGATCTTTTTCGTTCCAAATACGTTTTACGTATCGAGAATAAAGTCTTGCATGATCTTGTTTTTCTTCTTCAAGCACTGTTTGCAGAGCAGCACGTACTTCGTCTATCTTAGAAGCAATATCAATTCTATAATTTTCATACTCTAATCAGTCTATGGGAAACCACTTCCTTACTTGTCCAATAGCTTCAAGTGGAGACAAACCTTTAATCTTTTTTATGAGATCAATACATGTTCAACTCGCACCACATCCATAACAGAAAAATTTCTTTGAAGAATCAAATATGTGAAATGATGGAGTATTTTCCGCATGAAAAGGACAACATAGCTTATAACCTTTTGCTGTTTTAAATTTTTTTGGATCGTCTCGTCGTAAGTGCTTGGGAACACCGGGTGAAGAATTATCCTCTCTTTTATGAAAAAATGATGGGAGACCTAAAAATCATATGAGCTTTCATATGTCTATATTTTTTAATAACCTATCATAAGAAGAAGGGCGTAATGCCCTTCTATAGATATACTCTTTTCCCGCATCATCATATCGAATTTTTATATTCATGAAGCAAAAAAAGTAAAAAATTAGTGGCAGACTCAGAAAAAGCGTAGCACTTGATAGATTCACAGAAATATTTTATACAGAGTCTGCCATTAAAATACCTGTGAATCTCACTTATAATTACAACTACAAGCGGCTACACATACTATACATGACTATACATTTTTTGCAAGTAATTGAGATTCAGTATATGGATTAGAGACTATCTTGATATTCTTTGAGCTCTTTCCACTTTCATTTATGGGCAAAAGTTGCTTGTTTTGGCCATGACTTAGGGTTGGCAAGGGCAAATTTTTTTCATGCTTTTTGCAAGATAAGCTTGAGCTCTTTGGGAGAAGCATTTTTGAGATTTCCAAAAGTCTTTATATCATTTTCGTAAAGTATTTCATGGATTTTCGGACCGATTCATTCTATTATCTCGAGGTTATCTCTTCCTCATTTTTGTGGAATAAATCCCCATCTATCGATCTCGTCCTCCGTTCACTCACGAGTTTCTCCTCCAAAAAAATAGGATCAGAGGTAAAATCAAAAAGCAAACATTCATATGAGCAATGCAAGCTCTATGAACTTTTCTCTAAAATGAAGTACTTTATAGGCTCATTCTTCTAAGAGTCGTACATCATAGACTTCAAGACTGATGTATGACCAAGTAATGATAAACCATATAACTGCAGCTATAACTGATACGGCAAAGACAAGTGATCTATTTTGCATAACTATAATCTTAGAGATAAACAAGAGTATAATACCAATTTGGATAATATAATCAAAATGTATTTTTCTAATTGTACCACAAAAAGAGGCTTGATCAAAAAACAAATTGATATTCACAATAAAAAATATAATATAGGAGTATTATATTTTTTAATATACATTCATGCATCTAAAAAGAATTATATGTCTCTGATTATTTCTCTTTCCTGTTTTATGAATGCTTGCTATTCTCTATAACTATCATTCTCCTGCAGAGAGTGTGATCATAAACAAAGATGGGACTGTAAAAGTAATATCCACAGTAGATTCAAAAAATGGGGTATCAAAAAAACTCTTAGACAATTTCAGAACAGACGATCCTACAAAAAATGCTGATAACTCAAAAAGCAACAATAACAATACAGTATGGATCACAAGAAAAGTCAATAACATAGCTTCCACATATTCCCTTCGTGAAGACTTCTGATGATGTGATGTCTCTAAAAATGTATCTGATGCAGTCAACGCAGGTATTGTGGCTCCACTTGCAGAGATAAGTAGAATCGATTTCCTACAAATACTCCTTGACACTCATTGTATAGAATACAATGGTATAGATACCTCCGATCTTGAATTCTCTGATATAGGAAAAAGCAATGTCCAAAGAAGAGAAATCATAAAAAAAGCAATTGATATGAATATTACCCAATGATATGATCTTGGTGGAACTACTGTTTTCAGACCTAATAGAAAGATATCAAAAATTGAAGCTCTTGCTATGCTTATGAAACTCTCCTGACTTGAGCTCAAAGAAGCTCCTGAAAAAAATAACTTTGTTGATGTAGAAAATAACTGGAAAGAAAATATAGCAGATACAGCCTATCGTCTAGGTCTCACACCAGTTGACAGGTCAAAGAAAATGTTTTTTCCAGATTATATCATGAAGAGATGAGACAGCTATGATATCATCTGAAAAATCGCAAAATATTATTAGATCAAAAAATCTCCAAATTTGGAGATTTTTTGATCTAAGAGACTGAGTCTATCTATCAGTTATGTGCAGATAATACTCTCAATCTTGCTGTTCATATTTTTCGAGTATAGGAGCTATTCTCTTGTAGCTCTCTATATTTGAAATTCAAGCTATTATAATATAACTGAGACTTATTCCCCATGCGAGAAAAAGTATAAAAAAGACTCAAAAACCAATCATTTTTTTTCTCAGCAAGAGATAAAATCAGCTCAGTAAAACAAGTAAAAAAGGGATAAACAAAAAGATAAATAGAGCAAATATGATAGCTTGAAAATACTCTATTTGCATGAACTCCTGAAAAAGCTCTCTTGTTACCTTATCCATCTCAAGTGTAATTCCCCCATTTAGGATACTGATGGTAAGAGCAGAAAGAACAAATATAATAAGAGAACTTATAAGTATCAAAACACTGCTTATAAAAACCCTGAGAATAGGTAATATCTTCATAAAGACCTGAAATAATAATTCAAGAACAATGAGAGGAAAAGAGATAAGTTTCTTAAGAGTGCTATTTGTTATTTTTTTTTTCGTTTTTTCTTCAAAAAACTTTTCTATAGACGAGAGATTTGCTGGTTTTCACTTCATGGAGAGTTTTTGTGATGCAGTTTTTGCTGTAGGTACAATAAGCCACAAGATGATATATATAAGTATTCATATACCATTAGCAAATATCAAAATTACAAATATCACTCTTGTGATAACAGGATCAATCCCAAAATAATTGGCTATACCACAAGCTACTCATCAGATGATTTTTTCATCTCCGTTTCTAAATAGTTGTTTTGGAGCTTTTCACTCGTCTTTTTCATCAGCTGACATATTTTGTGGTCCGTGCCTTTCTCAGTCTGTATCTGTCAGTTCCTCAATAGTTCACATTTCTTTTATGATATGAGTTACATCTCACAGTGTAATCACATTTTGAAGATCTTTTTTTTGAGAAATAAATTTATGAGAAATAGAATCTTCTATATCTTGGGTTATTTCTCATGAAACATCCTCTGATGAGAAATGATCTTTGATATCATCCAAATAGTTTTGGAGCTTTGTGAATGCATCCTCTTCTACAGAGAATACGCTTCATCAAATAGTTATATTCATTACTTTTTTCATCATTTTTTGGTTAAAAAATTAATAGCCTTATTGAGATCTTTCCATGTTTCATGAAGAGCGACTAAAGTCTGCTCTCATTTTTCCGTCAGATTATAATACTTCCTTGGTGGTCAGCTCTTTGACTCTTTCCGTTCATAATCCAAGAGTCATTCTCGTTTAAATCTACTCAACAATGGATAAAGGGTCCCTTCTACCATGATGATGTCAGCATTTTTCAAATTCTCCAGGATATTCAGGGCATATGAGTCAGTCTTTTCGATACTCAACAAAACTGTATATGCCAATACTCCCTTTCGTATCTGTAATTGCTTTGCAATTATGTCATTATCTTCTTTCATGTTTTTTACAAGCTACTATGTATTGCAAGGTAGCATAATTTTATTTTTTCTAATGTCAAAATATTTTTGGAAAATATTGTACATTTCTTTGCTTTTTTTGGCATTGATGCTATAGTAAGAACATAAAATAATTAACATATACATATGAAAAAAATTATATGAATCATTGCTCTTGGAGTGATCTGATTTTTTATACTCCTCTCTTCTCCTGTGAGTTCATATGAGCTAAATGAGACAGATTATGATCTCATAGAACAGATCGATACGAGGGTTATAGACTTGATTGACTCTAGAAAAAATCTCTCTGCTGAGAGAGTAGTAGAGCTTTTTGAAAATTTTCTCAATACTCGTGAAACAAATGAGAGATTTCAAGTAATTGTCGAAACAGTTATAGATGATATCAAGTATGAGTATTATCTCTGAGAATACGCAGAAGATCAGATAACTGAAGATGATTGTTATGACGATGAATACTTTGATACAGAAGAACAAACCTGTGTATTAAAAGAAGCGAGTGAAGAAGACTACTGGGATGATACAGATTATCTCGATGATTATGAACATAGTCATAGAAACGAAGAAGCTTTTGAAGAGGAAGAAGAAATTCTTGCAAAATATGAAATAGTAAAAAACGAGATTCTTCTCCTCGATGGAAAACACACTGAAGAAACTGCTCAAGTCTGGAACTTGTTTACAAAGATCATTCCTCTCGCTTATAGATGAGATTTTAAAAACTTTTCAAGCTATGATAATACTGACTCTGATACTGCCTGATATGTCGCACAAAACGAAGACAATAATAAGCAATGGGACCTCACTATCAATCTCTCTCACTTTGTCTGAGAAGACGGCAAACTCCTTACTGTAGAATCAACTGAGACACTGATTCATGAGTTTGCTCATGTTCTCACACTCAGTAAATCACAAATGCGCTATGCTCCACTTAGTGCTGGCGATGCATTTCTCGAAAAGGCAAAAAAAGAATGTGTAAACTACTTTGTTGGCGAATGATGTTTAAACAGTGATAGTTATTTTAACAGATTTATACAACAATTCTGGAGGGAAAACTTTGCTGCATCTCAAGACGATGAAGAAGATGATTTTTATACTGGGAATGAATCAGACTTTGTCACTGAATATGCTTCAACAAACCCAGGAGAAGATATAGCAGAAAGCTTTACCTATTTTGTCTTACAATGAAAACCTGAAGATCAAACTGAAGCGAGTCAAAAACTTCTCTTTTTCTACAAATACCCAGAACTCGTGAAGCTCAGAGATTTTATTAGAATGAGAATAGAAAAATAAAATGTATACTCCAAAAACCAAAGTAAGTGATGCAAATGTAGAGAAATATCTACAAGTCCTCGAAGATGAAACAAAAAGAGATGAAGCATTTCTTCTCCTTGATTTATTCACCAAAATCACAGGAGAAGAAGCTAAACTCTGGTGAGATTCGATCGTAGGTTTTTGAATATATGCTTATGAAACAAAATCATGCAAGTGAGAATGGATGAGAACGGGGTTTGCAGCTCGAAAAGCTGGATTTTCGATATATATCATGCCCTGATATGACATGGGAATGGAAGGACTCTTACAAGATCTTGGAAAACACAAGATGTGAAAATCATGTCTGACTATAAAAAGACTAACAGACATAGACATAAGAATTCTAGAAAAAATCATAAAAAAATGATTTGAAATCATGGAGCAAAAATATCCACGATCTATATAAAAAATTAAATTTTGCGAAAGCTAAATTCACATTAATATATAAGTATTATATATTAATGTTTTTTTATGCATATTGTTACAAAAATCTTTATATCTTTTCTGTGCGTTCTTTTGATATTACAAAACAACTATCTGAGTGCGAATAATACAAGCACATCCAATGATATTGAGACTTATGGAAACAGGCTCGGGAGTATATCTGATGGGGCAGAATATAAAGAAAAAATTGACCGTATATTTACCAAGTACGAAAATAAAAAAGAAACTATAGAGCTTATTTATCTACGTCTACAGGCTATAACTGAGCAATCAAATATACAAACAAATGCCGCAAAGACTCTTCTCAATTATATCATCGCAAAAGTAAACATGCTTGTAGTTCAAAACGATATGGATCTAGAAGCTCTCACATATCTGTCTTTCACTCAAGATACACAATCCGTATCAGCTATCACGTCAGAAGAAAAAGAAGAGATAATAGGAGAAATACTCCAACTTCAAGCGATGATGTATGAGAGCTCATCTGAGCTCGTAGAGCCAATGATGGATATGATAAAAAAACAAGCTCAATACACCCAAACTTGAAATCTCTGACTTGAAGCAAATATAGATTTAGAATATATAGGAAAAATAGAGAGTGATCTCCAAATCGATGATTTTAGTCTCAAGACAAACTTTCTCGATTCTCAAATGAGTTGAATCATAAGACTCTTCATGGACACGGAAGGTCCAGTCTGAGAAAATAGTATAGATTTTTCTTCCTTTGTTGATATCGTCCAGAAAGATGGATGAGTATACTTACAAGTTAAAGATTTAGAAATAGGTGATGCATGAAACTCAGTAGTGCAAAATCCCTTAGAGGAATGATTGAAAATCATAGCGGACCAAGAACAGTTTGTAAGAGTAGTAAAGCAACATCCTGAAGAGATACTCAGGATATATGAAGCACTAGAAAGCTCTCTTGATCTTGAAAATTATAAAGATGTAACACGTAAAGCTATGCTCATACCATATGCAAAAACATGAGATAAAGTATTGCTTGCTCCTTCTATAGAAGCCTGTCATCTTCTCAAAAAAGCAAAAAATCTTTTCGATCCACTCAATTGAGATACATGTTCGGACTCACAGTATAAAAAAATGCTTCAAGACTTTCAAAAAGAAGATATAGAAATATATATGATTCTCTGAGACATGTCAGAGTTTTGAGTAAATATACAAACAAATGATCTTCAGTTTGAAAGCAAGATGAATTATAAAAATGGAGAACTCCTCGATCTCAGTCTCTCAAATATCTCATGAGAACAACAATTGACACTCAGTTACACAAAAGGCTCTCAGCTTATCTTAGATATTGATGCTGGAGACTACTGGTCACTTAACTGGGATGCAGAGCTCTCAATGAACAATGCACTGAGATCGTATACCTTAGATACTCAATTTGCTTGAGAGAGAAATAATCTCACTCTCAGATCAGAACTCAAAGACAAAAAAATTATATGAGACTTCATGTGGGATATTCGTAGTTATGATTTTGCCACTAATTCACAAAAACTCTCAAATCGTATAAGAGGAAATTTCTCATGAACGCTCGATACAAATAATAATATCGTAAAACTTGATGGAAATATGACAGGAGAAGATGCACTTCAAGGCACCGATCCTTTAGATGTGAATTTCCAATACCTTCCTTGAACAATAGAGGCTGAGCTCAACTATGATGACCAAAATGAGCTTAAAAATATCGATTTTATATACACTTGGGATGAAGAAAACTGAAATTTTGAGAGTGCAAATATAGATATAGAAGCTCTATCTCGTGAAAAAAGTTTTGACTATACGACCTATGAAACAGTATATAGCTGAGCCCTCAAAGATGATTTTCGCTCTTCTATATCCCTAAAAAATGGAATAATACAAGGTAAAACAGGCTTCTTTGACTATGGAGAAAGCGTATTGAGCATAGAACATGACTGAAAATATGACAGTACGAGTTTCAACTCACAAAACAGCTTTGAAACAAGAGAATGATGATTTTCGTGAGACGGAGAGAAAATCACAGGAACCTTTGATATAAACTATACACACAAATATCTCAGTGATACTATGAATCTGATATTTGAAGTATTTAGTGGAGAAAAATCAATCATCGATATCAACCTCAAAACCAATACAAAAAGAACGGATGAAGTACCAGAAATACAAGCTCCTGATAGCTACATAGATATAGAAGAGATCCAATACAACAATGCTGCAGAGAGTGAATATACTGGATAAAAATATACTATAAAAAAAGAGAGTGATACATCATGTATCACTCTCTTTTTTTGTCTAAAGATCGGAGAAGTCATCTGGAAAATCATCAAGTCACTGTCCTGTTCTATATCATCAACTAGATGAAGATCCAACACTTCCTCAATATGATCAAGTTTCTCCTGAAGTGGAAAATATTCTATTTCCTATTTCTTCTATCTTTTCAAAAATACGTTTAGGCTGAGCATATCTCTCTACTTCGAGCCCGAGCAATCTTCAGAGTATTGGAAAGAGAAATATAGACAATACTGTTACAATCATACCTATAACAGCATATCTAATCGTGTTAATAGCTGGCTTGATTTTTTCGTCTTTTCCTCATGAAAGTATCAGTAAGAGTCCTCACCAAAGGACAAAAACAATTGATAAAACTCAAGCTGCCAAAACAAAAAGTGATATAAGGAGAAGAAAAAAGTCTCAAAAAGTGAGGTTTTGAGAAAATATTCATCATATACCTTCTACTTGGGAGTTTGCAAATCAGCTTTGATAATTTGTAGTTCCGTATTCCATATTTATATATTACAATTAATGACTAAATAATATATCAAAAGACTATTTTGTAAACTAAAAAGCTCTCAAATGAGAGCTTTTTAGCGATTTGTTATCCTTCTACCTTAAGATTTACTTTTTGACCTTGCTTAAGTCATACTAGTCTCAGTACACTTCTCAGTGCTGAAACGGTATTTCATCATTTTCCTATTACAAGTCACATATCTTCTTTAGAAACAGTAACGGTAAGCAAGATTCCTAGCTCATCTTCCGTTCTATCAATCTTTATTTCACTAGGCTCAGATACTATATTTTCTAGTATATATTGCAAAAAATCTACTTCTTTATTCATGTCCATAAACTTAAAAAAATAAATCCTCCTTTTTTGCAAAAAAGAGGCTTGGAACTACACTGAAATGTTATTTTTTTCCATCAGCTTCAACATCCTTGGTGTTAACTGAACTCATTGTCATATATATTTTTTCACTTCTTCTACATCTCTAATCTTAAATTCTTTTGAGATTGGGTTATAAAATCATAGCACTTTCTTATAACCGTGCTTTGAAGCTTTTGTATGCTCTGTGAGAACGACTCTAAAAAATGGCATATTTTTCTTTCCAGCTCTTGATAATCTTATCTTTAACATATTATTCTATAAACATTATTATATATATTGTAAATTGAGAGTTAGAAACTAATAATAATGTTTATTAGTTCTATAACTTTCAATTTATGCTTAGTGTTTTGGTGCCCAGACCGGGAATTGAACCCGGACTCCCGAGGGAACAAGATTTTAAGTCTTGCGTGTCTACCAATTCCACCATCTGGGCAAATATCTTTTCTTTTCTCTCCCCTTGTCAGGGGAGATTGAGAGGGGTTATACTATGATTCCTTTTTTTCTCAGTGTTCTGAGTCAAGCTGCAGAAACTCTGATTCTATATACAAGTCCTGATTCTGGATCTTTTATATTTTTGTAAAAAAGATTCGGACGAAACTTTCTTTTTGTTGATCTCATAGAGTGACTTCTCCTGTTTCAAACAGCAGTCTTTTTCCCTGTTATTTCACAAATTCTAGACATATTTCAAATATTAGTATTATTAGGCTTTTATTTCTACTCATACTCCGTTTGGAATATTGAGCCCTTGAAGCATTTCAAGTGTTTTTGAAGTAGGTTCTTCTATATCAATTACTCTTTTATGTCTTCTTATTTCAAATTGTTCTCTTGCATCTTTATTTACAAAAGTAGATCTATTGAGTGTAATCTTTTCTATCTTCGTAGGAAGAGGAATTGGTCATACAACAATTGCTCAAGAGTCTTTTGCAGTGAGTACTATATTTTTTACAGCGCTATCAAGAAGTCTATGATCAAATGCTTTTACGCTTATTCTTATTTTCCCAGAACCTGTTTTTCCAGCCATATAATTTTAAATAACTATTTAAGAGAGTATTTATTTACTCATCATTCCCTACGAGATTTCGCTCATAGAGAATATGAATACATAAATTATTTTACGATTTTTGAAACAACACCTGAACCTACAGTTCTTCCTCATTCTCTGATCGCAAATCTCAAACCTTCAGTCATCGCGATAGGTACTTGAAGTTTTACTGTCATAGCAATGTTATCACCAGGCATAACCATTTCTACTCCTGCAGGAAGTTCAATATCACCAGTTACATCAGTTGTTCTGAAGTAAAATTGTGGTTTATATCCTTTAAAGAAAGGAGTATGTCTTCCTCATTCTTCTTTATTAAGAACATATACTTCTGCTTCAAAGTCAGTATGTGGAGTAATTGATCCTGGCTTAGCAAGAACTTGTCCTCTTTCTACATCTTCTCTTTGAGTACCTCTGAGGAGGATTCAAGCATTATCTCAAGCTTGCCCTTGGTCAAGAAGTTTGTGGAACATTTCTACTCCTGTAACAGTTGTTTTTGTTGTATCTCTGATACCTACTACTTCAACTTCTTCATTAACTTTTATAATTCCCGTTTCAATCTTACCTGTAACTACAGTACCTCTTCCTTTAATTGAGAAAACGTCTTCAATAGGCATAAGGAAGTCTTTATCAGTTGGTCTTTCTGGAACTGGTACAAACTCTTCAAGTTTTTCAAAAAGTTCAACAATAGTTTTTGCTCCGTATTCTTTGTCCATATCAGTTGGATTTTCGAGAGCAACGAGTCCTGAACCTTTCACGATTGGAGTATCATCTCCAGGAAAATCGTATTTAGAGAGAAGATCTCTGATTTCCATTTCTACAAGTTCTAGCATTTCTTCGTCGTCAACCATATCACATTTGTTCATGTATACAACAATATATGGAACACCTACTTGTCTTGAAAGAAGGATATGTTCTCTTGTTTGAGCCATTGGCCCATCAGTAGCAGCAACGATAAGAATCGCAGCATCCATTTGTGCAGCACCGGTAATCATGTTTTTAACATAATCAGCATGCCCTGGACAATCAACGTGAGCGTAGTGTCTGTTCGCTGTTTCGTATTCAACGTGTGAAGTATTAATAGTAATACCTCTTTCTCTTTCTTCAGGTGCGTTGTCGATCGAAGCAAAATCTCTTACTTCTCAACCTCACATAGCTGTAAGTACAGCAGAAATACCTGCTGTTGTAGTTGTTTTACCATGATCTACGTGACCAATGGTACCAATATTCATGTGCGCTTTAGATCTATCAAAAGACATAATAAATAATAATAAATATAAATAAAATACGTGTATTTGGTATATTAATAACTAATAACTAAAAATCAAATTGATTATCTAGACTTAGTTTTTCTCACTTTCTTCTCTATTAAATTGAGTGCTCTTCTTAATTTTCTATGAGCATGTCATGTTAATCTCGCCATAATTAAATTTTGTTAACGTTAATAGAATATTTTTTAAACTTCGCAAGGACTATAGCTGTAGCATTTTTTAGCCATTTAGTTTCTCATTCTACTTTTATTCTTTCTTGAAGTTTTTTGTAGTGAGTAATAGCTTTTCCAACTTTTGATCAACTTTTTGGTCATTTTTTATTTACTGCATAGTTGAGTCTTCTTGGTCTTTTGTTTGCAGGCATATTCCTAAGTTTAAAATTCTAATAACATATTGTAAACGTCTCATATCTCGCATACGTTTGATAGTGAGATTTAAATCCTTAATTCGATTCGCAAGGCTCATCGCAAATTAAGAAATTTAATGGTGGAGAATAGGAGAGTCGAACTCCTGACCTCTCGCGTGCAAGGCGAGCGCTCTAGCCAACTGAGCTAATTCCCCATGATTTTTAAAATTTCATACTTTTTCTCTCTTTCGCTTCAGTTAGACTGATTATAAAAAGTGGTAAAAAGGTATGAATTTGGCTCATAATTTTGACCCCATCTTTCAAACATCAATTGCTATGTAATTTCGATGTGAATTTCTTTTCGGTTCGCTGGGGGAAATTTAATGGCGGGAATGACGAGATTCGAACTCGCGACCTCCCGCGTGACAGGCGGGCGCTCTAACCAACTGAGCTACATCCCCATTTTAAGCTATTTCTAGTGCCGAAGTACTTTGAAAAGCGTGTGAATTATATGAGCTTTTGTAGCAATTGCAAATCTTTTTTAGGACTTTTTTACTAGGAGAGAAATGGAACCAATAAGTCTTCTGAGTTGATCTTTACAAGTCAAGATTCTAAGACCGTCTCAAGGTCAGATGTTTTTATTTTTCACATGTAAAGTTTTTTAAGATCTCATCAATTATCGAGAAAACTTTCAAGATCCATATACCCATTAAGATACACAACATCTTTATAAAAGATACCATCACTCGTAAATTTTGGCATTCCACGCTTGAGTCTCAAGATATAGTTAAAAATCTTCTCATAATCGTTATCATAGTACTCCTTCATCTTCTCAAGAAGTTTCTTGTAACTATGATTCATAGCGTAGTTTATGAAATAGTATCTTTCAAAGATTCCATAATATTTAGGATCTTTGAGACTGAGAAATTTGTTTTGATTGTAGATAGCTATTCCTTCATCTGTTTCAATATAACGTGCTGTTCCCCTTGAAAAAATTTCAAGAAACTGTTTTTTCCCATTAAGCTTTCGAAGATAATGTCACTCTATCTCATGTGCGATAATTGATCTTAGTTCTTTTTTTCATACCTGAGCTCATTTTCTCATCATGAGTTTATTTCCTTTCATCGCAAAGCGAGATCCTCACGATCTTTCAGAAAGTCATAGATGGATACTATATATATGATTGAATTTTTTTACAAAGTCACGTATCTCAGATGTTTTCATAGGCTTTTCTGTATCGAGATCAGATTTTGCTTTTATAATCTGGAGTGCATGATCATAATTTTCTGACACTATCTCTCAAAATATCTTTTTTGAATACAAGGTCATTTCTTTTGACTCTCCGTTACAAAATGCCTCAAGGAATCCTATCTTATTGAGAACTTCTTCTTTTTTTTCGACATACAGTCAAGCAAGTGGGATTTCGGGTATATCTAGAGAGGCGAGATCATTTTTCATCTGAGCAAAATCATGATCCGGATAGTTGTATTCGAGCTCAGGAATATGTTTTCCATCTGATTCTATAAAAAGCTGCTTTTGCTCATCGACATTTTTTGGTATGAGGTATTTCAGGAGAAGAAGCTTCTTGTCAATTGCAAAAATTGCCTTATCAAGTTTTTGTAGTTCATCTTTATAATTTTTTATGATACTACTATTTATGACCTTGAGATTGCTCAGTGAGTCAAAATCTGTAGGAAGCTCTCCTTTTTTGTATTTAAAAGGATCTACGAGAAATCCTCTCAGTGATTTTGACCCAATTATAAGCTTGGTTCAGAGTTCTTTTTTGATGAGGAATCTCATATTTTTTGTCTGCTCGAGAAGTGTCACCTTAAATCTCACGCCTTCTTGAACATTGAGGAATCAGAGAGTATCACGGACAAAGGCTTCGTCTATATAATTATTTTCGTCTCAAGGTTTTATATCTGCGATATACTTATAGTTTTTTTCTTTTCTCTCAAGTCCGACATACTCACGAAGTCACAAGATATTTTTTCAGGTGATATTTTTTACACGCTCTTCTAGATCTCAGCTAAAGAGGTCTCTCCCAAGTCGCACTCATTTTTCTACAGAATTCACCTCAATCCCCTCTACTTTTTTGAGTCGAGTATGAAGTGGTGCATTATTGACAACCTGCACCTCAAGCCCTGGACGTATATTCATCTCGAGAAGTAATGGTCCATCATTTTCATCGAGCACTATATCACAGCCAAGATATTGCACTCCAGTGACATACTGTACTTTTACTGCAAGCTCGAGAATCTTTTCCCAATCTGGGAGTTTTGTACCACGAACATTTCCGATTCCTGGAATAGATTTTATCTGTTTTGAGTTTTGTACTGTATAGGTAAGTCTCCCATTTCCGATATCTATCCCCGCAGCACAAGCTCCTGAGTGGAGATTGGCTTTTCCTCCTGATTTCTCTGTTGGTATACGGATCATAGCCATGACAGGAACACAGTTGAACAAAATGATACGCAAATCAGGTAATCCATACTTTCATAAGAGTGCGATATCACTATTGATAATAATCTTTTTTTCAATCATTGCTTTGTCCCTATTTCCAGAAAGCGAGAAAAAACCATCTAAAACATTTGAAAGATGTATAATGAGTCTTTTCGGACTAAAAGTATCTCAGGTATTTGTGGTGAAGATACCATTATGATCTACACTATCAATTACCAGAATTCACTTACCTCAGAAACCGTTGTTTGGCTTTATCACAAAAGGAGGCTCTAGGCTTGCAACCATTTCTTCAGTGAGTTCTTCATGTTTTTTGAGTATCTTTAAAGTTTGAGGAACATTGACTCCTTGTTTTTTTAAAAACTCTTTTGTTTTGAGTTTCGAATCAGCGAGCTCACGAGCAACTTTTCCATTGTATGTTTTTATATACTTGAGACTACGTGCGTTGATTCAGAGTATTCCATATGTTTTAAAAAACATGTATTCTAGTTATTTTTTAAGTATTTTTTTGATGAGAGAAATCAACTAAAGAGTCATAAAAATGAAAATACAAGAAGCTCAATCAACAAGATATTGTTGAAGTTTTGATTAAATATATAAGCAGTAAAGGCACTCGTATCTTGCCCTATCACAAATGAAGCGTTATCTGTTATGACAAAAAATGCAAGTATACTCAGGATGAATGCAAACAAAACGTACATAAGTCCCTGGAGAGAAAATGGTCCGTATATAAAGATATTTGAACCTCACACAAGTTTCGTAATATATATCTCATTTCTGTAATAATAGACAAAATTCCCAATAACAGAATAAACTATTACTCAAATTGAAAGCAAAAATATAGCAATAATAAAATACAGTCCATATTTGAGGGTATTGAGGACGAAAATCACTTGATTGATTCTCTCATACTGATTTCTATACGAATATACATTTTCTTGTACTTTTTCATTTTCATTTACCTCGAGTCAAAAATCAAGTATTTTCCCGTCGTCCACTCATCATGTTCCGGTCAAAGTAAGACGTTCCATCTCTTGTTCTGATCCTAAAAGAAGGTTCGAACGACTAGAAATAACATCATTGAGTTTCTCATACTCATCCAGATTTACTCACTCTATTGTAATAGTAGGAGGGAGTGGATTATCTCTTTCGAGTATCTTCACCAGTTCTGGATCACGCTGTTTAAGATCTTGGAGTACTTCTTCCTTACTATTATAGTTTGCAATTATAGTCGGAGAGACGTCTTGAAGAGCCTTAAGGAAATCAAGTGTTTGTCCTGAGTTTTCCTTGAGATCATCATTGAGATATAGAGAAATAGTGAGCTTTGAGTTTACCTCACTTATGAGATTGATACTCACATTGTGAAGTATGACGAGTATGTTTATAAAAAAGATAAGTATCCCCAAAACTAAAACCGAAGAAACACTCAAGAATTTATTCCTGAGTATATTTTTGATCGAATATTTAAAAATTCTTTCTATCACGTGTTACTGGTTTTTAAAAAACAGTGGAATTGTATGGTATTTTTTATCATTTGCAAGTTCGATAGTCAGATATTTGAGTTATATTTTTTTATATGATAAAATACAAATATAAATATTTTTTTACTACGTATTGATGGTACACGAAGCACAAAATAGTCCAGTAGAGACAAATAATTCTCCTCAATTTTGGGAAATTGATTTCTCTCGATCACTGCATATGAATGCAGAGGAATTAAGAAATGAATGATTTTTTGATCACAAACTCAAAAAAATGGCTGAATTTCTTGAAACAAATGATAACTCTTGAATACATCCAAGTATAGAAAAAAATTGGCTCATCAAATATTATTCTAGGATTGAGAGAAATGACGAAAAACTAGCACTCTTAAAAAACCATAGTAAGAAAAAGGCTTGAGTACACGAAAAAACTCAAGATGCATTGAAAGATGGACAACCAACTCTAGGACAAATCAAAAACTTACTTAATAAATCAGAAATCACCTGAGATGATCTAAGGCTTCTTGGTACCCATTTTCATGAAAAAATAAGTGCCTTTCTTGAAAATACACAAAAAAATAATCCTGATCAACACAAAGTCTACATGTCTGATATAGGGGCTCTCAGATCAAAAATAAAAGATTGAGAAAGCATTCCTCCTGATCTGGAGGCATTATTTAAATATGTAGAAAAAACTTCTATTGAAGGAATCGCAAAGTGATCACTTGATCTCAAATGAAAAACACTACAAGAACAAATTGATATTTATAGCGAAACGGGAGATCAAAATACAAAAAGTAGAATATTAACTTATATATATTCAGAAAATGTTGAGAAAAAAGGATATTCTATCAAGTTTGAATGAGATGAGTTCTGCTTTAAGGATTCGTCTGGTAAAATAGTAAAAAATGAGGAATTAACACTTATAACAGAATGTTTTTCAACAGCAGAAATGAAAACATTTATGGAATGGCATAGTAGTGACGAAGGTGAAATGTATAGAAATCTAAAAATCCCTTGAATATGAGACCTCAAAACTATAACAGCGATGAGTACAGAAGAATCGACAAAATTTTTATCTGAATTCACAAAAACGACAGGAGCAAAAATTGCAATTCCACTATTAATCTGATGATTCTTATTCTTTTGACCTTGAAAATGATTTAAGTGAATTATAGGAAGACTCCTTACTCTTGGATTATGAGCGACACTACTCACAAGTGCAAAAGAAATGTGAGCTGGAGATTGATTAAATAGAATAAAAGGTTGAATAAATGAAGGAATAAGCAATTTCTTATCAGAAGAATTTTGAATTACCTGAAAACCCCTAGAGTGGAGGTGAGAAAAAATATATGAAAAAACTCATGCAGATCTCTTAGAATTAAACAAATCAAAATGAGAGAAAAAAATTCCAGAAAATGAGCTCAGTGAATTGTTCACTATATCATTTCAAACAAAGGTTTTCAGAGAAATGAATAAGTCTCATTTGCAAGCATTTAGAGATGGAAAACATTCGATTGCAAATATATACTGATACCCTCTTGAAAAATCTAATTGAGAACTCTATACAAAAGAAGAAGTTCAACAATTTATCAAACTCTTAATAGAAAATGATAAAGATTCTGGAGCAAGAAGTTGATGAGCACTTTTAACAACATACAATTTTAGATGAGAAGCTGAAGAAGTAGAGCTTGAAGGAAATAGTGCTGATCCAGAAGAATTGAAACTTGAGGCAGGTACTGCAGCCTCAGAAGGAATAACACTTAAGGCAAGTACTGCAACCCCAGAAGGAGTGAAACTTGAGGCAAGCACTGCTGATCCAGAAAGAGTGAAACTTGAGGCAGGTAGTGCTGGTCCAGAAAGAGTGAAACTTGAAGCAAATAGGGTAGATGCAAAGCCAATCAGTGACTCTCATAAATCAAAGAAAAAATGAGAAACAAGAATACCAGAAACATGAGATTCTTGAGAGAATACGAATAAGAAAAATAGTAGTTTGTTTTCAAAAAAAGATGAAACTAGTTGAAATGTCGCAGAAAAGAAGCAAAAAGAAAATAACGAAAATCCTAATCCACCTGAAGTTGTACTTCCTGAAATTACTGAAGAAGGTATAGAAAATGACTATATCAATACAAGTACATCAGAATGAGTTGAAAACAACACATTGAAACCAGATGTTCAAAAAGAAAGAGACGAAATTAGTACTGAATTAAAAAAATTTAGTTTCCTTGAACCTCTCATCAAAAAAAGCTCGATAGTAGCAACACTTGAACAAATAAAAAGTGAAAGTAACAAAAAGTTCTTTTTAGAACAATTAGAAATAAAAGCACAAGAACTATCGAGAGATAAAAATCATGAAAGACAAGAAGTGTGAATTTATATAATTGGAGCATTAAATGCACTACAATCTTAAAAAGTAATATGGAAGGAAATTGAGAAATACTCCAAAGAGTGGAAAATAACACGGATAGTATTCTACCTCTTTTAAGTGAGAACGATAGTATTAGTGAATCATATAAAGAATATTTGAATCTTTTGCATACAGTAGGAAAAAGAAATCCTTCAATAGAGGATGCTGAGACAATTATCAATATTGATAGGCAACTTATGTTTCAGCTCCATAGTATGACTACTGATGGGATAGGTTTTTCTGAAGCATGAGAAGTAAGTGCTATGATTCAAGAAAATATTGATGGACTTTCTGAAATTATTAAAAAATATGAACAAGCACAAGAACAAGTAAAAGAAAAATCAATAGAACAAAGAAAAGAAGTTTGAAATCCAGGTGTTTTCAGTTGAAAAAAATGATCTAAAGAAGGAGAGAATCAAAATTCATCTAATCTTCAATCAAATCCAACTCCTAATACTGAAGTCTTATCAAACCGTGAAACTGAAAAAATAGACAAACTTGCTGCAGAAACTATTGATCTTGCACATAAAAAAATAAAGACATGAAATGATACTTTTGTGTGATTTGATGATAAATGAAATGGTTGAAGATGAAGTTATCTAGTAGAACAATTATGGAGAAAATGAGTTTGAGATAATATAATGCCAAACATAAATGTTGAGGACGTATTAAATGACATTAACATGGAAACAATGATCAACGGATCAAAAACCTCACTCATAAATATGATAGAAGAACTACAAATGAATTCTAAACTTGATACTGATGCAATGCAGATAGAGTGAGGAAGATTTGTAATTAATACAGAATTCAACTCAGTTGAAGAAAAACAAGAGCATATAAGTACTCTTCTTCAAGAAATCAATAATGCTCTTAAAAGCCATACTACTAATAATTGGGAAGAATTTCTCCTCGATGGTAAAGTTACCATATCTCCAAGTGACTTTAATATAGAAACTGACGGATGGTTAAACGAACTTTTTTGATTAGAAGAAAAGTTAACAAAAGAAATAGATTTCGATTTCCTGAACTTCTCTTCTTTGTTTTTAAAACACATTTTATGAATTGATACAGAAAAAAAAGTGGCTGGAGATTGGTCTCCTGAAGATATTGCTTATGTCCTAAATTGACCAATACTAATTTTTCGGTTTTTTGTTATTCATAGAATCCCATATGTTTGAAGAATTCGTCCTTTTAAAAGAGGAAGATACAAAACCGAAGAAGAAAATAAAACCCTGAAAAAAGAAAATGCAGAATTATCGGATGCTGCAAGAGATTCTCTTGAGTCAAGTAAGAATGATATTTTAGCAAGATTAGATAATAACCTAACTATTTTTCAGTCTCCAGAATATAAATCAAGACTTAATTCTGATAAAAACATCAAATCACTCAAGGATCTTAAAAGCAAAATCGAATCGCAAGATGTGACTACATTAGACGATCTTGAAAATTGGGAAACTGAACTTGAAAAACTCACAACTAAAATAAAATGAAAACTTGGTTGGAGAAAAAATCCTGAGATGGTACAGGCTAAAGCAGCTGCTGAAGTAGAAATAAATAACGGTAGAATAGAAGTTGATATTGCTGGGGAGAGAGTAAAGCTTCCAGCAACATACAAAGATATAATGGAGGAATTAAAAACTGCCTACAACGAACTAGAAAGCCTAAAATCAACAACTGTTGATCCTGCTGATATATGAGATCATACAAGAGCAATATTGGAAAAACAAAATGCAATTATTGAAATTTCTAAAAAAATCGGCATCCCTATAAGTGATTGAGATCAACATCATGTTAAAAAATTATTGCAAAATATGTGAGAAGCACTAAATAATGGGACTCTTCCCCTTCTACACGATCACCCAACCATTGCAGATACAACAAATCCAAATGATCTTGGAATATTTGATTTTGACGATACCTGGTCAACAGAACTATCAACTACTTGAGTAGATCCTCTTGATTCTAGTACAGCAACTGATGATAGTTCGTCAATGAGCTGAACTGATACTCTAACTGGTATCGACACTAGCATCGATAATTCGGTAAGCTCTACTAATGAAACTACACCATCATGAATTCCAGTAGCTGACGATGTTATTGATTGATCCGCTGATCTATCCGAAGCTGAAAGATATCATGACTTATATGATAGGGCAGCTTCAACAGCACGTTTAAATGGTTTAAATTCAATAGATGAAATATATTCAAACAGATGAGAAAGACTCATAAGTTGAGATGATATAGATCTAGATACGTTAGAAACAAGCCTAGAAGATAAAATTGGTACTGAAATTTTAGATTCTGCAACCATAAACAACTATACAAATAAACTTGATACAGCATTAGAAAATTGAGTTTTAGAAATCAAAAATTGAGTATATGAACTTGTTGACTGAAAAACATTAGATGATTTTGACAAGCACCCAACTCTTCAATCATATATTTGAAAAGCTATTGCTAGTCCAGAATCTGTAAGAAAAGCAAATAGGATTAGTGAACAAAGAAAAAATAATCCAATTATTGCAGTTGATACTGATATAGATTTGGACGCAACATTGGAAATAGAAACTTATGTACCTGACAGTGCTTCCAATACTTCATCAAATCCAACTGATAATTCTTCAACTAGTATAGATTATTGAACTATTGAAAATCCAATAAATGATACGTTTAATACCAATAACCCTGAACTAAATACGACACCTAAAATAAGCCCTGAAGTAAAAGAAGAAGCAAATACAGTAATAGAAAGATTACAAAAACAGTTAAGTTATTCTGGAAAAACTCTTGACATTTCATGATTACTTAAGAATATAGATGATTTGCTAGAAGCTTGAAATATCGATGATTTTAGTGATAAACTATTGAGTAAATATGGTCAAGGTGAAACAAATATTCTATCTAAAACAGAAATGAAGAAGCTAGAAACTAGGAATCAAGTTATTGAGTATTTTAATGAAAGGTGAGTTCATGCAAATACAAGACAAAAATTCTTTGATATGATCGCTTGAGAATCAAGTATGGAAGATATAGAGAGAGAATTTAGAGATAGAAAATGGTTAGCTGAGATGGATAAAAACCTAATAAAAGCTTTATAATAATTTTCTTTTATGGATCATGAAAAATCAATGATTGAAACTCCTGTAGAAGAATCTGAAGAGAATAAAGAGTCTGAGATTACAACGACCGTTCCCTGATTTGAGAAATTATGACTTTTATGAGTACTACAATCACAGTTTGAAAGCACCCCTCAACAAATAGATTTACAACAACGACTTTCGGATATCATTATTAACAGATTCGATTGAAAATTACTCTGATTTTCTCTTGAATGAAATTTTTTAATCTGTCATACAAATTGAGAAAAAGGAGCAGAAAAATGGTACATCAATCTTAAAAAGATAGACCTAGAAGCAATAGAATACCTGAGTGCAGAAGAAATATTTCAAGAAAAAGAAAGAAAAAATCATCAAGTCCATAATGATTTAGAGAAACTTGATACAGTATTAAATGCTATGGATAGTGTTTTTCATAACAATGAGAAAGAACTTTTTGATTATTTATGAGATGATGATACATATTCAAATAATACACCTAAAGAAGAGTCCAAATCTAATTTATTTTGAGAAAGTCTTGAATGAAAAAATCTGTTAGAACTTCAATCAATAGCTGACAGTATATTAAATTGACTATGATGATTAAAAAATACTATATCAGAAAATCCAAAGTACCAAGATGACTATGTTTGATCACATAAACGATATCTTGAATTTCTTATGTGAATCTGAGATACCTATGAGTGATGAGCGAAATATCTCAAAAAAACACCAAAGCAAATAGAAGATTTAGTTGATAATATTTTATCATCTATGTCTATTTCATATTGTCTAGACTACCTCGTAAATATTCATGAAAAGATAGACTCAAACAATTACCAATCTATATCAGTTGAAAGGTCATACGAACAAATTGCAAGAAAACTACATCTTGAGATTTTTAAAAAAATGATAAACGATGCAGATGTATCTGATCAAGATTTCCTGAAATTCTCTAAAATAATTACTGGAAGAAATTTTGAAGAAAAATCGGTTCGGAATCCAATGTCAAACTCAGAACATGTTGTATACACTATGTCAAATATTGATGACAACCTTAAAGATCCAGAATTAGCAAACAACATATTGCTATATATGATGTATAGAGAAAATGGCATAATCTCAAAACTACAACAGGAATCTAGTTTCAAAATTGAAGATAAAAAACTATGAGAAAAGAAGCCAGTAGATATTGCCTCAGGACTCGTTTCTAGTATTAATAATAGAAAAATCAGTCTTCCAAATTGAAATTTAGTAGATGGTAATAACTTTGTGAAGGGTATCTTTTGAATTAATATAAAAGAAATCGAATGAGTTGAATACAAAGATCTTTCTCTAGAGAATAAAATAATTATTTCAACTATGTTTCGCTTAGAGAAAAAAATACGAGTAAAAAACACGAGATGAGCAAGAACTGGTTATGTTCAAAAAAAACTTGATATACAAGGTTTAGATACTGCCCTTAAAGAAGTCGCTCAAGAATCATACGAACTCATTGGTGATTCTTTTAAGGATAGCATGTCTGGTTGATGGTGAAACTTTAATGGTGATCCAGCTTTAAGTTTGGAATGATTATCAGATATTCAAAAAGAATCACTCAAACTTTTTAATGACATAAATGGAATAGGAGCGTTTGATTTATCAGATAAATCATGGAAAAAAATGAAAACTTGAGCAAAAATCTGAGCCGTAATTTGACTTGCACTTCTCGTTTGATGACCGATGGCAGCAGCCTATTCTTCAAGTCTTATCATTCAGTGAGCGACAATAGGTGCCACAGCATCTGTAATATCTATTTGATGACTCTGAAAATGATATGATACTAAAAATGAAGCTATAGTTGATATATGATCAGACATTATAGTATGATCAGCAACTTGAGCAATTTGATGAGTAGTAGCCTGATGACTATGAATATCGTGACAAAGGTTTTTTGCCACAAAATTGCATATAGATGGAAATAAATCATATCTGATATGAAAATGATTATGAGAACAATGAGCTGCTTACCTTTCGAAATGATGAGTTACAAATGCGTGAATTTTTGCTTGAGATCTTGCTGTGCTATGATTATGGGCGGAGTGACATAGATCGAATTGGTCAGAAAACAAATTTCACTGAGATTCTATATATTCTTCTCCAGATAAAAAAAAGTAAACATCCTGCTTCTATTTTTTATCATTTCACATAACTTGTTACAATTGCAGCAATTAGGGTTACATAAAATGGTAAGATAATTCAGTATGAATTACTTACTAAAAAATGTATATGCCTAATTGTTTTAGTATGACAGTATTGAAATGAGAATTACTTCAAGACATAATAGATAAGAAGAGAAAAAAGATCCTGTACGTAAAAGATATCCCAGGAAGAGAGTTACAAGTAGATGTAAGTTTTCCATGGTGATATCAGAGAAAGTTATGTATCTACACAGCGATAGATGACGCTAGTAGGTTTGTAATATCAGAGATATACACAAATCACAATGAATTCACTACTTTGGATTTTATGAAGAAAATATTGAGCGAGAGTAAATACAGAGTGAGAGCTATCAGAACAGATCAGTGAAGAGAATTTAGTAAACTGATAACTAGGTATCTAGAGAAACGAAGTATTGAACATAATAAGAATCCTCCTTATACTCCTCAACACAATGGAAAGGTGGAAAGATATCATAGAACTATGAAAGAGAACTGCTGTGTGTATTGGAACTTCAATGCTGACATATCTGAACTACGATATTCCTTAAAACTATGGACTGATTATTACAATTCACAAAAAAGACACTATTGATTATGAATGAAATGAGTAACTCCTGAAGAAAAGTTAAAAAACTTTAAAGAAATAAATCCCTTACTTGTGCCATTAATCTAAGAAAATAAAATGTAACCTTGACTCTGCAATAGTACAATAATTGACAATTTATGTAAAATAATTTATAATACAATTACCGTTGTTCGAGAAATTTACTTTTTTAATTAACTTTCCCGAATACACGGGAAAAAAATGGAGATACAGATATGTTGTTTTTTAAAGCACTTATTGTCGTAATTGCTATGTGGGGCGGAAATACTTGGGGGCTATATCCCCCGGGTACAGAACAACTCGCAAATATTTTTTACGCAGTTGTAGCTGCTGTTATGGCAGCTGCCGCATTCAGTACCAATTGGAAAGATTTAAAAACCTGGAATTACTGGATTGCTGGTTTTGTAGCAATATTCATGCTACTTACTGCTATGCCAGCAAATATTGTGGTAATGGCAGCACAATACTTTGGAGTATTTTTTGCATTGTTCGTTTTTAAATGGGCATTCGTAAAAAATCCCATTGTTGCTGTTCCATTCGCAATTGCAACTATTCTCGTTTTAGCATTTGGCATTGTGCCTGTGTTAGATGGGATTCCTGTACCAAGTGATTTTTCAACTTGGATGAGAGGCTCATAAAGCTCTCATATCTGTTAAAAGAAAATTCCCGGCTTTGCCGGGAATTTTTGATATATAATTTTTTTCAAGAGAAATAAAGCAACGAAAAAGGGGGGATTTTCATCCCCACCTTTATCTTTTTCCTTTTTCCTTCCTTGGATTTTACGATCCACCTCCATCTAAGTTAAGGATCTGACTCTTATCCAAGAGTCCAAATCGTTTGTAGGCAAGCCAGGCTGTTCGTCGAAGCTCAACACCAGTTAATATCATAAAACCTATAAGGAACAAAAGTTGTTCAATATAGAATATAAGATCGTTTATATCGTAGGTAAGTCCAATGTGTACCCAAACGCATATCAGAACAATAGAATAGCCAAACGAGACCATATCTCCCACTGTATCTGATGTTGCTATTTGGGGGTCATTGTAGCTGTTAGCACGATCTGCCGTTTTTATGATTATCATGAAATACAAAAATGAAAAAACTAAGCAAATTACACCGACTATCAAATAGGTAGTCAAACCTGCTCCCAGGCTTGAAAATAAAGCCATATTTAATCCAACTACGACAACCGATAGGTATACACCTATGTGCCCAAAAATTAACTTTAACATTTCGGTCTCCCGAGTCCAAAAAAGTAAATATATTATAATATATAAATGTATATAAGTCAATTTGTAATCCGATTTTTCATTGTAGATATGTTGTAATAGTATCATATTCGTGATAAAATTATAATAATACACATAATAATATAGTTATATGCAAGTAGAGCAACTCAGTCATATGTTTGAAGAAAATGAAATTCAAACAGTACATGAACGCGCAGAAGCGGAATGATGGAAAGAAAAAATGGATAAAATTGAACTTCATCCAGAATTTAGACTCACACAACTTCAAGAGAGAATAGATAAAACTACTCAAGACTTAGATACGAGAATATCAAGCTTCAAAGACTTTGTTATTTCTCATCCCCTTGACGATTCTGGAGAAATAGTAGAAGTTCCAACAAGCTTTAGTCCTCAAGAGGAATTATTAAAAAAACAAGAAGAATATACAAGTAATTTTAGACAAGAGCTAAAGAAATCATGAAGATTTTGAATTTGAGGGTTGAAAGTTATTGCTTTTGATTATATACAAAACATGAGAAAAGTGGAAGACAATCCTGATGCGACATGGCAAGAACGAGCAAAGTGATGGCTTGCATGAGTTCTTTGAAGTATAGGAATGGGAATAATTGGATGAGACTTGTATAAAAAATTTAAAGCAGGTTTTGATTGATTGAAACTATGAAATAATGATAAAAAATTTGTAGAAAAACCTGAGGCTGATTTAGATAAAGTTGATGAACATAAAAATACCAAATTTAAATTCACCTCTTCTATCTTTATAAACTTTTTCAAGAATTCAAATGAACTAAGGGTTGCAAATTTACTATGAGAAGATACAGGTGATATTGAAAAAATTACTAACATGTATCAATCAATAGTCCATAATCAGTCATTCACCGAACTTACTTTTCAAGAATTGTTAGAAATTAAAGAGAATTGATATAATGAATCGAACGAGATTGTAGCATCTCTTCATGAAAAAACTGGATATCCAATACAAAGTATACTTGCCACTATTCGCTTACTTACCGAATGACGCGCATATACTGTTATAGAGGATGTATTTTCAAAAAAGGACAGTTTAAAAGATACTTATATGTGATTAAAAATTGACGAACTTTTTTTAGCAATGAATGATGAAATCGCTCTACTAAATGACTTATGAAGCTTTGATATTCTTTCTAGCATCGATCTTCGTAATCCATCTAATATCGACCCGGAAACAGAATCAATGCTTCAAGAAAAAGGTCTAAGTGTACCCATACTCGCAAGTGCATTTTTGAATGAATGATATATATTTTCGATCAATCCATATGAGCAAATCTTATGATCAATAAAAAATCCAAATACAGAAGAACAAAAAAGAGTAGAAAATATCTCAAATTTTTGAATGATTATTCAAGAAAGTATGTTTGGAGAAAACAGTATATTTGAAATCTATAAAGTCTCTGATAACGAAAATGATTGAGATAGCATTTTCGATAAGCTTAATGAATTAACTTTCGAAAAGAGAATTTCTGAGATATTCAGCGGAAACAATGCGTTAAATCTCTGAGAAGTAGTTAAATTAAGAATTCTCACATGAGGTGAAACAGAATTTTGATTGTTAAACATAGGGCAACAAACTGCTTTATATCTCACAATTGCAGAGTTTATTCAAGAAAGAGAATGAATGGATGCGGCTTGACAGTATTTAACTGCATTATGAGAACGTTCACTGATAAAAGGTGATGATAAAATTCCTGAAGGAGTAAAAGCATTCATATGAGATTCGCTGAAAACAATGTGAATAGCTGCAGCTGAGGCATGAAAAGAAATACTGGCTTGAATTATTGGTATGTGAAAACAAAACCTTGCTGCTGGAGCATGATTTGCAGCATTAACACTTCTTGCACCATGGTTTGCTCAAAGAAAATCACTTGCTTGAATGACAAGGGATCACTTTTCAAGATAATTTTAATTTTTACAATTCATAAAAAAAGGACAAGATAATTAATTGTCTTGTCCTTTTTTATTAAAAATACTTATTCTGAATCTTCAGTTTCAGTGGATTCTCACTCAGAATTACTCTCTTCATCAGTTGCCTGTTTTTTATCTATACTATTTAATTTTTCGAGGAATCATTTATTACTATCTGCAAAATCTCAATTTTTTTCGAATTCAAAAAAGCCTTTATCCTGTTGTTTTAAGTTTTCATGAATTGTAAGAACACTAGTATCCTCAGCTCATTGTTTTGATTCGCCGGTTAGTATATTTTCCCAAAAATCTTTTTTACTGTAATCAATATCATGCGAATCCATTGATTTGAAAAATTGCTTGAGATCCGTTCATGATACTTGAGAAAAATCTGTCCCACTTATTTTAAATCACTCTCACTCTTACGTAGATATCTTTACGAGATTGAAAAGTGCTCTTTGTTTTTTCAGATTTGATTCGGAAACAGCTTCTTGAAACTCTGGTCAAAACAATGTAGCAAGGAATGCAAGAGGTCATCATTCTTGAAAGAGTTTTGCAAATAGTGCTCAGAGTCATCATTGATTTGAAAGGTTAATGATCGTTTCCGAAAGCTTTTCACCGGATTCTTTAATTCCTTCCATTAAACCTTTTGCTTTTTCGGGATCAATTCATTTTCATTCAAATATCTTATTTATCTCAGCAACTTTTTTCTCTAATGCTGTATCTCTGTCATATGATGTATCACCTGATAACTTTAAAAGTTCAGCAATATGTTCTGTTTTGTTTTCTTCTGTTAGTTCAGTATTTATGTTATCTCAGATATAGTCAATTACTGTTGTTCTCGAAAAATCTATATCTTCTGTATCTTTTAATACTGAAAGATTCTTACTAAGCCTCACGGTATCTTCTGATATTTCTCAAATTTTTGTTTTCATTTGATCAAACGTTCATTCTCACAATGAAGAATCCATTATTTTTTTCATGTTTGATTCATAATCTTCAAAAGCTTTTACAATTCATACCCCTTCTATATTTTCAGTCAGATTTTCTTTCGCTTCTAACATTTCTTGCGAAAACTTAGTTCCAATCTCAGAACTATCAATCAAATCCATTGATACAGTACTAATAACTGACTGAATATTGGTGATTTCAAAAAGTGAGGCAACTTCTCTCGACATATACATTTGTAAAGCAACTGGATCCGCTCATTCAGGCAGTATATGAGACACATCCATAGATCAAAAGCCATTTAATATACTTTCCATTTGCTCATTATTCATAAATTCTGCAACTTGAGCAATGTCAGCATCCTCTGGAATGTTATTATCGTCTCTCTGAAGTTCTCTAGCTAACAAAAGCCATTCTGTTTTTGTTGGATCAGTTATATGCTCTTGGATCTCTTCACGAATATCATCAAATAACTGTCTTTTTATGAGATCATCTTCTCATTTATCAGCATCGAAAGTAGATTCATCTACTGATTTCATAAGCGATGGAATCATTCCTTTTCAATAATCCATCTCTTCATTATTTCTCAAATCTTTGATAATACGTTTATAATACTCAAGTGGTTTTCATGTTTCTACTTGATCTTTCTGAATATCAACGTTTCCTCCTGGCCCTTCTCCTCATCCTACTACCATATTTTTATATTTATTTTTATATAATAATAGTCTATCATTTGATTTTATATTTCGCAAAATATGAATATATTGTTGTACATGAAACTCACAGATTTTGACTACCATCTTCCCCAAGAGCTTATAGCTCAGACACCAGTAGAACCTCGAGATAGCTCGAGGCTTTTGATCGTAGAAAAAAACACTACAGCGCTCGAAGATAAAAGATTTTATAACATCGCAGATATACTGGGTGAAAACGATGTACTGGTAGTAAATAATACGCGTGTGATCAATGCCAGATTGAGAGGATGGATTAAACCCCCTCAATCCCCCTTATCAAGCAACAATTCCTCTCCTGATAAGGGGAGCTTAGGAGGGGTTGAAGTAGAGATCTTTCTCCACAAACAAATCTCAGATACTACTTGGGACTGTCTAGTATATCCTGGAAAGAAACTGAAACCCGGGACAAAAGTGTATTTTATAGATCCTCAATCACTGTCAGGAAATGTCTCTAGGGAGAGTTCAGGATCACAATACTCCCCTCTCCTCGAGGAGAGGGGGCTAGGGGGTGAGGTAAAATCCATCTCTGAAAAGTGACGCATCGTAGAGTTTAATATCTGAGGACTTGATTTTCTCAAAATCATAGAAGAGATTGGACATACTCCTTTGCCTCCATATATAAAAGAAAGACTCGATGATTGAGAAAGATATCAAACAGTATATAATCAGGTAGAGTGAAGTAGTGCAGCACCAACAGCCTGATTGCATTTCACAAGTGAATTGATAGAAAAACTCAAAAAAAAAGGCGTAAAGATAGAAGAAGTCCTCTTGCATGTAGGGCTAGGAACCTTTGCAAATGTCGAAACTGATGATATAGAAGATCATCACATGCACAAGGAGTATATAGAACTCAAGGAAGATACAGCCAAGCGACTCAACAGTTACAAACAGTCAGGCAAGAGGATCATCGCAGTTGGAACTACCTCCATCAGAGTTCTTGAGACTATGAGTGATGAGAGCTGACAGCTACATCCTGGGACTACAGAAACTGATATTTTTATATATCCTTGATACACATGGAAATTCGTAGACTCACTTATCACCAATTTCCACCTCCCAAAATCTACTCTTATGATGCTTGTTTCAAGTCTGGCTGGGAAAGAAACGATCGAGGCTGCCTACAAACACGCAATACGAGAACAATACAGATTCTTCTCTTTTTGAGATGCGATGTGGATCAAGTAAATATTTGTAGAATAAACAAAAGTACGTATACTTATCATTAAATAGATGTAAAAAAATCATATTATGTCAGAGCAAAAAACGTATACGAGAGAGGAAGCAGAAGAGTTTCTAGAAAAAAGACTTTTAGAGCATGCCAAAAAGCTAAGAAAAGAATTGAAAGAATTAAAAGAAAAAGAATTATATCGTGCTTAATATTCATTATCAAAAGAAATCTATATTAAAAATAGATAGTTTTATAGAATCATATAAAAAAGTTTTTATAGAACTTTTTCAAGGTTCATGACTTATCGCTGAAGAAGAAATCATAAGAAACTATATAGATATATCTCGTATATTGCGTAAAAATATTTTCGACCATATTGAAAATATTGCCTCTCAAAAAAATATTCTAGGAAGATCAGTCACTGCAGACCAAAAGTTTTTTTTTCAATACAAGATAAACAATTTTAGAGTATTTGTGTATTATCATGAGAATTGAGAGTTTAGATATATCGATGATATTGAAATTTTTAGAAAATAGATAATGAAAATACATATAATCACGATATTTCCTGATGCTTTTACAAGCTTTCGAGAAACAAGCATGATGGCAAAAGCTATAGAACAGTGACTTGTAAATATCTCACTTCATAAGCTCAGTGACTTTTCAGACAAGAAGTTCTGACATGTGGATGATAAGGCTTATGGAATGCACGGTCAAGTACTCTCACCTGACCCTCTTGGGAAGGCTATAGAACATGTTTTTTCAAGATGCTGAAAAACTATTCCAGTAATATATATGTCTCCAGCAGGTGAGCTTCTGACACAAGAAAAAGTCGAACAGTATCATGCAAATTTTGCAACAAAAGATACGGAAATATGTATAATATGTGGACACTATGAAGGAATTGACCAACGTATCATTGATCTCTACGTAGGTCATGAAATCAGTATATGAGAATATGTCCTCACGAGTTGAGAGATTGCAGCTCAAGTTTTTATAGATGCATATATTAGGCATATTCCTGGAGTACTTGGAAATGCTCAGTCTCTCGAAGAGGATAGTTATTCAAAAAAATTTGATAGACAAAAAGAACACCCTGTGTATACTCGTCCACGTAACTATAAAAATAAAAAAGTCCCAGATGTTCTTGTAAGTGGGAACCACCAGCAAATAGAACAGTGGAAAAAAAGAAATTTACGCTAAGATATGCAAGAAAATCTCCAGTACATACCTGATACTCAGTGACAATTCTCAGAGAGATTCACAGAAATGATTACCTTTGAGTCTTTTTTTATGTTTTGAGTGATATATGTCTTTATCATATGGCTCACTATGATATTTTGGGTGACTATGGATGTCTCAAATAGAAGTTCAAATTTCTTTTTACAGCTCATGTCTATACTCCTGGTAACGATACTCTGACCTCTTGGTTTTCTCCTCTATCTCATAGTTCGACCTAGCAATATCGTCAACAAACAGTTTCTTTCAGAAATCGAACACAATCTTTCAATACTCTGACATATTGTAGAAAAATCTCGCAAAGGATTGTATTTTTGCCCAAAGTGTAGCGCACAAATATCGCAAACTGCAAAATCCTGCCCAAAATGTAAAGAAAATCTCGAGCAAAAATGTAAAAAATGTGGAAATGTTGTCCTACAAATGTGGAAAAATTGTCCTTTTTGTAGCCAAAAACTTCCAAAACAAAAAAAATAAGTTCGATGTCATATTTTAAATCAAAAGCTATAATTCTCAAAAAAATAAAATATGGAGAAAAAGAATCTATCTACTCCATTTTTTCGTATGATTTTTGAAGGATTGACGTGATCAAAAAAAAGTCTTCAAAAGAAAAACCTATAGATGTATGATACGATATCAGCTTTGAGCTACATTCAAGTACTAATCTAAAAATTTCTCGTATATCAAACATCAAGATCCTTCAAGAGTTTAACCCTAGTGGGAAAGATTTTGACTCTATACATGACTACCTCTCACTTCTGAGTCATATTTTAAAAAAGACAGAAAAAAACGCACCTATATATGAGATATATGTCCTTCTCCATGCTCTTTTGAAGACAAATATCTCAACTGAAAAGATTCTCCTATCTAAGCTCAAGCTCTGGCAGATTTTATGAGAACTCCGAACTGATAGCTCAGATGAGACACTTTCTAAGGTCTTGGGGTATATAGGCACTCATTCTTCAAAAGACTGTCTCAGACTCACTGGGCTCTCAAGTGAACACTGCAAAAAACTAGAAGATCTCATGTCAGACTAAAGAGCTTCTTGATCTTTTTGTTTTTTTTCTACTTGTATCTTTTTCTTTTCTCAGAGAAAGCCATAAAGCGTCCATATACATACTTCATACAAGCCATAAAAAATCAAAAAATTTATGATAAAAATAAGCCTCATGTAAAAAAGATAATTTGCCTGGACTCAGGCTGCTTGGGAAACCTGAATCTGAGAATATTTTGCATCAAGTGCAAGAAACTCAGGATCGAGTAGAACTTCATCATAGTTTTGAAATTGTGTGATTCCATATGTTTGAAATGATTCATTTTTTGGAATAAGCTCATAGGATCTCATCTGAAAATACCTTCAAAGTTCAGCATGACTTGTTTCATAATGGTTTTCAAGATATCGAGTAGGTTGAGTAGCAATAGCGTAGATGATCACACATCATACGATGAAAAAAATACTTTTTCAGCTCGTTAGGAGAAAAGATATTTGAAATATCTTTTTGTGATCTGTATGTTTTCATTCTCAAATAATTGGGTATATAAAAATACACCTATAGTAGATATAGAAAAAACTGAGTAAAGCTACGAAAGCCATCGTCAGTAAAAACAGAGAAGGAAAATTGAGTCAAGGATCTCATTCAAGAACTTGTAAGACATTTTTTGCTCCTCAGTATAGGAAAAATAAAATCCCCCCAAGTACAAGATACAAGACAAAAGGCAGACTGAGAAATCAAATAATCCTTAAAAAGGCTCGTATATATATCCAAAGCCCTTTTATACTCATTGTTTTTTTGAGGGACTGACGCTCATCTGCCCTATAAGACTCTATAACTCTATACAAAAGTACAGACTTGAAGTGATATACTCCGATTGCAAATATGAGTCATATAATTGTAATAATTGCCTCAATCATAAAAAAAACAGGTGAGCTTGCAAATGCCGTATATAGTGAGTATGCGTGAGGTGTTCCGAGATTAAAACTCAAAAATATTTCACTCCAATTAATAGGATCAATAAAACCAAGAATAACAAGAGGTATAAGAAATGGAAAAAATGAAACAACAGCGAGGAAAAAGCAAAATACTACAATTATTATTTTTGATGCAGTCCAGTGAAAAAAATTCTTAAAAACTATAAAAATATTTGAAAATACTCGTCTGAGAAGTTTGATGAAATGCATAAATCCTAAAAAAGATTATATAATAGAGAAGATATTATATAAAGCCAAATTACAATTGCAAATATTTAAAAAAAGCTTAAGATTTGACTTATATTTTATATAATTTTTCCCATTGAAAAAACATGAGATAACATTCTCAGTTATAAAAATTCCTCTTGATTTTCTCACCATTCTCACGAGTTTTTTTATCGCCAAGACTCTCAGGGAAATAACAGATCTCATTCCAGGAGTTCATTTGCCTGTACAGACGATTAGTAACGAATCGCTTTTAGTCTTTGCTCTTTTTTGATGAATACTCTGAGTTATAGTATTTGCGATCCATGGGCTCTACTCTATTAAGATATCGCACTCAAAGATCAAAGAGCTCCTCGATGTCCTGTGGTATAGTATCTATTTTTTCATGTTCTTCTCACTGTTTGTATACCTCTCAAATGGTATACTCTACTCTGAGGAGATCCCAAGACTTATAATCTTGTTTAGCACAATTATTGCGAGTATTGGGATCATATGTCAGCGACTTTTGCTGAACTATATTCAGTCTATTTTGATCTCTCGTGAAGTTATTAAAAAGCGCAACATCCTGCTTGTTACCAATAAAAAAACTGAGAAAAATAAGAAGATAATTCAAGATATCCAAAAAGCAAAAATCTACCATATCATAGGATATATAAATACGCATGAAGTCGATGAAAAAAATCTCAAATACAGAGGATCTGTAGACTGATTTCTCAAACTTCTCGAACAAAGAGAGATAGATGAAATTCTCGTCATTGACAGTGATTTTTCTAAAGAAGAACTGTACGAAATATGGGACGAATCACGAATATATGGAGTAAGATACAGATATGTTACAAATTATTTTGATATGAGTGCACCAAGCACAACACTCAGCCTCATAAGTTCTATCCCAACAATAGAGATAAAAAATACGAATCTCGAAAATTGGGGGCGAGTATGGAAGCGTATATTTGATATTTTGTTTTCCTTATTTTTTCTCGTTTTGCTCTTCCCTTTTCTTGTTTTTATAGCGATTCTTATAAAAATCGAAGATCCAAGTGCTCCTGTTATATTCAAAAATAAAAGAGTAGGTTTTAAAGGAAGACATTTTTTTCTCTATAAGTTTCGCTATCTCAAAAAAGAGTTTTGTACCAATGAGTGAGACACGCATGCACTCAAAATAGAAGAAGAACTTATCCAAAAACAATCACAAAGAGATTGACCTCTTTATAAGATACAAAATGATCCACGTAAAACAAAAATAGGAACATTTATAGAACGATACTCTATAGATGAACTCCCTCAGCTTTACAATGTGATTTTAGGAAATATGAGTCTCGTTTGACCACGACCTCATCAGCCACGTGAAGTAGAAAAATACAAACTCTATCAAAAACGTGTCCTCACTGTAAAACCATGAATTACCGGGATGTGACAGATAAACGGGAGAGACAAAAATACTTTTGATAAAGAGGTGAAACTCGATATATTTTACATAGAAAACTGGAGTTTTGTGCTTGATCTCAAAATCATTATCAAGACCTTTCCTATATTATTTCAAAGAAAATAACCATGATACAAAGACTAATTTTACTTTTTTCTCTCTTCTTTTTCGTGCTCAACTGGGCACAAGCAGTAGAAACACCTACAGAGATTGAGGATACAAGTGTACAAGAACAACTTCAAAACCTCCTGATAGAGTATCCAGAACAGATTTATAAAGATGATGTACTAAATCTCAGTGTCGAAAATCTCAAAAATGATCTTGGGCTCTTTTATCCTGATGAAACATTTCGTTTTGAGTGGAATATACGTGGTGCAAACTCGAGAGAATGAGAGGAAATAGAACTCAAGTTTGAAGAAGCTGGGGAAAAATATATCGTTCTCAATATCTTTCGTGAAAGTGGGGAGCTCTTAAAGAGTCAAGAGCTCGAAGTACTCGTCTATAGTACGAGTGTTCCTCTTATCATCCAAGAAAGTTTCCGTACGCAACAGATCGATATTTTCGAGAGAAACGCAGAAGTACAATGAATCTATTTTTACACTTCTGGAATAGAAAAAGAAAAGATTGAAGAGATAAATATACTTTCAGTCATAGAAAACTACAGAAGGATTAACGGAGAAAAATCTGACTACCTCACTATCTGGGGAGATAGAGAGTTTTCTGCGAGTATCATCTCCAAGCTTGGAAGCGAGCTTTCTGCAAATGGTTCAAACATGAAGTTTAAAGTATTTGTCATATCTCCCTTTAATCTTCAGCTTCTCGAAAACTATCTCAAAAACTTTATCGTTGAAAAACCATGGCTAGAAAAGATCGTTCTCACAAATGAAGAAGGAAAGTTTCAAACGCACAAAGCTCCTCTCTCAATAGAACTTCTCCAAAAAAATCTACAAGAAAATGGTTTTGAATATACAGATATAAACATAGAAGAATCATGAATAAATGCCTTCTTTTTTATCTCAAAGTTTATCAATAATCTTTCAAATAATTCCTATACCAGTGAGTGAATCTATCTCATCATACTCATCCCCTTTTTATTTACGCTTCTTGTTATACTCAAACATCTCATATGACTTTCACCTATTTGAGTCCTCGTTCCTATTGGATTTACTCTTATGATTTTCAAGATAGGACTGCTTGCAAGCTTTCTATTTATGCTCATATTTATACTCCTCAATGTCGTGCTTGCAAGGATAGTAAATACACAAACACTCCTCTATACTCCTAAAATAAGCTTTCTACTCATCATAAATATAGTCTTTGCGATACTAGTCACAAACCTTCTCAGCGAATACGGGATTGCAGACTTAAGTCTTTGAAATAGCCTCTTTATCATTATCTACATCATCATACTTGAGAAACTGATAAATGTGATCCTCTCAAAAGAGTTCAATGAATACAGACAAGCTCTGATGAACTCACTCTTTATCTGACTTATCTGATACCTCATATTTTCATCTGAAACAATTACCAGTTTCATCCTCAGTTATCCTGAAACTATACTTATTCTCATCCCCATAAACTTTTTTATCTGAAAATTTAGTGGACTCAGAGTAACAGAGTACTTTCGTTTCAGAGAAGTAATTCGCAGTGTAGAAGAAGAGTAACTAAACTAATCAATTAATCGTTGAATCTTTCATATGCTTCTCTGTATCATTTCTGTAACTCTTGTTGATCTTGGGCTGTTAAGTCATTAAAGGTTAAGTCATCACTGAATCATGAAAAACGAGTTGTTGCAATATTTCAATCTATAAAACTTTTTACATATTGTAGGCCATCTTCGTCTTCCAAAAAACTTTTATATTGTAAAAATAATTCTTTTGCCCCATATTTATTTCCGAGATGTCTTTGTTGAGCTAGCGATAGGTCTGAGAAATATAAATAACTAGTATCAGTAGAATCTATACCAATCTGTCATGTATAACCAGGTGTCTCTCCATAGAGAAAGTGTAGTATTTTTTCTTGATCATCTTCAGCCATGTAACGTTCATACATCAGATCCAATGCCTCTTCAATGCTATTAGGTTCATCTAAAGCTGTTAATAAATCTTCAGGAGTTCATTCAGTATCCGCGTTTTCACTTTCACGTATCGTGTTTAAAAAATCACTATTTGATTCAAAATCCTCTCCAGTAAGCTCATTTTTATTATTTTTTGGTTGTTCAATAAGATCTAAATTAGTTCATTCTAGTCCCATAATTTGCATGGTTATATTTTAATTTACAAGAGTAATGATAACATAAATCTAAATTATAGGTCAAATTTTTCATGTTCTTGTACTTTCCATCATCAAATAGCAAATGAAATAATTTAAACAGTCTAAACTAAATCTTCTTGTAAAAATAGCAAAGCTCTCAACCATTGTAGAGCTTTCTTTTTTTGAACTGAGCTTTACTGAGGGTCTCAAAATCTGGATAGGAAGTAATGATTCCCCCAGAATATTTTCCAAATGCAAAAAATTTTGCAAGTGAGAAATGTATATCGTCGATATCATCCTGTTCCAGTCTGAGACCATATGGAGGATTGGAAACGATATGTCAGACTTTATACTTTTTAAACACATCTTTATAATCAGCATGGAGAAACTCTATAGTATCATCAACTCCTGCATTTCGAGCATTTTCAGCTGCTATATCTAGATTTTCTTCCTCAATATCTGACGCATAGATAAAGTATTTTTTCTCATATTCTCAAGCTTTCGCCGATGCGAGTGCTTCTCTATAATACTTTGGTGAATAAAAATCAAAATCCATAAAAGCAAAACTACGGAATTTTCCAGGTGCGATATTACGAGCAATAAGTGCAGCTTCTATAGCGATAGTTCATGATCAACAAAATGGATCATAAAAATTTTCTGAATATTTCCAGTGAGAAAGCGCTACAATTGCAGCTGCGAGATTTTCCTTGAGTGGTGCTTCGACACTCTGACTTTTATAGCCCCTTTTAAAGAGTCAAGCACCCGAAGTGTTGAGAAGAACTTTGAGTCTATCGTTTTGCAGAAGAATCTGTATCTCTAAAGTTCCTTGGTTTTCTGACTCAAAGAAGTCTCTGGATTGTTCTATTTTTTTAATAATCGATTTCTTTGCTAAAGACTGGAGACTTGGTTCAGATGATAATTGGGACTTGAGAGATTTAGCTTTGAGGTGCAATACAAATCCATCGCTTACATATTTTTCCCAATTAATAGTAGCTATAGCATCAAAATAGCTGTCAAAATCAGATATATTTTCTTCTGATAATAATTCGAGATATACTCTGTTTCAGAATCTACTCCAGAGGTTCATGCAAGCTATAGCAGATTCATCTCCTCTAAAATATATAGCTTTATCCAGGACTTCTGTGATCTCATAGCCTAGTTTTTGTACTTCTTTTTTTACTAGTGCCTCAAGCCCAAGCTCACAGGTTAATACGTAGTTATACATGATCTTGCAAAGGCTTATCGTCTAAATAGGTTGTTTTTAAAAATTGCTCATAAAAATCATCTCCCTGTTCTTTTGCTCCATCTAAACAGACCTTGAGATAGGTTTCTTGCGCTTTGCAACCATGGTTATATTTTCCATTATTTTTGTTTGCGGAAAAGAAAAAACATTCTCATATATTTTCGTGTGATACAAAATCGAAACAAGAACTTGAAATGATGTCGTATTCTTGTTCACGAATTTTTATCTCTTCAAATTCTTCGTCTGAAACCTGAAAAATAACTCCATTTACGAGATTAGAATCTCTCACACTTCTTTTAATATCTAGTGCACAAAATCAGATTCATTTTATATCAGGAAATGTTGCCGTAAATCATTCGGGGCACCAGATACTAAAATCTCGTATGAATCAACGGACATATGCCGGAGTGACTTCTGATACTCCAGGAGCTGAAGCTTTTATGGATGAAAGACTCATAAGTGATCCAAATCAAAATATCTGTTTCATGCTCATATATTAGAAATAACTTGCGTATTATACAGAAAAAAACATAATGTATAGGAATTATCAATATAATTTATTTACTATGTCACATTGGGTATGAGTCTTTCAGATGAAAGCAACAGAAGGAAACGGACAAAAAATAGCAGATATCCTCAAGCAAGTCTCAGCGCTTGATATGCCTGGAAATATCAAGTATAACATGGCGATTGATGGTGATACTATCTGTGGTTATGAAGAGTGGGAATCAAAAGAAGCACATGCTGCTTCTATGCAAATCCCTGAGGTAATGGAACTTATTTCTCAAGCCTTCCCCTTTATTGATGGAAAACCTAAAATGCTCTTTGAGGGAGAAAACATAAATTAGTATTTTAATTTTTAAGATTATTTATGGAATATATTGCTGTATTACTTGTCGCAGTTGTATGAATGTGAGCTGCAATGCTCTGGTTTGGACCTTTGTTTTGAGATCTGTGGATGAAGATTCATGGCTGGGAAAATATGTCAAAGAAAGAACTCAAAAAACAACAAAAATGAATGGAAAAATACATGGCTCTAGAGGCTATAAATACATTTATCATGGTATGAGTACTCGCTTTTATCCTTGGGATCACGACTGCATATTCTCCATATCTTGTAGCTTTTCTTCTCTGGATTGGTTTTCTCTACCCTATCGTTGTAAGTGCAGTGATTTGGGGAGCAGATAATAAAAAGTGGTATTGTCATAAAATCGCAGTCCTCGCTGGTTTTAACCTCGTATTTATAATGCTCGCAGCATTTCTCCTCACCTTCTGGAAATAAGATGATTTTTCAAAAGCCAGTCCCAAATATGGGACTGGCTTTTTTTAGATCTTTTATAAATAAATTCAGAGGTTTATTTATAAACAGTCTATGTTTTATTCTCTTCTCTGATTATCATAAAAAAACTGGTCATGAGTAATAGCCCAAATATCAACTGGGTTGTAGAGAGAATATTACCATTAAAATACCAATCAAAAAATACTCAACTGAGTGGGTATGCGAGCTCAAAAATCCCAGCACTTGATGCATGGACCTTTCTAAGGCCATAGTAATAGAGAAAAAGCCCTACAGCTCCACTCGTAAAAACTATAATAAAAAAGAGTTTCCACTGTAGCGCTCAAAAATCTCCAAGACTCAATATATCCCCAAAAATCAGAAGTGCTCAGAAGGCCAGAATTGCTGTTGTAACAAAACGCAAAGCACTCGAAATACGAAATCAGAGTTCTGTTACAAGACTCTTGCCAAATACTGTTGATGAACCATAGGCAAATGCAGCTAAGAGAGCAAAAAATGCTGGACTTGAGAAAAAATTCACAGTCAAAAAATCTCTCCCCATTGACTCAAATGCAATCATGTATCCAGATACAATAGCAATTGCAGCCCACATATAAAAACGCCTACTAAGAGACTCTCTCAGAATAATAGCTGCAAGCCCAAGGGCAAAAACAGGCTGGAGTTTTTGTAAGATAATTACGGTTGAGAGAGTCGTCTCACCTGCAAAGGCAGCGAAGTAAGCCTTGGTGATCATGAGTGTTCATATGAGTCCTCCAAAAAAAGACACCCATAGTAAACTAAAGACTGCTTTGCGACTCATGTTTTTTATCTTTTGCCATCCCCATATGAGAAAGGGACTCAAAAGAATAGCCCCGAGCAAGTGCTCGATAAATACAATATTTAAAGCGGGAAACTCGGACAAGTTTGGACGGATCAGAGTCCCATCTAAACTCCAAGCAGTTGCTGCAGTGATGATGGCTATAGCTCAGATGAGGAAACTTGTATTTTGTTGCATATCTTTTTATTATCATTTGGATAAACCAAGTGTATGCAAAAAAAGAATAGGTCAATAAATTATCAGCTCAGCGTTATCTCATACTTGCTGTACGAAGCATCGTAAGTTGCGTATATTTACGAATCTTTTTCGATTGAGCTCTATTTTTTGCTCGTATTCTATACTTGTCAGCACGTACTTTTTTGAGTTCTTCTTTCGAGAAATGATTCTGTGTTTCAAGTACATTTGTCTGACTCAGTGTTTTCTCACTTGGATTTGTAGTAGTAGTTTGGGTGAGTCATATAAATCCAGTCACAACAAATACCAAAACTAAAACTGGCAAGACAAGCTTAAATGACTGGAGTCATGAAATATTCTTTTTTAGTTGAAGAAAATAGAGTTTCGTAAGTATTTTTAAATTCGTTTTTTGAGATATTTTTTCTTCTTTGAGTGTAAATGGAGTCATAACATATATTAATCAGATAAAGGTTTCAGTATTTGGCTGAGTTTTTCTATTCATCGACTGAGGATCTTTCGAATATTTGCTTCGCTTTTCCCTGTCAGATGAGAGATCTCTTTTGTCGAAAATTCATCCAAATATTTCATCACTAGCATTTCTCTTTGTTTTTCTGGAATCTTTCTCATCGCATTATATACTTCTTGCATATGAGCTTGATTATCAATTTGTTTGTGTATTTCATTTTCATATTTTATATACTCCGCATGACTTAATTCCAGATCGTCATCAACATGTATTTCGATTTTTGCTCTTCGATAATAATCATACAGAGTATTTCTCGCTATGGTAAATATCCGAGTAGAAAACTGATATTGATGATCAAAATTTTCAAACTTCTCAAATCCTTTTAAAAATGTTTCACTCGAGAGATCTTCTGCGAGATTTCTATCTTGGGCAAGATTATAAAAGAAGTAAGAAAATATTTTGTGTTTGTATTGGTGATAATAATCTGTATATTTCATTGCTATTTTTTTATCTGTATTCTGGTATACTTCTTTTGTTTCAAGGTATTTGTTCGAGATGTAGCTTTGGACTTATATGCATCAGTTTCTACTTTTTGAAGCCTTTCTAGGAGCCTTGAAGATCTCTTTCCCATCTCATCTTGTATCTTGAGTTCGAGATAATCAAGTATTGCTAAAATGTTTTTTGATTTCGTATCTGAGTTATTTTGGTATCTCATTTTGAAAGTCTCAATTTTTTTCGAGATATTTTCTAGTATGTGTGCTTCTTTTTTTGCTTTATTTGATACTTTTAAAGCTATTGCATCGAGTTTTTTTATAAATCTTTCTCATGATTTCATTTCAAGGATTTGCGCCTGAGTTGTTTGGAGAGAAGCATACGTTCCCTGAGAGAAACTGAATCCTCAGATAAAAACAAGGAGGAGTATGAGGCTTTGTAAGTATTTCATAGCTCTGTTTTTTAGGAAAATAATTATCTATCATCCTCCTCAAAATCTACATACTGCTCTTCCATTTCATAGAAAAAGTCTGTGTCTAGATTCTCAGAGTTCTCAGGAAATTCAAATATTTCTTCTGAAGTATCAAATAAATATTCATCATCCAGCTCAGGAAAACCATATTCTTCATAGTAGTCATCGATTTGATTGTATGTAGTATCAAGTATATCAAAGAACTGTGTTTCATTCGTCTCACGACGCAATTCCTCGAGTGCCTGAGTCACTAATTTCTTTAGATCTTGATCATCAATATATTGTATTTCTTCTCTCAAGAGTTCAAGGATCATAGATTTTTCATTTTCAAAATCAAAATCGTCTCAAAAAAAGTCTTCTCCACTAATAATCTCAATCCCCTCTCATTCATAGTAAGACTCTAAGTCTGGATCCATATAAAATTCATCCATCAGATTAAAAAACATATCTTCATCATCTTCATCTTTTAGGGAATCATAAAGAATATCAATTTTTTTCTGAATATTTTCATCTTTTATAAATTTCTTTTCTTCCAATAATCATTCAAGTATATCACTTCTGAGCATATCAAAATCGATTTCCATAACATCTCACCAGTCTTCATCGTCATCATAACCATAGTAACTATCTATTTCACTATATAATGCATCTAGTTGATCAAAAAATAGATCCTCGTCTTGTATGTCGTTATACTGTTCTACAAAATCTTGTACTTTTACTTGTATATCGTCATCATCGATGAATTCTGCTTCTTCAAGAAGTGCATCAAAGATTTGATTTTTTTCATCTGAAAAATCATATTCATAGGCATCTTCCCATGCTTCATCGTTTTCTCAATAATAATCATCAAGTTCTTTATAGATAGCATCAATGAGTTCAAAGAACTCTCCTCCATCAGTAATCTGATTGAGCTTATCATACTCTTCTCTGAGACTTTTTTGCAAATCTGTATCTACAACATAAGAGATTTCTTCTTCGAGTGACTCAAGAATGTCGTCACGAGAGATATCTTCGAGTTCTTTTTTGATATCTTGCAGTTCTTCTTGAGAAAAGTCATGAGAGAGTTTGAGTTGTTCTAAAATAGTATTTTTAAATTGCTCATCATTCATCGCATAAGCTCAAAGTACAGTTGTTAGTGTGAGTCCTAGTACACAAGATGCTATAAGGAGTTTCTTTATGTAGTGTTTCATAATCAAATATAAGTTTTTAAAATATTACGTAGTCTACAAAAGCTTTATACGTACTTTTTAAAAAACTGTGACACTTTTTTTAAAAATTATCTATTTTGTAGTTTTCATAAAATAGCATACAATAATGGTCTCTTAATATTTACACATGACTGAAGCACTCATTTATGCTATACTCGCACTCTTTATTTTTGGGACATATGATTATCTCGTTGTAAAACCTGCGAGAAGAATTCCTGTAATTCCTCTCGCTTTATACCTTTCACTTGGTCAATTTTTGATATTTTTTGTCTTATTTCTCTTATTTTGAACACATATTTCACTTTGATGAGAACTTATATATCCAATTTTTGCAGGTATATTTGGAGTAACAGGAATCATATTTTTTTCTAAAAGTGTACAGACATGACTTGCTGGGATTAGTTCGAGTATCGCAAATGCATACCCCCTTATTACTATTTTTGTATGAGCCCTTATTTTTAAGGAACAGATTGTAAATATGCAGTATGTATTTTTTATTTCTATTATTCTCTGAATCTTTTTTCTATCTTTTCAATTATCAGAAATCAAGTCTCTCAAACTCTCACAGTGTAAGTCATCACTTGGATTTGCATTTTGAGCAATGCTTGCCTGGGCAGGCTTCACAGTCTTATTTAGTGTTTCAACCGAGTACTATTGAGCTATAAATACCGTTTTAATTGCAGAATTTGGAAATATACTTGCTCTAAGTTTACTTTTAATTATCACGAAACAATCAGTGATTAAGCATCTTCAAGTCATTGACAAGAAAATTGTCTTAGATGTTGGAAAAGTTCTTATATGTTCTCTTTTTTGAGTGTATTTTTTTGCTAAAGCATTTGAGACTGGAGGTACTATCAGTGTTGTTTCAGCAATTACAGCGAGTTCTCCTATTATGACCACACTCTTAGCTAGGATCTTTTTAAAAGAAAAACTCAATGTCATCCAATATTGAGCGATGCTTTTACTCATTGCTTGAGTTTCTGGGCTGAGTTATGTTTCTTTATAATAAGATCTTGACTCAATAAGAAATAATATATAATAGTTTTAGATTAATTGATACAATATCTCAATTATGAGGATACAAGATATTTTACGCAGAGAGAAAAAAAGTGTTACACCTGAGCGTGTGAAGCTTTTTGAGCTGATGGAATGATTTCATATATTTTCAGCACAAGATATAGAAAATCTCTGTCCAAGTATATGAAGAGCGAGTATATACCGTACTATAAAACTTTTTTGTGAGATCTGAGTACTCCGTAGAGTCAGTCTAGAGTTCTGAGTAGAGCAATATGAGCTCAATTCAGAAAAAAACCACCATGAACACATGAAGTGTGAGAGCTGTGGAAAAGTCTTGTCTTTTGAGTCAGATTTTATATGTAAACTTTTAACACAAGTTGCAAAAAATCATAACTTTTCTCTTAAGCAACACTCGATAAATCTCCACGGGAATTGCGAGAATTGTTCTTAATTACTACTTTAATAATACACTATTATGAAAAAAATTATTATATATATTTGCCTCTGTTTTGGGCTCATCGCTTGTGGACAAGAGCTCGCACCAAGCGAAAATCTCGGTCAAAATAATTCACAAGCAGTAAGTGAGACTGTAAGACAAGAAAAGATACAAGTTACAACTTCTATTGTACCACTCTCCTCACTTGTAAATACTATTGGCTGAGACTATATAGAGCTCAACAACATAGTTCCTGCTGGAGTATCTCCTCACGGATTTGATATGTCAGCAAAACAAATGGCACGTGTTCAAGATTCTGAAATAGTATTTCTCACATGACTTGAACACATAGATGGTTTTTTAGAAAAAGCAGCCGCAGGTTCAAAACAGATTCATCTCGCTGATGGGATAGAACTTCTTGAGGCCTCTCATGATGAACATAGTGATGAGCACGACAGTCATGATGTATCACATAACGAAGAGCACGATGATACACACGAGGATGAACATCATGATGAATGACATGATGATGATGCACATGAATCTGAAGAAAAAGAAAGTCATGGTGAGCACAAAGATGAGGATTCACATGATGCGCATGATACTGATCCACATGTATGGCTCGGGAAAGAAAATATCATATCAATCGCTCAGAAAATACGTGATGAACTTTCAGCAATATCACCGGAACAAAGCACTTATTTTTCTGAAAATACTATAAAATTTAGCGCTGATCTAGAGATGCTCTACAGTGATTTTGCAACTCAAACCGAAGGAAAAAATCCTCAAAAATTCATTGTTTTCCACGATGCCTATAACTATCTTATGCAGTCTGTAGGTATGGATCTTGATCTCAAAATCCCATTTTCTGAAAATGTTATGCATGAAACAGGAACAGCACATATGGCAGAACTCATAGAAGCTGTAAAAACACAAGACATCCAGTATGTATTTAAAGAACCTCAATTCCAAGAATGATCGCTCCAGAAGTTTGTAGATGAATACAGTCTGACTCTCGGAACCCTCGATCCTCTAGGGACTGATCCAACAGCTAAAGGATATCTTGAAAACATACAATCAAACCTAGATTCTCTTGCAAAAGTCTATGAATAAAGTCCTCGAACTCAAAGATATATCTCTCACATATAGAGCAAAGAAAAACCCGTTACTCTGACATGTGAGTTTTTCTTTACATACATGACAAGTGCTTTCTATCATAGGAAAAAATGGGACAGGTAAATCTTCCCTTCTCAAAATCATAGCAGGAATTGAAACTGGATATTCGGGAAATCTTTGCTTATATACTGATAAAATTTCGTATGTTCCCCAGAAACTCAGTCTTGAAAAGAGCTTCCCAATAACCGTGCAAGAGTTTTTTCGTATTTTTAATGATGTTATAGATACAAAACATCTTCAAAAAATAGTATCACTTTTAAAAATCAAGCACTTGCTTTCGCAAAACATACATACCCTTTCAGGCTGAGAATTTCAGAAGGTTCTTATCACAAACGCTCTTATTTGAAGTCCTGAATTATTATTACTCGATGAACCAACAAGTGGAATAGATATTGTCGGAGAAGAGCTTTTTTATGAAGTGATACACGAGATACAAAAGATATTTCCTGATCTTTCGATTATTCTTGTTTCTCATAACATACATCTTGTATACAAACACTCAACGCATGTTATATGCCTTCACGAGAACAATTTTTGCTGTCATGGAACTCCTGCAGAAGTATCAACTCACCCAGAAGTTACAAAGATATTTTGAAAACACTTTCAAGTCTATGAGCATGACCCACATACAAAGCATCATCATATTCACTAAATTGTAAATACATGTTTGAAATACTTAGCTACACATTTTTTCAAAAAGCACTTATAGCAGGAATACTCGTATCATGTATCGGAGGAAGTCTCTGAACACTCGTCGTACTCCGTCGTGAACCAAATATCACCCATGCTATCTCAAATATACTTTTTTTATGAATTGTTATTTCATTGTTTTTTTCTGGGAATTATTATGTTTATGGATCGGTATTTGCGTTTTTATGAGTTGTTTTTCTCGTGTTTCTTGAAAAATATTCTCAGACTTCTCGAGAATCAAGCAAAGAAATACTTGGACAAATCTGACTCGCAGCTGGAATATTTTTTGTAGGGATTCTCTGAAACGTCCAACTCGATGTATTTAATTTTCTTTTCGGAAATATACTATTTGTAAGTATCTATGATATCATCTTGCTCTGAGCTATCTTCATCGTGTGATGTATCTGAGCTGTATGTTTTTGAAGAAAAATACTCCGCGTCACACTCTCTGCTGAGATAGCAAAAAGCCAAGGAATTCGAGTCCCAGTATATGAGTTTTGATATCTGCTTTATCTTGCTTTTTTCATCGCATTTTCTATAAAGATTTTCTGAGTTATGCTCTTATGAGCCTTTCTCGTGCTTCCTGCAAACATCGCAAAAGCCTATGCTCGCAGTATCTTGTGAGTATTTATTCTTGCAACTTGTATATCGATAGTATCAGTTGTCATTTGACTCTTTAGTTCGTACTTCTTTGATACTTCTGCTTGAGCTACAATTGTCATGATTCTTGCTCTATTTTTTATGTCTAGCCTACTGTATAAAAAAAGAAGTGAATCATAGGAATCACTTCTTTTCTTATTCTTAGATCCACGCTGGGAAAGGATCTGAGAAACTTGCCCAGCTATCTGGATTTTGTAACTCTTCATCTGTCACAAGTGCAGCATCAAGCATGCCTTTGATCTGATCCTTGTCCATATCTACTCCGATAATCACAAGCTCGTTTCTCTTGTCTCAAAATGCCTTTGTTCAAAACTCTTTTTCATATTCTCTATTTTGCTCTGGGCTAAAATGTATCCTTTCTGCCTCTGTAAAGCTTGACATCCATCTTCCATATCCATCAAGACGAACACTTCCTCATGCTTGACTCCAGTTCCCGGCATGCGTATTTCTCGATGCGAGCCAAATGATTCCTTTTGATCTAATGACTCATGGCCATTCTTGTGAACAGGCTTGAGCAAATCTCTCTGGATGAAAAGGTTTTTCTATCTTGTATACAAAAGACGCTACTCCATACTCTTCATTTTCTGGAGTATGCGTTGTGTGTCATCCTGACTCTAGTTCTTTGACCCAAAGTGGACTCCTCGATGCTCTATCGAAATCAAAACGTCATGTTTTAACTATTTCTCCTATATCTACTTTTGATTCTTGGGTTTCTATGATCTTGGCATCAGCCTGAAGTCCACGAATAATCCCCAATATATACTTTTTTTCTGCTGCTGTTACTAAATCGATCTTGTTAAGAATTATGACGTCAGCAAACTCTATCTGCTCAACCATGAGATTCACAAGAGGTCTTTCATCCTCTTCACTTACTCACATCTTGAGATCAGCAAGAGTCTGATCACTTCAAAAGTGTTTCATAAAGTTTCAAGCATCAACGACCGTAGTCATAGTATCTATATATGAAAAATCTCCGAGATTTATCCCACTCACTTCATCAACATACGAAAAAGTCTGAGCAACAGGAACAGGTTCAGATATCCCTGAGCTTTCTATAATAATCGCGTCATACTTCCCCTGTTCACAAAGACGCTGTACTTCAACTAAGAGATCATCACGGAGTGTACAACAAATACACCCATTATCCATCTCAACAAGCTTCTCTTCTGTGTGAGAAAGACTGATTTCGTTTTTTACAAGATTGGCATCTATATTTATCTCTCACATATCGTTGACTATTACCGCAACTTTTAGATCTCGTCTTTGGTTCAATATGCTGTTAAGCAGAGTTGTCTTCCCAGCTCAGAGAAATCCTGACAATACTGTAACAGGAATTTTTTTGTTCATGGCTTTGATTTTATAAAAAATATTAATTGATACAAAGTATCAATTATAAGGACATACCATATTGATTTTCTTGTCTGGGTCAATATTTTTTCGAGAGAAAAAAGAGTTAAATCCTATAGTCGATGTAGATTTTGTATAAAAGGACGAGAGACATTTGATGATTCATGTGGAATATTTTGAAGCTAGAGATGTTTTATGCCCTCAAAAAATATATAAAAATTACTTCTCTATTTTTCTAGATCTTGAGATTGAATACGTCTCGTAAACATATCCCAATTACTCTCGAAGTTTTTCGTGAAAGCTTTGAGTTGGGAATTATCCACTCACAGCTCCACAATAGTATTTTTGGGATCAAAAGTGAATCAGTCTAAAACCTCAGGAATGATCTGTCTCACAAATAATCGAGTAAGTTTGTCGAGTCTCCAAAGCATATCTCTTTTACCTTTATCATGAAAATCTTTCTCTAGATATGAGTCATAGACTTTTACTACTCACTGCTCATGTGTATTTCATAAGTATAAAAAAATGTCTTCGTGTCTTGATATATATCACATTTGCAGGAGTAAATCAGCATATCTATACATCATAAGCTCAAGAGATGCTCTATCATCTCAAGCCTGTAATATGATTTTCTTGATTATGATTACAAGATATTTTTCCATTCACCCTAATGCATGACTATTTTCATAAGCTATATTATCATGGCGAACTTTTATAGCATTGAGCTTTCCTCGCACTAACATGCTTATAACTCTGTACAGTTTTTGATTTGTAAAAATAACTCTTCCCGATTCATCTGTATATTGTTTTACTCAAAACAAATTACTCGGCTCCTGAACGATCTCTGATATCCCAGTTCTCAGAGCACTTTCAGATTTCTGAGTATAATATATCTTAGATCTTGAAACAAGGAGCTGATTCATAGCAATATCAACATTTTTACACTGTTCAATCAAGGAATTCTCCCCGATGTCAGGCAACTGGGTTATTCCCTCAGCATCACACATATAATAATTTCTGAGCTGATCTATGTTTTCGTCAGGTCAGGTAAAGATGTCTATATCTGTATCTTTATCAGCATCATGAGCTGCAAGTCACAGATATTCTCGCAACAGCTTTCGAGCAGTTCCTCATCTAAATATTACTCATTCTTTTGGTCTTTCAACAGAACTATTTTTCCAGAATTCTTCATCAATTGTCACAACATTTACATGTTCATTTTTGAGTGATTCTGATATTTGAGAAGTTCAGAAAGCAACTAAAAATGATGACACATCAGAAAACGATTGTATTTCTCATCATCTCACAGCTGAGAAGAGTTTCTGACGAAAAGACATATATTCTTTTTCAAGTTCTCACGAGTCAGATAGTCATGAATCTCTTATAAGTCCACGTATTTCTGTACTCACAGATCGTATATAAGAAGAGATAGGAGTATCCAAATCTAGACTTGCCAGGACTCATTTCACACCAACTACAAATTCTTTTGCTCTTTCTTGTTGGGATAAAGTCATGTTTTTAAAATACTTTTTTTTAATATCTATTAATTACTGTATTATATTTAAAGAATAAGGTTTGTAAATATGCGTATGGTAAAAAAGCCTTCTGATTCCCGAAACAAAAATTATCCTTTTTTAAGCGAAGTTTTCTTTTTATACATGTAATATCTAGTGAACCTTGTTAAAACTGAGATTGAATGAAAAAGTTATACTTAGAAGTAAATAAATATCCACGGGTATATACCAATGGATATTTATTTAAGATTTTATTCTGCAATAAGATTTTCAATTAAATCTATTTCACTTTGTTCTAGCGACTGACTCTCAATTCAGTCGTTCGTAGCATCATCTTGCAGATTAGCACTTCAACACGAAGTAAGAAATAATCAGAGTATGAGACTCAATATTACTTTTTTCATTAAAAGATATTATAGAAATATTATTATCTCGGAGGTCTTTACCCTTGTCATGAGTCTCCTCATTGTCTTGGGGGTCTATCTCATTGTTCTCATTGTCATCCTTGTCCTCATTGAGTTCTTCATCCTCCACTTCATCTTTCTTCAGTATATTCACCCATCAGACATCTCGGAACATATGGGTATTCGTCTGTTACGAGATAGATATATTCTCCATCAAGCATCATACCATTACATTGATCAAGGTCACCATAACTATCATCTTGTTCCCAATCTTGAGCAAATGAACCTGTTTTTTCACTCATAAATACAATATCTTCATTTCTATCGTGAACACAATTTACACCTTCCCTTTCATCATCTCATAAAACATAACTTGTAGTATATTGACCACTTTTTGAATAATACATCATATGACCATCAGCAGCAAAACCCACATGAACAAGGTCTTGCTCTCAATTATCCATATCTACAATTCATTCTGGTATACCATGATAATGATACTCTCACCATGGCTGTACATGAGCGTTATTTGAATCAAGTCATAATGGTATGCCATCAATAAAGTTATTGAGATTTACAGCTTCAATATTGTAAGTAATACCATTATCACATACAGCACGCTCTGCTGTGCCAGGCTGAAACTTAACACCATTTACTCATACTCCTGGAACCATAGCTGGGGTAGGAGTACCAGTATATACTGGATCGGTAGTAAAGCTCCAAGATTGATCTTGAGCAGTTATTGCGTTTGGATTTCCCTCATTAGGAAAGTCTCAAGTTTCATGATTTGGAAGTGCATTTGAAGTAATGCTACGAGTATCACCATCGACTACCACTGTTACTTGCGTTCCATTTACATCATCATCAATAGTATATGATCAAAAATATGTACCATCACTCCCATGATAATGAACATCATCATGACTATGTCAGTGAAGCTCATCATAGAGATATCAGAGTATAAAGGTTATACGTTCGTTATCATTATATCTTTGCTTATATCTATCAATAGTACTCAGTAGTACATCTCGATAAGACTCTCATTTAGAATCTATGATATCCTCAAACTTTTCGACCACTACATCCATTCGATTTACTAAATCAGTAGATGGAGTATATGCATATGCTCCAAATAGAGTCATAAAAAATAAGCTTATTCACACGATTAATCTTCTCATAAAAAAAATTTTAAAAAATAACGAAATAACAGATATTTCTGATATTACAATTCACACTATACTTCTAGGGCGTAAGAAGTGATTAAGAAGCAATAAGAAAACATCTAATAGTTTAGGGTAACAGATTTGACGCTCAAAGCAATACAATAAGTTATTTTCAAGCAATTCATCTCTATAAAGGCACTTCTGTAAAAATATTCTCACACTAAAAAAGTAGATCAGAAGTAATCTACTTTTTGTTTTTTGAAATGGTGGATTTTATAGAGAAGATTTTGAACTCTTTATAATTTTATTTCAGCATTATTCTTAATATGTCTGCCATTTTGAATCTTTCAAACTGCTTTCAATCTCATATATTCAGGTAATATATATGAGACATTGTTTGGTATATCAATCTCCATATTATGATTACTTCTGAGTTCTTCTCAATAAGGATCAGATACTGGTAAAACATCCTCTACATTTCATTTAGCAAATTCTGGGACATCTCTCCATCCTTCACCTTCAGTTAAAATATAGTATGTTCATTTTATATTTTTTATATCATCTTCAGATACATCTCACCAAAAAACTTTCTTTCAAGCAACATTGAAAATATTAATGTTTTTATACAATCTATCTTTATAGCTAGTAATAATCTGTCATTGATTTGGAAATTGATCTCATTCATATGATTCCACGTCCTCATCATGTTTGAAATAGAAATGATCACTAGGAAGTAATTGCACTATTTTAGGCTCAATACTTTCTCATTCCTGTATACTGATAAGGGCAATATCCACTTTATAACGAGTATGTTCAATACTATAAATATTAGGAAAACTCTCTTTTATTTGGTCAGATACAAATGTTAGAAAATGATTACTATTTCATTTAGAAATCTCTTCTGAAAAATTATTAAGTCATTCAAGGAAGGAACGCAAATTATCACATGAAAAGTCTTTTGCTTGCGCCATCAACAGCAAAATTAATTGGATTACTTCATCTTCTTCTGTTGTTTCATCTAGTGCTACTATCGATACGACACTTGATAGTAAATTCTTCATATCATTATGAAAATCTAAATAAAATGATTGCTCTTTTTCTCGTTGTTGCGCATCGTCTGTTTTATTAATCCATTTTCCTATTAATTCATATCGAAAAAATGATTCTATTAATACAATATCAGCTGTTCTCACATGCTCATTTTCAAAAAAATATTTTCCTGCAACTCAAATAATTGAGTCTCAATATTGACGAGGTAAATGATGTGTATTAAATATTTCTTGTCATATTTCACTTATATCCTCTAGAAATCTCTTTAGTTCTTCTATATTAAATAACTTATCTGACTCCCAATCAAACTTATCTCAATAAACCTCTTTTAGAATAGCTGCAATTCCCCCTTTATTTTTAATAAGTCAATCTAGAAATTCATCATCTGGTCTTTTATTTTTTAAATTTGAAAGAAACATGAAATCAAGACCTACCATAAACTCTTTAATATTTTTTGGAGCATTTGTAGATAATGAGTAATTCTCCAGGTTGTTTAAAGTCATATATTTATATAATATTTAAAAATTTAACTTTAATATAATAAATACATAAAATTATATGTCAATAATTTATATTTATTTAGAAACACAAAAAACTCAAGAGTTAATCTTAAGTTTTGTTTCTATATCTGTATTGGTGGGTCATCCGGGGCTCACTTTTCACTACAGTCTGCTCCACAGTCAGTAGTTCCAAGTCCATCGGTGATTGCTCTTATTCATCGCAATCAGTTTTTTCCTAGCGCTACGCGCAGATAAAAAACCGAGCCTCACTTTCTCACCCCTCAATACATCTTTTGAAAACAAAAAAACTATTCTTTCGAATAGTCATTTTATTTTCAATGGTGGAACTTAGTCGATCTTGTTAGAACTGAAATTGAAAGATCTGAGGGATATATTACTACTGTTTAATGATTCTTATAAAATCTTTTTGCTCCAATAAATACTTTATATTTATCATCTTCTTCAAACTCACCTAAGTTCCAAATTGCTGGTTTCCCTATATCGAAAGAATTATGTATTATTTTATTATCTCAAATGTAGATTCCTACATGTGCTCACCAAGTTTCATCAGTTTTATTGAAAAACAATATATCTAACGGTTGAAAAGATTCTACAGTATGTGAGTATTCCTCATCCTCCCAAAGTTCTTTTGATCTATAATCTGGAACAATATAGCCATTATATCTAAGAAATTGATATGCATATACTTGGCAGTTTGCTCCATGCTCTTTTATCTTATGTTCTTCCCCATTTGGTATTACTTTACCATTATATAGGATATCCATTATCCATTCTGGAACTAGAATACTACTATCAAAGTCAGTCATAGTTGAAACTTTAGAGATATATCACAATAATTATACCTCCAATTCAGAAAAAACAATATTTTCAGACAGGAGCATATCTATATCAGATTCTGATACTTCTTTAACTTTTCATATCATATACAACATCTCTAATGGTCATATTCCTCATGGTACAGGAGTAATAAAACCATATTTTTGTACAAGTAAATCTGTCATCGGGATACTTCACCTTATTCCAAGCTTTCATCTTATTAGTCAACAATCAATCACCGAAACATGTTCTTTTATACTTAAAGGTAATTGAATAGGATGAGATGAAGTACTTATTATCAATTCTGCTTGATTAACTGCTCTATTTAGCTCTTCCGGTGTATGTGTAATTTTATCAATTCACGCTATAGATTGACTATAGCTATTAGCACATCTCTTTTTAAGTCCATCATATACTCATTTTCATATAAATCATTCTGATCATATAATTACACAATTGCTAATTCAGTATGATTGGAATATATATGTAGCTAATCATAAAATTGCAGACTGAGTACATCAATACCTTTCAATATCTCATCTTAAGTTATCAATATCTTGTGACACATCTATTCAATCTACTGCATCTACTACTCTCTGATCTTTTATGGGTAGCTGTACAATAATCTTAGCTCATGATTCTTTTAATTCATTTAGTAAATCTAATCACTGATTAATTCATCTGTTTGTATTTGGTAAGTGCTGAAAAAAAGTCTTCAATCATGAATTTAAACAAAATTTAATTTTCTCCTTAAACGATATAAATGCCCTTGCATCATTTCAAAAATTGAGCAATCATATATCGGATGAGCTCGCTTCTGCATTCAAAGAGTCCAAAAGTCATAGTCTTATACCACTTACAAGTAAGTCAGTATCTTTATCTACTTGATACGGAGTAAATTCTTCCAAAACTCTGGCTGCAGTTTTTCTACCATTAAAGACTTTCATGTCTTAATCTTTTAAATTAAAATTACTTAGTTTATTATTAATTATCAACCTTCTTTCACGTGCTCAATTAACATATTCACTATCTTTAATTCATGAAAGATTCATTTCTAAAGGTTCTAGAGCAGAATTTGCAGCAGCAATAGCTAGATTCACTCATACTACTGCATCTGAAAGAACATTTTTATTTCATACCTTATAACATTCTGATGCTAATTCTAATACTTCTAGACATACCTCTGCAATCTGTAATGGAACTTCACAACACTTCTTTAAGGCTTCTTGTATTGCAACTGTTCTTTCTTCAGTACCACGTGGTAATCTCAATGCAGTAAGGTATTCGTTAAAGCATGTTGAATCTAAAACATATAAATCTTTCAATCTATCAATCATTCAATTAATAGCATTATCATATGAATGTTCAAGTCATTTTGTAAGCGAAAAGACCATAGAAATCATACTCACTCCATGAATAGCAGACATTGCTGATATTGATCATCCTCATGGCATTCCAGCTCATTTAGAAAGACTAATTAAATCGTTAACTTGAATATCAAACGGATCATTTTTTTCTTTTTGTAAAGTTATTCATCTTATAAGATTTTTGAAAATTAACGATGTCGTCACAGGACCTACACCTCATGGTACAGGTGTGACATATCCAGCTACTTCAGAAACTTCATCATAATCAGTATCTCATGAAAGCTTTCATTCACTATTTACATTCATTCATGCATCTATAATAATAGTATTTTCATTAACCATCTCCTTCTTTATAAGTCAGGCTCTTCATACTGCAGTTATTATTACATCACACTGTACACATTCTGCCTGTAAATTTCTAGTTTTACTATTACATACGGTAACTGTTGCTCACATATTACTTAACATACTAGATAGTGGTCATCATACTGTTTTTCAATGTCATACAATTGCAATTTTTAATCATCTGATAGTTTCTGTAAGTTCATTTAATATATCTACACAAGCTTGAGGAGTAGCTGGAAGTATTCCATCATCCCTGCCTGTTAATATCTTTCATAAATTGTGTTCTCCTAAACCATCAACATCTTTTTCTGCTCAGACTTTTGATAATAATCTATCATAATTCATTCACTCAGGAAGAGGACTTTCTAAGATAATACCATGTACAGTTGGGTTATTATTTCTTGCTACTATAATTTCTTCTAACTCTTCTTCTGTAACATCATCTGGAAAGATATCAAGAGTAACTTCGATACCTAGTAATTCTCATACTTTTTTCTTTGTATTAGCATATACACGAGAAGATTCATCCGATCATGCAAGTATGACGTTAAGATGAGGATGTATTCATTCTTCTTTTAGCGCTATGACATCTGCTGCTACTTTTTCTTTATTAGCTTTTGCTAGATTTGTTGGTTTAAATTCTTCAGACATTTATTGGCAAGTTAATTATTTAAAATATAAAAATATTCTAAATAAAAATCAGGATTTAGCAAGTGTTTTTAGGGAAATATATTATAAAACATAACGTTTGATATTTTTAATAGGCATCTGACGCTCGAACCAACAGTAGTCTATATTTAAAGGTAAACATCCTTTTAATGAGCCATTTTCTATATAAAATTCTAACTCTGAAAAAGCAGACCAGCAATAGTCTACTTAATAAATACGTTGATGTCCTTGGGTCATCCGTGGCTCACTTTTTACTACAGCCTGCTCCACAGTCAGTAGTTCCAAGTCCATCGGTGATTGCTCTTATTCATCGCAATCAGTTTTTTCCTAGCGCTACGCGCAGATAAAAAACCGAGCCTCACTTTCTCACCCCTCAATACATCTTTTGAAAACAAAAAAACTATTCTTTCGAATAGTCATTTTATTTTCAATGGTGGGAGAGCGATAAAAGTTACCAAACACTATATGAATGGACTAGTAAGCTCATAGATACTATAGATAAGTGGCAATATGTAATTGATAAGATTAAATTGTAAGCTTAGTCTTTTTTTATACTCTCGAATGACTTATTCCAGTATCTACAAATTATAAAGTGATTAGGGTACTTATTTGGTTAGGCTCTCACTAAAAAGATTAAGCCTCAAAGTTATCGTAAATCTGTAAAAAGCTTTCTATTTTATCTTTTAATTCTATCCAACTAGTCATATCTTCTCAAGTATGGTTTGTATTAGACCAGTTACAATACTTATAAATTTCATTTATGGCAGGTATATCAAGGTTTCAAGAATTTTGAGCTTCAATAACATTTTTCAAATTCTTGGTAAGTATGTCAAAGCTATCATCTGATTGCCATTGTAAAATTCGATTTTTAATAAAATTTTCTACTTCATACCTAAGCATTTGCCCAAATTTAATAACATTTCTTTCATATTCCGTACTTCCTTCTAAAAAAATCATATCATCTGATATTATTCTCCTTAATTCTTCTGTATTACTTGAAGGTTTTTGATAATATATAAAACTTCCTCATAACTGTTTTTTATTTTTTAAAATTCAGAAACGCTGACATCCTCATACTCAGTCAGCTCCTGCCCCTTTTCTTAAATACTTAAAAAACAATGGATGGTGAGTTAAAACTATAACTTGTTTAAAGTAAGTTCTTTTTTCTATTATAAGTCTTGAAAGTTTATGTAAATTTCAACTATCCATACTAGTAATTGGGTCATCAAAAATTAGTATTTTATTGTCAATATTATTATGAGTATCAACCCAAGCAAAAAAGAAACTTAAAGATAAAATTTGTCTTTCTCATTCAGATAAACCTTCTTCAAATGTTCTCGCCCTCCCTTGTCAATCTACTAACTTATATGCAAATGGATACTCAACTGTATTCCTATTTGATGTAATATTTTCTAATGACAAGTCTAGTCTAAAATAAGACATATATGACCCCATACTCTCTATAGTTCTTTCGAATATTTCTGTAGCACAATAATCCCTATGTAGTTTTTTGTATTTGTCTCTATAGTTTTTTATAGTTTGAGTAACCCTTCATAGTCATTCAAAGTATTTTTCTAAGGTATTCTTTTTTTCTTGTTTTTTTAGATTTTCGAAATCCAAATATCCTAACTCTTTATCTGCTAGGGAGTTCAAGAACTCTATCCTTTCCTTTTCTTTTTCAACTACACTCTTATCACCAAATTTATTTTTATATTCTCTAATAATAAAGTTTTTTTCGATAATAATTTTATTAAGACTATTATGAACATCATATAAAATAGATAATTGCGCGATATACTTTAAAAACTTTTCATCATCATAGGAGTGACTAAACTTACAATCTGTAAGTTGTACAAGGCTATTTTTGAACTCAGTTATATCTTTATCTCTAAAATTTGATAACCTTTGATAAAGATACCCTGAATCAAAAGTATCTATTCCTGGTATATCTATTTTCTCTTTCAAGGAGTTTAAGTATGTATCAATACTAGAAACCTTATCTTGTAATAACTGTTTATATCTTACAATTTCAGAAAAATTATCGGTTAAGGTTTTGATTTTCGAAACAAAATTTTTTTCCAATCTCTCTCTTTCACCTCATACTATTTCATGTAATATATCGAGAATATTACTTATTCTCTCATCAGTATAATATGCCTGACAAAATGGACAGGTATGAGTATCTCATTCATGAATAACTTTCTTACCTTCTTTAAAAAAGTTTTGATGAGATTTTATATGTTTAATTAATTCTTCTTGGTTTCAAGATTCAAGAATATTATCTGGTACACTGAAATCAAATAGCTTCTCAATATCTTCCTTCTTACTTGGAGTATACATTACTCTAGAAGGTATTTTCTCAATTCTCTCTATATCTTGTATTTCTTTCGTATTAGATATATTTTTGTCATAAACATTTATTTTTTCATTATTTTCCTTAATAAAGTCTAGTCTTTCCTGCTTAATAGATTCTAAATCATCATTGGAGTGTTGGCGATAAAATGAAAATATAGAATTATCAAAATTTTCAAAAGGTGAAATTAAGTCAGTTTGATATTTTCTTTCTTGAGATGTTTCAAAAGAGGATATTCTTCAATACTTTTCTTTGAAGAAGTCATATTGTTTTTCCTTTCTGATTGCTTCACTATCAAAATCTACTAGTAATTTCCCTGAATTTTGTTCTTGTTCACCAAATGTACTTCCCCTTGTTTTTCATTTATGCACATTTTGATTGATAAAATCAGTATCAAAAAATAGAATATCCTCCTTACTAAAATCATTATGAGTCCATCCATCTGAATTAAATTCAAACTGTCATTCACTAGTTTCTAAACTAACATGTTCTGGTATATCTTGATTAAAATCTTGATAGTTATAAAGACTCTTAAGTATATTACATAAAGATGATTTCCCACAACCATTCTCTGCAAATATAAAAGATAGTTTTCAAAAGTCTTTTTCACACAATCAATTAAGCCCTTCTATATTGTAATCTATAAATGATTTATATCACTTAATTTTCCTTATCTTCTTTAACATCGAATATTTTTATTTGTGTTTTAAAGTATAAATATATGATACTCAAAAATTAAAAAACATCTACTAAAACAGCCTTAGTTCTTGGCTTTAATACATTAAATAATTATTAATTAACAATATAAACTACTGCTTCTTTAAAGTATATTTATGTCTAATTCAATGATTACTCTATCATTTTTTTATCTCAAAAAAAACATATAATTTTTCATGCTAACAGAAGTAGTAATACCTTATAAGTTATTACTACTAATATACTTAGTATAATATATTAACAACTTTAAAAAAAGAGTAGTAAAATTTTATTAAGGGGGAAGGGGGAAAACTAATAGGGGGGGGCTAACAGACCTTAAGCCTTATTCTCTATTCGTTTCTATTAAGAAGGAATTAATCTAGTCAAGAGTCTATATACAGAAACAAAAATGAGGATATTATTGATATTTTAAATAAAATAAGAGTTATCTAATTAGAATATATGTAATTCGAGTAAAACATCTTGAATTATAATCACAATAATCATCTAAACATCTCAGGGATAGGAGCGTTACTCGTAAATAATATCCAAAGCACGCAAATGATTGCAAATATTAATCCTAGGAAACCCTTTATATTATTCATATATAAATATTAAAAATTATCTTGTACGTATTGATAGCATCCTTCTATAAAAGACTGATTATTTCATCAACACCTGTTAATACTATTTATTCACTTCTTCTTAGCCCAATTATACCCTGCTTTATGTCAACTACAATCCTGAGTACATTTATAGTCTCAGAATGTTTTTGTATCAGCCTTATATTCAACAGATATATGACTCTCCTGGGTTGCACAACTCATTAATATTATTACTAAACCAAAGCTCAAGATACTCTTTACCATGATTTATTTCATTAATTGATTAAGCTTATCCCAATACTCGTTGTTATCCTTATACTCAAAACTAGAACGTGAAGAAGTCACTAGATTAGTAACATCTGATGACTTTTCTCATCTTTCTACAAGAAGGCATGTATCATTTATAGGACTATAAAAAATATGAATTTTATCAACGTAGTCTCCTCTTATGACTCAAGTATAGATATTAAATTCGACTTGTTGGTCATTTAATGTTACATAACTAGAATGTGACTTAAACAAGTCATCGCAAGCCTTTTTGTACTCTATTCTTTCTAGAAAAGAAAAATCAGAATAAGATTTCTCTCATGTATCTTGATGCACTCAACATGAATTTAAAAAAAATATAACTCATAAGGCAAATACTAATCTTTTATACATAGTGGGAATGATTAATATAATAAAACAAAAAGAGAGACACTTTTGCACTCTTTTTATGTTGCTTAGACATCCTTAAATTGATAAAAATCAAAAGAAAGGTAGAGACAAAAATGCCTCTCTGTCTAACTTTTATCAAAATATTTGGATATCTAAGCATATAGAGGTTATTCTATTTTTAGGAAAAGGCAAGATAGTGAATATATTAGAAACTAATTATAAGTATCACTATACAAATATGATGGAACATTATTTTGACATAGAGGCTCTCAAATGAGCATATAATAAGATTGAAAAAGCCTGAATGTTCAAAGTAGTACTTCAAGATACACTGTCAATGAAAAAGGAAATTCTTGAAGCTTCTTGAGATAAAAAACAAAAAAGATGACTTGTAATCTTCAACCTTAATCCTGCCCTTAATCCAAGTCTTTTTAAAGATATGAGAGTTTGAAGTGCGAGAGATAAAGATACGAATCTCAAAATAACAAACAGTATAATGTCCTGAGAAAAAGAAAGTAATATCTTTAATGCAGGACGTTTAAGCTATCTCAATTCAAATGAATACAAAGAAGTAAACAAGATTCGAGAGCAGATACCAAATACTATATACAATACATTTACACACTTATGAATAAAAACATTAGCTTATAAAAGTGATATTGACTCATGTTGTTTTGTAGTGGATATATCTGATATGGATTCTAAAAACCAAATTGAGGTAAATTATATTCAAGAAGGAAAAGTTGATAAACGCACTATCTCCAAAGATATAAATTTGGAAAAAGTAACTTTAAAGTTTAATAAGGATGATTCGTCCGTTACAATATCATGAATTTCAAAAGGTACAAAAAAGATTTCACTGACGGAGTTGTGACTTACAAGAGGAGTAAAGTTTACAAAACCATGAGAGACGTTTGCAAAACTCTTTTCTGAATATGATTCGGTATCTACAGAAGACTCTAAAATCAGAAAACGTGTTGAGCATCTCAATAACACTTTTAAAGAAATATTATGAATTAAAGAAAATTTTATACAATCGAATGGTATATGAGAATATGAATTTATCCCTCATATTATTCAAGATAAAGATATATACGATGATACATATAAGAAAAATACACTTTATGAAGGTCATGATTATTGAGATGCAAAAAAATACTAACTCCTGTGAATTGCCTGTGAAAAAATAAAGAAAAGTAAAATTCACAAGATAATATTAAACGTCTATTTAGAGAGAAAACTAACCTCTCTATTTTTTTTATGTGATTTTTTTTCCATTAGTGCATGCACGTTCTTTAACATCACCTAAATTACAAAAACAAAAATACTATACTGACGTCGGTTACAATTTTTATATATGAACCTTACTAATTATGTCATTAATTGACCAAGCTGAACTTGTTCAGTACGACTATAGTGAAATATATAGTCCTGATAATCTCATGAAGTATTATCTAAAAAATGACTCTGATTTTCGTAAATGGGATAAGAGTTGGGTTAAAAATATTGTGATGAATCATTTATATTCAAGTGATGAGCTTTCTATTACAGAGAAGTTTATATTTGCTAAGATATATGATTTCAAGGCTCAACAAAAACACCTACCTGGAATTGAAATGACTCAAAAGCATATAGCTATATGTTTGGGCTTAGATATATCAACAGTGAGTAGAGCACTAACGAGACTCGAACAAATGGGATTACTATTCACATGATATAACCAGTTTGGAAATAAAGTACTTATACCTAATGAAAATGTTACCACTTGGTGAGTTTCAATTGATGCCCATAGACTTAGTTGTTGTGAGCTATTGAGAAAACAATGCGCCTCCCTTAACAAACAATGAGATGATGAATTTAAGAGATATAAAAAGACACAAAAATAAATTGTATATCATCAAAGATTCTCATGAGTTCTTATTTTATTTAAAGGCTTTTATGCTTCCCTTCTCTTATAAAGAATGTAAAGAATATAAATACCTATAGGTTATTAAGAGAAGAAGATAAGAGTCTATAACTCTAAAAAATGAATGACTTCAAGAGGTTAAAGTCCTCTATAAAAATTAGTAGTGTGATTTCATGAGAAGGTTATGAGATTCAAAAAGAAAGTTCTTATCAATACAAAATGAAATGCTTTCATCATGATGATAATAATCCCTCCCTCATAATAAATGATACTAAATGAATTTTTAGATGTTTTGTATGTAACTGAATATGAGGAGATGTCTTTGATTTCCTCTCTCTAGTTCGTCCAGATATTCAGAAATGAAAAGAACAGATTAATTATATTGAGAAAAAGTATTTTGGAAAAAATGTCCCTGATATTACTTATTTAGAACCAGAGAAACAAGAAAATTATCAAAGTGATGAAGACTTCCAAAATATTATGAAATATATCGCTCTATATTGGAGTAAGAAGCTTCCAAAAGAAATTTTGGATACTTACCTCACAAGTAGTAAAAGTATCTCTTATAGGCTCTATAATTGAGAAATAATGAAGATGCAATGATATTGCCTGAGTAGAGAGATTATAGATGAGTTTATGATAGGATTTTCTCCAAATAATTCAGAATTATACAAAGAATTACAAAAGAGATATCCTCAAGAACTTATAAATAAAACTCAACTCTTTGATAGCAGATGACTTCCAAAATTTAGAGGTCGTATTACACTTCCATATATCGTAGATAGAAAAGTGGTTTGCTTTACTTCGAGACAGACAGAATTCACCCCATGTACTCAGTATGACACGGCAAAATATATTCATCAAAAAATAGACAATATACATCTATACAACCAAGACGATATACAAAGCTCCTGTGTATTTATCATGGAATGATATTTTGACTGACTAGCTCTCAAGAATATATGATATAACTCTATATCTCTTTGAGGCTTTGGAAGAAGTAAATTAGAAAGACATTATAACACTCTCCAAAAAGCTACTCTTGTCTATGTATGCTTTGATAACGATGAGGCATGAAATAAACATGCTCAAATACTCCATAAAGAGTTACGAGAAAAATGAATCAATACTCATATCGTAGAACTTCCTCGAGAAGCATGCCAGAAAAGTATTGATACAAACGAGTACCTAGGAACTCACTCAAAGGAAGACTTCAATAGTCTTCTTTCTTTTTAAGTCGTGGATTAATTAACCTCGGCTACTTTATTTAAAAAGTACTAGCGCTAGTCATAATTAATGAAATTAATATGACACATTATGATTATAAAGAAGAACTAAAATGCTTAGAGAAATATGACGTAAGCATTGATGAAAAAATAAAGTTTATTGAGAATCTTTATAGATTAGCAAATATGAACTTTAACAATTTTGTAGAAAATAATTGACAAATAATATATTAAAATAATATAAAAATATATTATAGTTTAATAATTATACATTTCTATGAAGGTTGAAATTAATTTGTGGGAGTTAATGTGACAAAGCAAAATGACAGCTATAAGGCTTTCTAAAGTAACTTGATTAACTCCTGTACAAATTTCTCATATCAAAAATGGGAAGACTACAAAAATAGGCTTAGATACAATGGCAAAGCTCTTAGAAGCTTTTGAATGTACGCCTAATGAATTATTAAAAATAACAAAGTAAGAATATGAAAAAGAACGCAATAATATATTGTAGAGTTTCAACATCTAAACAATCAAAGAATGGTGAAAGTTTACAGGTACAAGAAACAGAGTGTAGAGAGTTTTGTAAAAGAAATGATTATCAAGTAATTTGAAGCTTTTCAGAGCAATTTACAGGAACAAAAGACCAAAGACCTAAGATACAAGAGGCTTTAGAATTTGTAAAAAATTCAGAATTGAAAATAGACTATATAATAGTATTAAAAATAGATAGAGTAAGTAGATGAGGAATAGAAATACATAACAGCTTTAAAAAACAATTTAGTGATTTATGAGTAACTTTAAAAGATGTTCACGGAATGATTTGAGAAAATGAAAATGTTGTAAAAGTAGAATGAATTGATACAGATAAATACAGTTGGGCAAAAAACAATACGAAAGGAATAACAGAAAACATAACTGTTATGATGTCTGAAACTGAGAGAAATACGATACTTCAAAGAATGTTATGACAAGCAATTAAAAACAATAAGAGATGATACAAAGTGAGAAATTCTGACTATTGATTTAGACTTAAAAAAATTTGAACTCCCTATTGAAGAAAAACTATTCAAGAGGAAAACATCGAAGAAAGTATTTATATAAAGAAAATGTTCGAGCTGAAAGCAAGATGAGATTTAAGTGATAAAGAAATAGTAAAAGAGATAAACTTGATGGGCTTTAAATCAAGAACAAGGGATAAATGGAATGATGATAAAACTGAAGTAATAGGAATAATGGGATGAAAGAAACTGAGCCCTGAGCAAATGCAGAGATATATTAAAAAACCTACTTATGCCTGAGTTATATGTGAGCAATGGACTTGAAATAAACCTATCAAAGCTCCTTATGATGGACTCGTGAGTATAGACTTATGGAATAAAGCTAATAGATGAAAGTATAAGATAAGTATGGTTGATAATGAAACCATTGAGATAGATTATTATAAATGAGATACAAAGCTTGAAGAAGCTCCAATAATTCAGAAACCTAAAAACTATAATCCTGATTATATGTTTTGAAAAGTGTTACAGTGTCCTGAATGTGGATGACATATGACAGCTGAAAAGTCGAGGTCTAAAAGTTGAAAACATCATCATTATTATAGTTGTAGATGAAAAAAATGAGCAAAACACAAAAATTATTATCTCAGAAGAGATGAAGCCAATAGTGAGATTATAAATACATTCTCTAAAGTTACCTTTGATAAAGAAGCTTTAAAACTCATAGATGTTATTTCAACCAATATATATAATGATAGAAAAGATGAGCATATTGAAAAGTCTCATCTCATAAGCAAAAATATAACAGCACTAAAAACAAAGCAATCTACTATTACAAGTAATATAAGCAACTTACTTCAATACCCTGATTTACTTGAAGCTCAAAATCAGGAGTTACAAGAGATAAAAGCTGATATTAAGAAGCTTGAAAAGGAACAAAAAGAAAAGTGAGAAAGGTTTTGATTAGAGAGATTTAAAAATGCTTCTAATAAAATTCTCGAACACCTTGATAAGTTAGTTCTACAAAAGGAAAACCCTGAGGTTATACAGCTTGCTTTTGATATAGTATTTGGTGGAAAGGTAGAATATGAAAGTATTCTATCTCGAACACCTATCATACACGACCTTTTGGCTTTACAATCAAAAAAAGAATTCCAAGATAATTGAAATTCTCATTTAAATCGCAAATGGTGGGTCATCCGGGGCTCGAACCCAGGACCTTCTCCTTAAAAGGGAGCTGCTCTACCAACTGAGCTAATAACCCGAAGCTTATATTTTGTCATCTCCTTTTTTAAAAAGGGAGTACCCGCAGGGTGAGGGATTTAAAGCACAGGAATTGTATAAAGAAAAAACGAAATATCAAACTTTTTTTATACTTTTTTATTATACAATTTATCAGATATAAAGTCAACTATTTGCTGTTTGAAAACTGATTGGTCAAATTGCATCGCATGTTGTTTGATAGCCTCAAAATCAAATTCCATTGTTTCAAATTTTTCTATCGCTTTATTCAGACTTTCAACAGTCTGTTCTTCAAAAAATAATCATGTTGCAAGTCTTTCTCCCTTCCCTTTGAAAGGAAGGGCTGGGGATGGATTAGAAAAATCAGCAATAACCGTTTCAAGTGCTCATCACTTCCCATATGCGATTACTGGTGTTCACACTAATTGTGCTTCGATTGGTACTAATCAAAAATCCTCTTCTGGTGGAAATACAAAACATTTTGCACGAGCATATAAGTCTACAATTTCATTGCGAGATAATTGCATTTTCCATTCAATATTATCACATGAAATACTCTTAAGCTTTTTATAAAGTGCATTTGGAGTATTTGTAGCAATGATTAATTTTTTTCAATTTTTATTAAACGTCTCAACTAATAACTCAAATTTTTTGTATGGTATGCATCTTCCAACAGCGAGATAAAAATCTCCCCTCTCCTTTAAGGATAGGGGTTGAGGGTGAGGTCATAAAAATTCTGCTGTATTAAGACAGGGATATATCACTTCTGATTCACGATTATAGTATTTTTTTATCCTTGCAGCTGTGTTATGGGAATTTGCGATAAAATAATCCGGACGTTGCGCAGCAGCGTAATCCCACTTTCTCAGGCTGTCAATCAATTTTGGCATCAGCCATTTTCAGAGAGGATTGAGTATCCCAAACTCCATCATATTGAGATACTCGTCATAATGACTCCAAAAATAGCGAGTAGGAGTATGACAATAAGAGATCTGGAGACAATCAGGTTTCGTGATCACTCCTTTACTCTCTGCAGAAGTGGAACTGATCACAACATCATACTTACTCAAATCAAAGCTTTCAAATGCTTGTGGACGAAGTAAAAGTGCGAGTTTATGTGATCTATTAAAAAACGGGATTTTTTGGATGAAACTCGTATATACCTTTCTTCCCTCAAAAACTGGATTATCTTCTTGAAAAAAAACACTGCTATAAATATCAGCCTCTGGAAAGATCTCTAGAAGTTGCGAGAGTACTAACTCAGCACCACCCCAATCCTTGATCCAATCACATACAATTGCGATTTTTTTGTCTTGTATCTTTTTAGTCATGATTGATTTTTCTAGCCCAAATACCATGCATGCTACAGTTGATTCGTATTTCTCATATTTCTTCAAAATCGACATCAAAGGTCACAATAGCTTCTTCTGTCGGGAGGAGTATTTGCTCTTCTATGATATCTTCATATTCATCATAAATAGTTATAGAGCTTATAAAATGATCATCATTTGTATCATGTGCTTTTTCTCATACCTGTATCTTGACCCAGTCTTCTTCTTTGTCTATGATGATTGGGAAATGCTCAGACTCCAGTGCCGTTAAGTCATCATAGTCAAGAGGATAGTTGATCTCTTCTTCAAGCTCTGTAAAATACTCTTTTTCACCACTACATCCAGGACAAAAAAATCATTCTCCAAGCTCCTCAAAAAGTGTCCCAGCTTCAAGTCCCAAAGATGGTTCTCCCATGGATTCATCATATGTATACATACAACTCGAACAGGCAAATTTCATAAAGAAAATTTAAAAAATCTTATTTTTTTATATAATAAAGGAAATTAGAAAAAAACAAACTTCATTCTCCAGTTTCAGAGAACATGAATTATGCGTATCTAAAAAAATCACTAATAATAGTTTATGAAAATATTTTGAATCGATATTTATGAAGGAAATTACACTCAATTTTTTGGAAAAATAACACAACTCACAGAGCAAAACAGAGTCTTTACCCCCAACCCAGAAATCTTGCTAAAAACTCTCTCTGATGAGGAATTTAAAAACATGCTTAAAAAAGCAGATATACTTGTAGCTGATGGTATAGGACTCTATCTCGCCTATCAGATAATCGAAGAAAAAAATAAAGCTTTAAAAATACTCAAACTCCCATACTTTATCTATAGAATAGTATTTGATATAAAAAATCTATATGCAAAATATTGAGAAAAAGTATGTGGAAGTGATCTCACTAGAGATCTTCTCACTTATGCCCAAGAACATTCTATAACTATCACAATACTCGATCCCTATTTCCCGAAAGATAGAGCGAAGTGTAAAGCTCAAGACTCTTTTACAACTGATCTTCAAAAAGTCTTTCCTAAGCTGAAGTTTGATTTTTATATCTACAAAGAAACTGAAAAACAAAATATCCTAGACCAGATCCGTAGCTCAGACAGCTCTATGCTCTTTTCAACCCTTGGGATGAAAGCTCAGGAACAATCAGTCATTGAGGTCATGGAAGCTTGTCCAAACATCAAACTTTGACTCTGAGTTTGATCGAGTTTTGACTACTTTACTGGTTTTCAAAAAAGAGCTCCAAAGCTCATGAGGAATCTCTGAATAGAGTGGCTCTACAGGATCATTACCTGACCCCAAAAACTCAAAAGGATCAAAAGACTCTGGAATGCAATCTTTGTATTTACCTGGGAAGTTTATAAAAGATAATATATGGGAGAATCACACATACACAGACTTATCAAAAAAATTTTTCTCAGAGCGATATCTTATCAGTTTATTATTCCCTTTTTTTTACTCATTGGATCAACTATTATTGTAAGTATTTTTTCAATATTGCAGATTTTATGAATCACAGAAGATATGTTTACTACAACCATCGACAATATAGAAAACTCTCTCTGAGTAAATTTACAAGATACTGAGATATCATATAGTTTCAAGTGAAATATCTGAGTCACTTTTTTTGCAATTCTTATATGTATAATAGTATGAATATTTGATTGCATCATCTATTTATTACGAAGGATTACATGATTTTCATATACATTTGATAAATCAGTTATTGGGAAATACTTAATCTGGCTCAGTGTCATTTTTCTGTCCGTACAGATTCCATATCTTACGCAAATCAGCCTCTGAGAAAATATATGAATTGCATGAATTTTTTGAATTGTCTTTTCTCTCTGTATTGCATGACTCATCACATTCTATTCCTACAAGATAAGTATATATTTACGTGATCTTTCTAAAAAATAAATCGAATATTCTCCTATCAAATTCAGAGAAAAAAACTACATTTGCAAATACTTGTTTCTTTATTATAAAGGACAATATAACAAATAACTCACAGTATAATGAACCCAGAAAATACGTGGAGATTAAGAATAAGTAAGTCACTCTGAACACATATAGAAATAGATGAAGAAATAACAAAAACTATACAAATGTGTGAAAGTCTCTTTTGAAAATGTGCTATATCTTGCATGTTAGAAGAAGAAAAGATCAGTTTTACCCTGAGAAGGAAAATCATACAAGAAATACATACAGTATGTTGATGAGCAAAAAATGCTCTAAGTTTAAAACAGGCTCTGAGAGATTCAGATACTCTTTGAAATGAAGAATTTCTCTCTCAGCTTGGTTCAAATACTTTGGTATGACATTTGATTGAAAAAGGGATTCAGCTCGATCAAATATTAAAAAGAATTACGCAAGTTGATGATATACCTGTACAAGCCGTTGAAGCTGTTTTAGCAAAGGTCCCAGACGAGTATAATGCAACTGTATGAACTCTTAAGGGAGAAGATTGAAAAATCATTATACATCCACTTGTACTGGAGACATTTCGTAAACACTTATGAGAATATTTTTCTGTTGAAGATAATATAAAAAGCACTCTTGACTATCAAAAATGAGATGGAAGACCCGACTTTATACGTGCTATGCAGATGCTCATGAATGGAGAAGAAGAACTTTATGATTGGGGAAAACCGAGATGAACAGCGTCTCAGCTATACTTTATCCCAGGATGATGAGGATGACTTACACTATTTAAAAATATTTTTCTTGACCAAGGTACTCCAGTTCTCGCAGCAGCTGATAGGTGGCCAAACATTGACGGATCTTTTTCAGAGAAGACTCGTCTTCCCATTACTAACACTAACTTTTTTGATTCTCAATGAAATCTCCAAACTGATAATCTAGAATCAAAACTTGAGGTCTTTCGTCAAGAGTGAATTAAAAAAATCTGAATCTATCTCAATCATCCGAATAATCCAACAGGAAAATATCTCAATCAACAAGATATAGATAAGGTCAATGCATGCCTTAAAAAATTCCCAGATATTGAAATCAATATTGTCATCGATGATCCCTATGGTGCGTATGCACTCAAAGAAAACCTAAAGGTAAAAAAGCCTCTCTCGTATATGATAGATACTCCAGAGCATGTAACTATTATGGATCTTGGGAGTCATGGGACTAAAGAGGCTGGAGTGTATGGGCTGAGAAGTGCAGCTATGAGAATAATAGCACAAAAAGATCGTATTCCATGACTACAAGATCGTATATCTGATGCAATACGCAGGAATTTTTCTATGTCTCCCAGTATTCCTCAACTCATAGCTATAAAAGCTATACTTTGAAGTTTTGATACTCAAGACTTGAGTGACGAACAATTACAAAAATGAGTAGAGAAATATCTTATTGCGAGGCAAGAAATGAGCAAATACGTACTCATACAAATGCAGCAAATGAAGACAGCATTTTACAAATCAGGAATCACAGAGATTGAACCTCTTATTGTGAAGCAAAATGGTGTAGATGGATTCTTTTTGACTTTTAAACTGAGTAACATATGAGAGAAACAATGACTATGTTTTGAAGATCTCAGAAAAAAATGTATACATGCTGAGGAAGAAAAAATATCTTTTGCGGTATTTGAAAATAATATTTCTTGAGAGCAATTGATGCGAGTAACACTCATCGCATGAGATGCAAATGAGTATTTCAGGAGGATGAAAACACATATTGAATAACATAATAAACCATAATGAAACAACAAATCCTCATACTCTGATGAACTGATTGATTCTGAAAATGGTGAGCTCAGTATATAAAAAAACATTTTTCTCCTGAGTCAGAAATAATTGTCACAGGACGTGATATCGAAAAGTGAAAGAGCGTAGCAAACTCATTGTGAATCACATTTTGTAGTGACAATGAAGCATATATAGGGAGCGCTGATATAGTTATATTTTCTGTTCCGATAGCATTTATGCAAGAGAGTATCAAGCAGCTTGCTCCAAAGATAAAAAAGCAAGCAATAGTTTTAGATGTATGCTCAGTAAAACAAATGCCTTCATCAGCACTCAAAAAATACTGTCCTCCAGAAACCTGTATTGTTCCGACTCACCCAATGTTTGGCCCTTATGTAAGTACCATAGCAAGCCAAACGATTATTCTCACTCCAGAGGCACACCACAAGAAAGATCCTCGCTATCAAACTCTCAAAGACTATCTCGAAGACAATGGAGCGAGAGTCATTGAGGCAAGCCCAAAAGAGCATGATACCATGATGGCTATAGTCCAGTGATTGACGCATTTTGATCTTTTCGTAATGAGTCATTGCGTAAAACTTCTGAATATAGATGTAGCCCAGTCACTCCAATTCGTATCTCCAAACTACAAGGTCCTGCTCTCTTTTGCTGCAAGATATCTTGATCAAAATCCAAAACTCTACGCTGATATACAAATGTATAATCCTGAAGTTGCAAAAGTACATTCTGCTTTTATAAAAAGCAGTAAGTACTATCAAAAGATAGTTGAAGCAAAAGATAAAAAAGCATTCATAAAAACAGCTCAAGAAAGTAAAAATCACTTTTGAGGGACACTCACGAATGAAGCTCAAACCTATACAGATAAGCTTATCTATCTTATGTCCCAGCAAACAAAATTTGCAAAAAAAAGTATTGGGAAACATATACATTTGCGTAATATCTACTCTGAAGATCATATATCTTGAATACTCGAAAGCTTTGAAAATGATATATTGCAGCTTGATAACAACACACAATATCATCTCAACGAATGGGAAATAATACAATAACTATGAATATCTACTATCAGTGAAACCCTGGAAGCTATATGCACGCAGCTTCTCTTGCGATACAAGACAAACTCTCAGAAAAAAACTGAGAAATAGTTTGAAAAGCAGTGTTTAAAGATGTCTGGAAAGAAATAATGAACTGAGGTATATGAGTCCTTGCTATCGAAAACTCTTACATGTGAAGTATCCATCCAAATCTTTATGCCTTTTTAAAAAACGACTGCAAGATCATATGAGAATACTACTGATCTATAGATCATTGTCTCTGTTCAAAAGAAACAGATATCTCACAGATCAAAACCGTTTATTCTCAAACCCCTGCGCTCGAACAGTGTTATAAATATATTCACAAGCACAACTTTGAAACACGTGAATGTTCTGATACCGCACTCTCTGCAAAAATTGCAGCAGAAACGGATGAGGTCTGAGTAGCCTGAATATGTTCAGAGCTTGCAGCGAATATACATGGAGTAAATATCCTCGACAGAAAAATCCAAGATCAACAAAACAACACCACACGTTTTGCCGTTATTGTGAGAGATAATCTGGATCTACAATATCAAAATACATCTGGGAAGATAAGTCTCATTTTTGATGCAAAAGACATTCCTTCCAGTCTTTATCATTGCCTCTGATCCTTTGCCAAATACGATATCAATCTCTCCAAAATCGAAAGCCTTCCTTCCTATGCCGAGTCTTTTTCCTATCATTTCTGGGTAGATTTCTCAGGAAGCCTCCAAGATGAAAAAATCAAAAAGGCCCTTAAGGACCTAAAAGAGTATACAAGCTCTATAAAAATAGTTTGAGAATATTAAGCTGCGATTCTGGCATAAGCATTTTCAAGCACAGATATCTGAAATGGTATTTCTTGATTATGAAATACGATCTTCTTACCTCACACAGTATAAAATTCCCCTTTTACAAGCGTATCTTTTATAGCAGTAGCACCATCTGTTACAATATAGCTATAATCACTTGGGGATCTATCTGAAAATTCTTTCTCTTCGATAGTGAGTTTTACACCATCAGATATTTCTATTGTCTCACCCAAAGCAAGATGATAGGTTTTTGCTTCTAGCCCTAAAACTCAAACTACTTGAGAGTTTGCTTCAGGATATATCATTCATTCTCATGCTGCAACGCATGAATCTATTGGACTCTTATCTATCTCCATCATCATTTAATCAATATTTATGTAATATTACTGACGTATCGTCAGGATTTGGATCTGCTTCATCATCAGCATTTGGATGTACTTCATCAACTTCATCCCATCTTTTTGCGTCTGATGCAAGAATATTTCTAGCTTTTTCTTCTGTTGTACTAACAGCCTCATCAGTCTCAATATTTGCTGGTTCATCAACCCTTCTTCAAAGTGAATGGTTTGATCTTATTTTGTTTGTTCTCATAACTATATGTTTGCAATATGTCGAAATAAAATAGTACTTTTTTTTACATTGTCAATAAATTTTCTAGGGAAATACACAAAAAGCCCCGCACGCGGGGCTTTTGAGTTTCCAAAACAGCTCTTTAGAATCCTTTGAAAAAAACTAAAAACTATTTTTTATTCTTCTGAATCACCTTTTTTCTTCTTTTTCTTTTTGTTTTTGTTTTTGTTTTTCTTTTTATCTGGCTTCTCCTCAGCTTTTTTTGATTTTCGCTTCTTTTTAAGTCTCTTGAGTTCTGCAACTAAATCTGATTTTTCTAGGCGAAGCTGGTCTTGTCCTTCCTTAAGAAGACTGTTTATTTTATCCAGTTTTTTAACTTTCTTCGTGAGCTTAGTATTCTGTTCCAGTATTTCCGAGGCCTCAGGAACATCTGATAACTGAAACGGCCTTACAGATACATCTACATAACCTCCAGCTCTCACGCTGATTACGTAAACAAAAATTTCCATATGCGGGATCGCTACATGTTCTCCTGCAGCAAGTCTATGTATTTCGTCTCTTAAAGGCGTCGTGAAACAAATCTTTGCTATTCCAGCAGTTATGCTAAGTACTTTCACGTTAACAAGATTAAAATCAAATTGCTGACGAGAACGGATTTGTTTCACAACAGGTTCATGATTCGACATATAATCTCTCCAAAGAGTTTGTTTGTGTTTTCGTTGTTTCAGGATGAAACAAGATATATTATTAATAGTAATTTATACTATTTTGTCAATATATTCTTGGAGTTGTTTTTGAAACACTTGGGTGGAGAATTTTTGAGCTTGTGCTTTACAGGCTTGGGGGGAAAATACTGAACTGAGGTTTTTCTGGTGGAAGTCTTGGAACTTCTCTGCAAAGTCTGAACCTTGTGGATCATCAAAAAACGCTCCTGTTTGTCCGTCTATAACTGTTTCAGTGAGTCATCACTTCCTGAGTGCAAATACTGGCTTCCCGGCAGCCATGACCTCTATCGGGACTATACCAAAGTCTTCTTCTCCTGGGAAGATAAGTCCAAGGCTATTTTGGACTAGAACTACAAGATCGTCTCCGTATTGAGCTCAGGTAAAACTGATATTGCTCTCACTCATAGATTTTAGAGTCTCAAGATGGTCTCATGCTCAGATGATGCACAGCCTATTTTCTGGGAGTGTATTAAAAGCCTCTACAGCTACTTCTATCTTTTTAAACTCTGTGAGTGCGGATATGATGATGTAGTAATTCTTCTCCTCAACCTCCCTCGTTTGAGCTGTTTCTCCTCTCTCCTGAGAGGAGAAGGGTTGGGGGTGAGGTCTATCAATAGACATGTTAGAGAGAGTTGTTCCAAACCTTTCAGTCTCAACAGGTGGATAGAGTACTTGCGAATCACGTCTGTGGTATTTTGTGATGCGTGATTGAGTATTTTTAGAATTCGCGAGGACAAGGTCAGCTCTCGAGCTAGCATAATAATCCCACTGTCTGAGTTTAAGAAAGACTCTTCCGAGAATCAGTCATTTGAGTCATTGGCTCCATCATATATCTCTCTTGTATTCGTTGGTCCAGTCCCACATATATCTTGTCGGAGAGTGAGAATACACGACGAGTTTCGTATTTTCTCAGACTTTCGCTCCATGTGCGAAACCAGAACTTGAGACAAGTACGAGATCATAGTTTGAAAAATCGAGCTTTTCTACACTTTTTGCCATAAAAAGCAGGCACAATCTTTGATTTCAAGTGAGATTATAAATTTTTTGTGTAGGAAGAGAAAAAACCTGTGTATGTATCTTTTCTTTTGGGAAATCAGGTCAGATCTTTTTCTCGTCGTAGATGAGTGTAAAGAGATCGGCTTGGGGGAACATTTCTAAAAAGGCCGAAACTACTTTTTCTGCACCTCAGCGTTTCACCAGCATCTCATGGAGTATTGCTATTTTCATTGGCACATACTATATCAAAACATATTTCGAGCAACAAAATTTGAGTTTTTTATTTTTCTGCGTAGCATGCATGTATAAATTTTTAGGAAAATCTGTTTTTTCTAAAGCAATCACATAATCTGCTTATTACCATGGCTAAAATATATGAAAAAAGCTCTGGTGGCGTTGTGTATAGAAAACACAATAATAAAGTCGAAGTCCTCTTACTCACATGGAGAAATTCTAAAAATGAGGAAGAATATGTTATTCCCAAATGACATATAGAGGATGGAGAAATAGCAAAAGACGCTGCTATGAGAGAAATAGAAGAAGAAACATGACTCAGTCGAAAAGACCTCGAGGTCATCAAGTTCATCACCAAGATAAACTACACCTTCACGGCATGACACAAAGAGTGAAATCCTCTGATAGATAAAGATGTATATCTCTTCCTTGTAAAATACACTGGTGACTATGCTCCTGATGTCCAAAAAGAAGAGCGCTTCACCGGCTACAAATGGGCAAGTCTCGACGAGATCAAAAAAACAAATATAAAGTTTGACCTTCCGAAAATGGTATTTAACAACCTAACCTATTTTATCTAAGATGATAGAAATTAAAAAGCAAAAAGAACAGATCAGCGTCATTAGCTCTGATAAAAAAGAGATCATTTTATGAGCCTCAGAATCAAAAGTCACACTTGATGGCTTAGACGTAAACTTCCCGGGAGAATATGAAAAATCAGAAATCCTCCTCGAGGTCAAAGAATACAACTGAGAGCTTTTTTATAACTTCTCACTTGAATGAAAGACGCTTGTATATTTTTTCAATGAAAAATTTGAAATCAAAGAAGAAATCATGAGCTTTTTTGGAGATGTAGATGTACTCATAATCAATGGGTCAAAAGAATCTGTAAAGGTTTTTGAAAACATAGAAGCCAGAGTCGTAGTCCCATTTTGAGAAGGAAAAGATGTCTTCCTCAATACTCTTGGTCAGCACTCAGAAGCTCAAAAGTCGTTCAAGCTCAAGGCTGATACAAGTCTTGACTCTACAGAATTTGTCAATCTAGAAGGCTAAAAACACTGAGATACAATAAAAAAAGTAAGAATTGTCTATTCATTCTGCTTTTTTTATTAGCACTCAAGTACATGCTGTAGTTCTCATAGTATTTTTTGGTATTCTTCTTGCTCAAGAAGTCATATCTCAAAGTACCATTTTGCTCTTTTTTCTTTCTGAATCCTGTCATCATCATATTTTTCTGCATCATGATCAACAAATAGTTGAATTATTTGAACAGCAATTGTATCAGCACAATTTGTAGCATAGTCTTCTGTATTTTCAGAAATCTGTATATCTTCAAAGAAAAAGTTTTTAGAATATTTTTTTTGGAGATACACAAGGAGTCATTTTCTGTCATCATTTTTGACATAATCAACACATTCACTAAAAATCATAATACTCAATCTCTCAAAAGCTATGTTATCCATGTGGAGTTTATCATCTCAGGAGTAGACTTCAGTGAGTTTTATATTTCAGCAATTATTTCGTATCACAAATAAAACCCTATCTTTCACAACAAAAATCGTTTCAGAAATGAGTGCTTTTATATATTGAGCTCTCTTCACAAGAACACCTATATCTTCTCTCAATCTCATATATTTCTCATTTAAAAATCAAAGTTTTGTGAGATAAATCTAGTTGTGGATTTCTAGGAGTATCATCAATTTATATATTATTCTTAGCAGTTCTAGATTCTATAGTTTGTGGTTAAGCTAATAATTTGACATAATACCATCAAAAAGCCTTTGCGATATATATCATTTTTCTTGGCAATATTTCGCTAATTGAAATAATGAGTCCTGAGAATCATCGTATCACTCCACAATCCAGTGAGCTATATCTTGAGCTAACTTATTCATCTTCACATTGTATTGCATTTCTGTAGATGATTGATCAAGCAAAGATGGTAAACTAAAAGGATTCGGGATCTTATTGCAATCTTCTTCTGTATTTTCATGGTCTATTCAAAAGTCTCAGATTACATAACCATATTCGTCAAGTACTTGCTTTTTGAATATACTCATATCAAATGTATTAAAACTCAACAGCCTATGCATTATCCCATTTTTTAGTCTATTTTTTATTTCAACTTGCTTTTTTTGGGTTTGAAGCTCTAGTTCTACTAATCATCAATTATCCATAGAATCACCATTTTTTGCTGCAATTTTCTTATATTCTGCATCTGTGATATATCATTTTTCTCTATAAATTCTTGCTCTTGAGAGTTGTTTCATCATTTTGTTAGGTCATTCTGAATCAGCAATTATTGCATCAATAGATTTTTTTGCAAGAGCATGTGCGAGTCATCTCAAAGTTTTCTCTCAGTTTCAAAAATGAGCCAGTACGGACTCAAGAGATTCTCCTTCGTCTAGATCATCTTGTAGTGATGAAAGTATGCTTTCATACTCAACTGATAGAGCTCTTTGATCTATTTTAGAATACTCAGAACATCTTAAAGATACTGGTAGAGTATCTATAATAAACTGCTTTGTATTTGAAACTATAGAATCTCAAGATCCTTTTTTGTGTGTAGATACTTCAGAATGTACAGAAATGTTTCTCTCAGGTGTAGTCATGGGAAAATACAATAGATTATAATATAATTGTACACGATTCTATCTTCATAGAGCTATTTGTCAAAAAATATTTTTATTGTGTAAAATAATTTGCTTTTATTTTTTTTCTTTGTATGTTTTGTGTGTTGTAAAAATCTAATTCATCGAGATTGTCTTAAAGTATAATACATTGAGAAGGTCTCGTAAGCGACCATACATGTATAACACTTTAAACGCAAATAGGCACTTGCCTCTTGTATCATCTCACTATGATTAGATTTTTTTATTTGCACCATTTATTTACCTATCCCCCTGCCACACTCGGTTTCGCTTCCTCTTTAAAAAGGAACTAAGAGGGATAAAAACACATTAATAAACATGACAGAAACAATAGAGGAAAATAAAATCACATTTGCTGATCTTGGACTCTCAGAAAAAACCCTTGCATGAGTAGAAAAAAAAGGATATAAAATCCCTTCTCCCATCCAGGCTGCCGTGATCCCGAAACTTCTTATGGGAGACAAAGACATCCTTGGACAAGCTCAAACCGGTACAGGAAAAACAGCTTCTTTTTGACTTCCACTTCTCGATAGACTCGATATGAAGAAAAAAGAGGTATGAGCAATGATCCTCGCTCCTACTCGTGAACTTGCAATCCAGGTAGCTGAAGAAATCAAATCCTTTTCAGATGGAAAGGTGAAAATAATCCTTCTCTACGGAGGACAAAGTATCAGAGATGAGATACAAGCTCTCAGATCATGACCACATATCGTAGTTGGAACACCTGGGAGAGTAAAAGATCATATAAATAAAAAAAGACTCAAGCTCGAACATATCGATTATTTCATACTCGATGAAGCTGACGAAATGCTCAATATAGGTTTCCGTGAAGAGATAGAAGAAATCATGGAACATACCCCTAAACAGAAAAAAGTACTTCTTTTCTCCGCAACTATGCCAAGGGCTATTTTACAAATAGCGGAAAAATACATGGGAGAATACGACCTCGTATCGATCAAGTCAAAAACTCTTTCAAATACCAGCATCACGCAAAAGTATTATGACGTGAGCCCGAGAAATAAGTTTGAAGCACTCTGTCGTATAATTGACGCAGAAGAAGAGTTTTACTCTATCATCTTTTGTAGAACAAAATCAGATGTAGACGATGTTACTTCTAATCTGGTGTCACGTGGTTTTCTTGCTGAGGCGATTCATGGAGACATAGAACAAAAGGCAAGAGAAAAAATACTCAAGAGATTTAAAGACGCGAAGATAAAGATCCTAGTTGCTACGGATGTTGCTGCCAGGGGTATCGATGTCGAAGATCTCAACTTTGTAGTCAACTACTCTCTCCCAGAAAATCCAGAAATATACACACACAGAATCGGTCGTACTGGAAGAGCTTGAAAAACAGGAACAGCCATATCTTTCGTCTCCAGAGGAGACACAAGAAAGCTCATGTTTATCGAGCGTACTATTAAAGCAAAGATTGAAAAAGCAAAGCTTCCTGATACCCAAGATATCATTGCGGGGAAAAAGAAAAGACTCACAGAAAATATCGCAACCACACTCGAAGCTGAAAAAGATACAGAAATACAAAATACCCTCGATGAACTTCTCACAACACACGCAGCAGAAGATCTCCTCTATGCACTCTTCAAGATATCTCATGGAAAAGAGTTCAAAGCTGAAACATACAAAGATATAAAAGAAGTACGTGACAACAGAGCAAGCCGTGAGAGTGATTGATGATCTGCTGGAAGACTCTTTGTTGCCAAAGGAAGAGCTGACAGAATGACCCCAGGCTCGCTGATCCAGTTTCTCGAGAAAGAAATAGGAAGTCATCTTTGAGACGTTGGAAAAATAGATATATTTGAAAATTTCTCCTATATCAATGTTGATGCAGAAAAGGCTGAGATAATCCTCGCTCACTTCAAACTCGAAAACAAAGCTCGTCCCCTCGTCGTACAAGCGAAACCAAGAGGATGAGACAGAGGAGGAAGATCTGGATCAGGAGGTGGCTACAGAGGTGGCGCAAGATGATGAGACAGAGGTTGATACAGAGGTAACCGTGGAAGATCAGAATGATCTGGTCCAAGATTTAAAAGGGGATCAAAGAGATAATGTAGAGGCGTTTCGCTGAAACGCCTAAAATAATATTGCATTGAAACGCCCAAAATATTATTTTGCTAAAATATCTCGGACATCCTCTCACTAAAAGAGATGAAAAAGATGTTTCAAAAGATGTTTCAGCGAAACATCTCTACATCAAAAAAACACAACAGTATATGTTGTGTTTTTTTAATTCCTTCTGATAGGAGAAGGTGAAAAAAACTAGCCTTCTTTTGGTATAACAGTCTCAATAGCAGCGTGTGTTGCTTCTTTGTCCTTTGGGACAATGACAGTCACACTATCACCAATCTCTCCCTTAAAGTGCGTTACGGCTGCTGTAAGCACGTCATAGGCTTTTCCATCTGCAACAACTTGAAACTTTCCAAGGTCTTTTGTGAGGAGTCCAACCTTTGTTTCTCTTTCAATTGGGGCTATTTGCTTATAAAGCATTTTTCAACTCGGAAGAATGGTGAGCTTGAGTTTATCTCCCTGAACCATCTTAGATTTAGATGCATAGTTTGCAGGAACTGGGTATTTGTGTGAATCTGATCAGAGCATTTCTTCTCCTGTAAATACTCATTCTACTATTTTAGAGTCATCACTTGCATAGCTTGTAAGACCATCTGTATCGAGATTGATATCTTCTACTTCTATATTTCTATCCTTGAGAACTTCTCCTAGGAGTCTTTTTGCGTTTTTCAGAGATTTTTCTGAACTCACGATAAAGTCACGAATTGCCTGCAGTTTTTTATCTTCCATAGTTTTGTTTTTATTTAAAATTAGATTTATAAGTATTTTAGCTATTTTCTGAGCTTTTGTAAAGAAAAATATATTTACAAAATATGAGTGATACCTATAGTAGAAAATAATTTTTTAAAATACTTTCTATTTGCTCTGAGAAAAAAATAGTTGCAAATAATCACATAGTCAAAAAGGGTCAAAATGGTATTTCTCCAGTGAAATTTTTATTCTGTTTTATATATTTTTGATATATCAAAATCCCGATACCAATGATACTCCCAAAGATATATGTAAGCATAACTCCTGCGTGCCAAAAGCCATACCCAAGGAGTAAACCAAGAACTATTGCGATTCTGAGATCTCAGGCTCACATCCATTTCCCTTTTGATACAAGTATCTGAAAAAAGAAAAATCAAAATATACACAAAGTTCATATGAGTGCACTATACATCGGAAAATCACTCAGCGTCAGTCAAAACATATACTTGATTCAGATGAGCCCTCATATTATAGATGAGAATATCAAAACATCGTACTTTTCTTCTAGTCAAAAGAGCATGATAATATACAACAAAAATATGCTCAGATAGACAAAGAGGATAGAAAAGATATTTTGAAAACTCCATCATCAGATACTCGTTGGAAGGGTCTGGATATCGTATATCTGAGGAAAAATCGTATGAATCCCGAGAAAAGCTAAGATTCCCACTATGAGGATCATGAGTATACTTTCAGGTATCTCAAGATATAATATATCATACACTGTGTATATAAACGCAAAAAAACCTACAAAGAGCCAGAAATCTAATAGAAGGAGTTCCGTTATACTTCATCAGATAACAAGTGAGATATCACTCACAAAATATCAAATTGCTACAAAAAATATTCATAATGCAAGCTCAAGTGCAGGATAATAGATACTTATTTTTTTATGACAGTATCGACATTTTCATCAGCTATGGAGATATGAAAATATAGGGAAAAGATCACGAGCTTGCAATTGAGTTTCACAATGAGGACATTTACTCCTTCCCATAAATATTCCTTTTTCTCAGCTCCTGAGCCTATGGATCACAACAGAAGAAAAGCTTCCCAGAACTGCCCCAACAAGGAACAATAAACAATAAAATAATGTCATATATGAAGAAAAAGTGTAAAATCTTGATAAATATGATAATATTTGAATAGATCTAAAAATCAATACAATAAGAAATATGAAATATCTACACACACATAAAAAGGCCTTTTCTATAGTACTTGCTATGGGAGTTGTACTCAGCGTCAGTCTGACAACCATCTATCTCCTTGAATACGTCATGCCGTATTCGCGAGACACAAAGGGAATCGAGTTCTCTTCAAATGCCTACTATCAAGGAAGTGCTGCAGTTGAGCAATGATTGCTTTTCGTTGCACAAAATGATCTCTGAGATGAAACAGAAAAAGAATATGAGGATTGATGAACCTGACTTGTCTATGAAATAGAAGCACGTGGTGATACTATCCCACCCGCTTGAGAAGGAAATAGTGAATATGATCCAGATTGGAACATGCTTGCACCAGGAAAACCTCTTCAGATAGAAATCTGAGAATGAGATTGGGATGATGGAAATATACTCTTTCGTCTTCCTGACACATGAATAGGCCCATGATATTATCTCAAAGATATGCCAGGAGGGGTTGTCACTTGGCAACTCTCAGCTGATGAGATCACTCTCTCTTCTCTCGGGACTTTCGCAACTGCTTGAAGTGATAATACAGACTTCAAAACTGGATATGAAAGACCATTTTCTATAGAATGAAAAAGCTGAGTAGTTCTCGAATGACCTGAACAGTGAACAACACTCAGGTTCAATACATTTTATGATAGAAATTGTAAAACCGAACAAAAAAAATGTACGCTCAAGCTCTCAATAGTAAACAGACTTATCCTTGATGATCAAAAAAATACTCCGATCCCATTTCTCGAGTACAAAATCACAAACGCTGGAAACACTCCACTAAGATATACCAGAATCAAAGCAAATGGTTTTTCGAACTGATTTAAGAAAAATATAGATATAAAAGTCCCTCAACAAACGGTTAACGAAGCGTTTGATTTTACAGTATTTCAATAAACTATCGTGAAACTTCTCTCTATAACAGAAAATGATGCACAACAACGACTGGATAAGTTCCTCAAAAAACTCCTCAAAAACTCGAGCATGAGCTATATCTATAAGCTTATACGAAAAGGAAACATAAAAGTAAACGGAAAAAAAAAGAAAAACGATTATTTGCTGCTTCTCAATGATGAGCTCAAAATATATATCCATGATGATGAGTATGATTCACTTACTCAATCAAAAAAGACTCAGACAAGAAAAACACTAAAGACCCACATCACAAAAAAAGATATTATACATGAAGATACGCATCTTCTCGTTATCAATAAAAAACCATGAGTGATTGTACACCCATGAGATTTTAAAACTCAAGAGCTATCTCTCATCGAGCAGGTTCATGACTATGTGTGAGAAGAAAAATGGGGACATACATTTAAGCCATCCCTTGTACATAGGATAGATAAAGAAACTTCCTGAATTATCCTCATAGCAAAACAAAAACAGCTCCTCACGCAGCTCGTTTCTGATTTTAAAAATCAGAAAAATATTTCCAAGACCTATACTGCTTTTTGCCTCGGGCCAGTTTCACGAAATAGTTGAACTATCAAGAAAAAACTTCTTCGTATTACAGATGCGAAAAATGAAAACAAAGTCCAAATATCTGAAAAGTGACAAGCAGCAATAAGCCACTTTAGACTCAAAAACAGCTATTCACTCAAAACCACAAAAGAAACACTCCAGATACATGAGTTTTCTATCACGATAGAAACCGGGAGAATGCACCAAATACGCGTGCATATGGCATCTCTGTGAAATCCTATTGTTGGAGATACAAAATACTGAGACAAAAAGCTCAATAGTTTTCTCAAAAACAATTTTTGAGTAGAAAGACAGTTTTTACACGCGTCAAAGATGAGTATTTATAACAGTCTTGAAAAAAAACAGATGCATTTCACAGCTCCCCTCCCAAAAGATATGAGAAGTTTTATCTCAAATCTCCTGAGACAGCAGAAATAGTATCGATAAAAAAGTCTTCGAGTCATCATTTTATACTCTTGACTTTTTTGTTTTTTACAAGCATCCTTCACTCATGGATAATACTGATCGTGTCACAGATACTTTCTACATCCGCGAGTATATGCGTATTGAAAAATATTGTTGTCCCTTCTTTGTTAAGTGTTACTAGGAGTTCTCTGATTTTCCTTCTCCCAATTGGGTCAAGGCCACTCATTGGCTCATCTAAAAATAATATTTTTGGATCATTAATTATCGCTTGTGCGAGTCCAATTCTCTGGAGCATTCACTTAGAGTATTCTTTGAGAAATTTTTTTCTTGCTCAGCTAAGTCATACTTTTTCCAAGACTTCATCTATTTTTTTCTCACAAACTTCTGAGCTGTATTCATAAAATTTTGCATTAAACCTCAAAAACTCTTCTCCACTCAGATGCTTATACAAATAGGTATTTTCTGGCATAAAACCTATACTTTTACGATCCTCAAGCATCAGACCATTTGTTCCAAAAACTTTAATCTCTCCAGATTCTGGCTCTATAAGTCACATAATAGACTTCATCGTCGTAGTTTTTCCAGCTCAATTTGGGCCTAAAAAACCATATATCTCTCATTTTTTTACCTCAAAGCTTACATCTTGCAATACTTGCTTTCCAGCCAGAGTTTTGTGTATATTTTTTACTTCTAGTATTTTCATATTTTTTTGAAACAACAATCATAATATTGAAATCATACTAGACAATTTTTAGCTTTTTTCAAATACAATTTTGGAGATCTGACTCCTTGCGTCAGCATCATGAAATTTGAGCATATCAACAGATATAATGACTCAAAATGGTCTTCATTTTTTTTCAAATGTCCTTTGGCTTCTCGGTTCAAAGACTTTTTTACAGAGCTTGTTCAGCAGTTGTATAATGGCCCCTACTTCTAAACCTCGAGTTCATCTGAAGCTAAGGTATTTGAGAGCATCGCTATGAATCTCTAAAAACTGTTCATAATCAACCCAATCGTTTGCCGTGATAAAACGCTCATATACATCTCAATAAATTATGATTGGCTTCATCGTAAGGATCCGATAATACAAATATACATCATCTTTGATAGCTATAGTCGAAAAATCAAATACGTCTTCTGTACAAAAGAAACTCAGGCAAAATTTCCCTGCATGATTATTTTTGGTTTTTCTCTTCCTCAATATACTCACACAAAGTGTCATGACAATCCTGACAAACCAAAGTGCATCTTTTGCAGTCACAACAAATAGATCAATATCTGAATCTTTATTTCAAGCATTCATCGCGAGACTATTTCATAGACCTATCATACGAATTCAAGGGATATGACGAAATACAGAAGCATATCTCATAGCTTTTTTTATATATTTCAACTCATCACGAGAAGGCTGATCTTTCACTCACAGATATCTTTCGAGTTTTAATATTTGCTTTTTAGTTATTTTCATTTATAATACATAATACTTCTTTATATTTTCTACAAGAAGCAATAAATACTGACAATATATACTATATTGATGCAGAAGAATCTGCAAAAAAATTTGTTTTTTCTTTCGGCTTTCATATAATTTATATTGTTTACTATAATATTAATATTCAAACATGAAAAAATTAATGTACTCAGCTGCTTGATTCATCGCAGCTACGCATGCTAGCATTGCACAAGCTGGACTTCAGATAACTTGAGCATGAGAAGAAGAGCTACAAGGTGGAGATGGAACTCTCGATGATATTGCAGCAGGAATAATAAATAGCTTTACGAGATTTCTTACGCTCATTGCGGTAGTATATGCTATCTGGGGATGATTTCTCATTCTTACAGCTGCTGGTGATGATGAGAAAGTAAAAAAATGAAGAACAGTTATCTTCCATGCTATACTCGGTCTTATTGTTATATGGCTTGCTTACGCAATCGTTACATGGGCTGTATGACTCTTTACACTCGGAGCACAAGGAAATATTGGAGTATAAGATCAACTATATTTCACATATCAGTATCAAAAAAACTTCTGAAAAATTTTTCAGAAGTTTTTTTATGACTAATACTCAATTCCTACATCTTCAAAACTGTCTTCTTTTCCGTCCTTTAGATAGAGATGTATAGCATTTCTCGTCGCAAGCAAAGCAAAAACAGAAGCACGTCTGCGTCGAGGAGATACTTCCATCTCAATCATCTCCACAATATCTGAGTATCACATATCAAAGACTGACTCAATATCTTGTCCGATAATACTCTCTCAAAATATAGCACTACAAGCTGTAGTTATAATAGAGAGATCTCCATCGAAGCTATAGTCGATGAAACTCTTATCTTTTATCTTCAAATACACTGTCACATCCTCCCCACAGCTCCTATTTTCCTCACGATGAAAAATAGTAGCGTCTTTGAGCACGCCTCTATTTTGAGCTTTCCTCGAGTAATGTTGTATTATTTCATTCATAATTAAACCCACCCCCTAGCCCCCTCCCTTGTAAGGAGGGGAGTTCTTATTAGTAAATAAATTGCTCTAGCTTTTTTAAAACTCATCAAAGATCATCAGATACTTTATCATTATCAGTAATTCTCTTAAAACTTTTTTTCTAATGCTGTGAGATAGTCCATCATAGGTTTTATTCTGGTATACTCAGAAGGATCATTTACGAGCATATTCACTCGATCATATCATGTCACACTTCTTAAAGCACTACGTAAGCTCTCAAGCTCTTCATATTGTAGAGTATATCAGTCCAATACAGACTTCAAATTTTCCAGGTCACCACTTTTAAAAATTATTCTAATTTGCTCTGCAACATTTTCTCAAAAAAACGAAATTAATCGACTTCACATAGCTCTTCGTCTTTCTTGAGACTTTCATAATTTTTGGAGTGATAGAGTCAATTCATCATGTCATCAGAATTGCTCTACTGTCATGACTCATCTTTAATGAGTACTGCCTTTATTCTTCTCACTCATCTCGAGCTTGCCTCTTCTTTTTTGATTTTAAATCTTCCCATTCATTCAGAGCTTTCTACATGAGGTCATCCGCAAAGCTCTACTGAAAATACTTCAGAGTCTGATTGCATGGTATAGACTTTTACAGTATCTGGATATTTTTCCCAGAAACTTCCAACTACTCCTATATCAAGAGCAGTTTGTTTTGGCATTTCTTCAACTGAAACTCTCATTTTTGAAGCAATAGCTTGATTTACAAATGCTTCTACTTCATCAAGTTGCTCGCGTGTTACTTTCTCATCATGAGAAAAATCAAAACGAAGTCTTTCAGCTGTAATATTTGATCCTTTTTGAAACACGTGATCTCAGAGTACTTTTCTGAGTCAAGCAAGCATGAGATGTGTCGCTGTATGGAGTTCTGTTGTAGCCTCACTCGCATCAGCCAAACCTCACTTGAACTTTTGCTCTGCTCACTTTCTTGAAAGAGCTTTATGTTCTTCAAAGGCTTTTTCAAATCCTTCCCTATCTACAGTGAGTCAATTTTCTTCTGCAAGATCTTCTGTGAGTTCTATCGGAAAACCATAGGTATCATAGAGTTTAAAAGCTTTCGTTCCAGCTATCTGAGTTACTTTTTTTCATGATCTTTCAAAAGCTGTTTGAAATCCATCTAATAATTTTTCAAATTCTTTGAGCCCTTTTTCAAGAGTTTCTAAAAATTGTCTTTCTTCTTTTTGAAGTTCAAGAAGTATATTTGAAGCATTCTGAGAAATATTTGGATATACTTCTCACAATTTACTAATAACTTCTGATGCTATAATTCAGATAAATTCTCTATTTTCTCATAATATTTTGTATCACTGCCTGATAGCCCTTCGAATGAGTTTTCTTAAAACATATCATTGGTCAACATTTGATGGGATAATTCCATCGCTTATCATCACTACTCCACATCTTATGTGGTCAACAATAATACGAATTGAAACTCATTGTTCGATAGTCTGGTCTTCTCATAGATCTAATATTCTCTCTGCAGCTTTTATATACTCTTGAAAAATATCTGTATGATATACCGATGTATAACCATTTATAACTGTCGTTATTCTTTCAAGTCCCATACCAGTATCTACATTTTGTGCAGGGAGGTTTTTCAATGTATTTTCATCAATTCTATTAAACTCCATAAAAACATTATTCCAGATTTCCATCCAGTTTTCTTCATCGTTTTCTACATTTGATCATTCGGTTGGAACTTCAGTTTTTCCAACCCAGTAGAATATCTCTGAATCTGGTCAGCAAGGTCAAGTATCTCCAGCTGCCCACCAATTTTCAGATTTTGGAAGATAGGAAATTCTATCTTTTGGAATTCCAATTTTTCTCCAGATTGCAGCTGATTCTTCATCTCTAGGGGCATCTTCATCTCATTCAAACACTGTTACTGCTAACATGTTAGGATCGAGTCCAAGCCACTCAGATCATGTCAAAAATTCATAACTCCAAGTAAGAGAATCTTCTTTGAAGTAATCTCACAACGACCAATTTCCAAGCATCTCAAAAAAAGTCAAATGTGAATTATCTCATACCTCTTCAATATCATTTGTTCTAATACATTTTTGGCTATCAGCAAGACGAGTTCCTAATGGATGTTTTTGTCAGAGTAAGTATGGTACTAGGGGTTGCATTCCTGCTGTATTAAATAATACTGTAGGGTCGTTTTCAGGCACTACAGGAGCTGAAGGTATCACTGCATGTCCTTTTCATTCCATAAACTTTAAAAACTTAGATCTAATCTCGTCACTACTTATATAGGGCATAATTATTATTTGTTTATATAAAATAAAATATTTTCAAAATTGAAACTAAAAATTATGTTTCATAAAGAATTATTATTATTAATCTGTTATAACGATTTTTCCCTTATTTTCAAGATTCAGAGTGTGAAAAATCTTTTCTTTTTGAGAAAAATAGGTAATATCTGCAAACTGAAAAATAAAAACAATTCATGCAAAACATAGGACTTGACTTAGGCTATATCAGAAATGATTCACGTTTCTGAAACTTTATACTCAAAACTCTCTCAGAACTTGTAAAACTTGATACAGAAAACAACTACACGCTTTATTCACGAGAACGAGTAGATTTCCAATCTGACAACTTTTCACATATACAAACTTCTGATAAAACGGGTTTGCAAAACGACTATGCTTTTTCAAGAACACTGAAAAAAGAGCACTATAACCTTGTGATATTTTTTGATTCATCGAGAAAACTCTTTTACAAAGACAGGCACTTTTGCTTCCTTGAATCACTTCAAGAACTCTCATATCCCAGTGAAATGAAAAAGACGTTTTTTGAGCAATTATTTTTTCGTTACTTTCTTGATAGATATATAGCAAGACCTGAAAAAGTACTCTGTTTTGATGCAAGAACAAAAGAAGAGCTCAATGAGAGTTTTGATAAAAAAGAGGAAGAGATCTCTATGATCCCCGGTTTTTTTGCAAAAGCCCCGCTCGATATGAGTGGAAAAGATCAGCATATACCTTTTGCTGATACAAAAAATGATGACTTTATCATTTATGAGTGAGGAAGTGGAGCCAATAAAAACCTCGAAAAACTTATAAAAGCTATCAGTCTCATCCACAAGCAGTGATCAAAGATTGTGCTCTATGTCATAGGAGATGAACTCGTAACCGATATACAACTCCGTGAATACATAGTCCAAAATGATGCAGCTGATCTCGTAAATGTCTTATGAGAGATAGATGACTATAAAAAACAATACTATTATGAAAAAGCTCTCTGAGTCGTTCTTCCAAGTATGTATGAAAGCTTTCCTTTCAATATCACCAATGCTATTTTTTATGAGAAAAAGATTATCGCATCTGACATCCCAAGTCTCAGAAAGATATTTGGAAAAAATATCGAATACTTTAATCCTCTCTCTATCAATCAGATAAGTGAAAGACTCCTCTGAATCAAAGAACAAAAACAACCAAACTACAAGATAATTGTACGTACCTTTACTCCTCTCATGTCAGCAAAAATGCTCCTTCACGAGATAAAAAACTAAAAAAACCGGACATCCCTGTCCGGCTCCTTTATCTCCCCCCCCTTTTTTTTATCAAAATTGGCTCTGCATAGCTACACCAACACAAACTAATGCAATAGCTAGAATAAAACATACGATTCTTTCTCGATTGCTCATAAGTGATACCTTTGCGACTAAACAAGAGAATATATATTACTATAAAAAATCAGATATCAAATGAAATGATATCTGATTTTTTTATGATTTTTCTTTTACTGGTATTTTGAATAATCAAACATTTTGACTTCTGAATCTACTCTACGTATGAGATCGAGGATTACAGAGACGATGATTATAAGTCCAGCTCCTGAGATGATGAAATCAATAGACTGATTCATAAATTTTCAAAGGATATATGGAAGTACCGCGATAAGTGCGAGGAAACTTCATCAGAAGAAATTAAGTCTCGCTGATACTTTTCAGAGGAACTCTGCTGTATCAGCTCCTGGTCTGATTCCTGGGATATACCCACCTCTTTTTTGAATGTTTTCAGCTACTTGTTCTGTGTTGAATGTGATAGACACATAGAAAAATGAAAACGCGAGAACGAGAAGAAAGTATACTATTATAAGTACCCAAGACGGGTTACTCATGTCAAAATACTGAAGGAGGAAGTTAGATATAGTTCTTGCTGTTTCTCCACTTGATCTTGAAAGTATTTGCCCAAGTATAGTTGGAAAAGTTACAATAGATACAGCAAATATGATTGGGATCATCCCCGCTTGATTTACTTTGATTGGAAAATAAGACTTTTCTTCTCTTCCTGTTCTAGAGTAGATGATAGGAATTCTTCTGTTACCTTCCGTAAACTTAATAATTACATAGATAATAGCGAGTGTGGCGAGGAGCAATCCAAAGAATAGGGCGTACTGACTTGCTCATATGAGTCCACCTATTACTCATGGAGTAGCGGCAAGCACTCATGCAGTAATAATTATACTTATACCGTTTCAAATCCCATATTCTGTCATAATCTCTCAGAGCCACATAAGAAACATAGTTCATGCTGTTATGATCATCATAGATGAGAGAACTACTTGGATATTAGTTACATCGATGATTGGACCTCACCCTGATGATGCTGAAAGGGTATTGAGGAGAATGATCATACCATAACTTTGTATAAAAGCTATAGGAAGAGTGAGCCATCTTGTCATTCTGTTGATCTTTTTTTGTCCTGCTTCTCCTTCTTTTTGGAGATCACCCAGTTTAGGAACTATAACACCAAGAAGTTGGATGATAATCACTGCGTTAATGTATGGAGATAATCCCATGAGAATTATCGAAAATCTTTCAAGTCATCATCCCATCAAAGCAGAGAAAAATGCGAGTCATTTATTTGCTTCAAGTATTCATGCAAGTGCGTCTGTATTTGCTCATGGCACTGGAATAACAGCTAAAAACTTGTACACTAAAACGAGTACAAGTGTGGCAATTATTTTTTTTCTAAGACTCTTTATTCAAAAAATTGATTTCATCATTTTTGGATATTTATAGTATTAATCTTGTGTATTTTCTTCTACGAGTTCTAACTGTTCAACGGTTCCACCTGCTTTTTCTATCGCAGCAACTGCTGTAGCAGAAACTTTCGCAACTTTTACATCAATAGCCCCGCTAATCTCTCATTTTCAGAGGACCTTTACAGGAGCATTTTTCATTCTCAACATACCGTGTTCTAGTAGAGTCGCAGCATCTACAAGCTTTACTTTTTTTTCTATCAAAACATTGAGATCAGAAAGGTTCAGCACATTATATTTTTTTGTAAATCTTGCATTGGTAAATCCCTTGAGTTTTGGCATTCTTCTAAAGAGTGGAGTTTGCCCTCACTCAAACCATTGTGGAACACCTCATCCACTTCTACTATTTTGCCCATTCATTCATCTTCCACAAAAAGTTCCTTTTCCTGAAGCATTTCATCTTCCGAGCTTTTTAGATTTTTTTCTCGAACCAGCAGCTGGTTTCAATGAATTTAAAGATAACATCATCTCTATAGTTATATTATATATTTTCTTTTATTTGTCATCCTGGACTTGATTCAAGTTATATACTCATATCACATCAGAACGACAGAAGATTATTTTTTAAAGCTTGTAAGAGCTTGTATAGTCGCTCTTGCATTGTTGATAAGGTTTGTTGAACCATATCTTTTTGCAAGTATATCTGTATATCCAGCAACACTCAATACCTTTCTCACTGCTCATCATGCTATGAGTCATGTACCTTTTGATGCTGGGTGAACCATAACAACAGCTGACTTATTTTTTACTTTTAGGTCATATGGAACAGTTCCATCTACCATAGTTACAGTTACAAGATTCTTCTTCGCATCAGCTATAGATTTCGCGATAGCATCTACTACTTCCCAACTTTTTCACATTCAGAGACCTACTCTTCCTTTTCCATCACCTATAACCATTACAGCTCTAAATCTCAGCTGTCTTCATCATGAATTCACTCTTGTTACTCTATCTATTGCAAGAAGCTCTTCTTTAAATTCTTTTTTTGGTTTGAAACTTTTTCATCCAGGTTTCCCTTTTCTTTCAAATGCCATATATTTTGTATTATATAATTAAAACTTGAGTCCAGCTCATCTCGCAGCTTCAGCTAGAGATTTTACTCTTCCATGATACTTAAATCATCCTGTATCAAAAACCACACTTGTGAGTTTAAGAGATGCAGCTACTTTTGCTATCTCTTCTCCTACCTTCGCTGCCTTTTCAACTTTTGTTCATGATTTTATCTTAATATCAGAACTTTGCCCAAGAGTTTTTCCGCTTACATCATCTATAAGTTGTGCGTATATATTAGCGTTACTTCTATATATAGCAAGTCTTGGTTTTTGAGAATCTCCAGAAACTTTTGATCTGATTCTCATATGTCTTCTCATTCTGTTTGCAAACTTTGCTAACATAATCAAACTGTATTAATAAATAATAATTATTTTGCTCAAGTTTTTCAAGCTTTTCTTCTGATGTATTCTCATACATACTTAATTCATTTTCCTTTATATGGCTCTGGTTTTTTCTTTGCTTTTACTTTTGCTGCAAATTCTCATACAAGCTGTTTATCTATTCAAGAAATGTGCATTACATTTTTTTCTTTTGCATCAATTTCAGCCTTGAGTCAATTTGGCACATCCATTTCTACTTTATGAGAAAAACCTACACTCAAAATAATTTTTTGTCATTGTACTTCAAACTTATATCAAACCCCATTTATCTCTAGAGATTTTTTGTATGCTTCTGAAGCTCAATTTACCATATTTTGAATAACGGCTCTTGTAGTTCCCCACAAAGCAGTATCATTTGATGAAACCGGCTCTACGATAATTTCATTTTCATTTTTTTGGATCTTTACCCTATCAGTAAAGGTGTAATCTATAGATCCGACTGGTCCTTTTACTGAAACATTTTGACCAGTTATAGTTACTTCTACTTTTTCAGGTATAGAAACTGGCATTTTCCCAATTCTTGACATAATATCTTAGTTTTATTTTATAAAGTCGGAACTTTTCTCGTATCATAGAGAAAATCTCACTCCTGTATATATCTTAATATACTTCACACATTAGTTCGCCACCTACATTCAAGCTTCTCGCTTCATATCCCGTAATGATACCTTTAGGTGTAGAAACAATGTATATTCATTTTCCATTTTTTGATTTCTTTATATCTTTTGATCAGATATAAATTCTTTGTCATGGCTTAGAAATCCTCTTAAAAGTTGGAATATATTTTGTTTGTCTTACATCATGTATTTGAACAATCAGAGATCTTTTTCCAGGAGAAAGCTCTACTTCCTCATATCCTTTGATATAATCGTTTTTTTTCAAAACTTTAAGAATGTCAGATTTGATTCTAGAAAATGGCACACTTACTTCTGTGAGTCTTGCTGTATATGCATTTCTGATTCTTGTTAATAAATCTGCTATTGGATCTATTATCATAATTATCTTTTATTTATAAATTAATTTTCTTTTTTACTATCGCGAAAGGGAGGGGTATTTTACCAACTTGACTTTCTTACACCTGGAAGTTCTCAGGCATTAGCTTTCTCTCTTACACAGATTCTACACATATCGAATTTTCCTATGTATCATCTCGTTCTTCAACAGTTATTACACACATTGAATACCTTTGTTGCTTCTTTTGGTTTTCTTCCATCTTCTAAAGCTTGTAAGAATCTTGTCTTGAGTTTATGTGCTTTTGCTATTTTTGATTTTCTAGCCATTTTGCTTGTCTTATTAGTAAAATTATTTTTTCACAAATGGAAATTCCATTTTTTCCAGAAGAGCTCTTCAATGTTCTGGAGATTTAGCTGTTGTCTTTACTGTAATTTGTATCCCATGGGCCTTCACTACATCATCTTGTGGAACCTCAGGAAATATAGTATGCTCAGTTACTCAGAAATTGTAATTTCCATTTTTATCAAAACTCTTTTTACTGATTCATCTAAAGTCTCTCACTCTTGGGAGAACTACGTTTACAAGTTTTTCCAGAAAGTTGTACATGTTATCTCCTCTTAGGGTTACACATAGTCATACTGGCATTCATTCTCTAAGCTTGAAGTTTGAGATTGATTTACTTGCATATCTCACAACTGGCGCTTGACCTGCTATAAGTGATAAATGATTTTGTAGTTGACTATAGTCTTTGTTTCATGCTCTTATGTAGCTCCCAATTCACATATTGATCACTACTTTTTCAAGCTTTGGTATATCCATTGGATTTTCTATCTTGAGCTCTTTTTTTAGCGCTTCAGATATTTCTTTTAGATATTTTTCTTTTAAATACATAGGAATATAAAAATTTTAATATTATTTAACAACACAATCACTCGGACTCTTTCATTGTTCTACTACTGCTTTTTTTGAGTATCTCATCTTTTTTTCTCATACTTCAACAAATCATATTTTTGTCCTCTTATCAGTCATTGGACAAACAAGTGCTACATTTGAAGCATCTATTGCCTTTTCAAACTTCACAATTTGCCCTGGGTTTGTTCCTTGTTTTTTGATATGTCTTGTCACAATGTTAACATCTTTAACAATAACTTTGTTTTCCGATGTAAGAACTTTCAAGACCTCTCATCTTTTTTTCTTGTCTTTTCATTGGAGTACTTCTACTGTATCTCACTTTCTTATTTTCATAATACTTGATTTAATAATTTTATAAAACTTCTGGTGCGAGACTCACTATTTTTTGATATCATTTTCCTCTCAATTCTCTCGCTACTGGACCAAAAATACGCGTTCATTTTGGCATACCTGATTCATCAATGATAACACAAGCATTATCATCGAATCTTATACTACTCCCATCTGGTCTTTGGATCTCTTTTGTGGTTCTTACTACAACTGCTCTTACTACTTTTTTCTTTTTTATTGATCCATCAGGACGTGCTTTTTTAACACTACATATAATGACATCACCAATAGAAGCATATCTTCTTTTTGATCCTCCAAGCACTTTTATACATAGTACTTCAAGAGCTCAGGTATTGTCTGTGACGAACAGTCTTGATTCAGTCTGTATCATGGGAATAACTTTTTTCTTAGATTCTAAATTATTTTTTTTCTACTAGTTTCCATCTTTTCAGCTTCGACATAGGTCTTGTTTCTTCTATTTCAACTATATCTCATTCTTTTGCAGTTCATGACTCGTCATGTGCATAGAATTTCTTTGTAACTCTGTAACTTTTTTTATATCTTTCGTGAGTTTTGTATGTTACTACACTGACTACAATGGTCTTATCCATCTTAGTGCTAACAACTTCACCTTTCTTAGTTCTCATATTTCTTTATAAAATTAATCTATATTAAAACCTTTTGCACTTCATATAGTTTTGAGTGCTGCTATATATCTTCTAAGTGGCTTGATTAAATGAGTTTGTTTTAGTTCGTTAAGTTCTTTTTTCATCTTCATTTCAAAGAGTTTTTTCTCAGAAGATGTAATCTCATCTCTCAAATCTTGTTCTTTTAATGCACTTATATCTTTTGTGCTTTTCATCTTGAGTTCTTTCATACGTGTGTTTAGATTAGTCAATTACTATCTTCGTCTTTACTGGAAGCTTATACGCAGCCAGTCTAAAAGCCTCTCTTGCTACTTCTGGTTCGACTCATCCTATTTCAAATAGGACTCTACCAGGTTTAACAGGAGCTCTGTACATTTCTACAGATCATTTACCTCAACCCATAGGTACTTCTAAAGGTTTTGCTGTATAAGCCTTATCAGGGAATATTCTTATCCAGATCTTTCCTCATCTTTTTGCAAAACGAGTCATAGCTCTTCTTGCAGACTCTATCTGTCTTGAAGTTATGAAACCCCTCGTTGTTGCCTTGATTGCATAATCTCCAAATTTTATTTCTGAACCTTTTACAGCAAGTCACTTGAGTCTTCCTCTGTGAGTCTTTCTGTATTTTGTTCTCTTTGGCTGTAACATACCCTAAGTGTGATTAGTATATAAATATTTTTGTATTGTCAATTTTGTTTTTCTACTTGTATATATCTCCTTTGTAGATCCAAACTTTTAGTCAGATTGTTCCGTAGATTGTTTCAGCTCTTACACTTGCATAATCTATGTTTGCTCTAATAGTTTGGGTTGGAATATTTCCATCTTTAAATGTTTCTTTTCTCGCTATTTCTGCTCAGTTCAATCTTCATCATACCTTTATCTTGATTCATTTTGCTCATTTTTCCATTGCTTTTTGAATCGCTTGTTTCACTGCTCTTTTATACGGCATTCTTTTTTCGATTTGATTTGAAATCATGTACCCAACTATTTTTGCATTCGTTTCTGGTTTCTTGATCTCTTTTACGTTAATCACAGCTTTCATTCATGCTACTTTTTCTACAAGAGTTGTGATTTTATGTCTATTTTCATCTGACTTCCCAAGAACAAGAGAAGCTTTTGCCGTAAAAATATCAATTGTAATACTTTCATCAGATCTTGCTATTACGATATCTCATACAGGAATACCAGAGAGTTCTGTTGCAAGCTTGTTTCTGATTTTTGTATCAACTGCAAGTTTCGCTGCATAATCTTTTTTTCCAGCATACCAGCTTGAAGTCCAAGTCTTTATATATGGAAGTCTAAATGCTATTGGGTGAACTTTGTGTCACATAGTGTATCTTTATTATAGTTTATAAATCTTTATAGAGGTCTATCCTGCAGTACTACAGAACGGGTAACTCTCTGCTATAATCTCTTATTTTGCCTGGAGCTCCAATACTATATTGGAAGTTCTTTTGAGAATAGGATGCATTCTTCAACGAGAAACAGCTTGTCATCTCTTGTATACAATTCACTTATGGATTATAAGTGAACTCACATATAAGTTTGAGAGATTTTGCTTGTCATTATGCTGAGCATTACTTACAGCTGAATGAAGAACCTTGTAGAGAATATCAGCTCATTTTTTTGGAGCGAATTTCAAGAAGTTGAGAGCTTTCTCTGCATCTTCTCATCTTATTACTTCCGCAACAAGTCTGAGCTTTTTCGGTGATATTCTTATATTTTTTCCGTATGCTTTCATCTTTGTTAATACATTTAATTATTATTTATTTCCTGCATGACCTCTGAATGTACGAGTCATAGAGAACTCTCAAAGCTTGTGTCATACCATATCTTCTGTTACAAAAACTGGCATGTGTGCTTTTCAGTTATGAACTCCAAAGGTGTGTCATACAAACTCTGGAATTACTGTACAAGAACGAGCCCATGTCTTTATGACTGTTTTTTTTCATTCTTCGTTGAGTTTATTTACCTTTTTAAGCAAACCTTCGTCTATATAAGGTCATTTTTTTAAACTTCTTGACATATTTTTTTTAAATAGTAACTAAATTATATCATCAATTTTCCTTTTCTTGTTCTCACAATCCATCTGTTCGTAGTCTTCTTTTTATTTCTTGTTTTTACTCATAGAGCAGGTGAACCCCATGGAGTCTTTGGAGCCTTCATACCGATTGGAGATCTTCATTCTCAACCACCATGTGGATGATCAACAGGATTCATAGCCTTTCATCTTACTGTTGGTCTTTTCCCCATCCATCTACTTCTTCATGCCTTTCATATAACGATTTGATTGTGATCAGTATTTGATACTTGCCCAAGCGTTGCATAGCAACTTTTATGGATAAATCTTATCTCTCCTGACGGAAGCTTCACTTGCGTATACTCTCATTCTTGTGAAGTGACAGTCGCACTAGACCCAGCTGACCTTACACTTGAAGCTCATTGTCATACGATAGTTTCGAGGTTAAATATTTCCATTCCCGTAGGGACATTTGAAACAAGCATTCTATTTCATGCCTTGAGTGGAGCCTTATCATCAGTGATAATAACATCTCCAACCTTGATATCTTTGTGAGCAAGGATATATCTTCTTTCTCAATCCTTATAACATACAAGAGAAACAAATGCCGTTCTGTATGGATCATATTCAACAGTTTCTACTTTTGCTTCTATTCCTTTCTTATCAGTCATATAGAAGTCTACAAGTCTGTATTTTTTTGCATGACCACCTCATTGGTGTCTTACTGTAAGTCTTCCTGAACTGTTTCTCCCTGCATGTTTTTTCAAACTAACTGTGAGAGCTTTGTGTGGAGTAGATGTAGTAATTTCCTCAAATGTACTTGTAGTCATTCATCTTCTCCCAGGAGTTGTTGGTTTAAATTTTTTAATTCACATAATGTAATTATTTTATACTAATCAAATCAAGTTTTTGTGACGAGTCTTTCAGTGTCACATATGCTTTTTTAAATGGCCTTCTTTTCATTTGCATCTTTCTTCTTCCATGCTTCATTTTTTCTCTCGTATTTACGATTCTCACACTTTGAATTTCTACTCCGTACAGCTCTTGTATAGATTTTTTAATATCTATCTTTGTAGCTGATGAATCAACTTTTATAACATAGGTTGATTCGTTGAGCTCGAGAGCGCTCGCTTTTTCAGTGATAATCGGTTTTTGTATAATTCTATATAATCTCATAATAGTTTCTTTGTAAAATTAAACTCTTTTTTCCAAAACTGCCAAACTGTCTTTCATTAGTATGAGCGTCTCATACTTTAATAGATCTTTGATGTTCAAGTAATCTACAAGCAAAGTTTTTGCAGTTGCGATATTTGAAGTAGACTTTTCAATAATCACATTTTTCTCAGCAATACCAAGAAGAACTTTTGACTCAACTTTGAGAGCCTTTAGAACCTCAAGCATATTTTTTGTCTTAATATCCTTGAAAGATACCTTGTCTAGTATAATCAGGTTTTTTTCTGCAAGCTTTGCCGAAAGCACACAAGCAAGAGCCTTTCTTCTTTCTTTTTTATTCATAGAAAGTGTGAAGTTTTGATTGTTTCTAGGACCAAATACTACTCAACCCTTCTTTCTTATAGGAGATCTGTTCGATCACATTCTTGCTCTTCAAGTACCTTTTTGTCTATAGATTTTTCTTGTAGAACCTCTTCTTTCACCTCTTGTGAGTGTGTGAGCAATATTTTGTCTCCCATTAGCATTTTGCATAACTAGTGCTCTGTGCACAAGTCCTTCGTTCATTTTTTCACCAAAGAGTGCTGAGTTTAGCTCAATAGTTCCAGCATCAGCTCATTTTTGGTTCACTACTGTGATTTCTATTTTTTTCATATATCCTATTATTAAAATGAAATTTTCACAAGACTTTTTCTCGCTCCAGGAATAGGTCATCTCAATCCAAGAACATTCATCTCTTTATTTACTATTTCTACTGGCACACTTCTCAGTGTCTTTTTAACATTTCCATAGTGCCCATGCATCTTTTTTCATTTATGAGTTCTTGTAGGCTTTCTGTTTCAGATAGACCCAAGCGCTCTATGAAATTTTGAACCATGTCATGCAGGTCATCCGTGAAAATTATGTCTTTTCATAGCCCCTGAAAATCATCTTCATTTCGAAGTTGACTCTATACTTACAGACTCTATTCATTCGAGTGTATCAAGAGTTACTTCTTCTCCCACTTTGTATTTTTCCATATCAGACTCTGCGATCGCAAATTCTTTTACTTTAGAAAAATCATTTGGATTCATTGTCTTTTTCCCCTTTGCAAGCTTCGATTCTTTTTTTCAAGCGATTCCAATAACAACAGCATTGTATCAGTCAGTCTCTTCATTTTTCACAGCTACTACCTTGAGAGTAGGAACCTGAAGAAGTGTCACTGGGACGAACTTGTCGTCTTTTACAACTCTTGTCATTTCTAGCTTTGTAGCGAGTAATGCCATTGGTGCTAAAAATTAATATATATAAAGTTAGAGGTTAAACTTAATTTGCATCTGCAAGCCAGTTTAACTTAACCTCTTCGTAAAACTTCTAAGATTTATTTTTTACTATAAATAGCAGAAATCGTCGGTATTCTATGGAAAAGATCATCCTTGTCAAAAGAAAAAAAGAGAATTTTATATATTCTCTTTTTTCTCAAATCCATATTATTTATTTTACAACTCTTAATTAATCTCTTCTTCTTTTGGCTATCTCATCAGAAATAAGTTTTTTTAAAAATTCACTCAGTCCTTCAGTATCAGTAATCTTGTGATTAAAGTACGCTCTGAAAAACAAGTCATCTATTTGTTCATAAAAGAAGTTATACACACCATCTGTAAAATGATTATCGTTACTATCACGATATAATTCCCAGAGACATTCTCTAAAATCTTCGTGGAGTTGGCCCAATAACTCTTCTTCGCAAACTCCAGGGTTTTGTGAATTATACCTGTTTCAATTTTCTGAGAGGTTTCTATTTACGTCTCATTTGAGAGGAAAATCGAGTATTTGAGAATCTGCTCAGACTTGATTGATTGGGTGCCATTGATTTCCATGAACCACAGGCAAGGTGATTACTTCGCTTGATCTAACTTGTTTTTGTAATTCTCCATATCTCGCATTTGCTACTATTTCCTCAAGTGTATCTCATTTCGCTGATCCATTTGTGAGCATGTCGAGATAACCTTTATTTTCATTTATAACTCTCTCCCAATCTGATAGTGATGATGACGAGTGATTTTCAAAGGTTATTTTTTCTGCGGCATTCATATTCGCTAATTAATAATACAATCATAAAATTAAAAGTTATTATAAACTATAATAATAATTGTCAACACATTAATCCACAAAACCTCAAGTTTGTGCTGCTACAAGTTTTGCAAAAGCTCATTTTTTTCAAATAAGCTGCTCATAGCTTCCTTCTTCTACGATTCTTCCATTATCAAACACAAATATCCTATCAGCTTTTTGTATCGTTGAGAGCCTATGCGCGATGATAAAAGTAGTTCTTCCTTTCATAAGTGCATCAAAGGATCATTGGAGATACTTTTCTGTTTCTGCATCAAGCGCAGAAGTAGCTTCATCGAGTATGAGGATAGGAGCGTCTTTGAGGAAGGCTCTTGCTATTGCGAGCCTTTGTTTTTCTCATCCAGAAAGCTTTACTCCTCTCTCTCACACAATTGTATCTAGTCCATAACTCAGTTTATCTATAAAATCAGCAGCATGTGATTTCTTCGCGACTTCTTCTATTTTCTTTCTCGAGGCTTTTCTATTATCAAGCTTTATGTTCTCCAAAATAGTAGTATTAAAAAGCGAGTTTTCCTGAAATACTACTCATATATTTTTTCTCAGGGATTCTTCAGTGATATCGTAAATAGAAATACCATCTATCAAGATATCTCACTTTTGTGCTTCAAAAAATCGTAAAATAAGATTTGTCATAGTCGTTTTTCCAGATCCAGTATGTCCTACAAAAGCTATTTTCTCTCATACTGCAACAGACATATTGATACCTTCTAGTATCTGCCTCTTTCCGTCATATGAAAATGCTACTCCTCTAAAATCTACCTCTCACTTTACTTTTTTGAGAGTTTTTGCTCCTGGTCTATCTTGCACTTCCATCTTGGTATCGAGTATCTCAAAATAGTCTTTGACCCCAGCCATTCTCCAGAACATTCACTCAAGTGTCCGTGTAATATCTTCTATCGATGAGAGAAAAATAAATGAAAAACTTAAAAACATAACTATCTCTCATATACTAATCTCTCACAAAACATAGAGATAGCTTCAAAAAGAAATAATTCATATAGATATAATGATTTTGAGTATCTGAAAAAAGCTTACGATCAGTCCCCACCAAATCAGTATTGGATATTGTTTTGCGAGTCTTTGATCTGTTTTTTGTCGAAGTTGAGTATTTTTGAAAGTTCAAAGATTGAAGCTTTTGACTATTTGCATATTTGAAAATGTATCTCCGTAGTGTGACGACATTCATGAGTATATGTCTTCTATTGCTGCTTGTTTAGTAAATGTTTTTGATGCCAGAAAGAGAGAAATACAAGCCGAAATAATTCCTGTCACTACAAGGAATAATCCAAGTTTCAAGTTGAGAAATAAGACTACAGGAATAAGGCATATTACTATGAAAATACTTGGCATTGCTCTTCTAAAGATATTGAGATGCATTTCAAAAATACCATCTGTCCCTTTTGTTATTTTTTTTACGAGCTGTCCTGAGTCTGAATCTAGATGAAACCTCATCGAGAGTTTCTGCACATGCTTGTAAAAAGAAAAGATATTTTTATCAAGTTCTTCGTGGGCAAGTCTGTCGGAAAATACTGAGACAAAGAGGCGAATACTGATAGTAAAGATTCATACACATACCCATACTGCCAGGGTAAACACAAGTTTTACTATCAAAAGATCACTATTTTCTGCACCATTTATAAGAATATCTATCACTTCACGAAAAAATATAGGCTCCACTAAGACCAAAAGTGCAAATATAAGATTTGAAAAACTCAATAAAAATACCATGAGTTTTCTCCCAGCTAACAATCAAATGACTCTTTTTAGTACCTGAAACATACTTTTTCTTGTTTTAAAATTTGAGTAACAATCTACTTCCAGAAGAGGAAAATGCAAATACAAATACTGGCCAGAGCCTGCATATAAACAAATAATATCATATCTGCAAAACTCCCTTTAATATTACAGAAAGAAAAAAGACGTATCAGCGATACGTCTCTCCTCTAAATCATGTTTTCCCTGTTCTCTCATCTTTCTCTAGCAAAACTCCCTCCGACCTCAGTTCCTTCGGCCACCTCCCTCTTCGAAGGAGGACTTTTGGCAGTTCCCCCCTTACTAAGGGGGATGTCCGAGATACGAAGACAGGGGGAGTTTTAGTTCTCCTCTACTTCATCTCGATGAGTTTCTCAAGATACTCAAGGAGTTTGAGTTTCTTTATGTCATCTTGGTAGAGATTCTTCATATATGTAAGTCTCTCAAGGAGTGTCTCTTTCATAGAAGCGCTCGTTGATTTGTCCTTATCTGCAAAGAGTGTATCTACCAGTTGTTCGAGTCTTGTTTTCACTCCAAGTGGAAGAACATAGTTAGCGTCAATATTTTGGGTCTGACTTGTTGTATTTTTAGCTACTTCTGTCTTCACCACTTCTGTGAGTTTTGCTTGGACAATCCATCTTCCACTAATCCCTCCAATAGGTGTACAGGTAAACAGTGTCACATGAGGTTCAGCATATCATTCCTGACTTAAGATTTGTGTATCACTTGGACTTGTCTCATAACTCTTCGTGATCGTATGTCTTCTCAGTTCATATCATCACTTCTTTGTCGATGTACTAGTATTGGTTCTTGTGTAGATCCATACCTCTTCTCATTGATCAAGTGTTGGAAGAAGTCCAAATACGGTATCATATCTTCATTGGTTTGCTTTCCAATAACTTGAGTGACCAAATAGTACCGTATTTCCCGTATATTCTTTATTCTTTCCAGCACTGAGTCATACAGGAAGCGTTCCTGGGTACTGCATCACTCATTCATTGAGGTATCTGAGGTAGTTCTTTCAACCCTGGAGACTAAAGTCTTTGATCTGTGTTCCATCTCTCACGATATCTTCATAGTCATCTGTTCCTTTTTGGACATAGTTCAGTGGTGCGATTATACCAAGTGTTGGGATAACGATATATTCATCCTCATCTCTATCTTCAGCGTATGGAAGGACTTCGTCCTTCCAGTATGATATATCTGTTTTCGACATACTCGTATCTGGTCTCGACCATGTTGGAGGGGTTGTATCTATCAGTGGATTGTAGATCGTAGATATTCCTCTCTCACTCAGTGGAGTTCCTGTTTGAGGAAGGAGTGTTGGGTAAGTAAATTGGTTCGGATATGGAACATACTCTGTTATTTTCGTTTCTTCTACTGGGAGTTCTGGTGTTGTTTGTGGAAGTTCTTGTTCTGATTCTTGTGTTTCTGTTGGAGTTTCTTCTGTTGGAGCTTCTGGTGTCACTTCTGGTGTTTGTGGTTCTTCTTTAGAGTATCCTGCATCTACATCTTTTTGATGATCATCTTCGTTCAGCGTGTATACTGGAGAGAGTCCATTGTTGAAATCAAAGTCTTTTGATGTATCAGCCCCTTCGAATGAATCAGATGTAGTATCAAAATCATCAGGACGGATTGTTTGTACTTGATAGTCTCCAGGTGGAAGATCTCTAAATGCATAATCTCCATTTTCATCTGTTGTAGTCGTCGCGATGATTTCTCCATTTGCATTGAGAAGGTTCACTGTTGCTCCTTGGTAGACTATATCATCAACATCTTGTGTCGAATCTCTATTCACATCATGAAATACTGTCCCACTTATCATCGCTGTTCCAGAATCTTCTGTTGGGGTTTGTTCTGGTTCTGGTGTCTCATTTGTTTGAATCTCTTCATCTGGAAGTGGATCTACTGGTTCAGGGCTTGAACTTCATCCTCATCCAGATCATCCTGTATTCGTATCTCTCACATAGTATCCCGCATCTACATCCTCTTGATGATCATTATACGTAAGTGTGTATACTGGAGAGAGTCCATTATTGAAATCAAAGTCTATACTTGTATCACTCCCTT
>JAHDHC010000003.1 GCA_020631485.1 Candidatus Altimarinota bacterium
GAGTATTGAGATCATCTGTCAGGACTCAGAGCTTCTTTCACAGTACCGTCGGAATCCTCTCAGAGTAGCTATTAGCATATACTCTATTCACCAAACTCAACTCCCCCTGCCTTTCCATTGAGGAAGGGGTATAACCCGTCAGATCTGATCACTCTTCAAGAAATCACAAGAGCTGAAAATACTTCCTATCCTTCGTCAGATAGTAGGTGAAATACGTATTGTCTTTGGGATCAACTCCTCCCTTCTCGTACTCGATAGTTTCAAGCACACTTGATCCAGCGTATCACTGGTATCAGATCAAAGATCCATTGATCTGTACTTCTACATAATCCTCTGGGATTGGAAGTGCATTTCTCGTAGAATAGAGATTGAGTCCATCTGACATCTTGGTCATCTGGGCTATTCTATTGGTATCTCTGACTCAGATGAGATAGCTCGAGTAGCTGACAAATCAGATAGTTGCCAGAATCGCAAGGATCGTTACAACCACTATGAGTTCAACAAGCGTGAAGGCAATAACCCCTCCTAGCCTCCCCTTGTCAGGGGAGGAAGACTGAGATAAAAACAAGCTCTGTGGACAGCTAGAACGGGAATTTTCATATTTTTTGTGAAGCATAAATAAAAAATTAGTATAAAAACATATGTTTATACTAATTTTTTTTCTAAGGAGAGCAAATTTTAAGATCTCACAATTTTATATATATCAAGAATATCTCACATTTCAAGCTGTACGTCTCATTGAAATTTAATACCACATTCTATAGGTCACTCTACTTTGTTTACTTCTTCTACTCATTGTTTTACAAGTTTTACTTCCCCTCTTCCAACTATATTTCATTCTCTTAAAACTCTTACAAGTGCATTTTTTTCAACGATAGCTCACTCTTCTTTCAGGATAAGCCCCACTATCATAAACTTCTTATCTGTATAAAATATACCTCCCACCTTTGGTTGAGAAAGTTCTATTTCTGTTTCCTTTGGATCAAGCATACCGGTAACTATTTTCTCTATTCTCTCTGTGATATGATAGATAATTTTTGAGTTTATGAATTCTATTTTTGCGTTTTCGATCTCATTTGCAGCTGTAGCATCTATCGATACACCAAAAGCTATAAGTATCGCACTACTTCACTCACACATGAGAATATCTCAGAGATTTACATTTCCAACTCCAGAGTGAATTACGAGTACTTCAGTCTCATCTGTCGAAAGCTTTATAAGCGCAGCTTTGAGGGCTTCAACACTTCCGTTTGAATCAGCTTTCAATACAACTTTAAGTTGCTTGAGATTCCCACTTTTTATTTTTGACATCAAGAGATCAAGTCCACCAGCTGCAGCATCTTTTTCATTGTGAAGATAGAGCTTATATTCTTCTACTTTTTTTCTTGCGATTTCTACATCTTGTACTACTTGAACGATATCTCATCACTGAACTACTTTATCAAGTCATACGATAAGAGCAGGTTGACTCACTCATGCACGTTTTACCTTCTGATTGAGATGATTTTTTAGAACCTTAATCTTCCCGTATGAGTCGTTACAGACTATGTTGTCTCATACATTTACTGATCCTGCATTTACAAGCACAGTTGATACTGGTCAGAGATTTTTATCAAGATGTGATTCTATAATAGTAGCAACTCCGAGTCTATCTGGATTTGCCTTGAGCTCTTGCATTTCGGCTACGAGCACTAAAACTTCGAGGAGATCGTCAATTCCAAATCAAGTATGGGCAGAAACAGGAACCATAGGAGTATCACCTCACCAGTCTTCTGGAGTCAATCAGTGCTCTGAAAGCTGTCATTTTATATGATCTGGATTAGCTCATTCTTTATCCATTTTATTTACTGCAACGACCACTGGAATCCCAGCTTCTTTTGCATGTGATATACTCTCGATTGTCTGAGGCTTTACTCATTCATCAGCTGCAACTACGAGTATCGCTATGTCAGTTGATTTTGCTCATCTTGCTCTCATAACAGTAAAAGCTTCATGACCTGGGGTATCAAGAAAGGTGATCCTCTTATCATCTATTTCTACTTCATAAGCTCAGATACTTTGAGTGATACCTCCAGCTTCTCCATCTGCTACTTTTGTTTTTCTGATATGGTCAAGGAGAGAAGTCTTCCCATGATCTACATGCCCCATGATACTTACCACTGGAGATCTCGGCACAAGTTTTGAAGCGTCATCTTCAGCAAGGAGAACAGACATATCTTTGCTAATTATGTCTTCAAGTGTTGCTCCTCCTCCTTTATCTCTTTCAAGCGTGATATTAAAAGCTTCAGCTATAATTGAGGCAGAATCAAAATCTACTTTTGAGTTGAGATTTACCATCATCCCATTTTTCATAAACTCAGCCATAAGCCCCGCGAGAGGAATACCTATTTTTTCAGAGAATTCTTTGAGTGTCAAAACGTCAGATATGGTAATCGTTTCTCATGATCTATCAACAAGATTTTGCTTGATATCCTCTATGTTTTTCTCTTTTTTTACTCCTGCAATTTTGTTTGATCTCACAAATCCTTTATCTATTTCTTTTTCTTCGTATCTGTTAAACCTTTTTCCTTTTCACTTTGACCATTTATCATTTTTCTTCTTAAAGAGTCCTCATTTTTCTCCTGGCTTAGCGTCTGGATTATTAAACTGCTTTGGCGCTTGTTTTTGTGCTCATCTTTCTTGTATTTTTGGACCAGCAGATCACTGACTGTTTGGACGAGAATTATGACTTCATGAGTTATTAAATGAGCTTTGTTTATGGTCTTTTCTTTGAGGCTTTTGGGTACTATGATTTTGATTATTTTTTGGGCGTGATCAAAGAGGGAGATCGTTTTTTTCTGCTACAGAGACTTCTGGTTTCTTTTCAACAATCTCTTCGTTTGGTAAATCATGTACTGGAGCAGGTGTCTCTTCAACAGCCTCTTTTTTTACAACTTTTTTCTTTATCTTGAGTTTGAGTTTCGGTCAGCTTTTTTGAGAATCTGATTTTTTCTTTTCATCATTGGAGGGAAGACTCGAGTAATAATCGTCTTTTATCATGTATAGATGCTTATAACAAGGGAAATAAATTCTAGGTTAGAAATATATATCTTTTTCCACTATTGTCAAAACTTAAAGCAAAACAAAAAACTTGTATTTTCCGCAAAAACTACTAGTCTAAGAGTGATATTTTTGATGATGCAAGAAACACATATGAACGAAGTAATCAAGGAAATTTGTTGAGAGTTTTTCAGATTTACGTGAGTGGAGCTAGAAGAACTTGAAATCACTCAGGAAAAAGATTCCCTGTATTTTATTCGTGTAAAAAGTCCTGACTCAGCTCTTCTCATATGAAACAGATGACAAACGCTCCATGACATCAAGCGAATCCTGTCAATACTTCTCAGTCATAAACTCAAAACAAAAATAGTTGCTATGGTCGAGGTGAATAACTATCTTGAAGAAAGAGATCAAAAACTTTTTCGTTTTATAGATGATAAAATAGATCTTTGTAATACTCTCTGAAAAGACATAAAACTTCCGTTTTTTTCAGCTTATGAAAGAAAAAAAATACACAACTACATATCGGAAAAATGATCTAAAACAATATCAACAAAAAGCGAGTGAATAGGAGCTGAAAGGAGACTCTATATTTGCAAAGCAACAGAAAAAATGACAATAGATATTGATGGCACTGAAATATAGCCAGCTATGCTCAACTCACTTCGTATCCACAACTTTAGAAACTTCTCTGAAAAAACGCTTTTTTTTGACTCAAAAACTATTTTGCTACATGGTGATAATGGAAAGGGAAAAAGCTCTATTTTAGAAGCTCTTTTGATTCTTGGAAATATTCGTTCTAAAATCCAATGAGATATCCATACAAGAGATGGAGAAACATCTTTTTTTATCCAAATAGAAACGACAAGTGATACTATGAGTGTCTCTTATGATCTTGAAAACAAAAAAAAAGTTTTCCTTGTAAATGGGAAAAAGTCTTCTTCTAAACAGTTTTATAAACTCTCCCCTATATTTTGTCACTTTTCACCTGAGTCTATGAATCTCTTTGTTCTTTGACCCTCACAGAGAAGAGATACTCTTGATAATATTATAGGAAATACCTATCCCTGATATGACCTGGTACTCCAACACTATACAAAAATACTAAAGACGCGAAATAAGACATTGCAGGCAATTTCTGAGAAAAAAGCAAAAAAACAGGATCTAGACTATTGGGACAATCTCTTTTGTGAGGCAGCAACCGAAGTATACAGATACAGATATATACTCATCGAATACTTTCATCAAAACAAAGATACTCTTAAAAAATTTGTCTGAGATAAATACCCCGACCTAAGTTTTCGCTATATTTCAAAAATAGACTTTTCTGACCCTAAAAGTACTATGTGAGCATACCTCTCTGAAAATAGAGAAAGAGATATAATTATAGGAAAAACTCAGATATGACCACACAGAGATGATTTTGATATCCTTACAAAAGCAAAGAGCATAGCAAAACACTGTTCTCGTGGCGAAACAAAAAGTATTCTTTTAGGATTCAAGTTTCTTGAGTCTCAATTTATCGAAGAAAAAACTCAGAAAAAAACAATTTTTCTGCTTGATGATTTTTGAAGTGAACTTGATGCTATGTATAAACAGAAGCTTCTCCATCTCCTACAAGAACACCAAACCCTGATAACAAACATAGAAAAAATTTCTATACCACAAGCACAATATATACATATTTAATATCTTAATCTATATATTTTTAAAAAGTAAATATGTATTTCTATGATCTAGTTGCCTTTCATGCTAAAATAACTAGAGTATTATAAATATAATCCATTAATTATCCATATGAAAAAAGTATTTCTCCTCCTTATTGGACTTCTTTTATTTCCAATCCAAGCAGTATATGCTGCTGATATAAGCTATTTTGATGTAAAACTTTCAAGCGATACAGCAAAGACGGGACAAGCACTTGATCTGACAATCACTGCGATGGATAAAGATAATAATGTCATACCTGACTATACCTGAACCATTTTAGTTTTTTCAGAAACTGATCCTAAGGCAAAACTTCCAAGTGATCTTGTTGAATGATCCTATGATTTTCAAGAATCCGATGAAGGAAGTGTGAAGTTTGAAAATGCCGTAGTATTTAACTCAACATGAAAACATGATCTCCAAGTTTTCGACCTATGAGACGATACAGACTCGGTTGCTGGTATTGTAGAAATACAGATTTCTGAAACAGAAGAAGTACAAGAATCAAAAGATATAACTATCACATCTCCTGAAAGTCTCAGTACCCTTACTTCAAGTGACATATCAGTCGCCTGAAAAACTGTTTCAAACCACAAAGTTATCGTAACAGCTAACGAAAGAGAATTTGAAACTATCTCAAACACAGATGGAATTTATGAAGTTTCTGTCAATGATCAAGAAGATGGAAGCCTCACACTCCAATCACGCGTTGTAAACGCTGATGAAGAAACTATCTGAAGATCAAATATAGTAGAAGTACAAGTAAGTGCTAACGCTCCTACTATCATTTCTACACAAGCGATACCAGATAGTTGAGAAACTGGATATAGTTTTCGTGTAGAACTCATAAGTGAACCTGGACTTGAAAAAGTAGAAGTGATCCTCAATGATAGTATCACAACACTTTCTGAAACTGGGATAGGAAAATATGAAGCGACTTTTACAGCACCTGATACCGAATGACAATATGCTATCAGTGTCATGGTTCAAAACAGCCTTTGAGTAAAAACTGAGATGAGAAATGCTACAACTATTACGGTGACTGAAAAGGAAGAAGTTCCACTTGAAAGTGCTCAAGAACCACAAGAAACCACAGAAACTCCAGTTGAAAACACTGAAACTCAAGAGACAAAGACTCCACCAAATCTTGATATAAGTTGACTCAAACTTACAAAGCTTAAAACAAAATCTATTCTCGAATGGGACCCAGTAAGTGACGCTGACTATTACAACATATTTATAAAAGAAAACAACGAACTTCTTTTTGTAGAAAAAGTGGAAGAAGAAAGGTATACTGTATATATTACTGGAGATGAGATCCAATATAGCGATTTTGTGATACGTGCGGTAAAAGAAAAATACGAAAACAACAAGGATCTTGAATGAGATCTATCAGAAGCTATAAAAGTACAAACTGGTCCTGAGAAATATATTTTTATGTTTCTTCTAGCACTCATCTGATCAATAGCAATATTTGGAAGAAAATTCATTTTAAGAAAATAAGATACAGCTTCAAAAAAAAGTATGAGAATTCTCATACTTTTTTTGATTTTTAAAATATTCATATATAATTCGTCTCGTTTTACTTTTCAATAATAAATATATGAAATTTCAACAAATAGCTCTTTTGCTTACTGCAGTATGTATATTGAGTGCCTGTGGTGCATGAACAACAACTGACACCAATACTGGCTCACAAGCGACACAAACAAATACAGGAGAAACTTTACAAACTAACACTTGATCACAAATGGCAAAATATCAAGCTCCGAGTCTCGAAGATGGAGATATCGTAGCAACTATTAAAACAAATAATGGGACTATGAAGCTCAAACTCTTCACAGAAAAAACCCCAAAAACTACATGAAACTTTATAGCTCTATCTAAAAAATGATACTACGATAGTCTTATCTTTCATAGAGTAATACCAAACTTTATGATCCAGTGAGGAGATCCTGAATGAACTGGAACATGAGGAGAGAGTATATATGGAGCAAAATTTGAAGACGAATTTCATCCAGAACTTAAAAATATCAGAGGAACCATTTCTATGGCAAACGCTGGACCAAATACAAACGGAAGTCAGTTTTTTATAAATGTAAAAGACAACAACTTCCTCGACAACAAACACTCAGTTTTTGGACAAGTAGTAGAAGGGATGGATATAGCTGATAAGATCTCAAAAGTAAAAACAGGAGCAAACGACAAGCCTGAAACTGACATACAGATGATAAGTACCGTGATCCAAGAATACAAAGGGGGAAAACTCGTTGACTACGATTTTGATCTCGAGGGGATGATGAAAAAGATAGAAGAAGAAAAAGCAGCAAGACTTGAAGCAAACAAATCAAGAGTTGTAGTTGCTACAGATACCGTATTAGTACACTACAAATGAACACTTGAAGATGGATCAGTATTTGACGAAAGCTATGAAAGAGGTCAGCCAATCGAAGTAGCTATCGATAAATGACAGGTAATACCAGGATTTGGAAATGCTCTTGTCGGAATGAAAATAGGGGAGAAAAAGAGCATCACTCTCTCACCAGCAGACGCGTATGGTGAGTACGATGAAGAGAGAACTCAAGAGTTTCCTCTCGCAGACCTTGCGGCACAGTGAATCACTCCAGAAGTATGAGGGACTGTTCCTTCAATGATGTGAGAACTCAAGGTCCTTGCAGTCTCAGATGACATGGTCACTCTCGATGTGAATCACCCACTTGCAGGAAAAACTCTCAACTTCGACCTAGAAATAGTAGACTTTGTAAACTAAAAGATCATTTTTACAAAAAAGCTTAGCAATTGCTAGGCTTTTTTATTAGTTATTTTATCTGATAGATTCAAGAAATCAGATGACACTAGAATCAGGGCCTTCTTGTAAGTGAGATCATAATTGGTGCTGAGTGACAAACCCATCAAAGTGAGCCATGAGTTCTGGAAAATGTATTTTTGATTTAACTTTTCTTGTAGCTACATAAGACTTAATTTTCGTAAATGGCATGCAATAAGATGTATCAGTATGTGGATTAGGATTATCAGCATTTCTTACTTTCCATTCCCCAAAATACTGTTTTTGTATTTCATTAATTAAACACATTTTCGCCTTTTCTCGTATTTCTGGACTTATGGTCGAGCTTTCATGGAAAATTATTTCAATAAACACTTTATACATCGAGCTAAATTCAGTTGAATTCCTAGAGTCATCAAAAAGAGAGAGCCTATAATGTGTTACAAAATCTATTATATCGTGAAAAAAAGCATCTGATGGATAATGTTGGACGATAAGTAGATTCGCATAAGAATTGTAAAAAAAGGCTTTATCAGAGTAATAATAATTCTTTACAAAATCAGCAATACACATTCACTCATGGACATGAACTGTATCTTTAAGTGTGTATGGATTAATTTCTCTGTTTGAGCCGATTATCCTTTTGAGATATATTGTTGGCATATACGGTATAAAAGCAGAAATTTCGGATTTCGTCATAGTACTTATAGGGAGATTTTCCCAATCAACTGCTGAAACTAAAACTTCATCATTTGACACATCAACATCATCTTTATTTCATAAGATACACGCAAGCGTATAATGATTTAACTCAATTTTTAATAATTCTAACCCTTTAAAAGACACTATATGCGGAAACGCAGAATTTTTAGCAAAGAGCTTATATGACTTTTCAGCAATTTTTCTGAGCTCTTCAAAATTTTCTGGTATAGTATTTTCTCAAGTTTGTAAAGTATCAATATTTTGAGAAGGAGTAAGTGCCAGAGTAACATGCGCTGTTCCGTCAATCAAAGCAGCTCTACGAGATGTATTATGCCCTGTACGAATTGATGCTAGTACCTTTGACACAACTCTCTGTATAAGTGTCTGAGGTGTATTTTGAGTACCTGGGACACTTGGAAGAGTTTCTAGAGTATCATGTTTTTGTAAATCTTTTTCTCACATAAAAAATAGTATAAATTAGCCATATAAAATTTATACTATTTTTAAGATTTATGTCAATATTATCAGCAGCCAGAACTACAGGTTCCGCATCATCATGCATCAGAGCATGATCCTCCTCATTCTCCTCATCCGATGATACTGACAAACATGGACTTGATTTCCTCCTCCTCTGGAGTGATCCCTTCAAAAATTATGTCTTTGAAGTCTATAGTTTCTTCCTCAATCACGAGAGCTGGTTCTTGCTTGATTCACAAATCATTTTTATATTGCTCATCTGAAGAGATTTCAAGCTCTATAAAATCTGTAAGCCCAAGTTCCTCAAGAGAGTATTTCACTCTTTTTTCCAAAAGCTCAATTGATTCAGATGATCAAAATAGTATTACCTTCATATTTATTTTCTATTTAAAAAATCACACATGTATGATATACATGTGTGATAGATTGCAAATATTTTCTTATTTTTCTTCTTCTTTTTCTCATTCAGCTCCTTCAGCCTCATCCGCTCATGTAACAGCTATAGCATCAAGATCTACCTCTTCTTCCTCTTCAACTCTTGGTGCAGATATCTTTGCAACTACATCTTCAAGATCATTTGAAAGTTCGTACTTTTCTGGGTCTATTCAAAGATCTGCTACTTTTATCATCGATCCGATTTCTTCAAGTGTAGAGAGGTCTACGTCAAAGTGATCAACAAGATCTCTTGGAAGACACTTTACTTCTATATCTTTCATGAGTTCTTCGAGGATTCATCCTTCTCTTGCTCATTGACTTTCACCAATGAAATTAAAGTGGATATGGGTAGTGAGTGCTTCTCATCTCGTTATCGCATAAAAATCAACATGTATAAAGTCTCCTGTTACTGGAGCTTTTTGGACATTGTAAACAAGTACATCAAGCTTTTCTTTTCCTGTATCAAGGGAAATAATACTACTTTCTCATGCTTTTCTAAAAGTCCTGAGGAAATCTGAGTACTCAACTTGAATCAGCTGTGATTCTGTATTTTTTCCATATACAACTGCAGGAATTTTTTTTGATTGTCTGATCTGAGAGAGTTTTTCATCTTTGTTTCTCTGATCAGCTTTGAGTGATAATGTTTCCATCGCGTGATATTAAATTAACAGTAAAAAATTGGGTCTTTTTTCAACACGTGCATGATTATATAAATAAAATTTAAAATTCAAATCTTTTTTGTTTTTTTATTTTATAATCATGATTACTCCATCATTTACATCTATAGGAATCACGTTATAAATAATCTTTCTTTTTTCTAACTCTTCATACAGATCAAGCATCTTTTCTCGAAACAGTATTACGTCATCTATGATCATAATTCCTCATGTCTTGAGCTTAGGAAAAGTATCTTCAAAAAAAGACTTGCTGCGTCGCTTCATACCATCTATAAAGACAAAGTCATATTCATGTTCTAGATTTGGCACTATATCTAGGGCATTTCCAAAGTGTTGGCAAATAGTAGAAGTAAGCTTGGTATTTTTTATATTTTCTGTCGCGAGATCATAGGCTCTCAAAGAAAACTCTATCGTATCAATTACAGCTCCATATTTTTCACATTCAAGCCCCATATTTATAGTAGAAAAAGCATTCGCTGTTCAGATTTCTAGTATTCTTTGAGGTTTATGAATCTTTATAAGATCTCTAAGGAAACGTGCGTTGGTAATAGAGACATTTGGAATATCATTTTTTTCTCCAAAATGTTTTAAATCTCTTAAATATAATTCTCTGCTATCCTTCAAACTTTTTTCTATTAAAAATACATACAGTAAAAATCATGATACACCCTATATACAAGAGGCTATATCAAATATTTGAGAAGATATAGAGAGCTGAAAAATCTCTAAAACTTCATATATAATCCTTTATGTTCATTGCTTCAAGAGGAGGGAATATCAGAGCAAATATTTTTGCTGCATAAATCGCAAAAATATTTTTTGTCTTCATGACCATGTCTAGTATAAGAGTCATAGAATGACTGATAAAGTATATCAGAAAAGAACTTATAATAGTAAGCATGGTTGACATAAAGGTCGAGAAAAACAGTACTATAGCGAGAAGTATTTCTAGCTTGAGAAATGTAAATACAAGAGCTGATATAATAAGGCCATCTATAGATATTCACTGAATCAGGAGGAGTCAAAAAAAGACAAAGGACTGCAATAAAACAATTAACAATATGGTAGCTGAAAAACCAAAGAATTTTCCCAATATGAAATCTGCTCTTTTCAGTGGCTTACTGAGAATCAGAAAAATCGTTTTTCACTCTATTTCATTGAACAAGAGCTGACTCCCAACAAAAAGAACTCCTAAGAGTCAAAAGATCTCAATCATAGCAAGACCAAAGTCAACTATTACCTTTTCAGAATTTCCCAAAGAAAGAGCTCAGAGAGAAAGACTAAAGAGTATAAATAAAACGGCAAAAATAACGATGAGATACAAGAATTTATTTCTTGTAACTTCTCGAAATGTATTTATAGCGATATTAAGCATCTTGAAATACGTATCAAATAAAATCAGGATTTCCTCGAATAAAATCAAGTATATTCATAGCCTTTTTTCATTCAAGTTTTATCTCTTGAAGAACAAGTATTTTTTTGTCAGCACATACAACTCATATTTTATCTTCATTGAATTTTAGAACTTCTCATACTTTCACTCACTCATTTCATATATCTACATGACAGCGGAGAATATCTAATTTTTTTCAATTGAAAAAACCATATATTCAGGGCCATCCATAATACGCTCTGTAGTAGTTATAAATACTCTCAGCTGATGTGTTAAAATCAATCAATCAATCTGATTTTGTGATCTTGTGACAGTATGTAGCGTTTAAATCATCTTGTGCTTTTGCTTCAATACTATTTGTTAGAAGTCCTTCTATCGTTTTTTGAAGAAGTGCTGGTCAAATCTGTTGAAACTTCTCAAAGACATCTTTTTGGGTCATGTCAGGATCGAGGTCTATTACATGTTTTAAAAGCATGTCTCACTCATCCATTCACTCTGACATATGCATCGTTGTAAGGCCTGTCTGTGTGTCCCCGTTTTTGAGAGCAGCCTGAACTGGACTTGCTCCTCTATATAAAGGAAGAAGGCTTCCATGAAGATTTATACAGGCATGTTTCGGGATATCTAAAATACGCTTGGGAATAATTTTCCCATATGCTACTACGACGAAAAAATCTATATCACTACGTGCAGAGGCAATTGTCGTGTCATTCTTAAGAGATGAGGGCTGAAGTACAGGAATGTTCTTTTCCTCAGCGAGCATCTTGAGTGCTGTTTTTTTGAGCTCTTTTTTACGTCCCACGTACTTATCTTCCTGAGATACAACAAAGCTGCACTCAAGGCCTTTGTATTCTAGAAGTCAACGCAAGACTTCTGCACTAAAGTCAGCTGTTCAAAAATATGCTATTTTTATCATTGTGGAATCTGTCTTTTACGTATTAATATCTGTTTGTTTGACTATAGTGAATCATGCGTTTTTCAAAATTTCTCGACAATCTTATTTATAAAAATGACGATAAAGGCAATAAGAAAGAAAACAAGTATTTTTCCAGTTTTTTCCAGAAAGAGCGCCGTAAGTCAGAAAAAAAAGCTAAGTGAATATACAAATATAAGAAACTGTGTTTTTGAGAGTCATGTTCGCATGAGTCTATGATGAAGGTGAGTAAAATCACCCTTTAATGGGTTTTTATGAGACAAAATTCTCTTAGTCACTACATATACAGCGTCAACACTATATATCCCAAAAACAACAAGCACTGTTGCTATTTTTCCTCCTGAAATAATAGCGATGGTTGCGAGCATAAATCACAAAAACATCGTTCCACTATCTCACATCAAAATCTTTTCTTTGATGTCATAATACCAAAAAGGTATAAGTATTCACACAAGGATGATACAAAGTTTCATAATAAAAATTGCATTATCCCTTCATCACTGATAGGTATCCCTCTCAAATAAAATATATCCTAGCAAAAAGAGTATAAAAAATGAGATAATAGAAAGACCAGATGTATTTCCACTGAGTCCATCAGTCCAATTGAGGGTATTAAATATAAATACATACCACAAAATGGTAAATACAAAAGGTATGATATAAAAAGTATAATCTCCTACCATGATAAATACTGTTTCTAGCTCAACTATTCCTCAAAATATATTGCTCACGTATCATATTTTTATGGAACTCAGAGCAATAATACCTCCTATACATATCTGTAAAGCCAGTCGGATTTTTGCGCTGACATTCAATCGATCATCTACAAAACTTACAAGACTAATTATTCAACCAAAAATCCATATAAGTCCAAGTTTATAACTATAATCTATAAATAAAAAGCTCAGTATAAAAAAAGAGATAAAAAAAGTAATTCCCATACTATATGGTATAGGAGCCCTTTTTTTTCAGTATTTTTCTGGATTATCTACGATTCAAAATCGAAAAAAAGCTTTTGAACAGAGTGCTATGAGCAGATAAGAAAGAATTCATGAACAAAAAAGTAGGAAAAGAAGATTTTGAAGCATATATAGTATGGTATGTACTTAGGCATAAAGAGGAAAATCCTTACACAGAGCAATAACTCTTTTTCTTTGTTCGTCTAGCACGCTTTCGTTATCGTGATTATTTACAGCGAGTACAAAAATATCCGCTATCTCCTCCATTTGCTCCTCGCGCATACCTCTTGTGGTAGCTGCAGGAGTTCAGAGTCTGATTCATGATGGATCCATAGGAGGTCTAGTATCATACGGAACCATATTTTTATTTGCTGAGAGACCCACTTTTTCGAGGGCATGCTCTGCGTCTTTTCCACTTACTCACAGGCTTCCAAAGGTATCTACAAGCATCAGGTGATTATCTGTTCAACCTGATACGATTTTTACTCCAGCATCTTGGAGTTTCATAGCGAGTGTTTGGGCATTTTTCACCACTTGTATTTGATATTCTTTAAACTCTGGCTTTAGTGCTTCTCAAAAAGCAACAGCTTTTCCTGCAATGAGATTTTCGTGAGGTCATCATTGAAGTCATGGAAATACTGCTCTATCTATAGCTTTTGCATATTTTTCACGACACATAATAATCCCTCATCTCGGTCATCTCAAAGTTTTGTGAGTAGTACTTGTGACAACGTCACAATAGGGAACTGGATTTTCAATGATTCCAGCGGCTATGAGTCCTGCAATGTGCGCTATATCAGCGAGTAAAATCGCATCACAAGCATCAGCTATTTTTCTAAATCTTTTCCAATCAAGATCACGTGAGTACGCAGAAAAACCTGCGATAATCATCTTTGGTTTTGTTTCAAGCGCTATCTTTTCAAGTGCATCCATGTCCATTAGTTCTGTTTCTTTATCAAGAAAATATGGAACTATTTCGTACAAAATTCATGAAAAGTTCATCGGATGCCCATGACTCAGATGCCCTCATTGATCTAAAGAAAATCAAAGAACTTTGTCTCCTGGTTGTAAAAGTCACATATAAACAGCCATATTTGCTGGACTTCCTGAAAGTGGCTGGACGTTGACATGCTCTGCTCAGAACAGTTCTTTTGCTCTATGTATAGCAAGTGTTTCAACTTCGTCAATTATTCCACATCATCCATAATACCTCCTTCCCGGGTATCATTCTGAGTATTTATTTGTGAGAATAGATCCGTTAGCCTCAAGTACTGCTTGAGATACATAGTTTTCTGATGCTATCATCTCTATTTCCATTTCTTGCCTTTGAGTCTCGTTTTTTATAAGATTTGCAAGTTGTTCGTCTTGTTTTTGTAAATGTGTTAGCTCCATAGATTTAGGGTGTTTAGGTGTATAAAAATAAATAGGTTATTAAAAATTTATTTTTTCTAAACGATGAGCATATATTCGTATTTATAATTCATAATCACATAGCTAGGGATAATGTGTATACTATATCTTTTTTACAAAGACTTTCTAGTATATTGTACTAAATTTTGTTAAAAAAATGTGCGTTTCTTTTTTAGTTTAGTTCTCTAGATTCGTTATAGCTATCTATAACAAAACCTTTAGAGTTATTAGACTTGTAGATTTCTAATATTTTTTTTGCTTCTTCAAGCTGTCTATCGTACTTTTCTTCATAATCAATGTCTTCAAACAGTATTTCTATATCGGGACTAATTCCTTCTTTGTCTATATCTCTTCATTTTGGGGTTAACCATTTTGCAATAGTAATCTTGAGAAGGGCACCGTTGTCGAACTCAAATGGCTGCTGAACAGATCACTTACCATAACTTTTTTCTCATACGAGAATAGCTTTGTTGTAGTCGCTCAAAGCTCAGGCAACTATCTCTGAAGCAGAAGCACTATTTCCATTTATCAGAATCACTATTTTGTTTTCATATATTCTTCCATCATTTCTACTTTTGTAACTGAAATTATTTTCTTGATTTTTATATTGTGTTTTTACGATGACTTCACCATTTTCTATAAACTTACTCAGTATCTCAACGGCACTTTCAAGATATCCTCATCCATTATCACGGAGATCAATAATAAGTCAGTCATATTGCTTTGATTCCTCAAGTGCTTTTAAAAATTCTTCTGAAGAGTTGTCTCAAAACATATTGAGCGCTATGTAAAAATTATTTGTTCATTCTATGACTTCTGATTCAACAGAAGGAATAGTAATTTTTTGACGAATCACCTCAATTTCAAGAAAATCTTTTTCTCAGGTTCTCAAAATTTTGAGAAGTACCTTTGATCACGCTGGTCCTTTTATTTTTTCGACAGCTTCATATAAATCGAGCTCTACCAGTTTTTCTCCGTTGGCCTCGAGAATTATATCACCATTTCTGATTCAAAATTCTTTTGCGGGGCTTCATTTTAAAACTCTTTCTACCACGATTCCAATATCTACACTATCAACTACTGCTCATATTCATTCAAAATCTCATGACAGTACTTTTGTAAACTGCTCTGTTTCCTCTGGATCTAAATATTCAGAATGTATATCTCCAAGAGCATCAACCAGTCACTTTACAGCACCTTGTTCGAGACTTTCTTTTTCTACAAAATCACTCTCTATATAATTCGCACGAATCAGATTATAAGTATCCCAAAAGTTCTCTAAGTTCAGATCTTTTCTCCCAAATACATCCAAGGCTTCGTTAAAAACTATCGTATTTTCTGATTGATTTAATACATTTTTAACATAAAGATCCTTTACTTTATCAGCAAAAAACACTCAAAGTAAGAAAAATGTTAAAATGCTTGTGAAAAAGATTATAAAAGATGTGAATTTATTAAATTTCATATATTTTCATGTTATAAATTGTCTCCGTATTTTTCAACAAGTATTATTATATTTCCTCAGTGTAAAAAACAAGTCAATAATTTTTTATATTTTACATCGAAAATATGTTAAAAAAAAATATTGGGTTCTAGACTTGCTGAAAAATGAGTTTTTAAATTTTTCATTTTATTACAAAATCTCATCTTCCCTTCATAAAGGGATTATAGCTTTTTTACATGCTTTACTATTACTACTACTATTTAATTAAATTAAATATATATATTTATAACTACAAGGAGATTTCAAATATTTGTTTGTTTGAAAAGTATATGATATACTTATGTCATATACTTCGTTATAAATTATTATGATTTCAAGTTTTTTAGGAAAACAAAAAGATATCAAGAGAAAAAAGAAGCTCATTCGTATTATGATAGACTCTCTTAATATCCCAGAAAAACAAAAGTATTTATACATCGAATCTCTTGATGTACTTGATACACAATGACTCGATAAACTGTATGAAAACATGAAAGTTTTTGTAGAGTCTCTTGAAAAAAAAGAAAAGGAAGAAATAAGTTTTTCAAACTTTGCAAGTATATGAGGTCTGACAAAAAAAGAACTCAAAGAAAAGAAAAAAGAAGAAAATGCCTTTTCTTTTCTCATAAATAACATGTAAAACTATGACAAAAACAATAGCTCTTAATAACCCTGTTTTAGATATGATAAGCCATATGAATTACTCACAAAGAGTTGCAAAGATATTTTGAGAAAATACAAATACTCTTGAAATGCAAGATCGCTCTACGACTAAGTTGATAGATAAAAAAATGGATTTTTTAGCATATAATCTTGAAAGAATGATAGATCTGCCTAAGATACCAAACTTCAATAGAATAGAAGCAACTTCAACAGCTCTAAATCTCGACAAAATACGTCAGGAGTTTTGAAGTCTCTCAAAAGATGACTTAAAAAAGCTACTGAATATTTTAGAAGTATTGAGAGAAGGAAAATAAAAAAGGACTTTTAGTTTTTAGTAGAATAGACCAGTGCCAAAATACAAGGTTCAGGTTTCAAAAAACCAGAAAAAATACTCGATTGTAATACACTCTCAAAGCCCAAAAGAAGCAAGAGAGAAAGTTCATCGTGAGTGATATTCTGTACTAAATATTGAAGAGTTTCAGGAAAACTATGAGTGAAACAATAGATTTTACTTTAGTGTTGAAAAAAATGGGAAAATCAAATCATGATCAACCTTTTGAAAAGATATATTTAAGATATACCTCAAACTGAGAAATGATCTTGGATATACGGTTTTAGAGCTTTACAAAAACAAAGATGATACAGATGACAAAAAGCAAAGCCTTCTAAAAAACATAGAGGATGCATATAGAATATATGAGAAGGGTCAAAAAAAGAGTGGTATAAAAAGAAGAAACGAGCCAGTAAAAGAAGAAACAATCGATGATTTCTATATGAAAAAGGAGCTTGAAACAACCTACAAGCTCATAGATTTTGTAATTGCAAAAACAGAAACAGTTTTGCAATCAAAAAATCTTGGAAAAATTGATGAGGAAAAAAGAAAAAAAATAGAACAAGTCTATCAAAACATTATTCAGATCAAGAGTTCTACAAATATATCAAAACTCAAAGAGATATGAGAGCTAGCGCTTTTACGCATAGGACAAGTTGAGCTTGAGATAGTAGAAAAAGAAAAAAATATATATGCAAAAGAGTTTCTCAAAGAAACAAATAAACTCTTGAAAAAGATTGGTTCAGATAAACACTTTGTAGAAAAACATAAAGATATAAAAGCACAGTTTCAAGGCTTTGTTACAAAAATCCAAAAGTGGATTCATGAGCAAAAAAAGCATAGAGAAAATGCAAAAAAGCACATGATAGATAAGACAAGTTATGATTATCTTAGAACAGTAGCGCTTCTCAATAGATATAAACTGAGAAATAAGCAAGTTCAAAAATATATTATTACGCATTTTTGGGAGTATTTTATGCCTTCAAAAAAAGAGGATTTCTCAAAAACACTGATGATGCGTACGGTTTTGCGTCAAAATATTATTATTATGAAGGCAAAAAAATCTGGAAAGATATATTCGTATACAAAACTCATAAAATGATATGAAAAAATATTTCTGTTTATTGAAAACATGATTAAGAACTTCAACGCATATTTATTTGCGGTAATAGCCATATTTTCCTGTATTTTTCTTTTCGTAATATCTTTCAATTACTTTTTTAGATCAGACTTCCAAGCTCTTCATTTTAACTACAAATGATTGTATGGTATTATTTTTATTATACTCTTTGTTGTTATCTCAAAAAATATAAAAGGTTTTTGGTCACTCTGACTCAGCACAGTATTATTTTTAAGCTTTGTGTTTATTTGATCTGTGAACTTTTAAAAATAATTGCTCTCACACGAAAAGCTATTATAATTTTTGCAAATAATAGCTTTTTTTATGAGATATCTATTTCCTCTTATATGTCTTGGTTATGCGAGTATTTTTTGAGTATTTTACTATTTTTTTCAGATACCTCTCAACTCATTATTTCCAAGTATTCTTTTTAGTATTTTCCTCTTTATCTTTTTTGCTGTTTTTTTCTTGTTTTCATTTTCAGATTACTCTCATAAACTTTTTGCAGAGACTTCGATTCAGATTTTTGAAAAACGCGATGCTTGATACTATAAAAAACTCTTTAAAACAGTTCTTATACAGTATTCTCACTATATCAGTTATGTATTTTTTTATATCTGAGCCTACATAGTGACACAGTTTTTCCCATGATCATATTTTTCTTACAGTCTTTTGGGAATAAACATATTTGTTATTTTGTTTTTTTTAAGTTTCAAAAAGCTGAGTTTTGCTCTCGATTTTTTGAGAATAAACCAAATTATATTTTCACTGATTTATGTCTGATCATATATTTATATCCTATTTTCTGGGAATAATTTTTTTGGATTTATAGATTTTGTAAACTCTTTTATTATTATCCTTTCTTTTTTATTGATACTTAAGGTGTCTCCAGTATTGGTCTGAGATAAATTTTTTATTGCAAATTTCTATCTCTACATTTACTTTTTCATCATGTTTTATCTGAGTTTCATGTTTGAAAGTAATTATATGTTTTTTACGATTACAAACATCGGTCTTTCAGTCATTTTTTTATACCTCTCAGAAAGCTCATATCTCGACATACTTCATACACCAAGTGTCAGAGCAAGTGCATTATTGTTGTGATATCTTGGAATATGAGTAGGACTATTTTACCTCATGTTTCATGAGCAAAATATGTTTATCTATATGATGATAATAATCTGAACTATATCTAACTTTTTATTTCATAAAAAATATCAAAACTATATATCCTTTTTCTGTGCAATTGTTGCTTTTTCTCTTCTATTATTTATCCCAAGTTTTTGAAATATAAACGGGGCCTATAACTATATATTTATCTTTTTTCTTTCATATTTTCTCATACTCTATACTTATTTTTTGGAAAACATGCATAGTTATGACAGCTTTTTTATACATTGTATGAGCTACATTTATAACTTTATTGGAATAGGTTTCTTTCTAGTTTTTTATTCTCCATCACACTTACAAATCGCAATACTTATGTTTTTTGAGTTTTTATACTTTTTTTGTAGCTACTACAAACTCACAGAGCAAAAACATCTTCTAAAATCAACTGAAAGTCTTGAATAATACTTTCTTTTTAGTACTCTCATATTCAAGATTATTTTTTTAAATATAGATAGATGACAAAAACATTAAATATCCAGGAAATATTTGATATCTGAATAACAAAATGAAGAGCTTGTGATCCTCGCTGAGAAGCTGAGGTGCAAAAATACCTAGCCCAACTCAAAAAAGAATATGATCTTTTATCTCCAGAAGAAAAAAGTGTTTATAATCCAGAACATCTAGAGCATCCCTATCATGACTCTACTATTTACTATGGTAAGCCAGAAACACAGGTAGCAAGGCTTATTGTAGGAATAGATGTAGAAGGACCTGAGTTTCTTCTTGTTCATGAACTCAATAAAAATCCAGAGAAAGCTATCGATCTAGTTGTTTGACACCACCCAGAATGAAGTGCTCTTTTGTGAATCGCAAAGTTACAAAAAGGAATAGCTCCAGCTATATGACTCAAAGCATGAGTTCCTATAAATGTTTGTGAAAAAGTAGAGTTCCCGAGAGTATGAGAAGTAGCACAAAGGTTTTCCCCGATGAATCATAGTAGGGCACTTAGCTTTCCAAAAATGCTAGATATTCCATATATGTGAATACACACTCCTGCAGACAATTGTTGTCAGGCATACTTTGAAGAAATTGTAGAAAAAAATGAAAAAAAATTAGAGTGCCTTCAAGATATAATAGACCTACTCATGAAAGAACCTGAAATGCAAGAAGCTGCGAGATTATGATGCGGTCCTCAAATCTGGAACGGAGAAAAATCAAGTAGATGTTGAAAAATTGCTGTTACCGGTATAACATGAGGTACAGAAGGATCAAAAGATATTTATGCAGAATATGCAGCTGCTGGAGTAGGAACTATTCTCGAGATGCATATGTCAGCAGAGCATTTAAAAGAAGCGAAAAAACACAGGCTCAATGTAATTATGACAGATCATATGGCATCAGATTCTCTATGAATGAACCTTATATTTGATGAAGTAGAAAAGCAGTGAGTTGAAGTACTCGCATTCAGTGGTTTTACAAGATATAGTAGAAATCGTTAATATGAAAGTCTGAATATATAGACACTATAAAAACAAGTTATATGAAGTTTTATGACATGTAAGACATAGTGAAACACTTGAAGAACTGGTTTTATATAAGGCATTGTATGACAGTGAAGAGTTTTGAGAAAAAGCACTTTGGGTCAGACCAAAAGAAATGTTTGAGGAAAGTGTTATCGTGGATTGAGTGGATAAGCCAAGATTTGAATATGTTTGAGATAAAAAGTATGAAAATCTTTAAGCTCTTAAAAGATATTCTCGCTCCAAAAAAGTGTTATTCTTGTAAGAAAGAATGACACTTTCTTTGTAATGATTGCCGATACAGAGTCGCAGAATATGAGTCATCTTGTTTTATATGTAAGGAAGAATCTGATGATTATAAAATACATAAAAACTGTAAAAATGATTGAGTGTATTATGATAAAATGCTCATAAAATACCATTATGATTGATACTATATTTCTAAAATGATCAAGGATGCAAAATACTACCAAAAAAAAGACATTTTAGAGGACTTTTGAAAGGAGATGGGTGAGCTACTAGAGCAGCATTGTATGAATCTCGAAAAGAGTATCCTTATGCCAGTTCCTATGTATTTTTTGAGGAGATGGAAGAGATGATATAACCAATCGGAAGTTCTTGCAAAAGCTATTTCACAAGAACTGAAAATTCCTTGTTACAATAATATATTATACAGAAAATATAACACTAGACAACAAAGTAAATTATCGAAAAAAGATCGTATGAAAAATCTTAAAAATTGCTTTGCGATACGTAGCAAGCATATAGACATTCTAGACAAAAAACAAATTATTTTGGTGGATGATGTTGTATCAACTGCTTCTACACTCAATGAAATCTCGAAGCTTTTAAAGTCCCAAGGTGTAGAAAAAATTGTGTGCGTGTGTATTGCCTCAAATTAGCCGAATATAATTTTTGTTAAGTTTCATTTAATGATATTATATACCATAATTACTATTAATTTATCAATACAGAAAATATGCAAAAAATATCTAATGACGCTTTTGAAAACGCAAAACTCCAAATGAGATCAGCGTGTGATTTATACGAATGATGTAGAGATGATGAAAATAAGTATGAACTCATCTCTCACCCGAAAAGAATTATTGAGATAAGTATCCCAGTTCGAATGGATAGTGGAAAAATCAAAATATTTCAGTGATTTAGAAGTCAGCATAATGATTCACGTTGACCATTCAAGTGAGGTATTAGGTTTCATGAAGATGTAACTCGCTCTGAAGTACAGGCTCTGTCACTCTGGATGACTTTTAAGTGTGCAGTTATAGATATTCCCCTCGGAGGTGGTAAGTGAGGAGTTATCGTGAATCCTAAAGAATTGTCAGAATGAGAACTTGAAAGACTCTCTCGTGGTTATGTGAGAAGTCTTTATAAATACATCTGACCTTGACAAGACGTGCCTGCACCGGATGTAAATACGAATCCAAAAATTATGGCATGGATGATGGACGAATATTCAAAGCTTATTGGAAGCTATACTCCAGGTGCTTTTACTGGAAAGCCACTAAGTTCTGGTGGGTCACAGTGAAGAGGAGAAGCAACAGCACAAGGAGGAGTCTATGTACTTGAAGAGATACTTCGACTTCGTGGTGATGAGCTCAAAGGAAAAACAATTTCTATACAATGAGCCTGAAATGCTGGACTAACTGTGGCAAAACTCCTCGAGAAAAAATGAGCAAAAATAGTCTGAATTTCCGATTCATGAGGGTGAGTATATAGTGAATCTTGACTCAATATAGACACACTGTCGTCAATAAAAAACTCTAAAAAATCTGTTATTGAGTATGATACAAACGCAAAGAAGCTCGCTGCAAAAGAAATATTTACACTTGACGTTGACATACTTATTCCTGCAGCTCTTGAAAACCAAATAACAGAAGAAAATGCAGATACAATCTGAGCGTCGATTATATTAGAGCTTGCAAATGGTCCAATTACACCAAAATGAGATGCAATTTTGAAAAAAAGTGATATACTTGTAATACCAGACATACTTGCAAATGCCGGATGAGTGATGGTGAGTTACTTTGAACAGGTTCAAAATGATCAGAATTATTATTGGTCCGCGGATTATGTGAATACCGAACTTCACAAAAAGATTACGCACGCAGCAAAATCTGTATATGAAACTCAGCAAAAATACAATTCTACCCTCAGAGAAGCAGCCTATATAGTAGCTATGAAACGCGTATTTGATGCAATGCAAGATCGCTGAGAAATTTAATATAATTTTTATGAAAGCAATAAATACTTGATCTTATGTTAAAAGTTTCCCAAGCAATTCTCCTAGTAATGATAACATACAAAAGAGAGTTGAAGACGCACTAAAAGCTGCAGCAAATGATGAAGAACAACCTTTTATAGATATATTGTGAGCGAAAGTTAAAGAAGGTACAATAGAAATATCAGAAACTACTTTTTCAGTTACAATGAAGATCTCTTGAAAAACCTACTATGTCATATGAAACTATTCTATCTTTCATGATAATATGAATTCAGTGAATTGAGTGAACCCACAAAGTGTAGATATAACTCATTGTACACCAGCTTTCAAGGGTAAAGCTGACAGATTAAAAGAATGTGTACATAGTTTTCTCACTTCTCCTCGATGTAATCCATACTTGGAATCAAAAACAGATATTGTTTAGTGAATTATAGTTATCGAAAAATTATTCAAAAATTTTGAATAATTTTTTTTATTCATAAAATAGATTAGATTTACTATTTACATATAAAATTCTATGTCAGAATATTTGGAAGTGTTTGGGGCAAAGACTCACAACCTGAAAAACATCGATGTAAAAATTCCAAAAAATAAGATCACCGTCATAACTGGTGTTTCAGGTTCAGGAAAATCGTCTCTGGCATTTAACACTATCTACTCTATCGGACAGCAAAAATACCTTGAGAGTCTTTCAAGCTATGCCCGTATGTTTATAGGATGAATGCAAGAGGAAGCAGAGGTAGGAGAGATAATAGGACTCTCTCCTACTATCTCTATAGATCAAAAGACGACTTCAAAAAATCCACGTTCGACCGTAGGGACTATAACGGAGATTTTCGATTATTATAAGCTCTTATATCTCAACGTCTGAGAAAGAAGGTGTATAAAATGTTGAACTGTTGTGAAAAAAGATTCTATCGGTTCAGTTATTACATATCTTTCTACAAAAGAAGCAGGCGCTAAGTTTCTTGTAAAATCCCCTGTTACTGAAAAATATGAAAATTTTGAGCTATTGAAAAAAGATATTTTAGAGTCATGATTCATCAGGTTTTCTATAGGTGGAACTATCTATACCGTAAATGATGATATAGAAGTTACGGATCTTTCTCAGATAGACATAGTTGTAGACAGACTTCTGATAAAAGACTACTCAGACGATGCTTCTCCTGATACAAAGAGGCTTAAAGACAGTTTAGAACTTGCTTTTAAACAGTCATGAGGGATTCTTAAAATAGAGATGCTCGACGATGAAGAACATCAATTTTCCAATGTATTTGTCTGTTCAGCGTGTGGACATGTGCCTGAAAAACTCAACATATCAAGTTTTTCCTTTAATTCTCACCAATGAGCTTGCCCAAGTTGTCATGGTCTTTGAGTTAAAAAAGTATTTTTAGAAGAAAATATTATAAATCCTAAACTTACTCTTTTAGAGTGAGCAGTAACTGCTCCGTGATTTTGAGGAGACTATTTTTTCTCACAAATAGAAAAGGTATGACGAGAAAACGATATTTCCCTCAATACTGTCTATAGCAAACTCACACAACGAGAGAAAGATATAGTTTTATATTGAACTGGGAAAAAGGTATACAAGATAAGTTATAAAAACGATTCAGGTATTCAAAATACCTATAATTCTCGCTTTGAAGGAGTTATCAATACCCTTTCTAGAAGGTATTTTGAATGAGGCGCAGAAAAATGACATTATGACGATTATGTAGTAGATGTTGAATGTCCAGATTGTCATTGAAAACGTTTAAAAGAAGAGTCACTTTCTGTGTATCTCAATGATAAAGATATATGAGATCTTGCGAGTCTTTCGGTTGAAAAAGCTCTTGATTTTCTCAGGACACTCGAGTTTAATCAAGCGGAAGCTAAGATTGTTCAAAAGGTTTTGAAAAATGCTATTGAAAGACTCGATTTTCTTGCAGGTGTATGACTCAATTACATGACTATTTCTCGTAGAGCTGGGACACTCTCTGGATGAGAAGCACAGAGAATACGACTCGCGACGCAAATAGGGACAAAGCTTGAGTGAATTATATATGTTCTAGATGAGCCATCCATAGGTCTTCATGCAAGAGACAACAATATGCTTATAGACAATCTTAAAAAACTCAGAGATATCTGAAATACGCTTATCATAGTAGAGCATGATGAAGATATCATGAAAAATGCTGATCATATAATAGACATATGACCATGAGCCTGAATTCACTGAGGGACACTTATTTCAGAGTGAACACTTACACATATCATCGATGATCCAAAGTCAGTGACAGGTCCCTATCTCAGTCATACGAGGCAAGTTCTTACAGAAAAATGATCAAGACCATCATTTAAGGATCTCAAAAAAAATAAAAAAGTTATAGAGATACTCTGAGCAGAAGAAAATAATCTTAAAAAAGTTGATATTACTATTCCCCTTTCAAATCTCGTAGTTGTTACCTGAGTCTCATGATCATGAAAGTCAAGTCTCGTAAATGAGATTCTCTCTAACTATCTTGCAAACTCTTTAAACAGGGCCAAAAGAAGTGTTGGGAAATTTGAGAGTATCAAGTGACTGGAAAATCTTGATAAAGCTGTAATTATCGATCAGTCTCCTATAGGAAAGACTCCACGTTCTAACCCAGCAACCTATACATGAGTCCTCACTCACATACGTGAAGTATTTTCTATGACAGAGGAAGCACAGATTCGTTGATATGCTCCATGAAGGTTTAGTTTCAATACTCGTCAAGGAAGATGTGAAGAGTGTGATGGTGATGGAGTAAAAAAGATAGAAATGCATTTTCTCCCACCGGTATATGTCGAGTGTGAGTGATGTAAATGAAAAAGATACAACAAAGAAACACTCCAGATAAAGTACAAGTGAAAAAATATTTCCGATGTACTCAATATGACAGTAGAAGAATGTCTTGATTTTTTCGCAAATCATCCAAAAATTGTCAAAGTCCTCAAAACTATAGAAAATGTATGACTTGGCTATATCAAATTGTGACAATCAAGTACTACCCTTTCAGGTTGAGAAGCCCAGAGAGTGAAGCTCTCAACTGAACTTTCTAAAAGGTCTACAGGAAAAACCTTTTACATCCTTGATGAGCCAACAACCTGACTTCATTTTCAAGATGTTGACAGACTCTTGAAGATTCTCCATTCACTTGTAGACTCTGGAAACTCTGTACTTGTTATAGAGCACAATATGGATGTCATAGTAAACGCGGATTACATAATAGACATGTGACCAGAATGAGGAGACAAATGATGACAACTCATGGCAACCTGAACCGTTCAAGATATCTCCAAAGAAAAAAACAGCTTCACCTGAGAAGCTATCAGGGATTATATGAGTAAGTTCTAATGACAGATGCATTTCTTACAAAAAAATATCGACATATCTCAGTATTCAAATTTTAAAACGCCTGCGAGGGCTGAGTATTTTTTTGAGTTAGAAGATGAATCTCATGTAGAGAGACTCAAGGAAATATATGACTATGCTGAGGAAGAATGACTCAAGATTCTCATAATCGGAGGAGGGACGAATATGCTTTTTGCCTTTGATGAGTATAAGTGAATAGTTATAAAAAATAGTCTATGATGATGGACATATGATAAATCAACACAGACTCTTGAGAGCTATTCAAATGAGCATATCCGGGAAATAGCCCAGAGTCTAGAACTTGACTATGGACAAAATCTCTGGCATAGATTTATAGGTCTTCCCGGAAGTATTTGATGAGCGCTTTTTTGAAATGCCTGATGTTTTGGCTTAGAGATAGAAAACAATTTTTTAGAAGTAGAAGCTCTAGATCTAAAATCATGAGAAAAGAAAACATTGAAAAAACAAGATATGAATTTTTCCTATAGGTCTTCTCGACTCAAAGAGGAAGATGGACAATGGTTTATTATAAAGATAAAATTTGATCTCAGTAAAAAAATTGAGAAATACCACTCTGATGTAGACAATATTGACTTCAGAGAAAATAAGCAACCAAAGTGAAATAGTTGTGGAAGCTTTTTTAAAAATCCAAATAGGGAGCAGTCAGCTGGGGCTCTTATAGAAGCTGTTTGACTCAAATGATTTCAGTATTGAGGAGCCTTTTTTTCTGAAAAACACGCAAATTTTCTGATGCATGAAGGAGCAGGAAAATGGCAAGATCTTGTCTATCTCATTGAGCTTGCACAAAAAAAGGTAAAAGAAGAATTTCAGCTTGATTTAGTGAATGAAGTTCGTATCATTCGCAACTAATCCTATTACTCCCTCTCCTGCCAGGAGAGGGCTAGGGTGAAGTTTTATTGCCGTTGTAGCTCAGTTGGTAGAGCACTCCCATGGTAAGGGAGGGGTCACGGGTTCAAATCCCGTCAATGGCTCCATGTATTATTAAATCTTGATAGTCTCTCTAGGGACTTGGTTTTTGAGCTTGAGCTTGTCTTGAAGCAAGCTTGCTCAGAGGATAATATTCTCAAATCTTATAATGACTTGTCCAGAAGAACAGTTTTGACACTGTTCTTCTTTTATATGGAGATCTTTTCAAGTTCTAAATAGCTCTGCTTCTTCTATATTTTGTAGTTCAACTATATTGTTTTGAGCGTATTTTCAGAATAGTTGTGCTGCGTAAAAGGAGAAATAAAAATTATTGTCTATAAGCTCTCAAAAAGGGATTCAGATATTTTGTATCATCGCATATTGAGAAAACTGTTTTGATTGCTTTGTGCGTATTTCTAGATGATTTCATTTTCTGACTATGAGATTTTCTTTAAATATGTCTGTTGTTATATCAAATCTTTTTTGTATATGTGAGAATAGGGCTTTAAGCTCTTTTCATTTCAAGACTACTTCATCTGTTTTTGCAGTGTAGTAGGGTTTTGTTTCATATATTTGAGTTGCTGATTTTTTTATAATCTTTGCTACAAAAAATCCCTCAGTGTCATTTGTATGTGGCCATATTTTTTGAGCATTGTGTACTTGCTTGTTGTAGTCAGTTCATTGCCAAGCTGTCTGTCAATTATGTGATACGAGTCAAGGGAGTTCCCATGGGACTATTTCAATTGCGTCTCATAGTTCTTGCAAAGCATAGTCTAACACCTCCTCATCTTCTTCTGGTGTCATTGTACATGTTGAGTAGACAAGTGTGCCTCATACTTTGAGTGCTTCAATCGCAGACAATATAAGTTTTTTTTGGAGTTTAGAAAGTTCTAGTATGCTTGACAGTGACCATTTTATCTCATCTTTTCTCATAGTTCCTTCCCCTGAACATGGTGCATCAAGAAGTATGGCGTCGAAGCTCTCTTTAAAATATCTTCAAAAATCTCTCCCATCAAGTTTAGATATAGCACAGTTAAAAAATCATTGGTAATTTATATTTGTCTTAAGTGCTTTAAGTCTTGTTGGTACTATGTCGTTTCCAATTATAAGTCCTTTGTTATTTTTATAATTAGCGATTTGCGTTGTCTTACTTCCTGGTGCTGCTGAGACATCAAGTATTATAGATTCACTAGTTTGTTCCTTTAAAAGCATGGGAGGAATCATACTTGATGTCTCTTGTATGTAAAAGAGTCAAGCGAAGTACTCTATGCTTTTTCATAATGGAATTGATGTATCTTCCCTGTCTATGAAATATCAATGATCAATGTATGCTATCTTTGTGAGTTTCCATTTGTTTTTTTCAGCTCTTTTGAGAAAATCACTTTCAGATATTTTAAGTGTGTTAATTCGTATAGCTTTTCTCAGTGGTCTTTGGCAAGAATCTAAAAAGTCCAAAAATTCTTTTTCTGAAAAAAGTGGACGATATCTGTCTATAAAGTCTGGATGAAAATCTTGTTTCACAATGATCTTGCTATATTGATAATTTCCTTTATTATTTCCACAATTTTTAAATAGGCAAAACTTTATATGGAAAAAGTACGAATACAAAAATACTTGTCACAAGCAGGTATATGCTCAAGAAGAAAATGAGAAGAATATATAGAAAGGTGATTAGTGGAGGTAAATGGAAAAGTGGCAAAAATTTGAGAATCAATTATTCCAAATATAGACAAAGTCGAACTTAAAAAGCAAGCTGTACATGAACAAAAAAATCTTGTGTATTATAAGATGAATAAGCCAAGATGAATAGAAACTACCTGTGCACAAAATGGACATTCTATCCTCGATATTATAGACATAGAAGAAAGAGTCTTTCCTATCGGAAGACTTGATATGGAAACTACAGGTTTGATTTTGCTGACAAATGATGGTCGACTTGCAAACTATCTCATGCACCCAAGATATGAGCATGAAAAAGAGTATTTTGTGGAAGTATTTGGTCCTATTGATGACGTGGCTTTAGATACAATGAGCAAATGAGTAGATGTATTGTGAAAACTGACAAAAAAAGCAAAAGTACAAAGAGTTGCCTCTTGAAAGTTTAAAATTACTATTACTGAATGAAGAAATAGACAGATACGTCGTATGGTCGAAAAGGTATGACATCAAGTGAAAAAACTCAAAAGAATACGAATAGAGTCAGTAGTTTTATGAAACCTAGAAGAATGAGAATATAAAAGACTTTCAGTAAAAGAAAAACAGCAACTTTTTGATATTCTGAATCTTTCAAATTAAAATACTCTATGTATTTTTTAAAATAGCTTGAATGGTATAGAGTTCTCTTTTTATGTTTCTTATGCTATTATTGTAAGAATCGTCTAAATGACGAAGTGAACTATATTCTTTTGAGGAAAAAAGGATAAGCTTTGATGCTTCCTTGTTTATATTTGTCAGCGAGAGAAGAATAAGGCGCTTTTTTTCGGTATTTTTTAGCTTTCGTATTTTTGGGGTAAAGCTTGCGACAAAGCTCGAGAACCTTTTCCCTATCTTGTTAGCAACTTTTCACTTCGTTTGAATCTTTTGCTCTAGGAGAAGTTTGCTATCTTTGAGTTTTGTTTTGAGTATTTTTCGAGTTTCATTTTTATTTGTTTTAAGCCTGAGAATAGAACTTTCGATAATTGAGTCTGCATGATGTTTTTCTATGTTAATGGTCTGGATATTTTTGAGCTCTTGAGACATTATACGGAGTTCAAATGCCCTGCTTTCTAGTGCCTCACTTTCGATATAATGATCATTTTTGAAAACGCGTATTTCTTTTTCTAGAGTGTCAACGAAATTTGTAAGAAGCTTTGCTCTTTGTATATTATAATTCGTATTTCTCTCGACTATTTCTTGTCATGGAATTATCTGAGAGCTGTATTCTATGTCGTGTGCATATGAATACGCACTAAAGAAAAAAGTTACAATGATGTAGAGGGATATTTTTCTTCTTATAGCTGTCATTTTTTTTTGTTATGTTCTGTTTTAAAAGTATTATACATTTCATTGATAATTGGCAAGAATTTATATGAAAAAAATACAGGAATTTGTCGCTCTGGATTTAGAGACAACTTGACTTGATGCAAAGAAAGACAAGATTATTGAAATAGCAATTGTGAAGTTTGATATAGAAAGCTTCGAAATCATAGATGAGTATGCAACTATTGTAGATCCAGAAATCCCTATTCCCAGTCTCAACTCAAGTATTACTTGAATTTTTGATGCTGATGTTCGTGAAGCTCCAAAATGGAGAGAAATACTTTTAGAAGTATCAGAGTTTATAGGAGATTCTCCAATAGTGTGACATAATGTGTTTTTTGATATAGGCTTCTTATTGGAAAAATGAGTTTCAATAGAAGATAATATGGTCCTTGATACGTTTTTGATCGCAAATTTCCTCGTCTTGTGAGAAAAATCGCTGAGTTTAGAGTATTTGTGTAAATATTTTGAGATAGATCTACTCTGAGCTCATAGAGCTTTAAATGATACAAAAGCAAGCATTAAGCTTCTTGAGGTCCTCATAAAAAAGATACTTAAACTTCCAAAATATAAACAAGATATTTTTTGATATGTACTCGAAAAATCTACAGATTCATGAATGAACTATATAGCAAAGCATATACTTCCAAATCAAGATTCAACAATCTCAAAAGATGATTTTTTGAAACTTTTTGAGAAATGTATTCCCAAGTTTCCAAAAAAAATAAAGATAGAAACAGTATCATCAAAGAGTGATTTTGCTTTTTCAGAATATATTAACAAAGAGAGCTTAAAAGAAAAGCGTGTGAATCAAGAAAAGATGTGAAATATTGTCTACACGACTATGAAAGACCAAAAATTTTCCGTGGTAGATGCTCCTACTTGAATAGGAAAAACATATGCCTATTTGATTCCGAGCGTATTTCATTCTATACATTCATGAGAGCAAGTTTTTGTCTCTACTACTACTAAAACACTACAAGATCAAATCTTTTATAAAGATTTAGAGTCACTTCAAAATGAATCATGAATGAAGTTTAGTTATGCAAAACTCAAATGAAAGCGAAACTATATATCTATAGCGAGTTTTGTTCACTTTTTTGAGAGTGATGAGCATTATTCTCTTCAAAAGACAAGTTTTCTCTTAAAAATACTTATGTGGATGTCTTTCACTGCACATTGAGAGCTTGATGAACTCGAGTACTATGGACAAGAATTTTCTTTCTTATACGAGATTAACGCAGATGATTTATACACTTTTTCAAAGGAAAATGTCTACCTAGACAGCGAATTTGCTGTCCAGGCACGAAGACAATCAAGAAAGGCGAACATAGTAGTTATAAACAACAACATACTTTTTCAAGATTTGGATCAGGAAGGAGCGATTCTCTCAAAAGTAGAAAATCTCGTACTAGATGAGGCACATAATCTTGAAGATGTGCTGACACAATCGCTTCAGAAATCATTTTGTCTAGAAGATCTTGAAAAAAGTTTCTGAAGACTGGAAAAGAAACTCCTTTCAGAAAAGCAGTGAATTCCACAGCTTTCCCTTATTCAAGAAAAGATACTTTTTGAACTTGCTCTAGTGTTTGATATGTGTCGCGACTATCTATATCAGAAAGTTTCAGCAAGCTCAAAATATAAAACAAGTCTCTTAAAAAAAGATTTTTTCCAATGAGTATGACAAAAAATACAAAAATGACAAAACTCTCAAAAAATCCAAATCTTATTTATAGAGTATTTTGACCTTTTACAGTCTCTTGATGATAAAGTATATAATCTTATCTCTCGAGAAATCGCACATTTAGAATTGTGTCTCGATGTATTGTCTGTGTGTTTATATGAGTCGTCATCTGAGAATTACATTTGTTATACGCAAGAATCATGATCAAAATGAATAGTGCTTGAATATACGCTTTTGCATCCATGAGTGTATTTGAAAAAACACTTATGGACAAAGTTGTCTAGTTGTCTTCTCACTAGTGCTACCATTAAAATATGAGAGAGTTTTGAATACATTCAAAATATGCTCTGCCTTGAAAACTTTGACCTTTATTCTCTCAAAACGGATTTTGATTATAAAAAGCAAGCTTTATTATTTGTGCCAAATGATATAGGGAGTATCAAAAACAATGAAATTGCTATTATACAATTCCTGTGAGATTTTATGAAAATAGTAGGAGGGAAGACACTTTTTCTCTGTACCTCATTTCATATGATACAACAAGTATTTTCATGACTTGAAAGAGACTTACACAAAGAAGGTATTTCGATGTATGCTCAATCAATTGGGTGATGAAAAAAGAAACTGATAGATGCATTCGAAGAACATGCAGAAAATTCTCTTTTAGTAGGAACAAATACATTTTGGGAATGAGTAGATATTCCCTGAGAGAAGCTCCAGTATCTTATAATTCATAAAATCCCATTTATGGTTCCAACTGATCCAATATTTCAAGCAAGAGCAGCGCTATTTGATGATCAATTTCAAGACTATGCTATTCCAAAAGCAGTACTAAAACTCAAGCAATGATTCTGAAGATTGATCCGTAAAAAAGATGATTCATGAATCGTAGTATTTCTTGATGATAGAATTTATTCTACATGATGGGGACAAGAGATATATGGGGCTTTTCCTACTGATATGAAAAAGAAGATCGCGAGTTCTGAGAATTTTTTCTCAATTTTGAAAAACTTTAAGAAATAATATATCTTTTTGTAAAGAGAGGAAAGTTGTTTCTCTCTTTTTTTTATGTTAGGATATGTGTATGTAAGAAATACCTTCATAAAACTAATTGCAAAATCCATGTTTTCACTCTTTAAAAAAACAGAAAAAAATATTGATCCTGCAAAAATTGCAGCAGATAAAGAAAAAAAAGTTACAACAGATAATATATTGGAAGTTTTTTCTCGTGATATGATGAATGAGAAGAAAAAGGAGCTCACAGAAAGTATTGGCTGAAAAGATCCGATCCCATATCTCAATAAGCTTATTAGTTTCTTCAAGTTCGGCTTTTTTGTATGTGTATTTTTCTCAATTATTATGTTTTCCTACGCTTCTTTTCAAGAAAGTGAGGACATGTGAAACATATCAGTATTAGAGCCTATTTGTTTTTTGTTTTTAGGTTCTGAGATTTCATCAAAATATGATGGTTGTAGTTCTGTTACTGTGGTACAGTCAGAATATAGAAATAATCTTGAAAATATAGAAGAAAAACAAACACGTAAGATACTCTCAATTCTAGAAAAAGTATATTCAATTGAGAATTTTCTCTTTAGTGAAGATATAGCCTTCATCTTAGAAAAATCAAACTCGAAACTTCCGGTAATTGCCATGCTAACAGAGTTCAATGATCTAAAAGATAGCTTTGAGCCCAACAAAAAAGTATATGCAATAGAATGCAATAATCTCAATATAAACCAAGATATGGAACTTCAAGTTTCGTGTTCTGCCTACAGTTCTGATTGGTCTGATTCAAATATTGTATGATTTACAGGTCAAAAAACGTCAAAGAAAATAAGTGGAACAAGTATATCTGTAGCCTCATCATTTCTCAACTATATAGCACGTAAATCACAAAGTTTTCAAATCGTTGAATCAACGAAAGTTTTCACGTATTCTGATCAGCTCGAAGAATGAAAGGAAAGGTATACTAGAAAAACGGATTTTGATATTCGTTTAAAGTACATGAATAATCTCTCACAATAAAAAAATGGATACAGATATTTATAACAACATGGTTAAAAGAACAGTGCTTTATACTGTTGGACTTTGGTTTACACTTTTTTCGCTTTGAGTCTTTTGATCTTATTATAGTTACTGAGAATTTTCGAGAATACAAGAAAAAAAAGATTTGCTTTTAGCCCTGTCAGAGGATATAGGAGACTTGGAAAAAGAGTGAATGCTTCTCAATGAATTTAAATCAAATTGAAAAAAGGTTGCGAAAGAAGAAAAAAATCTCTTGAGTATTATTGAAGTGCTGGATGAAGAATTTTTTAAAAATCATTTCTCTAATGATACAGATTCCATGTATGCTGACTTTATAGATAAAAAGATTAAGCAAGTGCAAGAAAAAGAATCATCTGAAGAGTATGCTAAACTTGAGGAAATCTCGTCAACCGTTCTGCCTTCATATATTGATTCGACAATAGATATTGATTGAGAAGAAGCATTTTCAGAACTACACTTCATAAACTACGTAGAGAGAATCATGCAAACTTTTAATCTTGAATACACAGGTGATTTATGAATCGGTGATATCTTGCCGATTGAAGAAAAGGGCACTACTCTGAATAAAAATAAAAATTCGAAAAAGACAGAATCTCTCGTAAATCGTATATTTTACATCCCTCTTTCATTTACTGTCTCATGAAGTAAATGATCAATTATGGATTTCATATATTTTATTGAGAATGTATGACGCGTAGAATCATCAGAAGGGATGCTCAAAGTCGTAGAAAGTGACTTTTTTGAAAAATCAGAAGATTTCTCAAGATCGTCTAGAACAATACTAGAATGAGATATTGCAAAAACTTGATACAATATATTTCTAAATCAGATAGCCGACATAGAAAATATTGTATTTGAAGAATATGTCTATGAAAAGAGAAATGGTGATGAAGCAGGGGAATTTTTGAAAAACATTCGTAAAGTCCCACAAGGACTTGAAAAATATGAAATAGACATAACGCTTAATTTCTATGTAAAAGGACTTTCGGAATATAAAATATCAAAAAAATACGAAGAAATAGCCCAGTCTCTTATTGCCTACAAGGCAAATGTTAGCCAAGCAGAAAAACAGCTAAATGCTATGAAAACGTCAGAAAAGACACCAGAAAATTATATCATCCTCAAGCGTCTTGTGATCTATGAATCATACATAAAATCTGTAGAAGAAGCGCTAAAAAAACAGAATACTTTAGAAACTGATAAAGTCTACTCAGACATACTCAATATGCTTGAGGTTGAAAGAAAAATTTTAGCAGATTTGCAACTCGTTACAAACATAACAAAAACAAATATCGTTGTTGACGAAGAAGATACTAATAACAATTAAAAAATTATGAAATACAAAGAGGTAGTTGAACAACTGAAGGATCTCATATACACATGAGATAATATACAAAAAGTATGTGATTATATCATCCTTTGAGCGGTATTATGAGGAGCATCAGATATACATATAGAGCCACTCAGTTCCTATGTACGTTTGAGATATAGAATAGATGGTGATTTGAAAGGTATTTTAGAATATCAACCATTTCTTCACCAAGGAATCGTTGCCCGTTTTAAGATATTATCAGATTTAAAAATTGATGAATCCCGTATCCCACAAGATGGGAGAATTAGTCAAACGATTGATAAAAAATCTCTTGATCTCAGAGTTTCTACACTCCCAACAGTACATGGAGAAAAGATTGTTATGAGAATAGTAGACAAGTCTAAGAAAATCCCAGAATTATGAACCTTGTGAATAGAGTGAAAAAATAAGCGCTTAGTTCTCTCTGCTATTGAACTCCCAAATGGTATTATATTGACAAGTGGACCGACAGGATCATGAAAATCAACGACACTTTATTCTGCTCTCACGCTCATGAATAAGATTGATATAAATATAATGACTCTTGAAGATCCAGTAGAAAATCAGGTTGATGGGATCAATCAGTCTCAAGTAAAACCAGATATTTGATATACCTTTGCATATGGTATTAGAACCGCTCTTAGACAGGATCCAGATATTATTATGGTATGAGAAATGAGAGATAAAGAAACAGTAGATATTGCAATCGAAGCATCATTGACATGACACTTAGTATTGTCTACTATCCATACAAACTCTGCGGCTGAGACGATTACAAGACTCTTAAACATGTGAGTACAGCCATTTTTGCTTCCAGCAACTATGAATATCGTAATAGCTCAAAGATTGATAAAGCGTCTATGTTCGTGTAAAAAACCTATCCCATTAAAGGATTTGTGAAAAGAGGCTATCAAAAATGTCACAAATGCTATCAAGCTCACTCCACGTGAAGAACTTGCCGAAAGAGTTGCAGATAAACTTAAAAATCCTGTTTTTTATGAACCAGGATGATGTGAGAAATGTGAGAATACTGGATATAAATGAAGACTTGGTTTATATGAAGTACTTGAAATTACTCCATGAGTAAAAGATATGATATTAAATAACCAGTCAGCTTTTAACATAAACAGAGAAGCGATTAAAGAGTGAATGATTTCATTAGAACAAGATGGTATACTCAAAGCGCTCAACGGTGATACTTCACTCGAAGAAGTATATTCAGCTGCAAAAACACAAAGTGAAACATAACTAATATAGATCCATGGAACACGAAAATACAGAAAATACCCAAAACTGGGAAAAAAGAAAAACATTCTTTGATTCTTTTAACGAATCAATGGCTATAAAACAAAAGATGCGACTTAAATCAAAACTTATGTTTTATAGATTTATGTCTACCATGGTCGATTCAGGTATGTCTCTTATAAAATCAGTAGAAGTTATCAGATGACAAGAAAAGAATAAGACAGTACAGATTATGCTGGAGGATGTTATTGCAAATCTTCGAGCTTGACAGACACTCTCAGCCTCTTTGTGAAAATATTATAATACTTTTTGAAGTTCAGAAGTGGCAATTTTAGAATCAGGAGAAAAAACATGAAAGCTGAATTCTGTGTTAAAGGATCTTGCAAATCAAATAGAGAAAGTATCCAGTATTTCATGAAAGATAAAAGCAGCCCTGATTTACCCTGTTGCGGTTATACTGATAGCATTTGCAGTTGTAGTGGTTATGATGGTGTTTGTTGTGCCGAAGTTATTAGAATTATTTACAGATGCAAATGATCTTCCAGCTGTTACACGTGCACTTATAGCTACCTCTGATTTTTTTATCAATTCATGGTATCTTATAATTATTGGTTTTTTTCTCATAGTCGTTTTTACAAAAGCGTGGTGAAAAACTAAAGAGTGAAGATATTATCTTGATTATATTATGCTTAAGCTTCCTATTTTTTGATGACTTACAAAAAAGGTAATTCTCTCAAAGTTTGCGAGAATTCTTTCAGGGTTGCTCTGAAGTTGAGTTTCTGTTGTTGAGTCTTTAAAAATCGTTTCAGAAGCTTTATGAAATGAAGTATATAGGCAGAGAATAATGCTTTTACAAATGGATATAAAAAAATGAATTAAGATATGGGAGTCTTTAGATGGTGATAAACTTTTTCCCCCTATGTTAGTGCAAATGGTTCAGATATGAGAGCAGACAGCAAAACTTGATTCAACTATTGTGAAGATTGCAGATTTTTATGATGAAGAAGTCGATAATGTTGTTTCTATAATAAACAAGCTCCTGGAGCCAATAATAATCGTTTTTATTGCAATGGTTGTTTTGTTTATAGCATTATGAGTAATGCAGCCGATAATGTCCCTAACTGAGCAGATTCAGTAAGCTAAAAACAATAAAAAGTGTGCATATATGCACACTTTTTATTGTTTTTGATATACCAGGATGCATCAAAATATTTAAATAATTAACCATGTGTATTTGTGAAGATTCTGTGAAATGGCTGTCACGTTCTTTGACATAGTGCGTTATAGTCAATATACTTTGACCGTTAAATTTTACTTGTGGTTCTTGGTTGCAAATAAATGTAACACAACAAGTTCTAATAATAAGTTAAAGTTTGCTCATTAACATTTTCCGACTACATTTAAAATGTGTATTGAGTTACAAAGTTTTGAAACTATAAGTTTGTATTGTATTGATACAACTTAGGGAAAAAGTAAATTCTGTTTTCAGTGTTTATTTTTTCCCTAAGTTGTGCACAACCAACTTATGGGTTAAGGCTTTAACCATAGTATTTCTTAAAAAGCACTTTTGGTGAAAGAAGTATCTTCCAAAAATATAGTTTCTATTTTACATCCTCAAATTAAGGTTGTATGAGGAGCTATGAAACAAATGCTGCACATGGCAGATTATTTGGCGAAAAATAATAGTGTTTCCTTTTATGTGTTTGAAAAAAGTAGTGTACATGTAGATAAAGACTTTGGGTTTCCAATTATAAGTTTCTACTCTACATATCCTATGAAATTTCTAAGCTTTATTTTAATTGCTTGGCACATTCGAAAAAGTGATATTATTATATGCTGAAATTCTCCAATGCATTTTGTTGCAATTCTTTCAAAAATTATATTTTGATCGAAAGCGAAAATTATTTGGTGGCATCATCATTTCCCATGGTACTTTCAAGAAAATACTGGTATTACGACATATTTTAAAAAAATAATTGAACTTCGTTGTATAACGAATATCGATACTATAGTTTGAAATAGTAGATTTTTGCAAACCCAACTACAAAGTATATACAAGAGAAAAATCTGATGTATTTTTCCTAGAATTGAAGATATATATTTTGAAACTTCAACAACAATAAAAAACAAAGCGAAAAAAACAAAGCGATTGTTTGCAGTGTCAAGGTGGGACTCCTGAAAGTGACTGACTGATATATTTAATGTATACGAATCACTTAAAAACAATTTTGATATAGAGCTTTATATATGATGAACTTGAAAAGACCTAGACAAGTATAAAAAGAAACACGAGAGTGATCCAAATATCAGCTTTTTGTGATATTGTGATTCAAGAACAGTGCGAGATAATCTTTTAGAGACAGATGTATTCTTATTTCTCTCAAAAATTGATTCTTTCTGACTCGTTATTCTTGAGTCGCTCTTGACTTGAGTTCCAGTCATATCTTACGATAAAGGAGAAGCGTCATATATTATCAAAAACTGAATAAATTGATATGCACAAGAAAGCATTGAATGATGTATATCAATGCTAGATACCTTACTGCGAGACAGAGAACTACTCGCTTTTATGAAAAATCAATCAAGAAAATCTGTTATTTCAAACTATAGTAAAGACATATTCGAAAAACAACTGGAACACATTATTTTTGAGAAATAGTCATTATTTTTATTTCTTAAATATTGTTTCAAATGAACGTATTTAAAAAGATCGTTGCTGGTGCATCTATCTTCGCTGTTGCTGTAGTTTCTACTGCTTCAGGAGTTAGTGCATACACGAACGCTCAACTAGATGCAGCCAATGGGCTTGCATGAATGGGGATCATCGTTGATCACTCAAACGATCCAATGGCTTACAACATGGATCAAACCGTTTTGAGACAAGAAATCGCTGCAGTTGCAAGAGGTGTCTACGAAGTAGACAACTCTATGGCAGTAAATGCTGCAAAAGCAGATTCTTGTACAAACGCGTTTGCTGACGTATCAGCTACAAACCCAAATACTTGGGCTTGTTATACAGTTGAAGGATTATTAAACAATAACCTTATTGCTGCTAACCCTAACTTTAGACCAGAAGAAAACATCACGAAAAGTGAAGCTCTCGGTATGGTTGTAAAAGCTGCTTGTGGAAATGATTATTCATATGATCCATCAGCTACAGGTACTTGGCAAGCACAACTTGGAATGTATGCTACTGCAAAAGGTATTGCTACATTCTCAGACTATAATACTGCTGCTACAAGAGGATTTACTTTTGAAGCTGCTGTAAATGCTATGAATGCTTGTGGAGATTCATCAGATGATACTGATAGTCTTCTCGATGATCTATTAAATGATCTTGGAGGTGACAGTAGTACTGATACAGGAACTGGAACTACAGGAACTGGAACTACTACAGGAACTGGAACTACAGGTACTACTCCTACTACTCCTGTTGTTACAGGTGGTACTCTTGAAGTAATGCTTTCTCCAGATACTCCAGCTTCTGCTACTATTCCAGGAGGAGTTAATGGTCTTCCAGTTGCTTCTTTTGATTTCACTGCTGGTGATTCAGATGTTACTATTTCACAAGTTACAGTAAAAAGAACAGGGCTATCTGATAGCGCAACTATTGAATATATTGCTGCATTTACTGAATTAGGAAGAGCTTCTAATCAAAAAAATGACAACCAAGAGAACAATACTGAAGCTCAACTAAACCTTTCAGGAGGATGAGTAGTTGTTCAGGCAGGTCAAACAAGAACAATTACCTTTGTTGTTGATATTCCTTGTGTAAATGGTACTGGTTGTGATCCTACAGTTGAATCAGATGAATTTGCACTCGAACTTGTTGAAGTACAAGCTTCTGCTACTGTTAATGCAGTATGAGGACTTGAGGCAAATCTTATGAGAGTAGGTTCTGTAGATGCTCCTGAAATTACTATCAACACAGGTGGAGGATCTCCTGATCCAAAAATTGGTGAAGAAGGAGCTGAAATATTTGAGTTTGAAATAGATGGTTCTAACAACGAAGATGTTATTCTTAAAGCTATTACATTCGAAGGAAATGGAAACGCTGAAGATGATCTCATGAACTTCGAACTATACTATGAAAATACTCTTGTAGCTACTACTGCATCTATGAACGATGATTACCTTACTTTCAACCTTGGAAACGGAGTAACTATCGAAGAAGATAAAACAGAAGATTTTACAGTAAGAGCTGACGTTATTGAGGGTGCTGGTGATACTATCCAATTTAAGATAGACGCTGCACTTGACGTAACTGCACAGTCAACATCATTTGGATATGGAGCTGCTGTTGATATCAGCAACGTAACTGGATCAAACAACTTTGGTTCTATTACTATCGAAGCTGGTGAGCTTACTCTCGTAGAAGTTGAACCAGAATTTGACGAAATTAGAGAAGACAAAGACAACATTACTCTTGGTGGAGTAAAAATTACTAACGTAGCTGGACAAAACCTAGAATTACAAGAATTTGGTGTAAAAATTACTATGGACCCAAATACTGCAATGGTTGGATCTAATCCAGCTGTACCTGCTACTGTATTTGAAGATGTAGAACTATACTCTGAAGACACAGGTTCATCATATGAACTTTCTTCTACGAGTACTGGTCTTTCTGCAGTATACTCTGATACTGGTATAGATGTTATCATACCACAAGGTACGACTGAATGGTCTATAAGAGCAGATACTGTTGAAGATATAACTGATTTTGATAATGTTAGATTTACTCTCTCTTTCGTTACTGGAAGTGTAGGTGCTAACGGTGGTTTTTATGTAGAAGAAACTGAAGATAATACTCCAGTTACTGATATAACTCCAAGTTCAATAACTTTCAACTCTATTGATGGTTCTGAATCAGGAGTACAAGTATCACTTACTCCACTTGCTGATACTGATGTAGTAAGAGGTGCTGATGAAGTAGTTGCTCTTCAATTCGAAGTAGAAGCTGAAGAAACAAGTGATGTTGTTATTGATGAAGTTACTGTAAAAGTTGCTTCTGCTACAGCAGCTAGTGGTGTTGCTTCTAACCAAGAAGTAGCTGAAGTTAAACTTTACCAAGGATCTGTTGCTCCAGGTAACCTCCTTGATTCTGAATCTGGTTCAAACATTAACACTACTTCTGGAGAAGTAAGTTTTGATGATATGGGTGAAATTATGATTGACGCGAACACTACTGAAACATTTGTAGTAGTTGTATCTTTCGTAGATAGCACAGATGCTGTAACAAATAGTGACTATGTTGTTTCACTTACTGGACTTGATGTTGAAGATGATGAAAATGATACTATTACAGTTACAAACCTTCCACTTGTTTCTGCAAGAGATATAACTGTAAACAACGCTGGTACTATTATTCAACTTGCATTTGACGCTGCAAACGCTGATAACGAGTTTAATAAACAAGGACTTGCTGGTGATAACATTGTTATTGCATCTTACGACGTAAGAGCTGATAATGAAGAGGTTGATGTTGAAACAGTTACATTTACAATCGCTGGTGCAACTAATCTTGCTGATGCTGTTGTAAACGCAACTCTTCTTCTTGATGGAGTAGCACTAGAGACTAACTCTAACTCTGATATTACAGGTTCTACAATTGTATTTGATGACCTTACAAACCTTATCATTCCTACTACTACTTCTGAACTAGCTTTGAGACTTAACACTGCAAACATCGGTGACGGATTTGTATGAGTTGCTCAAACTGGACTTACAGTTTCTAACGTAGTACTTTCAGATGCTGAGGGTGTTGATTCAGGAAAAAACCTTGCTGTTGCTGATATAGCTGCACAAACTGGTGGATCTTCTAAAACACTTGATATCGTAAGTGCTATAGTTACTCCTGCTGTTACTGACGAATTTGGAACTGATGACTCAACTGCTGAGCTTAGACTTGTTGTTGACGGTGGAATCAATACAGATTCAACTGGTAACTCTGTACAAGCTGAACTTACAGGTCTTACATTCGAAGTAACAACTGTTACAGGAACTGTTCCTGCTACAATTACTGTATTAAACTCTAATGATGTAGTTGTAGGTAGTAACAACTTCAGTGCCGCTGGTACTGTTACAGTAGCTGTTTCTTCTGATTCAATCGGGAACGATGACGAAACATATACTATAGAAACTACAGGTGAAGCTATCTTCAGATTAACAAGTAACGGTGTTGCTTATACAATCAATGGAGGAGGTTCATTTACTACTCAACTTGATAATAACCTAGACCTTGGTCAAAATGCTAACTCTAACTAATACTTAGTTTGAAATCATTTCCCAAGATCGAGACATATCTCGTTTTGTAATCAAAAAAACCCTTCTTTCTCTTTGAGAAAGTAAGGGTTTTTTTGTGCCCTAATTATTTATTGCATAAATAGCTGACTTTTGTAGTATAAGCAAAACCAAATTTTAAATACTGATGAAAAAACAAGACTTACAAAACAAAGGAAAAGCATTTGGCCTTTCAAACTATGAAATAGATACATTGATTATGTATCATTGTAGTATATCAAAAAAGGAATATTTTTTACTAGACATCCTAGACAACTTTCAAAATATATTAGATGATTTTCAGAGAATATCAGATGGATATCCTCTTGAATATATTACATCAGTATGCGACTTTTATGGGAGAGAATTTTATGTGGACAAAAGAGTACTTATTCCAAGAATCGATACAGAATGTATGATTCAGAGGATAAAAAATAAAAATTATCAGACTCCTCTTCAGCATATAGATATATGAACTGGTTCATGAATAATTCCAATTACATTGAATCTCGAAGGAGTAATCTGTTCATCCCAGTATGCTCTGGATTTATCTTTTGATGCTTTGGAAGTGTGCCAGAAAAATCTAGAAAAATACAATTTAGAAAAGAGTGTCTTTGTGTACAATCATGATCTTTTGAGCCATTTTGATGCGCTAAATCTTCATCGATCACCAAAGACTATGATTACAGCAAATCTTCCATATATAAAAAATAATGATCATGATAATATGTGACTCTCTACTATTGTACATGAACCTGATATAGCTTTATATTGATGAAAATGTAGTTGATTTGAAATCTATGAGAGACTTATCATGCAGTGTAAAAAAATTGCAGAAAATTGATACTCAATAGATCTTTTTATAGAAATATGATTTGATCAAGCGAATCTCGCTCAATTATTTTTAGAGAAACAACAACTAGATTTTGAATTTTATAGAGATAGTGCTACAATACAAAGAGGTATAGAAATACACTTTTAAATACAAAAAATGGGTTTAGAAGATTTTATTCCTCAGGAATCTTGAGAACAATGATCTCAATCTGCTGAAATTGCTGAAAAAATACGTGAATGAATAAAGCGATGAGCAGCCTGAGGGAAAAGAGTGCGTAAGGACGAAAAAAAAGCAAAGCAATATGATATGTCGCTTGCGAGCTTTTTAGTGAAAATTCTTCTAGAAAAAAAATATGATACCCTTTTTGACTCTATGTTTGGAAGTATCCACTCGGGAATTCCTTCAAATCTTGTAATGGGAGTTCTTTCTCTCATATATCCAGATATAAGTAATTATATCCGTGAATTTTCAAAAAAAGAGATATTGGATTTTCATTTTGCAGCTACAGAGACTATTAACTTTTCTGATGCAGATCTTCCAGAAGAAATAAAGCAGCGAATTAATGATTGGATAGAAGATATTATAGATATACTCAGGCATGACCCTTCAACAATTCTTGTTCAGAAAACAATTGATGCAATCCATCATTCAGAAGAAATATATATATTTTGAACGAAAGTCTTTGTGTACTTTATGAACGAATCAAATATTTATATCCGTGATTCGAAAGCAAGAGATTATGTAAATTTTATATTCAAACAAGTTATCCTCAAAAAAATAGAAAACAAAGCCTTCAAGCAAGGTCTTGATAAGCTATAATAAATTTGACTTTATATAGTGAATCAATAGAATCTTCGCGCGAGAGAATATCTCACGAAGATTTTTTGTTATAGGCAAAAATTTAATTAATAATTGAAATCAAATGAGTAAAAAAACACCACTCAATATGGTGAGAAATATCGGTATCATTGCCCACATTGATGCGGGTAAAACGACGACAACAGAGCGTATATTGTATTATACAGGGAAGATTCATAAGATTTGAGAAACTCATGATGGTGAAGGAACAATGGACTGGATGGATCAAGAAAAAGAAAGAGGTATTACTATTACTTCAGCAGCTACAACAGCTTTTTGGAAAGATCACCAAATCAATATTATTGATACTCCAGGGCACGTTGATTTTACTATAGAGGTTGAAAGATCACTCAGAGTTCTTGATGGGGGAGTTGCAGTATTTGATGGGTCACAATGAGTAGAACCACAATCAGAAACAGTATGGAAACAAGCAGATAAGTACAGTGTACCAAGAATCTGTTTTGTAAACAAGATGGATAAAATGGGTTGAGACTTTGACATGTCAGTAGACACTATCAAAAAAAGACTTGCTGGAAACAAAGTAGTTGCGATTCAATATCCAATAGGTGCATCAGAAACATTTGAGGGTATTGTTGATATCATCGAAATGAAAGCCTATCACTTTGAAGGAGACAGTTGAGAAAAAGTAACAGAAATCGATATCCCAGCTGATATCAAAGATAAGTGTGAAGCGCTAAGACTTGAGCTCATGGAAAAAGTAGCAGAGCAAGATGAAGCACTCATGGAAAAATATTTTGAAGAATGAGAGCTATCAGTAGACGAGATCAAAAAAGGACTCAGAGCGTGAGTATGTAAGAACGAACTCTATGCTGTAACATGTGGATCAGCACTTCAAAATATATGAGTACAGATGGTAATAGATGCTGCTGTAGATTTTCTTCCTTCTCCAGTAGATGTAAACGAATGAAATCTCACAGTTAAGGATGAAAATACAAAAGAAGAACTCAAAACATTTCAAATAGGTGATGATACATCACTCGCTGCTATTGCTTTTAAAGTAGCAACTGATCCATTTGTCTGAAAATTGATATTTACAAGAGTATATTCTGGTACTTTGAAAGCTGGATCATATGTGTATAACGCAACTTCAGGGAAAAAAGAAAGAGTTTGAAGACTCCTACAAATGCACTCAAACTCAAGAGAAGAAATCCAAGAAATTTCTACATGATGTATTGGGGCTATAGTTGGTCTTAAAGATACAAAGACATGAGATACTCTCTGTGATATGAATGATAAATTTCTCGTAGAATCAATAGAGTTTCCAGAGCCTGTTATTTCTATCTCAGTTGAACCAAAAACAAAAGCTGATCAAGAAAAAATGTGAGTTGCCCTCAATAAACTCGCAGAAGAAGATCCGAGTTTTAGAGTAAGATCAGACGAAGAAACAGGACAAACGATCATATCAGGTATGGGAGAACTCCACCTTGATATTATTGTTGATAGAATGAAACGTGAATTCTCAGTTGAGTGTAATGTATGAAATCCACAGGTTGCCTACAGAGAGACGATTAAAAATACTGCAACAGATGTAGAACATAAGTATTCAAAGCAATCAGGTTGAAGATGACAATATGGACATGTAGTTGTCACTTTTGAGCCGTATACGTTTATGGACGAGGAGGACGAAAAAGCTGAACTCGCCGAGAAACCTACAAACAAGTTTGTAAATAAGATTACAGGATGAGTTATCCCAAAAGAATATATCCCTGGTGTAGAAAAAGGACTGAATGAAGCATACAAAAGATGATTTGTGGCATGATACCAAATGGTTGATATCAAAGCAACACTTACATTTGGTTCATTCCATGATGTTGATTCTTCTGAATTGGCCTTCAAAATAGCTGCTTCAAAAGCATTTCAAGAAGCTTGTAAAAAAGCTCAAGCTACTATACTTGAACCAATCATGAAAGTAGAGGTAAATACTCCAGAAGAGTATATGGGTGATATAATAGGACAGATCAATTCAAAAAGAGGAAGAATCGAAGAAATGGGACAAAGATGAATGGCAAAAATTGTAAATGCATTTGTACCACTATCTGAGATGTTTGGATACTCTACAGAACTTAGATCTGCGTCTCAATGAAGAGCAACATACGCGATGGAATTTGATCACTACAGTGATGTGCCTTCAAATATAGCAACACAAATACGTGAAGAAAGAGGTTTTGTACTCCCAGATGACGAATAATCTGTATTATAACACAACAAAAAAAAGACTCATTAAAGTCTTTTTTTTGTTGTGAAAAGGTATTACATATCAACAACGATTTTTGCAACATATTCAAGTTTTTTGAGTATGGCTTCATTATCAAGGTTTTCTTTTTGAAGTTGATATACACGCTCGAAGAGTTTGTCTTTTGCTTCTTCTTTATTTTCTTCATCGATTTCACTAAAGAATTTTGCTATAACGAGTCTTAGTCTTTTTTCAGCTACTTTCGTGAGTTCTTGTGTTACTTTTTCCTTGTTTTGTGTTTTGTTAGAACTACTTTTGAGTTTCGCTTGTACTATCCATCTTCCTGCAATTCCTCAGATTGGAGTACAGGTAAAGAGTGTGAGATGAGGAACAGCAAATCCTTCTTGGCTTAAAACTTGTGTATCATCTGGAGTAGTATTATAGGTCTTTGTGATCGTATGCTTTCTTAGATCATATTCTCACTTTTTCCCTGAAGTACTAAGATTTTTATTTTTTCTGGTAAATACCCATATTTCTTCTCCTTGATCAAGGGTAGGAAGAAGTCCAAATATAGTATCGTATTTCCCATTATTTTCTTTCCAGTAACTTGAGTGCCCAAATATAACAGAGTTTCCAGTATATTCTTTTCATTTTCCAGCACTGAGTCCTACAGGAAGAGTTCCAGGATACTGCATTACTCACTCATTGAGATATCTCAAGTAGTTTTTTCATCCCTGAAGACTAAAGTCTTTTATCTGTGTTCCATCATTTACGATATCTTCATAATCACTTGTATTTTTAGGAACATATTTTAATGGTACAACAACTCAAAGACTTGGTATTACGATATACTCATCTTCATTTCTATCTTCGCTGTATGGAAGTACTGTATTTTTCCAGTAATCAATATCTTCGCTCATTCCAGGTTTTGCCCATTTTGGTGGTGTAATATTTATCCTAGGGTGAAGAATAATACTTGTTCTCTGTGTGAGAGGAGTTCCACTTTGTGGGAGCATTTTTGGAAACTTGAAGAGGTTTGGAAACGGTATATACATAGGTGGAGTTTCCTTTTTTATAGGATCTGGCATAACAGGAAGTATTGGAAGCTCAGGCTCTACCTCAGGTTCTGCAATAGAAGGAATAATGTAGACCGTTGGGTCCTCAGTTGTACCAGTTGTATCTGGATTTTCAATAGTTTCTGGTTCTATAATAGTTTCTGGTTTATTTTCTGTATCATTGTTTGGAGAAGTACTCGCATCAGAAACATCTCCGACTATTACCCCATCTGGACTTTTTCAAGAAACACTTGCAGTGTTTTCTATTCCACCCATATCCATATCTTCTTGTGTTAGGATATAGCTCGCAGAATAACTTGTTGTATCTGTTTCTCCCGGAGCAAGACTTGCGATTGTTTCTCAAGTCACTTGTACTCATGGAAGTGAAGTATCACTAAGAGTTATATCTGTAAGTACAACATCTCATGTATTTATGATTTCAAATTCAAAATTTACGGTATCTCATGCTCCTATTTCTCCATCATTATTTGTATCTTCTACACTACTCACTCATTTGTAGAGTTTCATCGAAGGATTCTCTTCAGGTTCTGGCATTGGTGGGATACTTGTTCATCCTCCTCCTCATCCTCCACCAGATCATCCTGTGCTTGGTGGTTCAGGGATTATAAGAACTGTTGGGTCATTGGTTGGATCTGTATCAGTTCCACCAGTAGCATCTGGTGTCTCTTCAAGGTCATTTCCATCATCTGATACATCACTTACTTCTTCACCTTGAGGAGAAGTACCTTCAGTGATCGCAGTGTTTTGGAGATATCATTGATCTACATCAGCTTGAGTGATTTGGTATCTAACTTCACATGTTGCTGTTTGCCCTGGAGTGAGTCCAGTTGCAGCATTTACAGGAAATGTACATGATGATGTTATATCTCATCTAAACATAGGATCATTGAGTGTGATGTCTGAAACAGTAACATTTCAAGTATTTGTAATCACAAAAGTATAATCTACAAGACTTCCATTTCTTGGAGTTTGATCCAGAAATAATTCGTCTGTTTTATACAGTTGGAGTCTTGGCATAGGAGGGATAGTGTATTCTGTTGGATCACTTGGTCCTCCAGTCTCAGGTGGATTATTTACTGGATTATTTTCTGGATCAGTACTGGTATCAGAAGTATCTTCAACTACTGTTCCACTTGGATCAGTTCCAGAAGTAGTAGCAGTATTTTCAATTCATCCAGCATCAACATCAGCCTGTGTGAGCACATATGACGCTGAGAAGTTTGTTGAATCAATTTCACCAGGAGCGAGGCTTGCAATAGGATCACCTGTGAGAACAATTCCAGTAAGAGAAGTATCACTGAGAGTGATGTTTGTAAGAGTAACGTTTCCAGTATTTTCAACAACAAATTCGTAATTCACTGTATCACCTGCACTGATCATATCGTTGTTATCAGTATCTTCTATGCTACTAATTCATTTAAATAGTTGAATAGCTGGCATAGGAGGGATAGTGTATTCTGTTGGGTCATTTGGTCCTCCAGTTTCCGGTGGGTTATTTACTGGATTATTTTCTGGATCAGTACTGGTATCAGAAGTATCTTCAACTACTGTTCCACTTGGATCAGTTCCAGAAGTAGTAGCAGTATTTTCAATTCATCCAGCATCAACATCAGCCTGTGTGAGCACATATGACGCTGAGAAGTTTGTTGAATCAATTTCACCAGGAGCGAGGCTTGCAATAGGATCACCTGTGAGAACAATTCCAGTAAGAGAAGTATCACTGAGAGTGATGTTTGTAAGAGTAACGTTTCCAGTATTTTCAACAACAAATTCGTAATTCACTGTATCACCTGCACTGACCATATCGTTGTTATCTGTATCTTCTATGCTACTAATTCATTTAAATAGTTGAATAGCTGGCATAGGAGGAACAATAAATGTTGTTGGATCTTCTGTTGGATCAGTATCATCGTTTGGATTTTCTCCTAATGGATTTTCTGTTTCTGTTCCGTCAGGATTATTTATTTCATTATTGTTTGAATCAGTATTAGCGTCGGATACATCTTCAACTATTGTTCCATTTGGATCAGTTCCTGAGACACTTGCTGTATTTTCTATTCCTCCAGCATCTAGATCAGCTTGTGTGAGGACATAGGTCGCGCTATATGTGCTAGTATCTACTTGGTTTGGGGCAAGTGTTGTTATTGGTCCTCAGCTTACTGTGATACCCGAAAGAGATGTGTCTGTGAGTGTGATGTTTGTCAGTGTGACATTTCATGTGTTTTCGATACTGAACTCATAGCTTACTGTATCTCATGCTTCTACAACACCATCGTTATCATTGTCACTCACGCTGCTTACTCATTTGTAGAGTTTAATTGCTGGAGTTGGTCCTATTGGTTTCGTAACCTCATCTTCAGCATCTTCAAGTGTTCCATCAGTTGGAGTTCCACTTGCACTTGCAAAATTGTAGACTTCACCATCATCTGCTTCTGTTTGTGTTACAGGGATAGATGTACAGGTATATGTCCATGTTTCGTTCGGACTTAATATACTGTCACTATTTGTATCTGTTGAACTATCAAGTGCTGGAGCACTTGCACACTTCGCATCAGTGAGGGTGATAGCTGATATATCTGTATCTCAAGTATTTTCAAGCTCAAAAACATAATCGAGCGTGTCTCCTGCTTCCATTGGGGTAGAATTGGTAGTTTTTTCAAGAGACCAGCTTGGCGCAAGAAGTGTTATAAGCGCATCATTTGATCAGCTTATATTATCACCATCTTGTATAGCTTGTATAGGAGTTCTTCCGGTGCTTGTGTCTACATCAGAATCGAGATCTGGATCACTTCCTTGAGAACTTGGAGAAAAAGCATATCATGCAGGAAGATCAAACTCTACATAGTAGTTTCCAGGAGTAATATCTGAGAAAACGTAGTTTCCATTTGCATCTGTTGTTGTAGTGTCTATAAGTGTTCCTGTAGAGTCATAGAGCTCTACCGTTGATCCACTAAATCCATTTTCACCAGCATCTTGAATCCCATTTCCATTGGTATCTATCCAGAGGTCATCACTGATCGTTCAAGCGGGGATTGGAACTATGAGTGCATCATTTGCTCCTGTAACTGTTCATCAAGAAATAGCTTGAACAGGAGTTGCTGCTGTAGTTCCGTCTACATCAGAATCTAGATCAGAATCAGATCCTTGACCACTTGGTGCAAAAGTATATCATGCAGGAAGATCAAACTCTACATAGTAGTTTCCAGGAGTGACCCCTAAGAAAACATAATTTCAATTTGAATCGGTTGTTGTTGTATCTACGAGATTTCCGAGAGAATCACGTAACTCTACTGTAGATCCACTAAATCAACTCTCACCAGCATCTTGGATTCCATTTCCATTGGTGTCTATCCAGAGCTCATCAGTGATAACTGCTAGTTCGCTGAATGGGAAGTCTACATCCGTGACATTTGCTCAGTCTACATCAGCTTCAAGTGGATTTGTCCCTGAAAGGCTAAATCATGCAGGGATATCAGTATCGCTAGTGTCTACTTGTATGAGATAGTTTCCACTTGCTGCATTGAACATATAGCTTCCATCTGGTGCGGTATCTGTCGTAGCAATAACCATATCTGCACCATCTATGATTCCATTATTGTTGTTATCTGTGTAGAGTGAGAGTCTCACGCTTCCTATTCCTGTTTCACTATCCTCTACTCCGTTTCCATTGGCATCTTCAAATACTTCACCAGTAATAGTATAATTAAAACTGAAGAATCCAGCTGTACCCCCATATATGTCGGCATCAGCTACGTCACCTGAGGCTGATGTATTGGTTGGATAAGTTGTATAGTCAACCACATCTACTCACGCGAGGAGATTATTTGGCTGCGTATCATCATAGAGGTCTTGAGACATATATGAAAATCCATAATAGGTTTGTCATGGAGACAGTCAAAGATCATCTGCCGTTACAAACACCATTCATAAAGATTCTTCTAACGAATAGTCAAATACTGGTCATGTCTGAGGGGGATTTTCCTCATTGTCTAGAAAACCATTATCACTCGAGAAACTCGTAATAGCATATCTGATTGGTTCACTAGTCTGAGAGGCTTGCCATATCTTTGTAAGTGGTCCATATGATGCAGGATCTCCATTTGAATCAAGACTGAGAATAGGAGATATGATCATATTATTGTTTCATGATTTCTCTGTTACTAGATGCCCTGAATTTTGAAAGTCGGTAGTATTTGCAGAGAGATTGATTCCATCGTTGAAAATAAAATCTATTCTTTCTATATTATTTTCATTTCATTCTTTACCGGGAGTTTCCAAATTTGCAAATACGTCAAGCGCTCAGATGTTTATGATTCTTCATGAAACAATTTTCGCAATGTCACAATTATCTCAAGCTCCTTGAGGATAACTTGGTCAATATGTGTAATCATCACCATTCAACTCAACAAAGAGTCTACATCTTTCTCACGTTACTTGCGCGTTATCTACCCTTCTAACAAGTACTTCATCTGCTACTATAGAGGGAGAAAATGTCCCCGATGCAGTAGTAAAAGTATCGAGATGCACATCGACTCATGTTCACCAGTTATATGTCTGACCTCATACTGTATATGAAGTTGGAACTCATGGTGTGGTAAAAGTAGTAATACTTGTTACTCATTGGCTGGAACCATATACGGGGCTTGTTAGAGGTCCAAATACCAAAAAGAATAGTAATATCATACTTATTATTTTTTTCGTATTCATAAAAAAAAGTAAATAATGTAAAAATAAACATACAGTAAAATTGTATCATATAGATTTATGAAGTTCTATAATATGAATCTTGCTATTTTTATAATTTATTTAATAGAATATTTTTTACGAATTAAAGAATATATATTTTTACTTTCTTAAAAAAAGGATTACACTTCATACTACACTTATCTAAAAAATGAGTGCGATACAACACAATATAAAACTTGATTTTCTTCATCACACAGCCATTTCTACACAAGTGGAGTGTGATATTCACTTAGTTCAATAAAAATAAAATTATGTCAATTATTTACCCTATAATAGGGGCAATTTTTGGGGCATCAGTGGCCTCAGTATTTTTCTTTATTTGGGAAAATAGAAAATTCACGCAAAAAAAGCAAAAATGAGATGATATATTGGAAAATGCAAAAAAAGAAGCAAAAACTATATTGCAGGATGGGAAACAAGAGGCATCTAAGATAACTCGTGACGCAAAAAAAGAAGCACACCAATTAATGCAAAAAAATGAAAAAATAGAGCAAAAACTCTTAGATAGAGAGGATAGACTTGAGAAAAAAATAGAAGAGATAGAACAGAAAAAAGATGAGCTGAAAGGAAAAGAAGATGCAATAGAACAAGAAAAATCTGAACTTCACAGGAAACAAGTGGATTTAGATGGAAAACTCTGAGAGATAGCAAAACTGTCAGAAGAAGAAGCAAAAGAGATTTTCATAAATGACATCAAAAAGAGATACGCAAAAGATGGAGTTACAGCGATTCAAAGATATAAAAAAGAGCTTGAGAAAAACAAAAAAGAAGAAGCAAGAGAAATAGTACTTCGTGCCATACAACAATATGCCTGAGATGTGACAAATGAGGTGACAAACACCATGATAGAGCTCCCGTGAGATGAGATAAAGGGAAAACTCATAGGAAAAGAGGGAAGAAATATCACAGCATTTGAAAGAGCAACCGGAGTAGCACTTATAATTGATGATACTCCAGGATCAGTATTTATCTCAGCTTTTGATCTTTTTAGAAGGTATGTCGCAAAAAAATCACTTGAAAAGCTTATAGAAGACGGAAGAATCCAGCCAGCACGTATAGAAGAAGTCGTTGAAGCAACCACAAAAGAAGCTGATGTCTTGCTCAGAGAACTTTGAGAAAAAGCATTAAATGACCTTTGACTATGAGGAAAAGTTCCAGAAGAGATTATTCCAATTATTTGAAAACTGAGATTTAGAACAAGCTATGGTCAAAATATGCTCAGACACTCTCTAGAGGTAGCTATCATTGCAGAAAATATAGGGAGAGAACTTGGGATGAAAGATCTTTCAACACTCCGTTTGTGAGGATTATTGCATGATATAGGAAAGGCTTTGGATCAGGATTTGGAAGGAGGACATCCAGAGATATGAGCGAATCTCTGAAGAAAATACAAACTCCCAGAAAAGGTCATAGATATGATAGAAAATCATCATGGAGAGTCTTTTTCTATCAGTTTAGAGTCTTCCATTATACAAGTAGCTGATGCTATAAGTTCTGTGAGACCATGAGCGAGAAGAGAAAACATAGAACTCTACATAAAGAGAATTCAAGAAATGGAATCTTTAGTACAAAGCTTTTCAGGTGTTTCAAAAGCATTTGCCATAAGTGCAGGAAGAGAGATACGTGTCTATGTAGACTCAGCGACAACTACTGATCTAGAAGCCGAAGAGATGGCTTCAAATATAGCCTGAGAGATCGAAGCAAAACTTCAATACCCAGGAGAGGTAAAAGTAAACTTGATTCGTGAGATGAGAGTGATAGAATATGCTAAGTAAAATTTAAAAGTAACAAAACCATGTACAACGCAAGTGATTTAAAAGTAGGAAAAAAATTTATTATGGACAATGCTCCATATGAAGTAGTGAGCTATGCTCAGAAAGTAATGGGAAGATGAGGTTCTATCATAAATATAAAAGCGAAAAACCTAATAACAGGATCGAATGTTCCAAAAACTTTTTCTGATCATGATAAATTTGAGCCAGCTGATATAGCAACAAAAAATTATGATTATTTGTACAATGATGGGACTGATTATTATTTTATGTCTCAAGAAAGCTATGAACAAGTATCACTTCCAAAAGAAACTCTCGATGGAGCTGAGTACTTCTTAAATGATGGAGACAAAGTGATGTTGCAGGAATATAACGGACAAGCTATAAATGTGAATCTCGAGCCTACTGCAATTCTTGAGGTGACTGAAACTCCTCCATGAGAGAAAGGTGATACCGCAACCGGATGAAGAAAGCCCGCAACTATGTCTACTTGACTCGTTGTCCAGGTGCCATTATTTGTAAATATAGGAGATAGATTAAAGATTGATACAAGAACGAAAGAGTATCAATCGAGAGCTTAAATTATAACTATATATTGTGTTTCCACGCTTTGAAATATTTGATACTGGTATTATCGTGTATGTTTTCTGACTTACGCTTGCTGTCTGTTTTTTCCTATTTACTTGGATGCTCAAAAAGCTTTCATGAAAAGTATGAGTAAATGCTTCATTTTTCTTTACAAGAACTTTGTGGTATTTTTTGAGTATTGTTGTTTTTTCAAGAATACTCTATGTTATATCAGATTGGGATGATATGAGACATATAAAAAATCCACTTGAGTTTTTTGTTATGAGTGAATACAATTTTTCTCTTTATGGTGCGTTAATTTGATTCTTTTTCGTCCTTTTATACTCATTAAAGTCTTATAAGCTCAAGCTAGATAAATATATAGATATTTCTGTACTGTCATTTTTGTTTATGATAAGTGTCTGATTCGTTGGTGCCTTTTTGGGATGACAGATATATGGGAAACCAACAGACCTATGAATAGAAGTATTATATAACCATCCTTTTACCATAGTACCTTCTGAAGTTCCATTGTTTCCGCTTGCATTAGTATATGCTATCTGAGCATTTATCCTCTTTTCTATATCATATAGTGTATTTCTCTTCGTGAATACACGTTGAATTATTGGATATATAGCTTTTATAGCTTTTAATGCTATGATGCTCGTTGGAGAAGTATTTACTTGAAAATATGATATACTCAAAACGACCTATTTAGATATAAATATAAACCAGATTCTTGCTGTGTTTTTTATCATCGTCTCCTTATATAAACTTATACAACTCATTCAGAGGCAGCCCACTAAAACTGAGGTCATCTCAAGTTAGATTACAGAGATGAAAAATAGACTTACACTCCATATACTATTTATTGCATTTTTATTTACATTTTTGTTGTGAATATATGTTTTTAATACTCTAAAAGACCTATTAATGTGTCTTTTTTTGTGAGGCTGAATCTTTCTTGTATATTTACAGTATTATATATATGGGAAAAAGTTTTTCCAACTATGACTTACGATATGTCTCTGATTTTTATCTTGAGTTTTCGTCTGATATTATAATTTTCAAGATATTGACTCCAAAAGGAGTATCATATGACAATATAATACTAATCAAGAATATCTTGTCAGTTTTATGATACAAGATGTATATAAAAAGATCGATTTTGATATAGATTATAAGGTCAAAATATTAAAAATATCCAATCAAGACATAGACAAAAATATATATGCACTCCTCAAGACAAAGAAAAATTTCTCATTTATGCACTGAGATATATTAGAAGTAACAACTCCAATTAAATCTATAGATAACTTCTCTGAAACTTTTGACTATGAAGGATATATGAATTCAAGAAATATATACACTATCTTTTATGCGCATAATTTTGACAAAATTTGATATGAAGAGCCTCATGAAATTTTGAAAATACTCTGAAAATTTAGATCTCAGATGCTTCTGATGATTCATAAGCTCTACCCCAAAAATGAGGCAGTTTTTCTTTGATGAATACTCATATGAGCAAGAGAAGCAATTCCTGACTGACTGAGTGATTCTTTCAATAATTCATGACTGACTCATCTGATAGCAGTAAGCGGATATAATATAACTATAATTATAGTCTTTTTAAGCTATATTCTTGCTCTTGTGCCCAAAGCTTTGAGAGTATGTATTATAACGATATGTGTTGTATTGTACTTATTTATTGTATGATACGGGGCTGCAGTCTTGAGAGCTACGATCATGTGACTCGTCGGCTACTATGTTTTGATGTCGGGGAGGAAATGAGATAGTCTTGCGATACTTCTCTTTTCTGCGTGATCTATGCTTGTATTTAATCCTTTTCTCATAAATTATGATATAGGTTTTCAGCTGAGCTTTCTCGCAGTTTTTGGGCTTTTGTATACACAAAAATTTTTTGAAAAAATCTTCTTTTTTCTCCCAAAAAAATTTGCGATACAAGAGAGCTTTGTCCTGACATTGTCAGCATTTGTCTTTACTGTCCCTATTATGATTTATAACTTTGGACAGATATCGATTCTTGCCCCTATTGCAAATATGATAGTATGATGGACAATTCCTTTTGCTATGGCATTTTGATCTCTTTCACTTCTTGTTTTCTCAGTATCAGAATCACTATGATATCTTGTAGGATTAATAGCTTATGCATTTTTAAAGTGGACAACATCTGTCGCGACATATTTTGGATCTATCGATCTTGCTCTGCTCAAGATTGATCTCTGAGAAGGATGAATATATTTTCAAATTGTATACTTTCTTCTTGTGATTTTTTGTCTTTTATTTTTTTCAAAAAAAGAAGCTTAATCTGCTCCTTTTTCTCTATCTCAAACTATTTGAGAGTCAGCTCATATTGTCTCAGAATCATGATACGGGATATCTCCTGCTTGTATATCTAGATTTGCTATTTCTGTATCATTTGAATAAGCGTCTTCTCAATTATTTTGAGGAGTTTCAGCTTGTTTTTCTCATTGATTATCAATTTTTTCAGCTTGTTGTATGGACTGTACTTTTTTTTGTTTCTCAACTTGCTTTTCTTCTCATAGCTGATGATTTTTTCTGAGAAGCTGTTCTATTTGAGTAAAATTTTGCTGTCAGACTTTTTCATATATTCATAACTGTATTCATTGTAGATAGACGAGCGCTTGGAGTCATTTTTCTTGTACACGTGTATCTGGAGATGCGAGATTATGTATGGCAACAGCAAAAGTTTCACTTTTCCTGTTGATACTATAATTGTTTTTGAGTAAGCGCTTTGCAGCAACCTGTATAGCAACACTTAGATCAGCTTCTATATCGATACTTCCATCTTTTTTCGTAATGTTAATATAATTTTTTGATGTCAGAATATTTGCTTGAGTTCTTATGTGCTCTTGTATGTTCATTCAAGGGAATATTTCTATTCCAGAGTTAGGGAAATCTTTTTGGAACTTTTCTTGATTTTTCCTTTGTGTGCCTGCTTCTTCACTGAGTCATAGAAGAAGATAAGGTTCAATGACTGTATGTTTTGGAATTTCAGCTAAATCATGAAAGCCTCAGTCTCTAATATATATCTGATTCAGTGCTCTAAAATCTTGACTGTCTATGATTCATTCATCTAAAAGTCTAAAAAGTATAGGATAGGCTGGATCATCTATAAAAGAAACTTGTGTTTCATTGGTCTCGATATCTTTCTCTTGAGTATAAGAGATACTGAGAGATAGTTCATCAAGAATGAGCTGACAGAGCTTATTTGAATCATTTTCATCAAGTGCTATTATTGTAGGATCATGACTCGCTTCGATAATTGCGAGTTGTATAAGTATTTGTTCTTTTGAATCTTCTGACACACTATCAAATGTATGTCATCAAAAACTCGATGCGTATTTTTCAAAAGACAGTGCAACTCAAGCTTCTGACCTTTTGAATTTTGTATAGTTTGATACTATTCTATCGCAGAGTGCTATATTGGTTACAAGAGGGCATTCATGCTCTCAAACATCAAGTTTTGACGGGATAATTGATCTCAATTTTTTGCACTCGTTTGTATTTTCAAAATGATCTTGTATTTCACGAGATTCTATTGAAGCATTTTCTTGTGACTGAGCCTCAGGAAAAACTTCTTGTGCTATGTTGCGAGTTCAATCTTTATTTTTTGGATCTTTATACATAAAAAGCTATTAATATGATACTAGTATATCGTATTAATAGCCCTTTATCAAAAAATTAGTCTTCAAATCCAGGAGGAGTCATTTTGTCCTTCCATCAGGCATTTTTCTCAAATACATGAGCAATTTTTAAAAGTTTTTCTTCTTCTAAGCGAGGAGCGAGCATTTGAAGTCATACAGGAAGAGTTTCTTTTTCGGCGTCTTCACTTTGAGCGAAACCACACGGAACTGATATACCAGGAAGTCAAGCAAGTGCAGAAGGAACTGTATACATATCTGCAAGGTACATTTTGAGAGGATCTTCTGCACCATCTCAGAGTTTCCAAGCAACGCTTGGTGATGCAGGTCCAACTATAATATCTACTTCTGAAAATACTTTTTCAAAATCTTGTGTTATAAGCGTTCTGACTTTTGCAGCTTTCATAAAATAGGCATCATAAAAACCTGATGAGAGAACATGGCTTCCAACAACTGACCTTCTTTGCGATTCTTCTCACAGGCCTTCTCATCTATTGTTATGATATAGTTGATCCATACTTTCATATGCTTTTTGTGAATGTTTTCCGTAACGGATTCCATCAAGTCTCGCGAGATTCGTAGAAACTTCTGCAGGGACAATGATATAATATGCTGCAATTGCATATTTTGTCATTGGAAGCGAGACTTCTTGTATCTCAGCTCAGAGTGATTGGAGCTGTTTTATGGAAGCATCTATCGCTTTTTTTACGCCACTATCTAATCCTTCATCAAAATATTCTTTTGGGACTCATATTTTTATTCATGAGAGAGAGTTGCTTGTCCATATTTCAGGATTGAGTATATGTTTCCCTGGGAGAGAGGTATTTTCTTTATCATCTTCTCAGTTCATGATTTCATATAAAAGACCAGCATCACGAACAGTTTTTGTGATAGTTCAAGGACAATCAAAGCTTGAGGCCATTGGAAATACTCAAAAACGAGAGTTTCTTCCATAACTTGGGCGAAACCCTACAACTCCACATAGACTTGCAGGTTGCCTGAGGCTTCCTCAGGTATCAGTTCCTAGTGATGCTGGACAGAGTCCAGCTGCAACTGCTGCGGCTGATCATCCTGATGATCAACCAGGAATTCTGTTATTTCCCCAAGGGTTGACTGTATTTTTTTGAGTAGAATTTTCTGTTGTACTTCCCATTGCAAATTCGTCCATATTGAGTTTCCCAAGAGAGCTCATTCCTGCGCTTTTAAGTTTATGGATAATCGTTGCATCATAAGGAGGACAAAAGTCTTGGAGGATAGCACTTGCTCAACTTGTTTTTTTGTCTTTCTGTGCAAAAATATCTTTTATTCAAATAGGGGCTCATGCAAGGGTATCTTCAAAATGAGTATCTGAGTTAAAGTCATGAGTTGTGAGAAATGAATTCACCTGAGAATCATATTTTTTGATTCTTCCCAAAAAGTAGTTATGGACTGTTTCTGCTGAATCTTTTCCAGTTTTAATTCTTTCGATTATTTCTCTGAGACTAAGGTCTTTCATATAAATATTTGTAATGTGCAAATAAAAAAAATTATAGTTATAAATTTCTAATTTGAAAATCAAATATAAAAAAACTTCCTTGAGTTTTTCTATATTCTTACTAGTATATATATAATATTTTTTTATATGTATTGATGAATAAAATAGGTGTCGTAAGTCTGATTATCGGACTCATAATTGTGATTTTTCCAAAGATCATAGCATATGTAATTGGAGGAATTTTTATATTCATAGGTATTTCTTCACTTGCTTCAGGAAGAGTATTTTCGAAATCTTCACAGAATAATGATTATTTTAGATTTTGAGACTACAAGATCTATAAAAATGGGAAATAGATGTCATATATCAATTCCTTTTTTACATTTCTCAGTCTTATCATAAGTTGTTGAATCCCCATAGTTTTTTGGGGTTATTTTTTTTCTTTTTCATGACCTAATCAGGGGTCAAAAAATATGTACTTCTATGGTATATGAGCCTGAATGATTAGTACTTTTGTCCTAGTATGACTCAATAAATTTGCAGAAAATATTCCTCATATATTTCAGTTATTTCCCCAACTTCACTGACTTACTTACTGAGCCTCATATTTTCAACTATTTCTCTCCTTCCAGGTTTTTTTTATTATACTTCTTCTAATGTTCTTCTTATTATCACGCATAATATCTTCAGAGCAAAAGAATAGTTTTTTTATATTTTTACTGAGTTTTATTTCACTCAGCTGCATAGTATTATTGTTTCTTGGAGTATTTTATATATTTCATATATGAGAATCTTTTGGCAATTGACTTCTATGATCTGCAGTTCAAGGGCCTATTTTTTTGAGTTATGCTTTCAATACTATAGGTCTCCTACTTATGTACTATATAAGTATCGCAATACTCGAAGAGTGATCAAAGTATTTTGCTTTCCTTGCCTGAAACAAGTATTCATTCTGATCAATAAAAGAAGGTGTTTTATTTGCTATTTTCATAGCGCTTGGTTTTTCATTTTTTGAAAATCTGCTCTATGTTTTTCGAGTATATGAAGAAGTATGATATTCAAGTATTTTGTGAGAAACGATTGTACTTCGTTCGATTTTTTCGCTTTTTGTTCATAGTTTCTGTGCTGCGATTTTTTGATACTTTTTTGCAAAAATTTATTCAGGAAGTAATATGAAAAGTATAAAAATACTCTCTCAATTAGTATTGAGTCTGAGTATAGCTATTATTGTCCATGCAAGTTATGATATATCTATGACATTGTTGTGATGAATGGTTGCAATAGTATATTTTATTTTTTGATATCTGTATATATCAAAATTACTATTTAGTGAAGCTATTGAATGAAAAAATTAGATTTAGCAGATGTCATATGAGAGGAAGACAATAGTTCATGCGTTCAGAAAAAAGTATGATATGTCGCTATTATTGGTAGACCAAATGTAGGGAAATCGACTTTTTTAAATACTCTTATAGGAGAAAAGGTATCTATAACTTCGCAAATCCCGCAAACAACGCGTAATAAGATCCTTGCCATTCATAATACTCAAACGGCACAAATTATTTTTCTAGATACTCCATGAATCCACAAATCAGAAAAGAAGTTTAATGAAGAAATAGTTTCACAAGCACTTTCTGCGATATGAGATGCTGATCTCGTTTTGTATTTTATTGATGGATCAAGGCCGAGCGGAGAAGAGGAAGCATATGTCTGAGATATACTTTCAAAAACTGATACTCCTATTATTCATGTTATCACAAAAAGTGATCTAAATCAGAAGATAAACTTTGATAATCAGGCTATGCGTATATCTTCAAAAGATAAGGCAGGGTTTGAAGAACTTCTTTTAAAAATTGAATCATATTTTTGTACTGGACCACTTTTGTACCCAGAAGAAATATATACACAACAAAAAATACTCTTTCGAATATCAGAAATTATACGAGAAAAAGCCTTTATGCATGCAAGACAAGAACTTCCTCATAGCATATATGTGCATGTAGAAGATATAGAAGAAACGGAGAAGATGTATAGAATATCGTCATATATTTATACAGAGTCAGAAAGCCAAAAGTATATCATAATAGGCAAGTGAGGAACATGTATAAAAGATATCTCTACTGAATCAAGAAAAGAGCTCGAGCAAGTTCTTCAAAAAAAAGTATTTTTAACTGTTCGAGTAAAAGTACGAAAAAATTGGCGAAAAGACGAAAATTTTATCAAAAAATTGCTTAAATAGAAAAGGAAGAAAAATATATTTTTCTTCCTTTTCTATTTAATTTCAAGCTTATGAATTTCCAAGGAGTTTATTCACAGTTTCTATAAACTTGTCTGCAGGATATGCTCCTGATACTATTTCGTATTCTCAAGTTTCGTTGTTTATAAGGACATTTCCTGGTGTTCCAGTGATTCCAAATGTTTCAGCTCAAGTAGCAAACTTTTGAGCGACTATGTCTTTTGTTTCTCCGTTATCAAGACATGACTTTATCGTATCTCTGTCTGCTCATTGCTCTGCAGCAAAAGCAAGCATAGCTTCTTCACTGTTATCTCAATCAGTCAATACTTGTGAAATCATCGAGTTAAAGAGTTCAGCTCATCAGAGTTTTCCTGCACATTCGAGTATTTCTGCTGCTTTTTGTGTTGCAGCTCCTCCCACTCATACGTAGTTTGAAGATGTTTTATTGAGTTCTTCAGGAAATTTTGCAAGTACCGCGTTTGCTGTCCCGTCAGTTTCCATTTTTTTACAATAACCACAATTGACATCAGTATATTCAACCCAAGTGATCTTTGCATCATCTGGTCATTTAAAGTAGGCTGTTTCTTTTATCTCAGTAAGTACTTCAGGTTCAGCTATAAGGAAACCATTGTCACTTCTTTCTACAAAAGGGTTGTGTGATGCTCAGAGTGCAAGAGAGAATTCACCAGAGTCGAGCGGACTAAGATACTGGGCGAGTTCAGATCATACATTGTTTGTTGAAAAGATTGCAGCTGGAAGTGCCGTAATTCCATTTGTTTCGAGAAACTCTGAAACTCCATCTTCAGAAAATTCTCTTTCTATAAAATTAGCAGCAGCAAGTACTGGGACTCATTTAAGTTGTTCAAGTACTACATCAGTTTGACAATCAGTACACCTCTTGTCATCATAGATTGTAACAGTTATATCTGTTGCTATCGGGCTTGTTTGAGTTGTTCCTGTACTTGTTTGCACTATTGTTTGCACGGGAGCGTTTGTTTTTCCGAGTTGCATTCATAAAAAGAATCCTCAAATCGCGATTATAATAAGTAGAATAATTATTATAATGTAGAGTAAATTTTGGTTTCCAGCATTTGTAACTTCTACTATTTCTTTTTCTTCACTTTTTTTAGACATTGTTCCAATTATTGTTTAGGAGATAAAATCAAAAGAAAAATATTCAAATACTTTTATACACTTTTCTCTTAACTTTATCTTAAGTGTGACATGGTGTTCCCAGCTGGAATTGAACCAGCGTCTACCCCTTAGGAGGGGGTTATTCTTCCACTGAACTATGAGAACTAAATACTATTTACCCAAAAATAAAATGCAACTATAAATAGGAGTATAGACATAATCGCAAAAATAAACTTTACCTGCTTTTCGTATTGGAGGTCTTGAGAAAGTTTATCCTTTTGGTTTTTTACTGATTCAAGTTCCGAATTGAGAGCACTTTTAGATTCTTCTAAGAGAAATTGTGACTTTTTGAAATCATTGATAGAAATACTATTTTTTGCGATTTCCTCAGCTTTTCACACACGAACTGCAAGATTTTGTATGATTTCATCTTTTTTTCATATTTCATCACGTAAATCTGCGTATATGAGAGAAAGTGAATGTTTTTCATTTCAAGTACTGAGCTCTTTTTCTTCTGGAATAGTTTGCCTTGTTGCGTAAGTATTTGTATGAGAAAAATCTGAATTTTTAGCTGTACTATTGTTGATAATAACATGATGTTTTGACTTTCATCAGTTCTTCATGTTTTCAATATCAGCTGAATGAATAGCGATATTTTTTCATTCTTTTTTGATTCTAAGTTTCCCTGATTTAATGTATCTGTCAACACTTCTAACTGATATTTGAAGCATATCTGCGGCATCTTGTCTAGTCACTGTGTACATATTTTTGTCTATTTGTTTGTAAATCAAAAAAAGGATATCGATAAAAGCTGCTTTGTCTAGTTTTTCAAGGTTTACATTCTTTAAATACAAATTCTAAATTAAAAGTAACAGATTATTTTTTCTGTTACTTTTAATTTAGAATTTGTATTTTGGTTGCGGAGGATGGAATTGAACCATCGACCTCCAGGTTATGAGCCTGGCGAGATACCACTTCTCCACTCCGCGATAAAAATTGGTACGGCCACGGAGAATCGAACTCCGGTTGCGTGGATGAAAACCACGAGTCCTAACCACTAGACGATGGCCGCATATGCTTATATAAAAGCAGACAGATTATATATATATTTTAGAAGAGTCAAATTTTTTATTTGATTTCTGGAGTAACTCTACTAGAGTACAATATAGTTAAATAATATCCACATACTCATGAAAACAGAAATATATAAAAAACTCAAAGCCGCATACCCAGATCTTCGTTTTTTTGCACAAGCCGATCTGATGCAATACTTTCCTGAATTACTGAATGAACTCCTTGAAAAAGAAAAAGACTATTTTAGTGCTCTTTTAGAAACAAAGAATAGTGATATTTGTTTTGAAACTTTTGATTATAGATCTGAGCTCTCATATTTTTTTGGAATAATTGAACATATCAACTCAGTTCACTGATCAGACATATCTAGAAAAATTATCCAAGATTTTGAGCCTGAATATATGAAGTTTTCAAATGAACTTGCTTATTCAAAGAGATATTATGAGATGCTCAAAATCTGTCAAGAGACGGACTCTCTTGATACTGAACAGTCAAAGATCATTTCCGATGCGATCGAAGCATATGAACTCCGTTGAATCCACCTTGAAGAAATAGAACAGAGCCGTTTAAAGAAAATAAACGAAGATATTTCAGAGCTACGTCGCATGTTTTCTGTAAATGCACTAAAAAGTGAGGAGGCACTTTCTTGTCATATAAAAGATACTGAAGTTATACATGAAATGCCAGAAGCACAGAGGAAATCAGCAAAATTAGCAGCAGAAGATAGGGATCTTGATGGTTATTATTTTTGATCTTCAATCTCAGAATTTATAAACTTGATGAAATATTGTTCCGATTCTCAGATAAGAAAAAAAATATCACAAGAGCGTAATAGTGTTGCATCAAACTGAGAATATGATAATAGGGATATTATTTTTAAGATATTATCACTCAAGAAAGAAAAGGCTCAGATATTGTGATACAAAAATTACGCAGAGCTATCACTTCAAACAAAAATGGCTCAAGATCCTGAGCAAGTTCTTGATATGCTTGATAAGATATCCCAGAGAGCAAGACAAAAAACCGAGAAAGAAATAGAAACTCTAAAACAGTATTTCAAACTTGATGCTCTGGAGGCTTGGGATACCAGTTATTATTTCAGAAAGTACAAAGAAGAAATATATGATTTCGATGAAGCAGAACTCAAAAAGTATTTTGAGTATGAAAAAGTACTCTCAGGAATGTTTACAATTATGCAGAAACTCTATGACTTTGAAGTAAAAAAAATAGAGAGTTCTCAAATATACGGTAAGCAGATAGATTATTATGAAATACACAAAGGCTGAGAACTTCTCAGTTATTTTATGGTTGATCCATATTATTCTCCTGAAAAACGTTCAGGTGCGTGGGCAAATATGATTCAAGAAAGAGACTCAGCTCATACTCCTTTTGTCGTGAATGTTTATAATATCAAAAAAGAAGCTTCGTGACCAACACTTCTCACAATGGGGGAGGTGGAAACGATGTTTCATGAGTTTTGACATGCGATGCATGCGATATTTTCGAGTTCAAAGTATAGTGAACTGAATTGATTTCAAGTAGAACGGGATTTTGTAGAACTTCCTTCTCAGTTCCATGAACATTATTGTCGTGAGAGAGAGTGATTAAAACTATTTGCAAAGCACGTAGATTCTTGAGCATCTATCCCTGAGGAACACCTAGCGACACTTGAGTCTATCGAGCACATGAGTTCAGGAAATATGACTTTGTGACAGTGTGTGTATGCCTCACTTGACATGAAATTGCATAGTATAGATCAAATACGAGATATTGCTCATATGGATGAACTCATCCTCTGACTGGTAAATGAAATTTCGTATTTTAAAAAAGAGGATGAATATAAGATGTATTGTGCCTTTTCACATATATTTGATGGTGGATACGCTGCATGATATTATAGCTACATGTGGTCAGAAATACTAGAGCTTGATATTTGGTCGAGATATAAAAAAGAATGAATTTTTTCTGATATTAGTAATGAGTTTTACAATACGATACTCTCACAATGATCAAAGAAAAAGGCGCAGGACTTGTTTTATGATTTTATGAAAAGAGATATATCGCTTGATGGTTTTTTTGCATACAAGCAACTCTAAAATTGCATCTCTTTAATTTTCTGTATTGTTTCTTTTTGGGAAATAATTCTATTAGAGTAGAAGCATATAATTTCTCTTTCTGTACAGTAGACAAATACTTCATGACAGAGTGTTCATAACTGTATTTTTTTGTTAATTCAGTATAGTGTACTATAGTGAATTCCATACTTTTTAGATATCCTTCGCCAGCTGCGTCTGAGAAGATAGTGTTCCATGAGACACTTTGTGATGAGCATCGGAGCATAAGAAAAGTGAACTTGATGTTTTGAAAAAAGTTTCGATATCCTGTTGTAGTCTTTTGTTTGGATTTTGTGAGATTGAATAATCCACATCTTATTCTACTGTTACACTCTTAGCGAGATTTTGAGGTTTGTCTATATCTTTTCAGAGTTTTTTTGCAACTCATACGGCAAAAAGCCATGCAGGTACCAGTGAGCTAAAAGGAGAGAGTTGATCATGTGTTTCTTCAAGCGTTATAACATGATCGTAGATATCTTGGTGTTTGCTATTTTCATATACTATTCCTACAACAGGAGATTTTCTTGCTTTTATCTCTTTGACGTTTGAGATCGTTTTTTCGTATATGTAGCTTGTAGCTCCAAATACAAAACAAGGGAAATCAGGTCCTACAAGTGCGAGTGGTCAGTGCTTCAGTTCTCAGGTTGCATATGCTTCACTATGTAAATAGCTGAGCTCTTTGAGCTTGAGACTTGCTTCTTGTGCGGTTCCATTAAGGAGTCCTCTTCCTAAGAAAAAGAAGTTTGAAAACTGAGAATATTTGTCGATAACATCTTTTAGCTTCTCTTGGTTTTCTAGCTGTCTTTGAATAAGTGCTGGGAGTTTCTCAAGTGCCTCAATGAGTTCTTTTGTTTCAGATCTTTGAAGATCTTTTTTTATACCGAGGCTTATACTTATCATAAGTAATACTGCAAGTTGTGCTATGACATTTTTTGTAGAAGCGACTCATACTTCTACTCATGCATGTGTATACATTCACGCGTCACACATCCTAGCTATAGTTGAACCAACGGTATTTACAACTCAAAAAGTATGACATCATTTCTCTTGTACTCTTTTCACTGATTCGCGTACATCAGCTGTTTCTCATGATTGAGACATAAAGATATACAAGACATCATTTTTTGGTATAAAGGTATTGTATAAGAACTCACTACTTACATGTACGCAGGCATCAATTCAAGCTATTGATTGGAGCCAGTTAACTCATACTTGTCAAGCAAAATAGCTCGATCAACTTGCGATAATCTCCACTTTTGCATAATTTGATTCAGAAAGCTGTTCGAGAGTTTCGCTTGTAATAGTCTTTTCAGAAAAATTAATCCTTCCCGTACAAACATTTTTGAGAATCTCTGGGATTTCGTGAATCTCTTTTTCTGTAAAAGTCTCAAAGTCTCATTTGTCTGCTATACAAAAATCCTCATCTACTTTTTCTATGTCTTTTTTTACATAGTCTCAATCACTGGTGCTAAAGATCTTGTAGTTAAGTGTATCTATTTTTATTATTTCTCTATCATCGAGACTCACAAACTCAGGCGCATATTTTGATACAGTATTTATGTCACTTGAAATAATTAAACCATCTTCTGCGATTCAGAGTATCATAGGACTTCCGAGTTTCATTCCATATATTTCTTGTGGTTTTTGTGTATCGATAACGACGATTGAGTACGCTCCTACGATTTTTTTTGCAGCTATTTCAAGAGTTTCAAGCATATTTCCGTTGAAGCAGTCTTCGATCAATTTTATAAGTACTTCACTATCTGTATCACTATAAAAACTGTATCACTTTTTTATAAGATATTCTTTTATACCCAGATAATTCTCTATTATACCATTATGAACGAGATAAAATTGACTATTTTGAGATACGTGAGGATGAGTATTTTCTAGAGTTACTTCTCCGTGAGTAGCCCACCTTGTATGAGCAATTCCTCGTGCATATGTTTGAGTCGACTCAATTTCTTCTTCGATTTTGCGTGTTAAAACACTGACTTTTCCAACTGCTTTTTCTAAAAATATATCATCGGTACTATTGATAGCTACAAGTCCTGCACTATCATATCATCTATATTCAAGACTTTGAAGTCCTTCGAGTAATAGAGGAATAGCATTTTGCTTCCCTGAATATGCAAAAATTCAACACATATATCCGTATTAAAAAATATTGAATGTATAGTATGATTTTGAAAACATGAGTCAATAAGCTTGAAGAAAAAGTGTTTTTTTCTTTTCCTTATAAATATGATCCTAAAGACCTAAAAAGAAGTGAAGATTTTATGAATTCGTACATCAAGTCCCTGTACAGCTACAATTCACAGATACGAGTGTACCTGTATTGTCAAGTACTTGATATTCCCCTGTTCCGATAGATTTTCCAGATTCATAAATCTCTCCACAAGTCCTGTAGTCACTATTTTGCCAAAACTCTATAAGAGGATCATTTATGAGACTGTTAAAGGTAGTACCATTTGATTGAGATGTTTCGCTTACAAAGTCATATGGTATATTGTGTCTTCCTCAATCAAATATAAATAAGTTTCTATTTGTCGAGCTTCCTCAGATCTCAAGATCTGTTGTAGAGTTTGTAGCAAGCATAATAGTTGGAAGAATATTTTTTGCTACAGAAGAATAGTCTCATTTTAAAATAGCAATTGGATTATCTGCATTTTCTAGGCTTCAGGCTATTTGGAACTCCTGTCTTGTTGAAGTTGTAGAATAGTGATACGGTTTTTTAGTTTTAGGGTCATATACGAGCTGATCAAGAGTACTTAAAGGAACACTCTCATTCATAAGCCCCTGACTTGCTACAGCTTGTGTGTTGTGAAGAAGGGAAATACTTGATCATGGTCTTGGAAAAACTCATCTTTTTTGTTTGTAGAGTTTGAGCCCTGATGAAAGTTTTGCCACATCGGCTTTTCTTGCTGAGTCACGAGAATCCTGGAGATTTCAGACATAAGAGTAAAATCAAATAGATGTGAGTATTACAAGGATTGTTGCAACAACAACAAGTTCCACGAGGGTGAATCAGCGAATATTTTGTACTTTTAGCATGGGGAAATATTTTTACAGTATATAAATGTGGGATTTTTGACTATTTTTTTTCAATGTGCTATTCTATAGTTTAGTATAGTGTTTTTAACTATTATTGTACAAAATCATATATGAAAAATACAAAAATAAAAAAGTTTTTTAGATTCAAACTGTGATTATTCATTATATTAGCTTCTCTTTGAACAGTTTATGCTTCTGATTTTTTTTCATGAACTATCTTAAGTCAAAACGCAAGTTCTGTGGGGTCAAACGGATCAAATATACAAATTATAAGTGGAGAAGAACCATGATATTGGAATGCCTGAAACAATTCTACAGTTATTTGAAACTATTTTAGATGATTTTATTACGATTCTGTTTTTTGATATTTTCAACTTGATTGGTCAGGACAAAAAGATGAAAATGTAAGTGTCGTATGATCAACAACAGCATGTTGAAACTGATACTGATATAAACTATGAGGTTTTGCTTATAGTCCATATTATGGATTCATAGACTTTGATTATAGCAATAATATATTTGTATATTATTGTGTTGATGATAGTTCCCTTCATGGTTACGCCTACAATGAAAATATCTGATTTCAAAACTTTGAGGGAATAGGTTTTGAGATAATAGGAGAAGTCGGAACAGTTTCTGAGGATGTTTCTGATGGGATATTTGTAAACGACTCTACAAAGATCAATCTAGAAAACTTCTGGGACTGAAATATTAGATCATACCTTTGATGAGATCTCATTCAATGAGAAGATGATAAAGAATCTATTTTCTACATTATTAAATAAGACAGACATTCTAGAGCCTGCACACAGCAAATAAAAGATAGATGATCGGTTTTTTTACTTTATTTTATATTTGTGATAGTGTATATAAAAGTACATATTTTTATAAAAAATTATTATGCAAATAAGGAGCCATACAAAGATAGTATCAAGTATTTTATTTTTAAGTTTCATATTTCAGATATCAGGAATAACCTACGCGAGTGATCTTCAGGATCAAGAGGATGTGAGGACGAGAGTATTGCAACTACAACAAGTAGATGCTAATCTTCCGTGAGGAGTAGCTGAGCAGAAGTGAAAAGTTGGGACAATACTTGCAAAGCTTTTTGACGCTAATGGAAAGGTGAAACAGATATTTTTACATGAGATATTTGATGGTCTTACATGATGAGAGTTGGTATACTACGATGATGCGAACAAGAGATTTATGAGTTCTGTTATCCGAGGAACGAATAGTGCGGTATGAATCTGAGGTTGAATACTCGCGTCATACATAGCGAATTTTACCTGAGATGTAAACATCACATGAGATCTTGATGTGGGTGGAAATATTACGGCTTCAGCACCAACTGCGAATAACCATGTAGCGACGAAAGACTATGTAGATTCTAACTCTGGACTTTGGACAAGAAATGGCTCAAATGCGGTATATAACTATTCAGCAACAGATAGAACCACAGTATGAGTATGAATAAATCACAATGTAAATACAACAGGATGATGGGCGAGAGAACTAAGCTTCTCAAGCAATGGAGGAAAAAGAGGAGTACTCTGAGCCTATGGATGAAATAATACCCTTAGTTATGTGTATCTCGATTCAAGATGAGGAACAGCTTCTTACAGTAACGCTCAATTTGTCCTTAGGCCTAGTGGGAATGTCGGTATAGGAAATACCGCACCAGACACCAAACTTGAAGTAGCAGATGCAGTGAAGATCTCAGGAAATGGAGATGCGACACTCATCCTCGAAGCAGATCAAGATAACGTAACAGAAACGGATAATCCAAGTATAGCATTTATCCAAGATGCATGAGGAGTAAACGGAAGAATCTGATATAGATCTGGGACAAATCAAATGGAACTCATGAATCAGTTTAATGATAGTCTTCATCTTGGTACAGCAAATAATACCAGAATGACTATTGGTTGAGATGGAAATGTAGGTATTGGAATGACGAATCCGTGAGAGAGATTGAGTGTTTCTTGAAGAATCGCGGTAAGTACAGATCCAAACTCAGATGATGATATTGGTGACAGATGATATAACGACGGACGTTATGTAAACGTCTGAGAAGCTGTAAACGGTGACACTATCACAGATGGGACAATTGATAGTTCAGAGATCCAAGATAATACTCTTACGTCAAGTGATCTCGCAAATGGATCTGTAAACTCAGCTGAAATAGTTGATGGATCAGTAAGAACTCAAGAAATACGTGATGGTACTATTACAAATACTGACATCAATAGTTCCGCAGGAATTTCTGGTACAAAAATCAATCCTGATTTTTGAACTCAGTCAATCGTAGCGAGAAACCCAAATAACTCTAATGCCTCAGCTGCATTAAATTTCGATTGAGATGTTGCAAGAATAAGAGTATGAGGTTCAGGAGTTTGAGCTTCAAATTGACTTGATATCCAATGACCTGGTAATTCGAGTTTATTAAGAATAGAAAATAATGGAAATCTTACTACTTGATGAACCATCCAAGCAGCAGCTCCTACGACATGAAATCATGTAACTACAAAAAGTTATGTTGATAATTTGGTACAGGGACTTGTATGGAAAGAACCATCAGCAACAAGTGCATCAGGAACGCATGGAACTTGTACCAGTGCAAAAGAATGATGGGCTACATATAATAGAGCAGACAATGTCATCTATGTATGTAATGGAAGTTGATGGGTAAATATCTGAACAACAGCAGCAATTCCCTACGCAACAACTACGACTGCATGAAGGATTCAGTTGAGTGGAGTATTATGAGGAACTTGGAACAACATCACACTTGATGATAACTCAATCAACAGTGAGAAAGTTCAAAACAATACGCTCACAGCAAGTGATCTTGCGACAAATAGTGTCGGAACAAGTGAGATCGTAAATAATACGATTACAGAAACAGATATATCAGACAGTTTTGTAGCGAGAAATTCTCAGCTCCTTGATGGGATTGACAGTTCAAATTTTGTGAGAGATTCATGAAATGAAACAATAGGATGAGTGAAGACATTTTCAGAAAGTACAATTATATCTAAAAATGGTACTTCATGTTCTGGATCAAACTGTGTTACCAATTCTGCTTGAATAGCTCTAAAAGATGCATCAAATAATCAAAACGTAGAAATAGTTCATGATGTCTTTGATTCTTCACTTCCTGCTGCAGGATATGGTGTAAGAATTAGAAAAACAACTGATAACGTTCAGCAGTGAAATAACGCTATGCTTGTTGTTGAGTGAGACATATATGCCAACAACACATCAAGAGTACTTACTAGTTGATTTAGTGGTGATGACATCCAAGACAATACCGTAGATTCTTCTGAAATCCAGGACAATACACTCACAGCAAATGATCTTGCAAATGGATCAGTAAACTCAGCTGAGATCGTAGATGGTTCAGTTAGAACTCAAGAAATAGCAAATAATACGATTACAGAAACGGATATATCAGACAGTTTTGTAGCGAGAAACTCACAACTCCTTGATGGAAGAGATTCAACGGAATTCGCCCAGAGAGATAATACTTCAAGCACATCTATTGGAGCTGCAGGATGGTATACGATAGCGAGAATTCCGAGCGGAAGAGCAAGTGCAAAATTCGTAATCAGAGATACAACAAGTGGAAGACATGGAACAGTACACTTTTATGCGCAACACCACTATGGAAACGGAAATGTCATCAATGTCGTAGCAGATTCAAACTATGGAGGAAATGGTATTTTTAGATATTTGAGAATAAAAGACGCTTCTACCTATGATGGTGCAGTGCTACAAGTATATGTAGATCAAGCAGGTTCTGTATATGGACAGATGTTTGAAAATATTCAATGACCAGGTTGGACGATTGTAGATTGGGCAGCTGATGGAGCACAGACGGCTCCAAGTGAAGGATCACTCAGTGAAGCTGTGAGAATTGATCTCGATCACAATAATGGTTTCCAAACAACTGACTCACTCAATGCAAATAGTGGAATCAAGGTTGATGGAACGACTATCATAAATGGTAGTGGGAACATCGGAGGAGATGTTATCACAGATGGAACCATAGACAGTTCAGAGATCCAAGATAATACTCTCACAGCATCTGATCTTGCGGCTAATTCGGTAGGAACTTCAGAAGTTGCTAACAATTCCCTTACAGCAAATGATCTCGCGGCAAACTCTGTTTGAACTTCAGAAGTTGCTGATAATACTCTCACAGCAAATGATCTTGCGGCGAACTCTGTAGGAAACAGTGAACTTATAGACGTGCCAACTGTTGCACAGCTGAATGTAGTGGCGTGAGATAATAACGGCTTAAGGTTTTGGGGTTCAGACAATTATGAGATATCTATGGGAAATACATCAGAATATCATTATTGACCTGTTACATGATATTCTATTAAGAATAAAATGAATAGTGATTCAACGAGATGATGGACCTGGTGAGTTGCTGGCGCTACTCCTACGGTAGCATTTAATACTCAATGAAACGCTCAGTTTGCAGGAACAATTACTGCTGCGACTCCTACTGCTGCAAACCATCTTGCGACAAAAGCATATGTAGATTCTAACTCTGGTCTATGGTCTCAAAACGGATCTGGTGAAGCATACTATACGGCTAATGTAGGTATAGGAAATACGGACCCATGAGAGAGACTTAGTGTTACCGGAAGGATCTCAGTGACAGCTGATCCAAACAGTAATGATGATATATGAGATAGAGGCTACAACGATGGAAGATATATTAATGTATGAGAATCAGGTGATTCTATAGCTGATAATACGATAGATGGTTCTGAGATACAAAATGATAGTATTACAGCAGCTGACCTTGCTGTAAACTCAGTTGGAAATAGTGAATTAATAGATACACCAACATTTACGAATATACTTACGGGAAACACATGAATAAACATTATTTGAGGTTCACCAATTATGAGATATACCGATTCTTGAGCAGAGGATGATTTTTGGACACATGTAAATTCTAATAACTTTTATGTGCTGGCTGATAGAAATGATGATAGTGCTTGGGATGGACCTCATCCACTACAATTAGAAGCAGATACAAACATCGCTTACACTTTTGGACAAAGGATATTTACCTATGGAACGAGTGGTGATAATATTGCTGACAACACGATTGATAGTTCAGAGATCCAGAATAATAGTATTACAGCGAATGATATCGGATCGAATGCGGTATGAGCAGATGAGCTTACAACCGCAGCAGTAGGAAATAATGAACTAGCATTGAATGCCGTTACTCAGGATAAGATAGCCACAGGATGAGTTTGATCAGATGATGTTGCTGATAATAGTCTTACAGCAGCTGACCTAGCATTTAACTCTGTATGAAACGATGAGTTGATAAATAACCCAACAGTTACAACTCTCACAGTTACATCTTCTCCTACGGCTGCGAATCATGCTGCGACGAAAGCATATGTTGATGCAAATTCGTGAGGAAGTTCAGTATGGTCTGTAAATGGATCATGAGAGGCATACTACACTCCAAATGTCGGTATTGGAAATACGAATCCAAGTCAAAAACTTCATGTAAGTGGAAATGTTTTAGCTACAGCATATTTATATAGTTCTGATGAAAACTTGAAAAGAGATATCTCTCGTATTAAAAACCCACTCCAGACTATTGAACAACTCAGATGAGTAGACTTTAGATGGAAAGAAAGTGGGAAAAAAGATATATGATTTGTGGCACAAGAAATCGAAGCAGTAGTTCCAGAAATTGTTACAACAGATACAAATACATGACTCAAATCAGTACAATATGGAAATATTGTTGCAATAGTCGTTGAGGCTATAAAAGATATAGTGAAAAATATAAAAGCAATTCACGAGACGAATAATGCACAACAAAATGAGATAGAAGAATTAAAAAGACAAGTAGCTGATTTACAAAGCGCACTTGAAGAAAAGTAATGAGCAATTAAATATAATATATGAAATTTGTGAATAAAAAAAATATTGGACTTTTTATCGCTTTGATGATTGTATCAATTACTACAGTTTATGCTCTATGAACTTGGGATACCTGATATAGAGCAAATAATGGAGCTACAACAACTGCAGATAGCAATGGCTCATCTGGAAACACGACTCTTTTATTTTCGGCTATAGAGGTGATAAACAATTATAGTTGAGGGAATGCTCTTTTTGTTCCTACAAAAACCTCAGCCGAATGGGTTTCTATGTGGCAGAACAATCCTGCAAATGTAAACTTGAGAACGACAAGAGAAGATCTTGCAACTCATACAGTAAATACCTCTGTTAAAAGATGGCTTATCAATAATGAAGGACACTGTGATAATGGATGATTCCAGGTTACTGGATCAGCTTGAAGAGATATCAGTAATAGGTATTACAACATCATCAGAGTCAATGCGCCTGAAGCGATTGAGTGATACTTTAACTTTCGACTAGAATATGGTCCTCAAGTAGGGGAAAATCTCCGTATATTTGTTCCGATATTTGGCCAAGCAGTTCCATCTGAAACAGATATGCATCGAATTTATAGAGATAGTGGAAGTAGTCCAAATCCACCAGATCTTGATATAAATAATGATGGAACAAACGATGTTCAAGTTATCCAGATAGGAGATCCATATAATGGCTCAGACGCTTACAGAGATGTAAAGGTAAATACACTTGTAAAACTCAGAGCCTGAGACAATTATATCCGTATGGAATGAACTAGAGCATCTCAAGCATTCGCCTGTCAATCAGGTGGATATAATAGCTCAGCCTACAGTATGGGGCTAGAGTCAGGACAATGACAAGTATGGTTTACAAATTATTAAATCAATTATTCACTTTCATAAAGTAAAAAAATGTATGTTTTTTTACTTTATTTTATATTTGTGATAATGTATATAAAAGTACATATTTTTATAAAAAATTATTATGCAAATAAGGAGCTATACAAAGATAGTATCAAGTATTTTATTTTTAAGTTTCATATTTCAGATATCAGGAATAACCTACGCGAGTGATCTTCAGGATCAAGAGGATGTGAGGACGAGAGTATTGCAACTACAACAAGTAGATGCTAATCTTCCGTGAGGAGTAGCTGAGCAGAAGTGAAAAGTTGGGACAATACTTGCAAAGCTTTTTGACGCTAATGGAAAGGTGAAACAGATATTTTTACATGAGATATTTGATGGTCTTACATGATGAGAGTTGGTATACTACGATGATGCGAACAAGAGATTTATGAGTTCTGTTATCCGAGGAACGAATAGTGCGGTATGAATCTGAGGTTGAATACTCGCGTCATACATAGCGAATTTTACCTGAGATGTAAACATCACATGAGATCTTGATGTGGGTGGAAATATTACGGCTTCAGCACCAACTGCGAATAACCATGTAGCGACGAAAGACTATGTAGATTCTAACTCTGGACTTTGGACAAGAAAATCAGATGATGAGATATACTATGATACGAATTTTGTAGGTATAGGAAATACAAATCCATGAGCAAATCTATCAGTTACGGATATAACATCATCATATACACAACCAAAACTTATAGTATGAAGAAGAGAAGCTGAAGCATTTAAAATGTATGTCTCTGACAATGATGGTATACTCAGTTATGAACAAGATGAAACTGGTGCAACCTCTCATGACTTTAGGTTTGACATAAAAAGTGCATCAACGGTTGATTCAGAATATAATTTCCAATTTAATGGTACAACAGAAATGTCGATATCTGAGAATGGTACAGTGAACTTTACGGGGAACCAATTAGTATGAATAGCTGATCCAGCTACTGGCTGAGCAGCGATGGATAGAGATTATGCTGATAATAGATTCATAAATGTATGAGAAGCTATAAATGGGGATACTATTAGCGATAATACGATTGATAGTTCAGAGATTCAGAACAATACAATTACTGCTTCTGACCTTGCTCCTAATTCTGTTGGGACTTCAGAAGTTACAGACAATTCTCTAACAGCATCTGATCTTGCGGCAAACGCAGTTGGAAGCTCTGAGTTGGCAAACAATGCTGTGACATGAGCGAAAATAACTGACGAGACAATAACGGCAGCTGATATAGGAGCTAACGCTATATGAAATAGTGAATTAATTGATAATCCAACAGTTAGCTCACTTACTATCACTGGAACACCAAGCTCTGCAAGTGACGCTGCAACAAAAAGTTATGTAGATACTTTGGTACAGGGATTAGTTTGGAAAGAGCCAAATTCTAATAATCAGACATGTAATAGTTCAAGAGAATGATGGGCTACATACAATACAACGACAAATATAGTATATGTATGTAATGGAAGTTCGTGGGTAGATATATGAAGCACAGCATCAGTTCCCTACGCAACAACTACAACTGCGTGAAGACTCCAGTTGAGTTGAGTTCTGTGAGGAACATGGAATAATGTCACACTTGATGATAACTCTATCAATAGTGCAAAAGTTCAAGACAATACTCTGACAGCGAGTGATCTTGCAAATGGATCGGTAAATTCAGCAGAGATTGTAGATGGATCAGTGAGAACTCAAGAGATACTTGATAATACCATCACTGAAACAGATATATCAGATAGTTTCGTTGCAAGAGCTGCGACAAAGATAAATGCTCATGCTCCATATAATTGGATAGGAGATTTGAATGCTTCTCCAAGATCAATGCATTCTACAGGGATTTCATTATGACTCGTGCGTTCAACTTCTCCAAATTTTGCTCCGATTGCCTACGGTTCGCTTGTTAATTTTCCTTCGTACACAACGGGTCAAGATGGCTGAGCTGGACAGATTCTTTTCCCATATGATCTTAGTTATACCGGAAATGGAAATCCGATGTTTAGAACCTGAGATTATAATAATGCATGATGGTCAGCATGGAAGACATTTTTAGACAAAGACTGGGCTGATAGCTCATATATCGGTATATGAGATGCTATCCCTTGAGATACTATAGTCGATGGAACTATAGACAGTTCAGAGATTCAAAATAATACGCTTACAGCAAATGATCTTGCGGCGAACTCTGTAGGAAATAGTGAACTGATTGATACCCCAACTATCACACAGTTAAATGTCGCTCCATGAAACAACAATGGTTTGAGATTTTGGTCAAGTGATCAGTATGAAATCTCTATGGGAAATACTGCTTCAACACACCGTTATGGTCCAGTTACAGATTATAGTATCAAGACCAATATGAGTAATACAGCTGGGAGATGATTTACCTGGTGAGTAAGTGGTCTAACTCCAACAGTGGCATTTGAAGCACAATCAGGTGATGCACAGTTTGCTGGAGATGTAAATATGAAAAATATTCAAGTACGAAATACAACATGAAGATCACTTCTCAGTCTCTGAAATCCAAGTGCGATTTGAGATAATGATTCAAATGCAGATATTTATTTATATTGAGAATATAATGGAGTAGTAGATCAAGCTACTATCTCAAAATATAGTGGAAATATGTGAATTGACGCATGAGCTGGGAGTATTCAGCTCTACTCACCAACACAAGTACTTGAAGGAAGAACTTTTCAAATACATAATAGTAGTAATACTGATTATGTTCGTTTTCAGCATGATGGGACTGATCTAAATATCACAGATGCAAATACGACGGATATTAATATATCATGAATGTGATTGACAGTGAATGGTCAAGATGTTGTAACAAATCCAAATAGAACACTGACACAAAAAGCTGATATAGGATCAGGAGTGAATCTCAACAGTATGACGATAACTGGTCTATATCATCAAAATTCTAATGCAAGTGCGTCTTCTGGTTCAAATTATCCAGTAGATCTTGCGTGAATGCTCCAAGTGGTAGAAGATGGAAATATGGTTTATCAAACATATCATGTATATGGGAATAACAATGAAATCCATTCAAGATGAAGATACAATGGAACATGGAGTCCGTGGAATAATCTGTCTGATGGATTATCAGAATGATATTGGCAAGTTGATGGATCAGCAAATGGATGAGGAAGTGCTGGAGATGATTTAAAATTTGAATGAAATAATGCTGATGTAAGACTTTATTCATGGTCAGATTGTTCAACCTGTAAAGCAGATGTAGAGTTTTTTAAATCAACAGGAAACTCTGACTCTAACAAACAAATTGTAGGATGAAGTGACATGATGTGAGGAATAAGATTTTATGGATATGATGGAGACGAATATATTGGTACGGCGTGAATTTTTGCTCAAGTTGATGGAACTCCTGGAAATGACAGCATACCTACAAAAATGATTTTTACAGTTGCTGGCGAAAATGAAGATGTCCTCTATACGAATTGAAATGATAGTGCTGTAAAAATGACTCTAGATAATGATTGATATCTTTGAGTATGAGTGTTAAACCCGTCATATAGGCTTGAGCTTCCAAACTCATCATGGACAGCATGAAGAGGTCGTGCGAATGCATGGCATACATACTCATCACGTAGATGGAAAGAAAATATAGAACCAATACAATGAGCATTACAAGATGTCCAAAAGTTGCAAGGGATTACATATAATTGGAAAGTAGAGCAGTGAGGAAAAGCAGATATTGGTTTTATCGCAGAGGAAGTATGAGCAGTATTCCCAGAAATGGTTGAGTGGGAAGAAAACCAAGTTGACGCGAAATGACTCGCCTATGATAGAATCACAGCAGTCCTTGTTGAAGCTGTAAAAGAACTATTTACTCTGTTTAAAACTGATGCTCAGGAAACTGATACTGAAATAGAATCACTCAAAAGTGAGTTAGAAGAACTCAAAGAAACAGTACGATTCCTGGAATCTCAGATAGAAAAATAATAAAAAAGTCCTTGCAAGAGCAAGGGCTTTTTGTATACTTAGATTCAAATACAATCTAAATAATACATATATGTTTACAAAGGAGCCATCGTGTTTTTCATGAAAACTCGGAAAAACATTGTTATACAGTTATCTTTTATTGTCTTTTATATTTATTGCATGGACCTATTATGATGATTTTAAGATGAACTATGGTCAGCAAAACTTTGACCGAGGATCACAGTTTGCATTTGCGCAAGTTATAGAAAAAGCCCAATCATGATGTGACGCGTTTTCTGTAAATTTATGAGAAAATAGTGTCAATCTTATAAACGTATCATGTCTCCAAAATACTCAAAATCAGACTCAATAAGGGACATAAAAAAATAGCTTCAAATTTTGAAGCTATTTTTTTATGAGTCTTTTTATGCTCGCTCGTATCAGTTTGTTTGAGTTTTTGATACTGGTGTCTTCACGCTCAACCCAAAGGAGTCGAGCATATATATCTCATTCATATGTATTTATATTATCGATTTTTTCACCTTGTGCATTGATATATTTATATTCAGAATTTGTACTTCAAGTGTATATATCATAGCTTTGGGTTTGGGTGTTTTTGTAGATGTAAAAAATTTCATTTTCCAGAACAGTATCTATATCAATTCATTGGATAATATTTGTGAGATTTTCCCTGAGAATTGAAATCTTTGTAGTTCTGTCGTATTCTTGTATCGTGATTCTACTGTAGTTTATAAGACTTGATATACCTAAGATAACGATAGATATTATGAAAACCCCTATCAGTATTCATACGATTGTTTCTCCTTTGTTGTTTTTTATCATTTGAAAAAATACTATTATGATATATAATCATTCGGATTTTTAAAGCTATTATTAGTATATATAAAAGTAGAAAAAGTGAAATTTTTAAAAAAAGGAAATACATTAAGGGCATTTACTCTCACTGAGCTTATTGTGGCTGTACTTATAGGATCTTTGGTGCTTTCTATACTTATGAGTTTTATTTCTACAAGCATGAATGAAATAACCTACTCAAACAAACAAACAAATATTATCGAAAAAGTAAACACATTTTCAACTTCTCTCAACAATTACAAATGAGCTTTTGTAAACTCTGAGATTTTGATAGATAAAACCTGAACATGAAGTGATGTTGTGATGATGGTTAATCCTGAAGAATCCGAATGAATACTTCTCGGTGTTGTAAGAGACAACACCTTGTCACTCGAGGAAACTTCAGCAGATTATGAGAAAATATATGAAAAATATCTCTGAATTCGTCAACTCACAGCCAGTGATATCGTGACACTGAGGTGAAATCCTATGACTGCATATGACTTAAACTTCAATAAAGATAAGCTTTTTCAAGATGTCTTTATGAAAAACTTTCAAGCACAACTCTATAACAGCTGAGCAATACTTGATACAGATCTAGATATTCTTATAAATTATAAAGATTGAATTAATGGACAAAAATGGGATGAGATAACAAATGATTGGATCTATAGCGTAAATATAATTTTTTAAGAATGAAATATACAAAAATCTGAAATGTCTTGATATATAGTCTTGTTCTTGTGAATCTCGCACTATTGCTTGCACTTGCAATGTTTAATAATTTTTTTGTATTTCTTGCAAATACTGAATGAGGAAATATACAAAAAAAGCTCTCAAATTTGATTTTAGAAAAAGGGGCATTGTATTCAAAGTATTCTGTGAGTCTCAACTCAAATGGGAGCTGAGTAGTAGACAATATCTGATGTCCAGAAAATGTAAGTATGAGTGGAGAGACAATCCTGAGTGTTTTAAACACTACTCCAGTAGTGTATAGTGGTTCAATTTACTGTTCTGCGATTCATAGCGGAATTCCGTATTATATATATTTTAATCCTGATTTTACTGGATTTTCTGGAGCTTTGTATCTCTGAGATAATGTAAACCTCGATAGTTGAGGTCTTGCCTTGCGATCATTTGTAGATGCAGATGATACCCTTCTAGACATAAGTGCCTGACTTCCAACGTCTCCTGATGGTATTGATGATAATTTTAATACGGACAACTATAGCATCAGTGCGAGTGGATCACTCATGTTTCCCTGAAACTATATAGATGATGATGCCGCAGCAAGGACTACAGTATATGGCTATATCCCTCCAGATTCTATCTATACAAATATCTTGTGGTCAAATACGAGAGTCCAAGAATATATCGAAGAAAATCCAAATAATAATGACGATTATTATGTTACACTTTGATCCGTGAATTCTGGATATCTGTATCTTGATATAGATAAGGACTTTGATATGAAAATCATTCAGTTTGATAAAAATACCTACAATACAAGCACAGAACTCATCCCAGTTGTAGTCGAAGAAACAACTTGAATTTCTGCTTCTATTGGATATATTCAAAACAACTCATGAACCCTCAGTCTTTCAGGTGGTCTGACATGAAATGAATATCTATTTGATTTTATGACAAATGACTATGCGATATTTCTCAACAATACCGGTACATGAGTCTTGACCTATGTCCTTTCTTGAGAAAATAGCTCTTGATCTGGAGTGTATATAAACGCAATCGACGACTCATGAGCAGGTTCTATAAAGTACCTATGAGCCGAGATGATACAGGATGATGAAAAAAACTACATTTGAAAAATAATGGAAGTAACAAATAAAAAGTAAATAAAAAAAATAATGATAGAAACAGATTATACATGAATCCCTACGTATCTTTCCTCTCCACTGGGGTAAAAGCTGTATTTTAGAGTTGAAAGACACTCACTCTTTATTTAAACCAATAAAAAAATTATGATAGATATTAAACATCTTGCTCAAAATCTTGATCGTTACAGAGCAGAGCTTGAAAAAAGAGGAGGAAATCCTGATTTTGCAAATGAAGCAAAACAAAATTATGAAGCATGGAAAATACTTAAACAAGAGATAGATACTCTCCTCGAAAAGAAAAATGATTTCAATAAGACAATAGCTTCGTTATCAGACACAGAAAAACAAAAGGCATTTTCAGAAATGAAAGAACTGAGTAATGAAACAAAACTCAAAGAAGATAGGCTCAGAGATTTATGAACACAACTCACAAAGTCTGTCGCAAAAATCCCTAATCTCACTTGGGATGATATTCCAGTTTGAAAAAGTGATGAAGACAATCCTGTAGTAGCAACGTGGGGTGATAAACCAAGCTTTGATTTTGAAGTAAAACCCTATTATGAGCTTGAAGTATATAAACAATACGTCGACCAAAAAACTGGATCAGAAGTTATGGGAGCAAGAGGGTATTTTCTGAAAGGAGAGATGGCAAAGTTTCAAAAAGTACTCTTTAATTGGGTAGAGCAGATTATCTGGGAAAACGGATTTGAACCTATGTATGTCCCACTCATGCTCAACGAAAAAACTATGACTGAGATAGGAAATCTTCCTGATTTTGACTGACAACTCTACGAAGTTCCTATCAATGAAGATACAAATTATTATCTCATCCCATCTTCAGAACAACCACTTATGTGATACTACGCCAAGAAAAATCTTGGTGATCTCAAAGAGCCTATTTTAGTGATGGCAAATACTACATGTTTCAGAAAGGAGTCTGGTTCTTATGGAAAAGATCAACAAGGAATACTCAGAGTTCACCAGTTTGAAAAAATCGAGATAGATGCACTATGTCGACCAGAAGACAATGAAAAAGTATTTGCTCTCAATGGAAAGATCAATGAAGAAATTTATTCACGCTTAGGACTTCATTTTCGTGCAGTAGAAGTATGTAGTGGGGACATGCCAGCAAAGCATCATAGACAAGTAGACTATGAAGCATGGTTCCCATGAGAATGAAAATTTCGTGAAGTATGTTCCAATGGTGCAGCATCAGACTATCAGACACGCTGACTCAAAACAAGCTATAATAGAGATGGGAAAAAAGAGTTTGCCTGGTCATTGAACTGTACAGCCGTAACTTTTAGGACCTGATTGGCCATTATGGAACAGTTTCAAACTCCAGAAGGAAGCTTTGAAATCCCAGAAGTATTGCAGGCAGCAATGTGAGGAAAGAAAGTCATGTAAAAAATGAGCATGAAAAAGTAGTAAGATTCTTGCTTGCTGCTTTTTTTTGTGATATACTGGTTTTATATTATATATAAACAAAAAAAGGTGCTCACTCTCTCAACGGCGAGTTTAAAGTGATATGGAATCCATAAGATCTTTACAATAGCCAAAAAAGCAAAATATGAAGGTATAGACCTCAAGTTAGAAAAGTGAAACTACGACTCGCTTGATTCAGAGTATATTAAAAGTTTAAGTGACGCTTTTGAGATACCAGTTGTTTCAGTAGAAGCTCCACCAAGATGAATGAATAAAAAAAGAGTCGATGAAGTTATTACTATCGCAAAAAGTCTCGGAAGCCAAGTGGTTACATTTACTCCTCCACACATTCTCGATAAAGATACAAAATGGTTTACGGAGTACTTACCAAGAGTCAATAAAACAGAGAGAATCTCTCTGAGTGTAAAAAACGTCGCTTCGAAGTTTATATTTTTTATTATCCCTGAACACAAAAATAGTGCACTTGTAGAGCTAAAAAGGATTACTGGTTATACAACACTCGATGTTTCAAACATCGATATTAACGGAGGAACTGATCTCATAAAGGCTCAAAATATTCTCTGAAAAACTATTAAAAATGTATATCTCAGTGATAAGTTTGGATCAAAGGCCAATCTCCTTCCAGGAATGCAATGATGAGGGACAAGTAATCTTCCTCTTGAGAGTTTCCTCATGAAGCTCAAAGCATCAGCTTATGAAGGATATATCTCACTTAGAGTAAAACCTTCAGAGATTTGAGGAGGAAATGATGAAAAAGTTCTTCAGAATCTCGAATATATCCAAAGATACTACAAAAAGCACTTTCTCAATTATAAGTAGATATCACAAAAAAAAAAGCAATTCCCAACTTTGAGAATTGCTTTTTTTTACCTGACAAATATATAAGCATCTACATCTTCGTCATAGTTTCTTCAACCCCATGGTGTATCTGAAACAGCATCTGTCGATTGGGTGATAAAAGGAAAATCATAAAATGTTGTGGTGGTATTTGTATGGAGGAACCATGTATAGGTAGTTCCATCATGGCTAAATCATGTTCCATCATAATTCGCTCCTGTCCAGTTTACAAGATTCGTTGCAAGGCCATTCCAGTTCTCTCTTACCATAACATTTTTGAGAGGACCCCTTTTTGCATAGAGATTTCCATCTTTGTTTTCAAAAAGATATTCTCATCCATCATATCATACAGTTTTGTTAATATATATTTCATTTTGAGGAAGAAACGATGACTTGTTCATATAGTTATAGTATTCTCCGTCAGAGCTTCCATTGTTTGAAGTCCATTCATTGGAGTTTTTTATACTCGGATTAATTCTCACAAGTGCGGTCCAGCCTCCACCATCTGTCCTCATATCACAATAGACGCGTATGAGTTCATTTCCATCGGGATTAATATCGTAAAATCAATTTGAACGGGCTCCTGACGCTTCACGAATTCTTTTGCAGTGAGCTATAGGACTTGCTTTTACAAGCTCTCAATCTGTCATATACCTCTCATCAGTCAGATATGCAGTGTATCAAGTAGTAGAAGGAGTGATATCTAAAAATCAAGCAGTGCTTATAGTTCATATCTCCTGGATCGGAGTATTGAGATCATCAGTCAGGACTCAGAGCTTCTTTCAGACTACTGTCGGAATCCTCTCTGAGTAAGTATTGGCATATACTCTATTCACCAAGCTCAGCTCCCCCTGCCTTTCAGGCTTCCACCTCATTGAGGAAGAGGTATAACTTTTCAGATCTGATCACTCTTCAAGAAATCACAAGAGCTGAAAATACTTCCTGTCTTTTGTCAGATAGTAGGTGAAATACGTATTGTCTTTGGGATCAACTCCTCCCTTCTCGTACTCGATAGTTTCAAGCACACTTGATCCAGCGTATCACTGGTATCAGATCAAAGATCCATTGATCTGTACTTCTACATAATCCTCTGGGATTGGAAGTGCATTTCTCGTAGAATAGAGATTGAGTCCATCTGACATCTTGGTCATTTGAGCTATTCTATTGGTGTCTCTAACTCAGATGAGATAGCTGCTATAACTCACAAATCAGATAGTTGCAAGAATCGCAAGGATCGTTACAACCACTATCAATTCAACGAGAGTAAAGGCAATAACCCCTCCTAGCCTCCCCTTATCAGGGGAGGAAGACTGAGATAAAAACAAGCTCTGTGGACAGCTAGAACGGGAATTTTTATATTTTATGTGATGCATAAAAATAGATTTTAAAATATATATTTCATATACATTTTATAGATAAAGTGTTATTTTCATAATATATCTGACTTATCCTATTGAATCAAAAGCATTTATAACTATAGTATACAAAACTAATAGAAGCATATGGTTATAAAACACACACAAACATCTACAAAAAAATGAGAAGATCGAGTTATAGCAGCTCAGGAAAAAGAAACAGATAGTATCATGAGTCTGAGGCCTAAGGATCTTGACTCTTATGTCTGACAAGAAAGTCTCAAAAAACACTTAAAAGTTGCGATACAAAGTGCAAGTATCCGCTCAGAACCACTCGAACATATATTGTTTTATGGGCCACCAGGTCTTGGGAAAACAACTATTAGTAACATTATAGCACATGAAATGTGAGCAAATATCAAAACAAGCTCGTGACCAGCGATAGAAAAACAATCAGATCTTGTAAGTATTCTCTCAAATCTCGAACATGGAGATGTGTTGTTTATAGACGAGATACATAGACTCAGAAATCCTGTAGAAGAGATCCTCTATACCGCGATGGAGGATAATCATATCGATATAATGGTTTGAAAAGGTACTTGAGCCCAGTCAGTTCGACTTCCTGTAAAGCCTTTTACACTCGTTTGAGCTACGACAAAGCTGAGCTCTCTGAGTGCTCCACTCAGAGATAGGTTTGGAAATGTCTTGAAGCTGGATTTTTATACAGAATCAGATATAGAAAAGATTATCAAGCACAATGCTGAACTTATAGGTTTTTCTCTTACAGAAACATGTCTTGAAAAGATTTCAAAACGATCGAGAGGGACTCCTCGTGTCGCAAATAGACTCTTAAAGATACTCAGAGACTATCATACTATAGGAAAAGATATATCAGATGATCAAGTACTACAAGAAGTATTTGAAAGTATCGGGATTGACGATCTTGGACTTGATTATCTCGATAGGAAGATCCTTGATATCATCTGAACAAAGTTTTGATGATGACCTGTAGGATTAAATACCGTTGCAAGTGCGGTATGAGAAGAAGAATCAACTATAGAAGAAGTGGTGGAGCCATATCTTTTGCAGATAGGATTTATAGAGAGAACTCCAAGAGGAAGAAAAATCACAGGGGAAGCACAGGAATATTTAAAAATTATGAAATAAAATGTCAAAAAAAAGAATACTTACTGGGATAAAAGCAACAGGTGAGTGAATGCATATAGGAAATTATTTTGGGATGTTTCGTCCACTTATAGAAAACTCTAAATGAAGAGAGTCTTTTCTCATGCTTGCAGACTACCATAGTCTTACAAGTGTCCATGATCCTGAAAGTCTCAGGAAAAATAAAAAAAGAATAATATGTGAGTTTTTTGCACTCTTCCCAGAGGATTCTGAGATTATTGTCTTTGAGCAATCACAGGTACAACACATAAACAACATGACATGGATTCTTTCGAGTGTCACTCCGTATTCTCTTATGCTTCGAGCTCATAGCTTCAAAGACTCTCAAAACAAAAATTCTGAAATCAATATGGCAACTTTTAACTATCCGATACTCATGACTGCTGATATCATAAGTTATGATGTAGATATAGTTCCAGTATGAAAGGACCAAAAACAACATCTTGAGTTTGCTCGTGATATCGCACAAAATTTCAACAAAACCTACAAACAAGAGTTTTTTAAGCTCCCAGAAGCCCATATAGAAGAGTCGGTTATGACTATTCCAGGGATAGATGGGAGAAAGATGTCAAAGTCATACAATAACTTCCTCTGAGTGTTTGATGATGAGAAAACCCTCAAGAAAAAGATCATGTCTATCCCGACAGGAAGTGAAGGTCTAGATGATCCTAAAGATCCAGACAACTGTACGGTATTTTCCCTCATACAGCTTTTTGCAAGCTCAGAGAAGCAATCTGAAATCAGACAAAAATATGCAGCCTGAGGCTATGGATATGGTCACGCGAAACTCGAGCTCCTCGATTTATTTGTAGCATACTACGCTCAGGCACGAGACAAATACGAGTATTATCTCGAGAACTTTCACGAGCTTGAGAAAAAGCTCAACTCTTGAAATAGCTATGCAAACAGCATCGCTACAAAAAAATTTAATTCACTCATACAAATAATCGGTCTATAATATGGAAAAAAAATGACACCTGTACTTTATAATGTGAGTCTCATGAGCATGAAAATGAACAGTATTACATGCTCTAAAAACTGAAAAAAATGAGAAAATTGATTTTCTAAAATCATATGTAACGAGAAGAATGAGACCATGAGAAATAGATGGTGATATATACTGGTTTATAACTCAAGAGGAGTTTGAAGAGTCTATAGAAAAAGATGAATTTCTCGAGTATGAGATCAACCATAAAGTTGCCTATTATGGTACTAAAAAATCAGAAGTAGAAAGAGGTTTGAGAGATTGAAAAATGCTTATCAAAGAAATTGATACAAAGTGATTGATTCAACTACAAGCGAAACATCCTGATTTTAAAGAAAACTATACTTCTATTTTTCTAGATGCGCCAAATGAGGTACTTCGTGAAAGATTTTTTGAAAGAAATCCATGATGAAAAGAAATAGATCTTGATAATAGAATGGAAAGCACGAGATTTGAACGTATTCAAGCAAAGCAATATTGTGACTATATCGTTGATGGAAGCCAATCAAAAGAAGAAGTTTTACAGGAAATTAAAAAAATAATTGGATTATAATCCAATTATTTTTTGAGTTTTTCTTTGATTCATTTTTTAAACCCATCTTTTACAGAGTTTGGAACCTTGGAGTAGTTTGTTAGCATAACTTTTGCTTTATCATAATAGCCAGTTATTTCATTTACGACTCAGAGGATTTTTATGACTTTTACGAGTACGATTGAGAGGAGTACTCAGATAACGGCTACAAATGCGATGAGAAATATATAGAGTATCTCGAGAATGCTGAGAGTCATAAGGTTTATAGGTTAGTTATAAGCTCATTTATATCTACATTTGTGTTTTTTACAACTTTTTCTATAGCCTCCTTTCCGTATATGACCTTTATGATTTCCGTGTCTCCAAATACAGCTAGAGCTGGGATTTCTGTGATATCGTACTTTTGGAGTTTTTCTTTTTCGAGGTTCGAAATCTTTACTCAGATATTCTGCGTCCAAGCTTTGCCGTAGATTATAGGAAGCATATAACTGAGAAGATGCTTGTAAAAGTCAGATCATTTTTCAACAAAGATGACAATTGTTTTCTTTCGGCTTATTTTTCCATAACTATTTGTTGTATCCTTTGTGGAGGAGATAATTTCTTCGAGACTCGCTTCATCAGATACCACAAACTTACTGTTTTCTAGTTTTTCGATTCCAGTATTTAGGTGTCAATTGAGTGTCTCTCAGAGATTTTTCCCGTATTTCTTTGCTTTTTCTTGCAGTGCTTTGAAATCCATATTTTGAGTTAAGACTAAGGAAGTACTATATATAGTATACCATGTATCGGGAAAATGCTCAAAAAAACTTGCATTTTTCATGCGTTTTTATATGATATGCAAGATTTTAAAAGTAAATGCAGAAAAAATGACAAATTCAACGATAGTTCAAAAGATCCAAAGTGACTTTATCCAAGAAGGAAGACCTGACGTAAAAACAGGAATGGAGGTAGAAATCTACCAAAAGATCAAGGAAGGATCAAAAGAAAGAATTCAGAGATTTAAAGGAGTGGTTATAAAAACAGCAGGAAAATCTGCACTTGAAAAGACCATCACCGTAAGAAGAAAAGTAGGAGCATTTGCAGTAGAAAAGATATTTGCAATACACTCTCCAACAATCGAAAAAATAGAAGTTCTTAGAAGCTTCAAAGTAAGAAGAAAATCAATCAAGTATATCAGAAATCTTACAGGGAAAGCAGCAAGACTCAAAGAAATCAGAAAATAAGAAAAAGCTCCGGGAATCCGGAGCTTTTTATAGGTCAAGTTTCAAGGCTTCGTGTATATCCATTTTTCAATCGATCGCTTTTTTGAGTGCGTCAAGATAGAGAGGAATCCATCATTTTTTCATAAGGGTCCTTCGTATCTCATCTTCTCCGGCATTATCGAGAATGAGTCTATAGATATCATCATCAACCTTGATCATCTCAGTAAGGACACTACGATCAGAAAATCAATCGTTGCATGAGTCACATCACTTTGGATTATGGCTATATACTTCTATCTCTTCTGCGTTTATGTGACGTGCATATTTTTCAGGAAGGTCAGCGACTTTCATAGTCATTTTATTTTTACAATGAGGACATAAGACCTTTACCATCTTTTGACAGATGATATACTTTAAACTACTTGCTATAAGGTATGATGGGATATCAAATTGTCTGATTCTCGCAATTACTCCAATAGCACTATTTGAGTGAATCGTCCCCATAACAACATGCCCTGTATTTGCAGCTTCGAGACAGGTTTCTGTCTCTTCTTTTCTTCTCATCTCTCCTATCATGATGATGTCAGGATCTTGTCTGAGGATTCAGATAAGTCCTTCTGAAAAAGTATAAGAGTTTGCATCTTCAGCATCTCCTCACACGATGTGTATTTGTGATTGAACATATCATGATACGACATATTCTACTGGATTTTCAAGGGTAAATATAGCTTTTTCACTTGGGTCATGCTCATTGAGCATAGCATAGAGTGTCGTAGTTTTTCCACTTCCAGTTCCTCCACATACAAGTACGAGTCATTCACTAATCTGGCTTGCAGACTTGAGGAGTTTTTGCGCTTGACTACTAAAACCAAGAGAATCAATGTCGAGAAACTTACTACTTGTTGTGAGTACTCTGATGACGATATTTTCTCCATTGAGTGTTGGGAGAGTAGAGACTCTCAGATTTACTCATACAGTGTTTCCCTCTACATCTATTTGCATAAAGATCTTTCCATCCTGCACATGGTTTTGTTCACTTATATCCATAAGAGCACGAATTTTGACCGTATTGTTGATCTTTTGAAATAGTTCTATTGGAAATGTATAGAGCGTACTGAGCTCACCATAGAGACGAAACTGTACCGTTACAGATTCTTTCCCTGGAAGTATATGGATGTCTGAAGCCTCCTTGAAAACAGCGACCTGCACGAGCCTGTCAAAAAACTCATTTGGGTCTTCAAAGTTTATCTCCTGTTTCTCTATACTCATACTCATAATTATTATAGATATATTTTAGCATACTTGTCGTATCTACGCAAAAAACTCACAAAATAAATTGACTCTCCAAAGTATTATTTTAAATTATTAGATACACAATTTACAATTATCAAACATGTGAGAAAATTTTTTATTACCAGACAGGGTCCAGGAACAAATCGAAAAAGCTCGAAAAACTAGAAAAGAATTATGATTCATTGATAACTCAGCTTGAGAGGTCTCAGATCATGTATCTGAAGAAGTAGGAAATGTCCTAGAGACTTGAGATAGAAAGAGTGAAGATCCTATTACATGGTTCAGAGAGAATCCTGATCAACTCCCTGTTATTTGAAGACCTAAAAAGAATATTCCTGATCAGCCGCTTAAAACGAAAGGTCATAACTACCCCATTGAAACAGCTGTTATACAAGTAAATACAAGAATTAACAGACCAAACACTTCAAATGAGCAGGATCTAGCAAATGAAAATACTACTTCAAAAGAAAGTATAAAATGAGTGTGAAACACCCATGAAATTATAAACACTTTTGAGCTTGATTGTTCATCAGCAGAAGAACTAGGTGATTCTATACATCTTCTCTCTCTCAAACAAAGAAAAGTATTTTTTGATCATCTTTACTCAATCGTTATTGAAAAAAATCTGCAATGAAGAACTTATGAAAAATATACAGCTATAGCGAATGCGCTTTCTGACTCTCGAGAAGAGAAAGAGTATATAGATAAATGGTTGAAGAGTATGATTATAAAAAAGTGATACAAAAGATGATTTAGAAATAGAGCTCATAAATTTGCGAAAATTTTATGAATTGATTTTTCTGAAACAGAATGAGTATCATCTAAAAAGCTCGTTCTAACAACTGAGGCTAAAGATAGGAATACATGCGGAGGCTTTATACATTGAGTTGATGCATATAGAAAAGGAATTATTGAAAAAGATGAGCTTGTAAAAAGACTATCTGAGTTACACAGAAAGGATATGAAAGCCTTTTTAGAGTATATTTATAATATCATTCTTTTCAGACAATGAATAATTTATGAAGAGTTTTGAATGCCATATGAAGAGAAACTGAAGAGTATTTCTTGAAACACGACACTTGAGCTTAATGAGCTCCAAGTATTGTGATATGCGAGAAACACGGTGAACAATAGAAAGATACTATGAAAGCATATAGATTCTCTCTTAAAGTTTTTATAAATACAAGTTAGCGAGCTTCGCACAACTTCTCTTTTTCTGATCTTTTCATCTTTTTGACCTGTATTTCTCTTTTTGTGGCTTCTGACCTATTTGAGAAAGTTTCAGAATAGACTAGTGTGACAGGTCTGCGAGTTTTAGTATATTTGGCTCAAAGATCTGAGGAGTTATGTTCGGATACCCTTCTTCCCAGATCAGTCGTAATACCAGTGTAGAGCGTATTATCTACGCACTTGAGAATATAGAGGTACCAATTTTTAGACATTAAGTTTTGTTTAAGCTTATTTTTTAGCATAATACTGTTTATTTTTATATTTAATAATTCTATACTATGAAAAAAACAATAAGTGCTTGTATATTTCTGATGATTGCATGATCTTTTGCCCAGACACAGGCAAAAAATACGATTATCGATGTGACGGAGGGACAAGAAATCCGTGGGATAGTCACAGATAGTAGTGCAGTAGGATATGCAAAAGTAACATTTATCGATGAGAGCTTTACCCTCGATGCTGGATTTACCGGTCTCACAGATCCATTAGGAGATGATTTTTACGAATGATGGCTTGTGAGAAAGAGTCCATTTGCCTTTATCTCTACTGGGAAACTTGTAAAAAAAGATGGAAAATATCATAATGCTTTTCTCAGTACCACAGACTACTCTGACTATGATCAATATGTCCTCACGATTGAACCAAATGATGGAAATGATGCACCTGCTGATCATATCCTAGAGGGACCAGTAACAATGGCTTGAGTCCAAATGCCGAAAGATGAAGTTCAAGAGATGAAAAATAAGATGATGAAAGACAAAGAAAAGATGATGAGTATGAAAAAAATGACAGCAAAGCAACAGAAAATTGCCATGAAAATACAAGCAAGAATAAAAAATCTTTCAGATGAGAAAAAAGCAATCTTACTTGAGAGAGTAAAAAATCTCCAATCAAGGGTTGCAACACTTGATATAAGTGATACCAAAAAAGCAGCGTATAACGAGATTCTTGAAGTATTTGTAGATGTACTTATGTGAAATACAACTATGGAAACTGAAATGATGAAAACTGAGATGATGGATAAATAGAGTTTGAAGTTATAGAAAAAAAGAGCGATATCGCTCTTTTTTTAGTGAATATCTCTAAAAAATATCTGAGTTATGAAATAGGCAAGAAAGGCAAGAAAAGCAACCAAAAAATATATAGAAAAGTCTATTACTCAATAGATATATGTTGCAGCTATAGGGATGATTATAGAGATCATACTCTCAACTCATGTCATAAGCCCAAGAACTTCTCCTTGGCTTTTTTCATCAACTGCATTTGAACTAATGGCTCCAAGGGTCGTGAGACAGCAGGAAATCCCAAGCACTCAAAAGAAATAAATACACGTAAAGAGGATTATGTTATCATTTGCCAAGCCCATTCCCACATATCAAAAAGCGACACACAAGATTCAGATACTGAGTGTTTTAAGATCTCAAAATCTATCTACAAGCAGACGTATACTTACAGCCTGATGAAAAATGAGAAAGGTCCCTGTAAATGTGAGATAGTATCCTACTTTATCAGGAGAAAATCAAAAAACATCGATCAAATAGAGTGCTGAAACGGTTGTATATATGATAAAAGCTGTAAATATACAGAGTCGCATGACGAGAGTATATTTTATAAGTGGGACATGTGCCCATTTTTGTATATTTTTATAAAAATTGAAAGAAGAAAAATTGAGCTGGAGATCTTTTTTTTGTTTTTCTTCACTGAGTGTTTCATCGAGTAGAAATCACATGATGCAGAGGGTTACAAGTGAGATAGCTCATCATATCAGTGCAGTTCCGAGAAATCAGAGGGACAAAGAGAGTGAGAGAGAACCTATTGCAGGCCCTATAACGAGTGAAAAACCAAATACTGCAGAGTTTGTTCAGAAAATCTTTGCTCGATCTTTTCTCTCAGTTATGTCAGCGATCATTGCGTATGCAACTGAGACATTTCATCAAGTAATCCCATCAAATATACGAGAAATAGAAACTACAAGTATCGGGAGGAGGATATATCAAAAAAGAGTGATATCTGGAAGAAGGTATGCAATTCCTAGGATAGCCCAGCTGATGAGTGTCCCAAACTGTGTGATGAGGAGTATTGGTTTCCTTCAATACCTATCAGAAAGTATTCATAAAATAGGTGCGGCAAGAAACTGAAACAAGCTATAGCTTGCAAAGAGTACACCAAGCATGATAGCAGGTTGTTCGTAGCTTTTTATGATATAGGGAAGTACCGGTATAAGCATCGTAAAACTCAGCGCATTTACAAAAGTGAGGAGAAATATGATTCCGTATTTTTTTACCATGATTAATAGTTCATGAATTAGATGACGAAAGATTGCCATAAGTCGGCAATATATAGAAAACTTTTATATATACAAGTGTTTTTCTCTATGTCTTTTATGCTGGAACTTGTAAAAGAGCCAAAAATAGGGTATCATTTTCATATATAAATATATCCTATGAGTGAGCTGACAAATAAAGAAAAAAAAGAGATAAAGAACGAACTTAAAAATGCACAAAAGCAAGAATCTCAAAAAGACGATTGAGAATATGTTATAGCAGAAGAAAGATCACTATATGAAAAAATTGCTGCAGTATTTTGACGCTTTGAGTTTCTCGCACTCGAACCAGAGCAAAAGGAGTCTGTAGTTATTCAACTCAAAAAAGATGCCCAGTGAAACAAACTCTACTGGATAGTTATATTGCTCTCATGAGTCATAGCGACACTTTGACTCTTGCACAACTCTGTTGCAGTCGTCATAGGGGCTATGCTCATAGCCCCACTCCTGCGTCCTATCAATGGCTTGAGTTATGCGATAGCAAGAGGAGGATCCAAGTCTTTTTCTCAGAGTGCTCGCTGTCTTGTATTTTCCATACTTCTTCCTGTAGTTTCAGCATTTTTTGTCACGAAACTTTTGTGAATATACACTGAAACTCCTGAGATACTGGCTCGTATCTCTCCAAATATTCTAGATTTTTTCATAGCAGCATTTTCTGCAGCTGTAGCGATTTTGTCACTGCGCTATAAGGAGCTCTGAGAATCCATTGCTGGAGTAGCTCTTGCAGCTTCGCTCATGCCTCCACTTGCGGTAATCGGCATAGAGCTTGCTTTTGGAAATATCGTAAGTGCTTTCTGAGCTTTTACTCTCTTTCTCGCCAACCTATGAGCCATTGTTTGTGTGAGTATTGTATTTTTATGGCTTTATGGATACACTCCACATCATCTCAATCTCCAAAAACAATCATTTCAGAGAGTAGGAGTGGTAATTGTTTCAGTCTGTATACTTTTGGTGCCACTCTATTTTTCATTTGTGACAATCAAGCAAAATGCTGAGAGCATTCAGCAAATTCACGAACTTTTTCGTGAAGACAGAGCACAGTTTGTTTATGATTATACACTTAGTGAAGTATATATAAAAGATGGAGAAAAGCATGTAGATATTATCCTCAAAACACTCACTGGAACAGATATATTAGCATATACAGAGCTTCTTAAAAAACAACTCAAGCAAATCTTCCCAGACTCGGAAATGAGCTTTTCCCTTGAAATCAGGTATATAGATAGCTTTTAAAAAATCTCCTTTCATAGGAGATTTTTTAAAAGATGATTTACTTTTTCTTTTGCATATCATAGACCATATTGAGTATGACTTTTTTTGGCAGAAGAGGAAGAGCTCATATCAGTATTTTTTGCATAAATGTGAGTCCCGATATAACGTCTATTTTCCCATCTATCATTGCTTGATATCCATCCTCAGCGACTCCTCTTGCAGGGACTGTATGTTTGAAAAGCTCAGTATTTTCAAGTCCTGCAACTTTTTCAAAATCTGTTTCTGTGGCTCATGGCATGAGATTGGTTACAGTGACTCAGCTTCAGCGAAGCTCTCTATGCAATGCGTTTGAAAATGATTTTACATAAGATTTTGTGGCAAAGTATACAGCTTGTAGTGGCCCTGGCATGAAAGAAGCAGTCGAGCCTACATTGAGGACTCTTCCACTTTTTCTCTCGACCATCTCATCTACAAAATACTTTGTCAGTTCCGTGAGTGTGAGCATATTGAGCTGCATCATATTTTTCTCATCTTCCCATTGCCTCTCATGAAAGAATCCCTGTCCTCAAAAACCAGCGTTGTTTATGAGGTAGTCTATCGTGATTCAGAGTTTTTGTATCTCATCGTACAATTCTCTTGGACTCTGCAGAAGTGTAAGGTCCTTCGAGATCACGACTACTTCTACTCAGTGCTTTTCCTGTATGTCTTTTTGTATTTCCTCAAGCGCATCCCTCCTCCTCGCAACTAGTACAAGATCTCAGTTATTCTCAGCATGTATATATGCCAGTTCTTTTCAAATCCCAGAGCTCGCCCCTGTGATAAGTGCTGTATTTTTCATGATTGTTTAGATATAAATAATATATTTATAGTATATGAACAAATAAAAAACTTCAAGCATGTATGACTTTTGAAGCTAACGATTCTTTAAAGAATTTAGGAAAACTTTCTTGTATATGAACTTATTGTCGGTTTCTTATATTTTCAGAATGCCAGCCATTTTGCATTTCTTCCACTTATCTATATAATAAAACAAAGCTTAAAATATAAACAAAATCCGTAATGGCCCCAAAAAATACTACAAGTGTATGATTTGAAGAACAACTCTGGAAAGCAGCTGATAAGATGAGAAACAATATGGATCCTGCTGAATACAAGCATGTCATATTGGGACTCATCTTTTTAAAATATATATCAGATAGTTTTGAAGATAAATACAATGCCATCGTAAATGATCCTGAAAGCTATGAGTGAGAGGAAGAAGACAAAGACTCATACTTAGCAGATAATGTATTTTGGGTTCCAGTAGAAGCTAGATGGGAACACATCATGTCAAAAGCTAAAACTCCTGAAATAGGAAAGATAGTAGATGATGCTATGATAGGAATAGAAAAAGAAAATGAAAGCCTCAAAAATACTCTTCCAAAAAACTATGCCAGACCAGAGCTCGACAAAACTATGCTTTGAGGAGTAGTGGATATCATCTCTACTATATCTATGAAAGATAAAGAACACTGAGAAAAAGATATTCTCTGAAGGGTTTATGAATACTTCCTCTGAAGATTTGCAGACAGTGAATGAAAGTGAGGATGAGAATTTTATACTCCAGCCTGTATAGTAAAGCTCCTAGTAGAAATGCTAGAACCAACAAGCTGAAGAATCTATGATCCAGCATGTGGAAGTGGAGGAATGTTTGTACAGTCTGAAAAGTTTATAGAAGCTCATGGATGAAATCTCAGTGATATAGCAGTCTATGGTCAAGAATCAAATCCCACCACCTGGAAACTCTGTAAGATGAACCTGGCACTGAGAGGAATCAACTGAGATCTTTGAGGATACAATGCTGACACCTTTACAAACAATCTTCATAAAGATCTCAGAGCTGATTATATCATAGCCAATCCACCATTTAATATCTCAGATTGGGGAGGGGAAAATCTTACTGGTGATGTAAGATGGCAACATGGAACACCCCCAGTATGAAATGCAAACTATGCATGGGTACAGCACTTCATCCATCATCTCTCAAATACTGGAACTGCAGGATTCGTAATGGCCAATGGGTCTATGTCATCGAATACTTGATGAGAATGAGAGATCAGAAAAAATATTATAGAGGCAGGACTTGTAGACTGTATCGTAGCTCTTCCGTCTCAGCTCTTTTATAGCACCATGATCCCGAGTTGTCTTTGGTTTCTTTCAAAGAACAAAGAGAATAGAAAAAATAAAGTCCTCTTTCTAGATACGAGAGAGATGGGAGAAATGGTCTCAAGAAAAAATAGAGAACTCACTACTGATGATATACAAAAGATATCTGATACATACAAAGCATGGAAATCTTGAGAAGCATATGAAGACACTCCTTGATACTGTAAATCTGCAAGTATAGAAGAGATAGCAGGGCAAGACTATATCCTCACTCCAGGAAGATATGTAGGAGTAGTAGATACCTCTGATGATGATGAAACCTTTGAAGCCAAGATGCAGCAATACACAGCTGAACTCTCTGAGCAATTTAACCAGGAGAAAGAACTAGATGAGAGAATCAAAAAGAATTTAGAATCTATCTGATATAAAATATAAAAAATCTCCTTCAATCCTGCAAAGGACAAGGAGTACTACTCATTTTTCATGAGCTACATCTGAGTAGAATTACTATAAGACTAATACATATTTTCACAAAATGATATCTGAAAATTTATTTGAAAACATCAAACATACCAATGAATATGGGAATGATTACTGGAAAGCAAGAGAGCTCTATAAGCTGTTAGAATATACAGAATATAACAAATTTATTCCTGCGATAAAGCGAGCAAAGACATCATGTGAAACAGCATGACAATCAGTAGAAGAGCATTTCGCTCATGTGAGCGAACCCCAAAAATCTCGTAATCAATATGGTGAGATCCAGGGGCAAGTCTTAGATGATATGTATCTTTCTCGTTATGCCTGCTATCTCATAGTACAAAATGCTGATCCCAGAAAAGAAATAGTTGCTCTGGGGCAAACATACTTTGCAATACAGACTCATAAACAAGAACTCTCAGAACAACTCATAGAAGATCAAAAAAGAAAGCATCTCAGAGATGAAATGAAAAAACATAATGCTGATCTCGCAGAAGCCGCAAGATGAGCATGAGTCGTACAACCAGTAGAATATGCTGTATTTCAAAATTTTTGATATATGTGACTCTATGCCTGACTAGACAACAAGTGAATCCATGCAAAAAAGGGACTCAAGAAATCTCAAAAAATACTTGATCACATGGGAAGTGAGGAACTCGCTGCAAATCTCTTTCGTGCAACACAAGCAGAAGCAAAACTCAAGCGAGAAAATATTCAGTGAAAGGATAATGCAAACAAAGCACACTGTGAGGTTTGAAAAGAGGTTCGTGAAACCATAACAAAACTCTGAGGAACTATGCCAGAGGATCTTCCAGCAACAGATAGTATCAAGCAGGCAGAAAAAAGAATCACCAAAAATACTCCTAAGCAACTCAACTAATGACCA
>JAHDHC010000027.1:0-1420 GCA_020631485.1 Candidatus Altimarinota bacterium
TTATACTACCCTTAGTACCTCCTGAATAGTAGTGTGACCTCAGAGAGCTTTGAGGACACCATCTTCTTTCATAAGGATCATACCATTTTTTCTGGCTATTTTTACTACCTCTTCTGGTGATCATCCTGTTTTTATGAGTTCTCGAATATCATCATCCATATTTATAATCTCGTATATCCCGATTCTTCCCTTGTAACCTGTCCCATTACACTTTGCACATCATTTCCCTGTGTATAGCTTTATGTGGTCTGCGAGAAATTCTTTCATTCAGGTATTTCGCATCATGAGCTTAATAACGCTTTCTTCTTCTTTTGTGACTTCTTTTTCTTTTTTACAATATGGACAAATACGGCGTATGAGTCTTTGGGCAATAATTGTCTCGAGTGCTCATGAGAGTATATAGGGCTGAAGTCCCATACTTATGATACGATCTAAGGTCTCAGCTGCACTTTTGGTATGCAGTGTTGAGAGGACAAGGTGTCATGTGAGTGCTGCTGATGTTGCTGTTTGAAGGGTATCAAGATCACGTATTTCTCCGACCATTATGATGTCTGGATCTTGTCTCAGCATCGCCCTGAGACCATCAGCAAAATGATATCATTTTTTCTCATCAATTTCTGATTGGATGATTCATTCCATATTGTACTCGATTGGATCTTCGAGTGTCATGATCTTTTTTGATCTTTTATTTATATGTGAAAGTATAGTATAGAGGGTCGTAGTTTTTCATGAACCGGTAGGACCAGTTACAAGAATCATTCCCATATTTGAGTTAATTGACCTATTGACCATCCTCTGAGATGTCCAAAAAAATCAAAGATCTTCAAAACTCAGAGACTTGTCAGAACCATCAAGGAGTCTACATACTATGTTTTCTCCATATTTTGTAGGGAGTGTCGAGATTCTCACATCGATCTTTTTCGAATCGATCAAAAACTCGTATTTCCCATCTTGCGGGACATCTGTGATATTCAGCTTCACTTCAGAAGCGTATTTCAGTCTTTCGAGAAGTTTTTTGTAGTCTTTCTTATCAAGATCAAAGATATCTACCAATATCCCATCAATACGAAAACGAACCTTTACGACTTTTTCCCAGTTATCATAGTGTACATCTGATGAACCTAAGAATAGAGCTCATACACTAATACTGGTAAGCGCGTCATCTGTATCCTGCTTCTTGAGAGAAGCTTTTACTTTTTTTTCTATTTTTACAAATGCATCTCTCTTAATAGTACTTTCATCATCATCTTTTTTGAGGATCTTACTCGCTATTCTTGCTTCTTGTTTTTCTGGATCTTTCAAGAGATTTTTCGTCATTCCTGCTTTTGGGTTTTGATTTTTTCTCGTTGCCATATATTTTTTATAACAATATCATAAATATTATATCATATTTGCAAATACTAATGCAAACTATTCACTC
>JAHDHC010000027.1:1520-3907 GCA_020631485.1 Candidatus Altimarinota bacterium
AGCAATATGTTGTTTGATGTCATTTGCAGAAGGATTTTCTAAAATCTGATAATTGTCATATCTATAGAAATCTCTGAGTATCTGGGCAGTTTGAGCTACAGTAGTATGTACAAAATCTCAAAATACTGTGTTTTGATATGACACTATATTGAGGAGTTCTTGTTGAAACTCTTGGGGACTGAGTGTTTTTCCTTGAAAATACAAAAACGCAAGCAGTACTGATGCCTCCTCACATGTCTCTCAAAATATTTCTCACCAGGTTCCAAGCGGTGACTGTGAGTGGAATTGAACAGGGAGGTTAAACTTCTCAGGAAGAGTAAATGACTCTTCTGATACAGCTTGATCTCTTTCTTGTTCTTGAGGTATATCTGAAACTGAAACTGAAGTTTCAATTTTTTCTCAAGCTTCTTTAGCTGTATCTGTGACCTCAGCTCCTAAAGAAGAACCAGAATTTTGATCATCATGTATCAAATCACTTGAAACTTCAAGATCTTTTAAAATACCCTCTACCTGTTCTTGTTCTTGAGAAGATTTCTGCAGATATCAGTGTATAGAAAGTCAGGAAAACACGAGCACTAGGCCCAAAAATACTATACTATGCCTGACAATTTTTTTAGTCTTCATCATATACTATAATAGATCTGTATTGCATCATTTTCCATTTTCTCATCCATTCTTTCTTCTTGTATTTGTGTTTCCCTGTACGTGAATCCCAGACTATTACTTCTGTTGGTTGAAAGATATTTCCAGTATATCACAAAAGCATAAAGGCATGCTCTCCAGCAAGTCACACATGTTTTTGTAAGTCACCATTTCTGTCTTTGTAGTACCACTCGCGTGTTCTATCATCGTTGAGTGTCTTACAGCTATTTGTATCTTCAGTATCTTCGTAATCAGGATCTGTACAATAGTCTCCCCATAACTGGACTGAGTTTCACTTTTCGAGTTGCTGCAAGAGATGCGTCAGATGCATGTCTGGTGTAAAATCTGATCTGTGTCACGCACCACTGATAAAGCGAGTTTCGAGACCAAACATATCATAGAGCTGCATGATAGGTTTTTCTAAAACTCCATATCAGGTCATGTTCCATTGGCTCGCTTTTTTTCCATTTTCCATGTGATCAATATATCAGACAAATCAAGTATTTGGATCTCCCCATACGAGCCTTCCATCAATGTTTTTTGGAAGCTGATTGTAGGCTGATCTATGGATTTTTTTAACCAGATAATCTTCTGTTACTTGTCGAGCGCTATGACGAGAGATGATATCTGAAGTGATAGATATTTCACAACTCAGTGCGCGTTTTTGTATACTTTTTTTCTGATAACGGTAGCTGTAATCGACCGTATTGATTTTTCCTCACTTTTTTAGGACTCTTTCGAGTTTTTCACGAATCTTTTGACTACGCTCTTTTTTCGCATTTTTATAGAGGATATCTTGGTACTTTTTGAGGCTTGCTTGTTCTACTTCCACACCTTTTTCCACCTGAAAATCGTAGTCCTGAGCATAGGCTCAAAAAGAAAAAATACTAAAAAAAATAATGAGGTAGAGGATATATTTCATAATCTTTTTTTCTTTGCTATAAATAATTCAAGATAATGATATCATATAGTTCAGATGCTCGCAAAAATATGAGTCTGTTTGTGTCTAAAATCTTAAGTAAAATTTAAGATTGAAATTTATATTCCTCTGTGTATGATCTATACATATTTTATTGATAATATTAAAAATCATGGCAAAAGTACTAAACGATGACAATTTTGAGTCAGAAGTAAGAGAAAGCTCTGGACTCTATTTTGTAGATTTCTGGGCAGAGTGGTGTGGGCCTTGTCAGGCAATGCTCCCGATATTTGAAGAATTTGGAGAAGAGATGAAAGACACTCTCGCGACAGGTAAGGTCAATGTAGAAGAAGCACCAGGAGTACAGGCACAAAACAGAGTCATGAGTATCCCAACGCTTATTCTCTTCAAAGATGGAGAGCCAGTAGAGCAACTCATCTGAGCGCAAACAAAAGAACAACTCCAAGAAGTTGTTCAAAAATACATGTAGTTCTCAAAATGCTAAAAAAGCCTCGACGTATCGAGGCTTTTTTAATTGTAGCTGTAATCTTTAGAGTCAAGAATAGAGGAAAAATCCTATCGAGCCAAAAAGTATACAGATCATTGCCATAACAGCATATTCGCCTGAGGCTGTATAAGAAGCCCCCCAGACAATGAATGCCAAGGAAGATCCTTTAGATAAACTTTTATGAACATGGCTCATTTTCCCAGGCTTTTTCTTATCTCCCACAACTTAATCCTCCATTTTATGCATTAAGTAAAGCAAACTATATAAAAAATATCAAATATTGCAAATTTTTGACTATTCATATATTTATGTTATTAT
>JAHDHC010000019.1 GCA_020631485.1 Candidatus Altimarinota bacterium
AACTTACAAGGAATTTCGCTACCTTAGGACCGTTATAGTTACGGCCGCCGTTCACCAGGGCTTAGATTCAGTGCGTGAACACATCCTCGTAACCTTCTGGCACTGGGCAGGCATCACCCCCTATACATCCTCTTGCGAGTTTGCAGAGAGCTGTGTTTTTGGTAAACAGTCGCCTGAGTTCTTTCGCTGCGGCCTCCAGACTAAATTAATCTGAAGGCAGGTCTTATCCCGAAGTTACGACCGCTGTTTTGCCGAGTTCCTTAACCGTGGTTTTCCCGTCCACCTTAGTGTTCTCCACTAGCCTACGAGTGTTCGTTTACGGTACGGTTACACATGCCTTAAATCATAGAGGCTTTTCTCGATACCCGAATATAGTAGAAGCAATATCATCTTACACCGAAGTGCACGAATCAACGTAACTAGACTTGCTCTTAAAAGAATGCGGATTTGCCTACATTCTAAAGCTCGTGTTTGTAGTCCAAGTAATTAAGGACCTTCTATATCCCGATATGTCCCCCCTTAGAAAAACATGCGCAGTTCAGGAATATTAACCTGATATCCATCAGCTTCTCCTTTCGGATACACCTTAGGACCGACTAACCCTATTTCGACTGACGTTGAATAGGAAACCTTAGGCATTCGGTGGTGAGAGTTTTCATCTCACTTACGCTACTCATACCAACATTTTCACTTCTGATATCTCCAGCAAAGGTCACCCTTCACCTTCATTGACATACAGAACGCTCCGCTACCATTTATAAATAAATCTACGTCTTCGGTTTATAACTTAGCCCCGTTGAATTTTAGGCGCAAGGTCGCTTGACCAGTGAGCTATTACGCACTCTTTAAAGGAGTGGCTGCTTCTAAGCCAACCTCCTGGTTGTCTCAGCAACCTCACATCTTTTTCCACTTAGTTATAAATTAGGGACCTTAGACAGTAGTCTGGGCTGTTTCCCTCTTGACAATGGCACTTATCTGTCACTGTCTGACTCCCGGTATAATTTTAACAGTATTCGAAGTTTATCAGGATTTGCTAAGAGTCGCCTCCCGCTAGTCCTATCAGAGCTCTACCCCTGTAAAATAGTAATCCGAGGCTAGCCCTAAAGCTATTTCGCGGAGAACCAGCTATCTCTAGGTTCGATTAGCTTTTCACTCCTTCCCACAAGTCATCCAATGGACTTGCAGCTCCAAATGGTTCGGCCCTCCACGATGTTTTACCATCGCTTCAGCCTGCTCATGGGAAGCTCACTCAGTTTCGGGTCTAGTATATATGACTTATTCGCCCTATTCAGGCTCGCTTTCACTATGGCTACGGATAAAACTTCCTTAACCTTGCCATATACACTAACTCGTTGGTCCGTTCTACAAAAAGTACACAGTCACCCGAAGGCTCCTGCTCTTTAAAAGCACAAAGTTTCAGAATCTATTTCACTCCCCTTCCGGGGTTCTTTTCACCTTTCCCTCATGGTACTAGTTCGCTATCGATCTCGAGTACTATTTAGCCTTGGAGAGTGGGCTCCCCAGATTCAAACCAGGTTACACGTGCCTGATCCTACTCAGGAAATAGTAGATACAATATAAAAATGCTTTAAGATACGAGGCTTTCACTCTCTATGGCTCACGTTCCATCGTGATTCTCTTAACATTAACATATTATATTCGGTTTATTAGCCTCCCCGAATACTATTCCTACAACCCCATAGAAGCAAAAGCTACCTGTACACTTTCTATGGTTTGGGCTGTTCCCGTTTCGCTCGTCACTACTCAGGGAATCTCTTTTGATTTCTTTTCCATGGCTACTTAGATATTTCAGTTCACCATGTGTCCTTCTGCAATCGCAGAAAATACTGATTACCAGCATTAGGTTCCCCCATTCGGAAATTCTGGAGTAATAACGCTTCTTGTCAACTCCTCCAGACTTATCGCAGACTTGTACGTCCTTCATCGGATACTCGAGTCAAGGCATCCACTTTGTGCTATTTGGTAATTTTAACATCACCAATGACTATTAATCATTTTTGTTAGATGAATCATCAACTAACTTTGTTTGCTCAGATTATATTAAGGAACAAAATAATCAGAAATATTAGAAAAAAGATAAGATTTGAATACTTTTCAAGAAAATAATAAGGAGATAGTCCATCCGCAGGTTCTCCTACGGATACCTTGTTACGACTTTAGCCCAGTCATTAGTCCTACCATGGGCCCCCATATTACGAGAGGGACTTCCGATATTACTAACTCCCATGCCATGACGGGCGGTGAGTACAAGACCCAGGAACACATTCACCGTGACATATCTGATTCACGATTACTAGCAATTCCAACTTCATGGAGTCGAGTTTCAGACTCCAATCCGGACTGAGATATGCTTTGAAGATTGGCTCCATCTCGCGATATTGCTGCTCTTTGTACATACCATTGTATCATGTGTGTAGCCCCAGACGTAAAAGCCATGCTGATTTGACGTCATCCACACCTTCCTCCTTGTTAACCAAGGCAGTCTCCTTAGACATAGTAACTAAGGACATGGGTTGCGCTCGTTAACGGACTTAACCGAACACCTCAAGGCACGAGCTGACGACAACCATGCAGCACCTGTCACTGAGTTCCCGTAAAGGCACTCTTTGATTTCTCAAAGATTCTCAGGATGTCAAGTCTGGGTGAGATTCCCCGTTTATTGTCGAATTAAACCACGTGATCCACTGCTTGTGTGGGTCCCCGTCTATTCCTTTGAGTTTTAATCTTGCGACCGTACTCCTCAGGTGGATAACTTAACGCGTTAGCTACAGCACCGAGATAAATCCCGACACTTAGTTATCATCGTTTAGGGCGTGGACTACAGGGGTATCTAATCCCTTTCGCTCCCCACGCTTTCGTCCCTCAGTGTCAATACAGTACCAGTAAGCTGCCTTCGCTTTTGGTGTTCTTCTAAGTATCTACGGATTGCACCCCTACACTTAGAATTCCGCTTACCTCTTCCTGATTCTAGATTCCCAGTTTCAAACACAAACACGGAGTTGAGCTCCGGTCTTTCATATCTGACTTAAGAATCCACCTACGGACCCTTTACACCCAGTAATTCCGAGTAACGCTTGGGGATTATGTATTACCGCGGCTGCTGGCACATAATTAGCCCCCCCTTATTCCTGAAGTACTCTCATTATGCTCCTTCAGAAAAGAAGTTTACAACCGTTAGGCCTTCATCCTTCACGCGGTGTCGCTCCATCAGACTTTCGTCCATTGTGGAAGATTCCTCACTGCTGCCTCCCGTAGGAGTATGGACCGTGTCTCAGTTCCATTGTGACTGGTCATCCTCTCAGACCAGTTATCCGTCATAGCCTTGGTAAGCCGTTACCTTACCAACAAGCTGATGGACCGCAGGTTCCTCCCTAGGCGATAAATCTTTACTCCGAAGAGACTATCCGGTATTAATCATTCTTTCGAATGGCTATCCCTGACCTGGGGGCAGATACCAACGTGTTACTCACCCGTTCGCCGCTATCCATTTCGGTGCAAGCACCAAAATTTCTCGCTCGACTTGCATGTGTTAGGCGCACCGCTAGCGTTCACTCTGAGCTAGGATCAAACTCTTTTAAACGTAAAAAATGCAAATATTTGAATATTATTATTTTTTCTAAAAGATTTTCATCAAAGCTTTTTTCTAATATTCTGGTTATTTTAATGAACTTCTTCAGTGCTCGTTGCCCTGAAAGCTGCTACATCATATAAATACTCTTTTGGAAGTCAATTCTTTTTTCGACTTTTTTCAAACAAATGTTTTTATCTATTATTTTGTTAAAAACTTGTGAGAAAATATGAGTAATTTTTATGAACAGTTTTTCGCTATTTTTCAACAGCGCAAGCATCATATAAAAAGTGACAGTATAGTCAAAAGTTTTTTATATTTTTTGTGCTTTTATTATGGTGGGCCTGGAAAGAATTGAACTTTCGACCAATCGGTTATGAGCCGACTGCTCTAACCACTGAGCTACAGGCCCTAAAACCTCACCCCAGCCCTCTCCATTGGAGGAAGTGGAGAACAAGGAATAGTATTATTGGCGGAAAGAGAGGGATTCGAACCCTCGGTACCGTAAACGGTACACACCCTTAGCAGGGGTGCGCATTCAACCACTCTGCCACCTTTCCGAAAACATCCTCACTCTCGATCTTATTTAGTAGATTAATAGTAAGGATGTGGATTTTTTACTGGCGGAGAGACAGGGATTCGAACCCTGGGTGCCCACTAGTGACACGACGGTTTTCAAGACCGTTGCCTTCGACCACTCAGCCATCTCTCCAAATTATTTTTTGAACTTATTTTTTTCTTTACATCTCACTTAGGTTTGATGTAAATTTTCCTCCGATTCATGTTCCATTCATCGCAAGTGAAATTTAATGACTCCCCCGACTGGATTCGGCCTTACGACCCGTCGGTAGTTGCTCTTATTCATCGCAACTATCTCGCTTTGCGAGACTAGCCTCCATTCGAATCATAAAATATAATTTTATATGTCATATTTTGTGAAACAATGTGTTTTTGTTTTTAATGGCTCCCCCGACTGGATTCGAACCAGTGACCAAATGATTAACAGTCATCTACTCTACCGCTGAGCTACGGAGGAACAAAGCTTTTTTCAAAGCATCGCGATTGTATTATTTTTTATGCCTATGTCAAATGTTTTGTGGAGAACTAAAAATCAGAACTTTTTTGTGCAACATCCTTATTATATACAAATGTCCTCACAATCACTTGAACATGGCTATTATAGATTTATAGCGTGATGAAGAAATTTATCGGTCATATCTGAGGATATATAATGAGCGAAATATCCTTGCCTTTTAGAGCAATCTGTTTACATTATGAACAATTAATTCCATACATAAACTAAAGAAATGAAAATATCGTATAACTTGTTAAAAAAATACATCCCTGAACTCGAAAGCCCTCAGCAAGTTGCTGAGCTTTTGACCATGCATACAGCAGAAGTAGAAGAAATCCATGAGAGTGGTGAAATCCTCAACAATATATTTATAGTAGAAATACTTGAAGTACAGAAACATCCAGACAGCGACAAACTCAATCTCTGTAAAGTGATACATCAAGGAAAAGAACTTCAGATAGTATGTGGTGCTCCAAATGTAAGAAAAGGTCTTATCGTCCCACTTGCGATTGTATGAGCAGACTTAGGAGCAGGGTTTGTGATCAAAAAATCAAAGATCCGTGGTGAAACTAGCGAAGGGATGCTCTGTGGAGCCGATGAGATATGACTCACTACAGAAAAGCAAGATGGTATCATGGAGCTTCCACAGGGTGCAACTATTTGAATGAGCATGAAAGAATACATAGGAAATCATGATACTATAATAGAGGTAGATAACAAAGCGATAAACCATAGACCAGATTTATTTAGTCACATAGGAATAGCTCGTGAACTTGCAGTCATACTCTGAAGAGAACTCGATTTTCAATACCCTAAAAATGCATTTTCTGAGTTTCCTGAAAATCAGGATATACAAGTCGATATAGCTGATCTCGTTCGTAGATATATAGGGGTAAGAATGCAAAATGTAGAAAATATACAGAGTCCAGACTACATAGATGAACTTCTCAAAACAGAATGAGTTGAAGCTAAATGACTACTGGTCGATATCACTAACTATTGTCTCTACCTTTATGGTCAACCTACACACTGTTTTGATGCAGATAAACTCGAATGAGCTATAATTGTAAGAATGGCAAAAGCTGGAGAAACACTTCTCGCTCTCAATGATAAAACGTATGAACTCACTGAAGACGACATAGTCATCGCAGATCAAAAAAAAGTAATCGCACTATGAGGGATAATCGGATGAAAAGATACAGCAGTTTCTGATACGACTAAAAATATCATCATCGAAGCAGCCCATTTTGATCAAGCCGTAGTGAGAAAAACAGGAAAAACTCATGGGCTTAGAACCGACGCTCTGAATGTCTTTGAAAAAGATCTTCAACCAGATATGGCAGAGAAATGAGTAAGCCTCATAATAGAGGAATTACAAAAACATATTCCAAGCGCTCAAATTGTATGATATAGTGACGTATACAGTAGAGCTCAAGAATCAGTCACTGTTCCTTTTGATCTTGAGTTTATAAATAGGCTTATAGGAAAAAAATACGAAAAGCAAGAAGTCATTTCAATCCTCTCAAATCTTGGAATACAAGAAAAAGATTGAGAGCTTTCTATACCTTTCTGGAGAAAAGATCTCAGATACAAGGCTGATATAGCAGAAGAAATCACAAGAATATCGGGCTATGACGAAGTAGCACTCTCAAATATAAGAATCAATACATGAGCCGTACTACAAAATACATGATATAGACTCAAAAGAGATTCTAGAAACTTTTGGATACAACAAGGATTTTATGACATGTACAACTACAGTTTTGTTTGATCAGAAATCATGGAAAAAATCTGACAAGATTGTACAGATCTTATCCCACTCAAAAACTCTCTGAGTGAAGAAGCTACGCACATGAAATGAAGTCATATCCCAAATCTTCTCAAAACGCTTGAGAATAACATAAAACAGTTCAAATCACTCTCAGTATTTGAAATAGAAAAAGTATATACGAATAATACAGAAGTATCAGAAACAACGATGCTTTCTGGGCTCATGACTTCAAAAGCTGACATAGCATACTATGAAGTACAAAAACTCATAAGTCAGTATCTGAAGCATATTGGAGTTCCTAAATACTTTTTTGAAAAAACAAAAGATCTCCCAAGTTTTGCTCATGCATGACGTAGTGCTTCAATCATGGTCAGAGGAAAGTCTATATGAACTCTTGGAGAAATACATCCACTTATAGCTAAAAACTTCAAACTACAAGATACAATAGCATATTTTGATATTGATCTTGAGGCACTTGAACTTGCTGCATATAGTATAGTAAAAGCAAAAGAAATATCTGAGTTTCAAGAAAATAGCTTTGATATAAACTTCACTATTAGTAAAGAAACAAAAGGTTCTCAAATCCAAGCAACAATAGAAAAAACTGATCCAAAATACATAAAAAAAGTAGAGCTCTTTGATATATATGAAGATGAAGAAAAACTTCCTGGGAAAAGAAGTATCAGTTTCAAGGTATATATTCAAGCAATTGATAAAACGCTTGATGATGAATACAAAAACAATCTCATACAAGAGATTGTATCAAAGGTTGAGAAAAAGTGAGGGACACTGAGATAGTTACATATATCAAGAAAGAAAATACAATCAATATCAAAAAAATCAGCACTATTTGTACTGATTTTTTTTGATTAGTTTCCAAACAAAAATCTATTCCATTTTTGTATATTTGTGAGACCTTCAAGCTCATCATCTATTTCTTCTTGTTCGATATCACTGAGCTCTAGCTTATAGGGAGCTGTGAATTTATTATAGTCAGCTTCTGTAGTTATATACAGCACCTGCTCTCCTTTGTTTTTCATTCACTGCTCCTGTTTGATACGCTTATTTTTATAGGCTGAAGTATTTTTGTATGCAACTATATCAAGACCATAGGCTATTTTTTCGCGGAACTCAGTATTGCTATCTCAAATCTCTCTCATCGTTTGTCGCACTTTATACTGTTGATATATGACATCAAGCACCAGATAAAGCATTATCAGAAAAATGCCGACTAAGACGAGGAATTTATATTGTTTGGTCATTTATTGATTCAACCTGAAAAATAATGTAAAATATTGTATATATATGTATTTTATATTCAAGAGCAGATTTGAGCAAAAGACAAAAAATTCTCGATCTGCAACCGCTAAAGTTCAAAGCAGTTTGTTCTAGCCATATTAAACTCAGCTACAATTGTTTTATCCAGCTTTAGTAAAACACTTACTTTATTAAAGCAATTTTAAAAAAATGACACAATATAATATCAAAAATGACCAAAAAAACTCTCAATAACTTTTACATTCTTGTCATTCACAGGTTATTGATGGAACTGAGCTACTACACATCAATATTTCTAGGACCGATTATTATGTGCCAAATTGGTGTTCCTCTGGTATTTATATTTCTTGTATGGTGAGCAATACACTTCGTACGACTTGTCTCTCGACCATTGCTCTTATCATTGATACATTTTACATCACTCTAGGGAGTCTTATTTATTGGCATTGTTTTTGAGGCACTTTCATATATTGTCCTTTCTTTTGTCGAGTGAGTATGACTTACTCTTGGATTATTCATTCTTGTTCATGCAATTGCAAGAGCCGCTTACTTTCTCTCTTTTCATAGTTACTATGCGATAATCGGAAATAACAAAGAGCGTGGAAGGCAAAATGCTATACTCAGTTTTAGTCAGACAATTGCAAGTATCACCTGACCTATATGAGTATGATACCTCAGCTACAAATACTGAGTTAATGCATATTTTCTCTGCTGATTGAGCTTTGCGTTTTTATCAGCAATTCCTATTTTTTTCCTAAAAAGAAAGTGTAAAAATGAAGGCACATTTTCTTTCAAGAAACTTCACAACATACAAATACGCCTGTTTCTTATGAATATGGTAAGCTCATTTATTGAAACATCGAGTGAACTCGTCTGGGTCCTAGTATTATTTTTTATGTTTATGAATAGCTTTCACTTATGAATAATATTCTCTTTAGTATTTTTTATTAGCGCACTTATTCGATACTTTATTGGTATATGAATTGATAAAAAAAGTACAAAAAGCTGGTATTTACTTGGAGCATGAATGATTATCATGAGTTATATATGAAAAGTATATTTATGATATAGTTTTATTCATATTCTGATAATTGACGTAGTTTTTCTACTTGGAATGAGTATGTACACTCCATACAGACGGGTTATTAGCTATAACGATATCAAAAAATCAGCATATCCAAGTCATGCATCACTTTTATCTGAATCATGATATGATATCTGAGCAATTTGTATTTCACTTATTTTAGCATATTATACTTTTTTGCTCCCAGTAGAATATCTTCGATACGCACTTTTTCTCGGACTTATTCTTATTCCATTAGAAGTATACATCTTCAAAAAGTATCAAAAAAGCGAATCAAGAAATTAATAAAATTCTTAAAATAGTCTTTTAGATATAGTTTTTGTATGAATATTTATCCTAGGAGGAGTTTCTATTTTTATCGCGTCCTATGGAATGACTCAAATATATACACACTTAGACTTTATAATTATAAATATTATTCTCTGTGCTTCTCTCATAATTACTGGGACCTTCGGCTGGCTCATCCTGGGAGAAAAACTCACCAAATTACAAATACTGATATTTAGCTTTATTCTCGTCTGAATTTTTACTGTTAATTATTTTTAAATTCTATAAGTTACAGATGCTAATTTTAGCTTTATTTTTATTAGAATATTTGAGAATAATTTTAATAGATAATTCTTATAAAAAGCGAGCTTATTGCTCGCTTTTTATATTTGAAACTATCATTTCCTATTCGGTTTTTGTGCTTTTCATTTCATTTCCTCATCTAACCTTAGCACTTCCTCTGCAATACCCTTAATCGCGAGAGTTAATTCTCGAAATTCTTTCGCTGTTGGAACTGCCATAGAACTAGGAGTACCTAGTCACTCTAGACTTTCTTGGATTTTCTTTAATTTTTCAGACATATCATTGCTTATTTAAAAAGTAATTTAAGTAGATAGTAAGTAAAAATTTTAAAAAAGCAATTTTAATATTTTCTACCCTTTCTTATTTTTCTTTCTCTCAGTTTCTGTGAGATACTTCTTTCTGAGTCTGATTGATTCTGGGGTTACTTCTACATATTCATCGTTAGATATGTAGTCGATTGCTTCTTCGAGACTCATGATTTTTGGTGGAGTGAGCTTGAGTGCTTCGTCTGATCCAGATGCGCGGACGTTCGTGAGTTTCTTGTTTTTTGTAGCGTTCACCGTGAGGTCTTGATCTTTTGATGATTCTCCGATGATCATCCCTTCGTAGATATCTGTTGCTGGTTGTACAAAAATCGTACCTCTTTCTTGGAGGTTGAAAAGTGAGTATGCCATGGTTTTTCCATTTTCCATTGAGATCATTGATCCTCTAGTTCTTTTTTCTATGCTTCATTTGTATGGTGCGTACTCATCAAACCCACTTGAAAGGATTCATTCTCCCTTGGTCATTGTCGTAAATTCTGATTTGAAACCAAGAAGTCCTCTTGTTGGAACCTTAAACTCGAGGTTTACTACTCCATTTTCTTCTACCATATTTGTCATCTCTCATTTTCTCTTTCAAAGCTCAGCTATAACTGATCCTTCTACTCATGATGGAACAGAAACTGTTACTTTCTCGATTGGTTCCATTTTTTGACCATTTTCTTCATGCATGATCACAACAGGTGCTCCTACTTGGAGCTCAAATCCTTCTCTTCTCATCGTCTCAATAAGTACAGATAGATGAAGCTCTCATCTCCCTGAAACGATATAATTTTCCCCTGTATCAAAATCGATTTTGAGTCATACATTTGTTTCGAGTTCTTTTTCGAGTCTTTCTCTAATCTGTCTACTCGTTACAAACTTCCCTTCTTTCCCTGCAAAAGGAGAATTATTTACCAAAAACTCCATCTTGAGTGTTGGTTCATCAATCGTGATTGCTGGCATAGGCTCTGCTCATGACTCTGATGCTACAGTTTCACCTACAAATATATCTGGAATCCCCGCTATAGTCACGATATCTCCAGCTTCAGCTGTTTCAGACTTTTCTTTTGCAAGACCATTGTTGGTAAGTACTTCCGTGATCTTCCCTTTTCTCTCAGTTCCATCATTTCCAGTAATATACACCTCTTGTCCTACTTTTACGACTCCTTCATAGACTCTTCCGATCCCAAGTCTTCCTAGGAAATTATCAAAACCAAGGTTTGCAATCTGCATCTTGAAAGGAGCAGATACATCATTTGGTGCTTCTTCTACTTTTTCCATAACAAAGTCGAGAAGTGGAGTAATAGATTCCTGTGCAGGATTTTCATCAGTCCAAGCTTTTCCTTCTCTGGCTATAGCATATATAGGCTCATTGAGATGCTCAAGTTGCTCATCACTCGCTCCAAGTTGTACAAAGAGGTCAAAGAGTTGGTCAACTACCCAGTCAGCACGAGCTGATGGCTTGTCCATCTTGTTGATAACTACAATTGGATGAAGCCCGAGTTCAAGTGATTTTTTGAGTACAAATTTCGTTTGAGGCATTGGTCCTTCATAGGCATCAACCACAAGACACACACTATCTACAGTTCTGAGCACACGCTCTACTTCCGAACCAAAATCGGCATGCCCAGGAGTATCAACGATATTGATCTTGTTTCCTTTGTAGGTAATCCCTGTATTTTTACTATAAATCGTAATCCCTCTTTCTTGTTCTTGCGCGTTTGAATCCATCGCTCTTTCTTCTATCCCGACACGAGCGTCAAAATTGTCATCAGCTTTTAATAGCTCGTCAACAAGTGTTGTTTTCCCGTGATCTACGTGGGCAATAATCGCTATATTTCTATATGCCATAATAATGTATCTTATAACTCTCCCTGTCTCGATTTGTGAAAAAAGGATACAAGGGAAAGCAAAATTAAAATTCCGCTCGGAGTATAGACATGAAAAGCAAAAACACAAGTTTTATTTATACAAAAATTGACTAATAATATTTTTATTTTTTAAATACTTGATTTTCGGTATAAATTCATATAATTTAAAATAATAAACACTGTATCAAAAACTCTAATCACAAAATATATGAAAAAAAGACCATATTTAGAACGCTTGTATTCATTTTGGAATTCAGAAAAATGAAAAAAAGAAGAGCTACTCAACGAAGTTGATGAAGAAATAATCGAATCTGTCGCTGATGAGGTATCAGAGATCATTTGATATGATGAAGTTGAAGCCGCAAACTCTATGGATATGCAAGAATACAAACACAAGCTGACACTTCTATTATCTAAAATACGAAGACTTCCTGATGAAAATATTAAAGCTCACACAAAAGAAAAATGAATTACGCTACTAAAAGATGAAAATAGCCACAGAATTACAATAAAAATACTTACTGACAATAACGAATATGTTATATCTGAAGGTGTTGTTTTTACAAACACTGAGATCAAAGAAAACATCGAAGTTCCGATTAGTCTTCACAAAAACTGAAATATAAGCCAGGATCTTTGAGACTACAAAACAGTAATACGAAAACTCATTTCTGTGTTTTGAAATGTAGAAAGTCACTAAAAAATCTCAGGAAAATTTCCTGAGATTTTTTATTTTCAAATGAGAAAACCGAGTAGGTATTTGTCGAAATTTTTATAGATATTTATTCTTTCGAATTGTCCCATACAAACCAAGATATCTCTTTGATGTACTTGCAGTATATCTGATTAAGGTAAGAGAAATGCAAGAATCTACAAAAAAAGTACCAGGCATTTACTTAGTACTTGTTTTGTAGGATTATTATCCTTCGTAGTTTGGATCAAAATTTTTCACAAATGGAAGAAGTGCCATAATCCTTGCTCTCTTAATCGCTTGAGAAAGTTTCTTTTGGTTTTTGAGACTTACTCCTGAGTAGTATCTTGGTACAATTTTTCCAAATTTTGTTATATATTTTTTTAAGAGTTCTACATTTTTGTAGTCTATGTTTTGTCCTTCGAGAGGACATTCTTTTTTAGTCATGATTGTGTAATTATAATTTTAAGTATTTAGAATATTTTTAAAACATATCATCATCATTGCTGAGATCAGCAGAAGAATCGATATCGTCAAAGTCTGATTTTTTGTTGAGGAAAATGAGATTTGAAGCTACTATTTCTGTTTTATAGTTTTTTGTATCTTCTCCTTCTCTCTCCATAACTCGTGTTTTGAGTCTTCACTCAAGATAGACAAGTTTTCCCTTGAGAAGAAATTGTTCTACTCTTTCAGCAAGTGCTCACCATGCAACACAGTTGTGAAACTCTGCTTCTGACTTGTTTTCTCCGTCTGATGTCTTAAAATATCTATTTGTTGCGATGGTAAACATCGCTATTTTTTTTCATCAGTCTGTATCTTTTATAAGTGGATCTCTGGTAACATTTCCTATGAGGATAACCTTGTTTATTGTTCTCATGAGTTTCTATTTTTAGTCTTCTATTTTCACAAACATGTGTCTCCACACATTTTTTTCGAGATTTAACTGAGTTGTTATTTCTTTGAGTGATTCTGGTTGTGCTTCTATATGGTATAGTATGTAAAATCATCTATCTGATTTGTGGATCTTGTATGCCATTTTTTTATCACCCCAGATATCTTCCTTTGTAATTTTTGCTTTTGCTGTTTTCAGCATTTTTGCTATGGTCTCTATCGTTCCATTTCTTTCGTCTTCCGATGCAGATGGATCGAGTATGAGCATAAATTCATAATTGTTCATAGTCCTATGGATAAGTATCTAACACCTCTGTGCTAGAAGGATAAAATAATGAGCTTTAAAAAACTCTGTCGCATCATATACAAAAGCACCCATATGTCAAAAAATAATTGGCATATTTTTCGCTTCTTTATATAATGCCAATCAGAAAAAACTAATATACAAAAAGCATGACTTTAAAAATAGAATCGTGATTAAACAATCCTATTCTCAGGGCACAAAGTGAAGTACTCAAAGATAGCGAATTCAAGCAGTATGAAAAGTTTGCTAAAAAGATGCTCAAATACATAAAGGATCCAAAAAATGGATGAATCGGACTTGCTGCACCTCAGGTAGGCCTCAATAAACGAATAGTAGTATGTGGACTTCCCGAAGATTGGGAAGATGAAGATTTCCGTGTATATATCATGATAAATCCTGAGATACTTGAAGTCTCTGAAGAAATGATACAAGGAAAAGAGTGATGTCTGAGTCTTCCAGATTCACCAAGATGAATGGTACAACGACACAAAACTATAAAAGTCCAATTCTCCGATCTCAGAGGAAAGAAAAATGTACTTGTACTTTCAGACGCTGCATCTATCGTAGTACAACACGAAGTAGATCATCTCAATGGAATACTCTACACCGATAAACTTGTAAAATAAGCCTATAGCTCGTAAAAAATCCCTCCCCCTTACGAAGACTCCCTTTTCCAAAGGGAGAAAAAGCTGATATTAAACAATAAATAATGAATATACAAAGAATAATAGAAATACATAGTGAGCTACAAAAAGAGCTCAATACCCTTATAGAAGGAATCAAAAACACTTCTTCCTCTCAAGCAGAAGTATTAGAAAAATATCTTGAAAAACTCTGACTTCCAAGTGATGAAGAGACTCGTTTTATAGCTTATGCTCGTATCGTAAACTTCAAGGGAGAACCTCTCCTTGAATACCTTGAAAAAAAGGGTCACACAGACATCCCGTGAATAGAAGAAAAGTCCTATCTCTGGGTGAAAAACTTTCACTTTAAAAGATATGAAAAGATAATTCAGCAAATAGAACAAGAAGATATTATCTCTGAGTTTTATCTCGAACTTCTCAAACAAACTCACAAATGCTGAGAAGCATTTTGTCAGTTTCACATAGCATGGAATAAATACCTACTACACGAGATAAACCCTCATCTCGAGCAGAAGATATGAGAAAACCCAGAAGATATTATCTCTTTTCTTCGCGAAAATGATCTGCTCGATAGATGACATAATGACGAAGAAGCTGATAGGTCTTACTCTGTTGTGTGGCACGCAGATGGAAACTACTCTGTAAAAACATATGCCCAAGCATTTCCAAACGAAATACAATGAATCTGTGATTCACTCAGAGACTTTCAAAATGCTCTTAGTGATCTTGATGACCCAGACTATAGTAGAAAACAAGAATATATCGAGTATTTTCAGTCTATTATCGAAGCATTTGCTGAAACAAATAGACACAAGCTCGTAGAAAAATGGTCTATCGTCGATGAGAAATGGATGGCTATCGATACTCCTTTTCAAATTGTACACCCCATAGAATACTACGAAGATAAGTACAGAAAAGCCGTATCCCCAGAATGGGATATACGTATCGATGATACCCAAACTCTTGATAGTCAGGTACTCTGAGATGTTAAAAATATGTATGAGCGCTACTTCGATACGCTCGGTAGAGACAAATACAAAAGCAGTTATGAATATTCGCTCGATAGCCTCAATAGGACACAACTCCACATATGTTCGACACTTCTGAGTTATGGAAGTCGTATGACCAATATGTACTCAGCTCAGGTGATTCCCAATGATCCACTCATTACAGCAAAGTGTGGGAAAAAGATTTTTGCTCTTCCTGCATTTATCCTCGAGTCACATAAAAATGCTCCTGTTATGCAACTAAGCTATGATTTCTTTGAGCTCTGAGTACTCCATAAATACAGAGAAAGCTTGTTTGGAGATGATATGCGATATTATAGAGTCTATGATATCGAAACGATTGGACATGAGTTTTGACATACACTCTGGCTTGATCATGACACAGAAGTAAAAATGAACGCAAAAACTTGAGCCTTTAAAGACATAGAAGAATTCAAAGCAACAAGTGGCTGACTCGCAAGCTTCTTCCTCTCAGAAAAAGAAGAACTCATCGATACTGCTCTTACTCTGCACATTATCAGATGTATCTGATTGATGAGATACAGAAAAGTCACAGATGTGATCCCCTATTATGCAGAAGCACTCATCCACCTTGATATACTGTTCAACAGTGGAGTGATTATCTACAAAGATAAAAAACTATCTGTAAACTATGACAGAGAAATATATGAAACATATAAAAACATGTATTTGTCCGCATATGAAGATCTCGCAAGAGTCTATCTCAATAAGCAAGATGCTTGAGACTTTCTCTTCAAATACACAATACAAGAAGGCAAATCCTATAACGCAAAAAATCCTGAACTTCGTGAAATCGTCAATACATATTATGAGATGTATGAAAAAATCGGGACGCAGGTATATGCAGAAAATATCCAAATGATATAAAAAAGCTCTTCCAAATCTGGAAGAGTTTTTTTGTACCGTATCTTAGTTAAAGGTCACTTCTACTTTGTTGATCTTGCCATCTGTCACTCATAGGACTTTTAAGACAAGCTTTTTCTTGATAATTTTTTCTTCTCCATTTTGAAGCTTTACTTTAAAAGAAACAAGTTCTCCTGGATTTGGGAATCTCTCAAGCACATCAGTTATGACAAAACTCACAGTCTCTCCGTCATACTCGTGTGGAGCAAATCAGAGGTCTGTGATTTGGAGTTCAAAGTTCTCAAGCAGTTCTTCAAAGAGTATTTTTGGATCAACCATAAGAGAGTTTTTTCCTATTTTTTGTACTTCATCTTCTTCTTTGTCTGTTTCATCACGTATTTCTCCAACTATTTCTTCGAGAATATCTTCGATTGTCAGAAGTCCAGCAACTCATCCATACTCATCAACTACGATTGCGACGTGCTTACGGGCATTTCTAAATATATCTAGTATACTTGAAATAGGCTGATTGACTGGAACTTTCAAGATCTTGCGAAACTCTAGATCTTTGAGTTTTTCATCTTTGTTCCCATTTTCTTTTTCCTTGAGCAATTCACGTATAGTCACAAAGCTCTTTACTTTATCAACTGTTTTCCCATGAATCGGGATCCTACTATGTGTGTGTTCGAGGAAGAATTGAATAGCTTCTTTTACCGTTGACTCATCGCTGATCATCTCAACGTTGACACGTGGGATCATTACTTCTTCTGCGGTTGTTTCTCCAAAATCGAGGATATTTTTTATCTTATCGTGTTCACGAATCCCGAGTGAACCACTCTCTTTTCCAAGATCAAGAAAAGCTTCTATTTCTTCTTCTGAGATCTTTTGAATCTTGTCACTTCCTGTAAATACTTTTATGATCATCTCCAAGATGTAGTTTATCGGAGCAAGAAGCTTCATGAGAAACTTGTATATTGGAGAAACAAAGAGAGAAATACGCTCAGCATTTTTTGTGGCGAAGCTCTTTGGTACTATTTCTCAAAAAACAAGAAGTAAAAAAGTGACAACTCATGTAGAGATTCATATGGCAAGGGATTCTCAGATCCCAAAAGAACTTGCAAGATCAGTTGCAATAACGGTAGCAAATGCAGCTGTAAATGTATTTACAAGATTGTTTCAAATGAGTATGGTACTCAAGAGCTTATCATTTCTCTCCTTGATGTACTTCAGAGCATGTGCTCAGAAAAGTCATTTTTTGACAAGTGAATCAATCTTGTGCGATGGAAGACTCATAAGTGCTATTTCCGTCCCTGAAAAAAATCATGATAATAAAAATAAAATGACAAAGAGGCTGATGACAAGGGGGTCCATAATGTGTTGTGTTAGTGAGCTTTTGAAGATCGAATGTATGATTCGAGGATCAAAGCTGCTGATATATCGTCTTTATACGAATTTTTCGATTTTTTTCAATTTTTTTCGAGTGTAAGTTCTGCTTCATAGGTCGTATATCTCTCATCATGACCGCATATTTCTATATCTGGAAATATATTTTTAAGCTTTTTTATAAAAACTTGGGTTTTTTCGAGCTGCTTGGTATCAATTCCATAAAGATCATATGGAAGTCATACGACAATTTTTTGCATATGATACTTTTTCAAGAGTTTTTTCAGGGAGCGTATGAGCTCCACTCGAGGAACAATATCGTGAGGAATCACAACTCATTCGAGAGCTAAAGCGAGCCCAACTCTTTTATCTCAGAGATCAATTCCTATCATATATCTTAAGACTGTGCTGAGATAATAACCTGCATTTTCGCCATAGCGTCTTTTCAAACCTTGATATATATATCGTGTGATCAGAGCTTTTTGAGGTGGCCATCCATAAGTTCTACGTGTTTTTTAGTGAGTTCAACTTTATACTTTTTTTTGAGTGCTGTGAGTATATCTTTTTCTCAGATTCAGCCATATACTTTGTCGTTTGCTCAGGTTTTTAGCTGAAACTCTAGCTTATTTCCATTGAGCTTTTCGACTATTTCATGTCTGTTTTCTATAAGCTCAATTCTATGGGCCTCCTCTTTTTTCTGAGATTGTTTCATACTTTTTGCAATCACATCTGTGTACTCAACTGCATGTCCATGGGGAAATAAAAAGTTCTGAGCATAACCAGGTTTTACGTCTTTTACTTCTCAGGGCTTTCATACATTTACCACATGTTTTTTAAAAAGTACTTTCATGTTTTAGTTATTATGATTGTGCGTCTTCTTCGGGAACTTCGTCTGGCTTGTCTGATTCTTCAAGCGATATGGTATAACCAAGCAGGCGTGAAGCGAGATTTATATTTGAACCAGTTCTCCCAAGAGCTTTGGCTCTTTGGCTTGGTCTTACAAATACTTTTGCCAGTTCTTCTTCTTCGTCAATCTCAACATGATCTACTTCTGCAGGAGAAAGTGACTTTTTCACGATATTTCTAAAGTCATCGTCATAAGGAATGATGTCTATTTTTTCTCCAAAGAGCTCGTCCATAACCGATTTTACTCTCATTCATTTCTGTCCAACAAGCGTTCCTACTGGATCTATTTCTTCGTAGTTTGAAGATACTACCATCTTAGTTTTGATTCCTGGATTTCTGACAATTGCTTCTATGTTGATAGTTCCATCTGTGAGTTCAGGGACATATACTTTAAAAAGTTCACTTACAAGTTCTGGATTTTTACGAGAAAGTATTATTTTTGGTCCACTTGTCTCGCTCATTTCAGCTTCTGCGACATAAACATACACGCGAGATCCTGCAACAAACTTGTCTCTAAATCATTGTTCTGATTTTACGAGTGGTACTCTGTTTCCGTTGTAGTCAAGGATAACTTTTCCTCACTCGAGCATCTCTACTCTCATGTTTATGATCTCTCATTTTTTATTTTTGAAAAGATCATAGATTTTTTCTTTTTCTGATTCTCCAAGTTTCTGCATAATCACTTGCTTTGCAGCTCCCGCTGCAATTCTCCCAAAACCTTCAACACCCCCTACTTCATCAAGGGTATCAGTCACATCGATCTCGATCACATCACCCTCTGAAAAACCATCTGCATCGTCTCAGAGCTCTTCAAAGCTTATTTCTCTCGCTGGAGTTTCTACTTCTTTTACCACTGTTTTTTCAATACTGATCTCTACTTCCCCTGTTTCCATGTCAACTTTTGCAATCACTTCCTCATCACGTGCATCAAAGGCTTTTTTATAAGCAGTTTTTAAAGCTGCTTCTATAATCTCGACAATCTTGTCTTTTTCGAGTTTCTTATCAGCACTGAGCATGTTTATAGCCTGCTCGAGCTTCTTCAAATCTAACATATTTCTAATATTTTTTAATAATTAACACTCCTATTTTCTGAAACAAAAACGAGAACTTTGTCAAAAATTCCCGTTTCTTTCAAAAATCTACAGATATTTTAATACACTCTTTGTAAAAATCAAATCCTATTTTGAGATTTTTAATCCAAAATATTCTTAAACTCTTGAATAATTTTCTCTACCATATTTCTTACTTCTTTAACTGAATTAATTCACCTCAAAGGTTGAAAATTTAGAGTATAAGAAATTCTTGATCTTTCTATCTCTCATTCTGTTGCTAAATTTATCAGATAAATAAGTGTTTGAATATCTTCATGAAAATAAATTTTTTCTTCCCACAAAAAAGTTCATAAATTTTTTCTCGCTAAATCTAGTCATGGGCTTGATATGAAGACTATTTCTTTATCATTTAATCTAACCATACTTCAATATATAATATATTAAAACGTAATTTTAACTTTTCGTCAATTTTTTACAAATTTATATTTTGAAATATGTTATTTTTTTATATAATCCCCGCGTAAATTTATTTCACAAAAATTATCACATGAAAATCGAAAGAAAAAACTTGGCAAACTCTACTATCAGCCTGACGATTGAAGAGACAGCTGAGAATATTGCAAAGCATAGAAAATGAGTTATGAAAACACTCACACAAAACGCTGATATAAAAGGTTTCAGAAAATGAGCAAATATCCCTGAAAACGTAATAGAAAAACACTATGGTGAGGCTCAAATCATGAACATGGTTGTAGAAGCTGCGATTGATGAACTCTTTAAAAAGGCTCTTAGACAAGAAAAGATAGTTCCAGTTGCACAGGCTGAGATCAAAGAAGTGATCACGCAATCTCCTCTGAAGTTTATCGTAGAGATAGAAGTACTTCCAGAAGTAGAAATAGATGATAAATACAAAAAAGTAAGTATAGAAAAAACTCCTGTGAGTGTCTCTGCAGCTGAAGTGCAAGCAGCTCTTGATGACATACAAACTCGTTTTACGACTTTCGAAGCAGTAGATGATATGAAATATAAAGCAAAACTCTGAGACAGAGTTACGATAGATACAGATGGTTTTGATGAGAAATGAGTACTGCTCGAATCAACTTCTATGAAAGCCTATCCTCTCGTACTTGGTTCAAATATGCTCGTTCCTGGTTTTGAAGAAAAGATCGTAGGAGCAAGTCTCGGAGCTGAAATGGACCTTGATATCATCTTTCCAGATGATTATCACAATGCAGAGTTTGCAAGCAAGAAAACAGTATTTAAAGTAAAAGTACTCGGGATCGAGTCTGCTGTAAAACCAGAGTTTACGGCAGAATTCATAAAACAACTCAGAGGAAAAGATCTCGATCTTGCTGGATTTAAAAAACTTGTAAAAGAAGAAATCACAGAGACAAAAACGATGAATGGGAGAATGCAAGACGAAGAAAAACTCATAACTGAACTTCTCAAAATCTCAAAAATCGAAGTAGGACCAAAACTCCTAGCTGCAAATACTGAAAGAGTCTATGCTGAGATCAAAGAAAACCTTGCAAAGGATCAGGTAAAAGTCGCAGACTATCTCGAATCACTCAAGATGACCGAAGAACAATACAAGAAACAAAATGTAGAACCAACAGCACTCAAGAGACTCCAAGGAGAACTGATTCTCTCTAAGCTCAAAGAACTTATGGATATGAATATCAGTGATACTGAGATGCAAAAAGAAATAGATAAAATCGCTTCCAGATTTGAAAATCCAGAGGTACTTGAGAGACTCAAAGATATGTACAAAGATGGAACTCAACAATACGAAGAGCTCAAAAACAGACTCACATTTACCAAGATAATTGAGAGCTTCATGAAAGAAAAGAAAAAAGCTCCAGCGAAGAAATAGTTAAAATAATACTCTGGTAACAGCAACGATATCTCTATATCAACAACAATTTTATCTAAACTCGCTTTAGTGCAATTAGTCCTCAGTCATTCTCTCCCAATAGGAGAAAGTAAACAATATCCCTTCTCACCTTAACAATAACTCCCTCCGACCTCAGTTCCTTCGGCCACCTCCCTCTTCGAAGGAGGACTTTTGGCAGTTCCCCCCTTACTAAGGGGGATGTCCGAGATACGAGGACAGGGGGAGTTTTATTTCGTTTGCCTATCTATACGTATATTACAGAAAGAAAAAGACGTATCAACGATACGTCTCTCCTGTAAATATTTTTTCCTTCTATTCTCCTCTACTTCATCTCGATGAGTTTCTCAAGATACTCAAGGAGTTTGAGTTTCTTTATGTCATCTTGGTAGAGATTCTTCATGTATGTAAGTCTCTCAAGAAGTGTTTCCTTCATAGAAGTGCTAGTTGATTCATCCTTGTCTGCAAAGAGTGTATCTACCAGTTGTTCCAGTCTCGTCTTTATCTCTTCTGGAAGAACATAGTTAGCGTCAATATTTTGGGTCTGACTTGTTGTATTTTTAGCTACTTCTGTCTTCACCACTTCTGTGAGTTTTGCTTGGACAATCCATCTTCCACTAATCCCTCCAATAGGTGTACAGGTAAACAGTGTCACATGAGGTTCAGCATATCATTCCTGACTTAAGATTTGTGTATCACTTGGACTTGTCTCATAACTCTTCGTGATCGTATGTCTTCTCAGTTCATATCATCACTTCTTTGTCGATGTACTAGTATTGGTTCTTGTGTAGATCCATACCTCTTCTCATTGATCAAGTGTTGGAAGAAGTCCAAATACGGTATCATATCTTCATTGGTTTGCTTTCCAATAACTTGAGTGACCAAATAGTACCGTATTTCCCGTATATTCTTTATTCTTTCCAGCACTGAGTCATACAGGAAGCGTTCCTGGGTACTGCATCACTCATTCATTGAGGTATCTGAGGTAGTTCTTTCAACCCTGGAGACTAAAGTCTTTGATCTGTGTTCCATCTCTCACGATATCTTCATAGTCATCTGTTCCTTTTTGGACATAGTTCAGTGGTGCGATTATACCAAGTGTTGGGATAACGATATATTCATCCTCATCTCTATCTTCAGCGTATGGAAGGACTTCGTCCTTCCAGTATGATATATCTGTTTTCGACATACTCGTATCTGGTCTCGACCATGTTGGAGGGGTTGTATCTATCAGTGGATTGTAGATCGTAGATATTCCTCTCTCACTCAGTGGAGTTCAAGTTTGAGCCAGAAGTGCTGGGTAGGTAAATTGGTTCGGATATGGGATATATGTGGTAGGAATATCCTCTTCTATTGGTGCTTCTTGTGGTACTTCTGGAAGCTCTTGTTCTGGTTCTTGTTTTTTTGTTGAAGTTTCTGGTGTTTGTGGTGTTTGTGATTCTTCTTTAGAGTATCCTGCATCTACATCTTTTTGATGATCATCTTCGTTGAGAGTATATACCGGTGAAAGTCCACCAGTGAAATCAAAGTCTTTTGATGTATCAGTTCCTTCAAATGAATCAGATGTAGTATCAAAATCATCAGGACGGATTGTTTGTACTTGATAGTCTCCAGGTGGAAGATCTCTAAATGCATAATCTCCATTTTCATCTGTTGTAGTCGTCGCGATGATTTCTCCATTTGCATTGAGAAGGTTCACTGTTGCTCCTTGGTAGACTATATCATCAACATCTTGTGTCGAATCTCTATTCACATCATGAAATACTGTCCCACTTATCATCGCTGTTCCAGAATCTTCTGTTGGGGTTTCTTCTGGTTCTTGTTCTGGTTCCGGTGTTGGTTCAGGTGTTGGTTCAGGCTCAGGGTTTGAACTACTTCATCCTCATCCTGATCATCCTCATGTCGTCTCTCTGTTGTAATATCCCGCATCTACATCCTCTTGATGATCATTATAGGTCAGTGTATATACTGGAGAGAGTCCATTATTGAAATCAAAGTCTATACTTGTATCACTCCCTT
>JAHDHC010000020.1:0-8700 GCA_020631485.1 Candidatus Altimarinota bacterium
TTACCTGGATCAACTGGATCAACCGGGTCTTCTTTTACAGGTTCTCCGACTCGGTCATCTTTTGATGAACTGCTCCCGTTGCACGCCGTTAGTACTAGACTAAAAGCGATTACAAGAGTTAGAGCTACACTTCGCAATTTCACAATAGTTCTCCTAAATTAAGTAAAATGGTATGTGATAAAAAAATTGCTATATTTATTATAAATTATTTTTTAAAAAAATCAAAATTTTAGTAATTTTTATATTTATTTGCTATATGAATTGATGTAAAATTATACAGTTAGGTCATTTCTAACATACTTTTTTGCACTTAAATAAAAAATATGATTTAATTATGAGGTTATACATACTTTTTTACAAAAATAATTATAAAAATATGAAAAAAAGTAAATCACTTATATTGATTATTATCACACTTACTTGTATTTTTTATGTTCCTTCTACTTTCACAGAAACAAAAGCCTTTTGGTGAACTAGTTTTAGTAGTTGAGCCAATAATATATTTACCAGAAATGCTTCATTTAGAAAAGCTCAAACTTACATCAGATTTTTTCTAGCTTCACAGTATAGCAATAAATGGGTTAAAAGACTCACTTATAACTACAGTGCATCAAATTCAAATAATAGTGCTGCTGCAATAAATAGAAGATGGTCTTTATATCAAGATGCCGAAAATTGAAGATTAGAAACATGGGTAACTCCATGTGTAAATTATTATTCTCCTGCAGAGCAGCTTGATACAAGAACTTACCTTGCATATGGTTGAGTGTATACAAATAGAGCAATTCAGACATCTTGACGTTTTGATATATTAGATTGATGAATAGATTGGGCTACACCAAATGCAACCTGATGGCCATGAGGAACTCAATCTGATTTAGGCTCAGTTCCCTGAGTTCCAAATACACAATTAAAAAATGTATATTGTAATACTTATGATTTTTGATTTCCATACTCTGATATTTTCCCTAGACCTTGAAGTGTAAAACTCTGATGAGGTTGGAGAAATTCACAAATTGCTTTTACTGCAAGGTCCTATGATACATGATCATGATTATGAGATCTTCCTTATTCATGAAGAAAACATAGATTTACTTCAACACATTGACCATCAGCATGAACAGATTGAGATTGAAACTGTAGATTTAATTGAGCATGAGCAGGTACATGATTTTGAAATACTGAAATACTGTATACATGACAGAGAGAATGACTGGTTGATTTGAATATATGTAACCTTGATGAGGCTTGAAATATAAATGATATGCAGAGTGAGTTATGGTGAGGTTGGAAAATTGATTTGAGGGCACCAGCAAGACCAACTCTGTTAGTTAATGGAAATTCTCATCCAAGAGATTCGTGGGTAAGTGATCCAACTGGTATTTTTACGATTTGATTAAATAGTACAGGTACAAACTGAACGACTGGACCAAGTCCAAATACAAGTAGATACTGTATAGATACAAATAATTCATGTACACCTTGAAGTTGAGGAATCGCAAGATGATCTTTTTCTAATCCTGAGTTTAACACTATTAGTAGAAGCTTTGGGTTCAATCTTCCTGATTGAGAATACTACGTTAGGTCAAATGTTCAAGATACATGAGGAACAAGTCCTACAGACAGCTATAGGATACGAATCGATACGACTCCTCCGGTGTTTACGGTGGATGGAGTTCCAGTACCTGCGGGGCCTGGGCCACATAGACCTATACCGGCTGGGACAAGTGATTGGACGAATGATCCTAGTGATGTGACGATAGATCTATGAGGAATAAGCGATGCCGATAGTGGAGTACAATTTTCAAAAACTAGATGGGATCGTAACCCAAATATGAGTGCGTGTGTGAGTGGGACAAACTACTGAGGAACAAATATCACAACAACGATACCAAGTCAATGAACCTACAGTCATGCGATTTGTATCCGTGATAATACGGGAAATGATACAGAGGTTTATAGTGGAGTCTATCAGTATGACAATACTGTCCCTGCTACTCCAAGTATTAGCTCAAGTCATACAAGAAATGCATGGAACACAACAGGAACTGCAAGTTTCAATGTGACAAATAATGATCTCTTTGCATATGGGTCAAACCCAGGAGGGTCAGTTGGACCAAGTCCTTACGAGACACGTTATTGTATAAAAAAATGAAGTCCGTGTACGGAAGCAGAAGTAAACAACGGGACTATCGGGACAAGCTATAGTGGCAATCTCGAAGACGGGACATGGTACTTTAGCGCGAGAACGATAGAAACAGAGTTTGGTACGGCACACATGAGTCCTATAGAAACCTATATGGTTCAGATCGATACACAAGATCCAGAGACAAATGCAAATCCAGCAGACAGGACATCGTGGAATCAGGCTGGTATCAGTCTCGATATAGATCTTTCGACTCTTGATCCTCTCAAAGACGGATCAAATAGTGGACTTGCTACATCTCGTTATGTGGTGACACAAGACGGATCTATAGCTGACGCGACAAATAACTGTACGACTGGGACAACATTTTGAGGAAATATCACTCATAGAGATCTCGCTGATGGGACTTCATGGATACATGTCTGTGCCCGTGATACAGCTGGAAATGTCACAACTGAAAGATGGTGACTCTATCTTGTAGATCTCACTGATCCAACTATTACAGATAACTACACAAGTGATGGTGTCTGGGTAAACACTCCACAGACTATCACTCTCACAGCGCTTGACGCTCATTCATGAATACAACAAATCCGTTATTGTGAGGGTGCTTGATGTACTCCAACAAATGTTATAGGTTGAGACACAGCGTGACCAACCTTGAGTCCGATCACTAGAACTCTGACATTTACTCCAGAAACTGATACGGTTGTCAGATACATCACCCAAGATTGGGCAGGAAACGAATCTCTCATAGGGGAAATAGATGTAAAGATCGAAGACAATATCCCGACATCTCCTACCACCTGACCAACATACTATGACGGCCGGGATAACGATACGATTGCAACACAAAGGGATATATCGTATTCTGCAAATGATACATGAGGATCATGACTCGAAACTGTGACACTCCAGAGAAGAGTTGCAGTGACAGATAACAATGGATGAATCGGAGCATGGTGAGCATGGCAAGATGCTCAGACAAATGTAGGACTCACAGGTGATACATTTGCAAGAGTGTATCGTCAGCCATTTGAAAATGGAAGAGCGATGCAATATCGTGTACTTACGACTGATGAAGCTGGAAATGTATGAATCACTCGTGCCTCTACTGATACACTAAGAATGGATAATGTAGATCCAACAGTGAGTGACGATTATGCAAGTGATAGTGTCTGGGTAAATACTGCTCAAACTCTCAACTTTAGTTTGCTTGATAATGATTCTGGTATTCCAAATACTACTGCCGGAAGAAGATACTGTTTATGAGCTATAGGATCAAACTGTACTCCAAGCATACTTCTCCCTGATTTCTTGAGTTTTTCTCCTGATACAGAGAGACAACTCAGATATAATACAACTGATAGAGCCTGAAATACGTCTGTTCCACAATTTTGAAGTATAGATATACTTATCGAAGATGATAGGCCAAATGCATCGGTAACCTACAATGATGAATGGGTCAATATTCCGGTAAATATATCTTTTGCCTGAGATGATAACAATGGAACAATTCACTCAAATATACGTACTATCAGACTCGAAAGAAGAGATGCTGATGTAATCTCTGATGCTGGAGCATTGAGTGGATTTAGTTCATGGGCTCCACTTTGACTTGCAACTTACAACACTTCTTCTGGGACTCCGGAAAGATCAACTAGAAGAGTATTTAATACGAGAATGTATACTCAACTCTTTGACAATGGAAAGGCATATCAATATAGAACATATATACAAGATGTCGCAGGAAATGAAAAATGGGTATATATTCGCCCAGATGGAACACTGGTAGAAATGAATACTAATGCAACTCCAGCTGGAAGCCTTGCAACACTCAAGATGGAAAATGAGCTCTCTACTGCTCCGACATTTACAAACCTTGCATCCCCTATAAGTGTCAACGGTTGGACCAATGATACTACACTCTGAGTAAATGTAGATCTCTCAGATACTGGATGATCATGACTCTCAAGCTATATACTCGAATGGTCAGTTGCAACTGATAATCCTGACTATACTTCGCTCTGAACGAGTTGGTCAACGGTACAAAGCGGACCTATATCAGGGACTACAACAGATATAAACTATTTTTTCACGGGACAAAATAATCATGCCTATAACTTCCGTATACAACTGGTAGATGATGCTGGAAATATCACTCCTTGGATCGTATCAACAGATACTCCGATCAAGGTAGATACGATTCTTCCTGATGCTCCTGATATCACAGATCTCAGTGCTGGAAGTCCACTTCTGGCAACTGATAACGAAAACTTTTCGTATAATGTTGCAAGAAATGGATGATCCCCTATCGTCTATGCCCAATGAGAGTTTGAAGACTGGAACAGTCCAAATAGCTATCTTCCAACAGATGATAGTAGAACTGATCTCAACCCAGCACAAGCTGATGAGATAAATATAGATAAAAATATCAGAGATGTAGATGGCGATATCACGGCAGGATGATACAGAGAGTATAGTTATAGGATAACAAGTGTGAGAGATGAAGCTGGAAACGAAAGCGCTCCTGGGATCGTACGCGAGTTCCCATACAGAGTATTTGCAAATACTCAAACGATGACCAATGCAGCAGCGATTCATGTACTCAATGGAGCAGCAAACCTCGATAACACAAGTAACATAGCTGATTGAGCTCTCTATCCTCTCAGCTCAGAACTCAGAGATATGTATGGGAATGCCATTGTCCCTGCTGGATCAATAGGAAGAACTATCAATTTTGAGATTCTTAGATCAAACGACTCAAGTGTATTTCTTGACCAGTACAATAGATCTTGAAATCAAGCAGTATTTATAGACACTTCCCTTCCTGGATGATTCCAGAGTATCGATCTCGCGTCTGGAAACCCAACTGTCTTTAGTGGACTCACTGATGAAGCGGGACAAGATGGAGAATATAGATTTGACTTCAAAGTATATGCTCCGACTGCGACATGATACGCTGCTTGAGAATATGTGTCTGATCCAAATGCCAAGTTTTTCATAGAAGATTTTAGTTATTCTGTAGAGCATGCAACTGCATACGCAGCGTGGGATACTGGCGTTGAAGCACTTGATAACGGTCAAGATATCGACTTCAAGTTTGGACCTCTCTACTCTGCTGATATAGAAGGACAGATCAATGACTACGGGATGCAAGAATGAGCTCCACAAGATTCAAATATCCGTATCACAAGAAACTCTACCCCAGCAGTAGCTATAACAGCGAGTCAGCTCTATCTCGAATATGGAGCCTGAGAAAGACTTGCTTCACCATATACCTCACTCAGAGCAGAGTCTCTTGGTGCGAATATATGAGAATGATCATGAAATAGTAGTTATTATGGACCATTTAATATCGCTGGTACCTCAAACCTCCCACTCGTAACGACACTCAATATGGATACAGCAACAGCTCTAGAAGAGAGTCAAAATACCTATCTCTCTACACATATCCGTCACAATATTGATGGATACGATGTACTGTATAACTCACATGTAATCGGGAAAGATAGTTATTTCTGAGCAGAGGATGGAGACAATACTATCCAAGGATGAATCAAGGTAGTCGGGCAAACACATTCTGGAAACCAAAGTGACATACTCCAAGATCAAACCCAAAACGATATACGTCTTCTCTGAAATCTCTACAAAGCGTCACTCAAGAAAAATATTATCCAAAATGCCTTTAGCATTATCAGAAACTCTGAACCAAGAAATGTCTGAGCGAATCCAGATGTCTCTGATATGACAAATTTCTCAAGTACTGCAAACGATGGTGAAGCTCTCTCAAAAGGAAATGTGCTCTTCTTCTGAGTTGATACAACATATCCAAATAGGATGGTTGAGATACAATGAGGAGCGATCTCTGGGCAAAAAACTATTCTTGCCTACGGAAGAGACATATACATCTCATGAAATATGTACTACAACGATAAAAACGAAGATATATTGTGAATCATCTCACTCAAGGATGACGCTTGACTTGGATGAAATATATATATCCACCCAAGTGTTACAAATGTTGTTGGGACACTCTTTGCCGAGAAATCTCTGATCAGTTATGATGGAACAAACGAACTCTGATGAGGAACAAGCCAAACTGTTCTCAGACATCAACTTCATATCTATGGATCTGTATTTTCTGAAAATACTATCGGATGATCAAGAAATGTGACTCCAAGTTGTCCTTACTATATAAACTCAGGATGTGATCGTCTCACAGCACAAAAATATGATATGAACTACCTGAGAAGATTCTTCTTGTTTGAGAACAATATATGAAGTGACGTTCCTGCAAATAATGCCAAAGTCATAGGATGAGGAACCTGTAATCAAAATGGGCTCTGTACAGGAAACAATCCAAACTTTAATAGAGCTATTACTGATACAAATACTGATCCTTATAGAAAAAACCCAGTAGTTGTAGAATATAACTCGTGAGTACAAACAAGTCCTCCCCCACTCTTTGAAGTGACTGACGAACAATAAGACGAATTATAAAAAGAACCTAAAAAATAGGTTCTTTTTTAGTGCAGTGGAGAGAGATAATCTGTTTTTTGTATAGTCCACTTTGGATCACGTCTTTTGAGCTCTTCATAGACTCAGCGAAAGTGCATAAGCCCATATATAACAATTATTTTTTCTTCATCTGATTGCTCGATTGCATCTACTAAGAACATATTTCTATCTTCGAGTATCACTTCAAACACATTTGCGTTTCCTGATACTTCAAGAAGTGATTCTCTGAGTCATTCTGATTTTATAATAGTAGAGACAATAGCTTGGTTGAGGTATACAAGTATAGCGAGTTGTCGATCATTGAGAGATGTAAGTACTTTTGTGATCTCTTGACTTGCCTGCAATACTTCCCTTTGAGGAGGAGTTGCATCAGGAAATCTTTGATTGTATATTTCTACTATTGTATCAAGAGAAAGATCTATGTTGTAGTCCTTATCGTTTTCAAGTCAGAGAAAAAGCGTATTATCTTGATGTGTGAGACCATAGAGTTTAGAAAAATTTTCGTATAAATCTGCATCAAACTGGACTCACAAGAGTTCGTTGAACCTTGTTGTATTTTCTTCTGATCCAGGTCTGACTCATTCATAAAAAAGTACAAAACCTTCTTTTTTATGTTTTGAAATAGTATCAGCTACCTGTTTATAAAAATTTTCTGTCCCGATATGACTCATCCCCTGAAAAACAAGTATTTTTTCTCCATTGGTCAGTGTATAGCGAGGCATAGTCGCTGGAGCTATATCATTTTGATAATACGCGTAAGAAGCTATGAGTCCAAAGATAAGACTCAGCATGATTCAGACTGAGGACAAAAAGTTGAGAAAAAAACTCGAAAAAACTGGAGGATTTTTCATTCTAAACTTTCTCCACAGAGTCACAATCAGATACGCTCAGCTCGCGTAGAGTCACAAACTCAAACAAAAGGACAAGGCTCACACTGCCCCTGATACATAGGTCAATAGCGCAACAATTAAAAGTATCAAAACAAATCAAATATGTTGAAGACTGTTCATGTATATATGATTAAAATCTAGAGAAAAATTATAAAGAGTTACCAAAAAAAACAAAATATAAAAATTGCTTGACTATTTTTTGCATTATATTTTAAAATATATTATTATAGTATAAGAATAGAAATAGTAAATAAAAACAAAAAATATGGAAAAGAAACTCGACCTAAAAGCTTTAAAAAAAGATAGCACAGTCGCTATAAGCCTCTGAGCAAGAGTAAATAGCCCTAAAAAGCAAGTCACAGAGCAAACTGAAACAGCTGCTTCAGTTGAAAAAACTTGAGCTACAGCTGCAACATCCGTTGAAAATCCTGAAATACAAGAAAATACAGCTCAGGAAGAAAAAACAATTGATACTGGATCAACTCTTCTCTCTCTTGGGTCTATCAAAACTTCTCAAGCAGAAAAGAAAAAAGACCTCGAAGTTAAAAATGAAACTCCTCTTCCAAAAATCGAGCTCACAGATGAGTCAGAAAAAAATGATGTTTCAGAAAATATTTTGAGTCAAGAAATGGCAAAAAATCAAGAAGCGGATATTGTAAAAATAGAGACAGATATCGCTTCAGTAAATCAAGAAGAAAGCTCAGAAACTGAAACTGAGTCTTCTTCTGAAGAGACTCCAAATGACTCAGAAAAAGAAATCAAAATAGAAGACGATATCTTTGATAACTACACTCCAAAATACGGAGAAAAAAAATGAGAGGGTTGAGAAATAAGAAAAAAATGAAGCCTAGGCTCTCATCTTCCTCTCAGTGGAAAAAAGAGAAATATACTCCTTGTATGACTGATTATCTTTGTACTGTGAGTAGGGACAGGATCGTATTTTTTCCTTGATAACATCAGAGGTGATGGATACGAGATGCAGGCAAATGTCATAGAATCAACGATAGAAAAAACAAGAAATGACGTAGAAGCTATTACCGCGCAAGACAGTGCAGCAGAAGAAATACAAGAGGATACTCTAGATCCAGAACAACAAGATAACCAAGAAGAAACTCTATGAGAAGAAACAAATAACGCAGAAGA
>JAHDHC010000020.1:8800-14624 GCA_020631485.1 Candidatus Altimarinota bacterium
CAGAAGAGGAAAACGATGAGGATATAAAAGTCCAAGATTACCTTCTCAATAATTATTATAGATAGATTTTTATAACATAAAGGCGCCTTATTGCAAGGTGCTTTTTTTGTAGGCACTTTAAAAGAATGGTATTATAAAAAGGATATAATAATGGATGAAAAACAAAAATAATGGACGAAAAACAGATCAAAAATCCACAAAATGCAAGCGAGATGAAGATTCGTAAAGACGCTTGAGATATTGTTGAGTACATAAATACTGTTTTTAAGACAGCGATTGAACTATGAGCTTCAGATATACATATAGAGCAGACAAAAACCTATGTGCAAGTACGCTTTCGTAAAGATGGAGATTTTCTGATTTATGATAGACTAGATCACCAAAACTATTCTGCTCTGATTACGAGACTCAAAGTACTTTCTCGTATAAAAATTGATGAAAACAAAAAACCACAAGATGGGAAAGTTATCTATTATTATGAAGAAGAAGATACAGATATAGATGTACGTCTTTCGAGTTTTCCTACAAAATATGGAGAAAAGATCGTTATGCGTATTCTCCGTCAAGATGAATCACTTATAAACATCAACAAACTCGGATTTATAGATCTCAATCTCAAGAAGATAAAAAATGCCCTTAAGTCAAAATATGGAATCATACTCGTAGCAGGTCCAACTGGATCCTGAAAATCTACAACACTTTTTTGAGTACTCAAGCACTTTAATCCTCTCGAGTATAATATATCGACGCTGGAAGATCCGATCGAGTATGATATGGATTTCGTTAATCAGTCACAAATGTATCCAGATATCTGATATAGTTTTGCCCAATGACTCAGGTCTCTGATGAGACAAGATCCTGACATCATCATGGTATGAGAGATCCGTGATAAAGAAACCTCGATGCTTGCCGTAGAAGCTGCACTTACGGGACATATTGTCTTTTCAACTATCCATACCAACTCAGCAGCAGGGACAGTTCAGAGACTTATAAACATGGATATAGAACCTTTTCTCATAGCAAGTGCCTTAAAAATGGTTATTTCTCAAAGACTCTGAAAAAGACTCTGTCCGCACTGTAAAGAGGTCGAAGATATTCCTGAAGCAAAACAAAAAAGAATACGTGACTTTCTCTGAGATATCATGGCAGCAGATGAGATCGATAAAATCGTTTTTTACAAATGAAAAGGCTGTGACAAATGTGGGAACACTGGCTATAAATGAAGAGTCTGAATCCATGAAGTCCTTATCAGTGATGAATGGCTTGAAAGTCTGATACTTGAAAAATCCAGTGTCTCTGAAATGCGTAAATGAGCAAAAGCTCATGGGATGGTTACTATCGTACAAGACGCGCTTCTCAAAGCAGCTATTTGAGAAACAACCGTAGAAGAAGCTTTTAAACTTATATAAAAATATGTTTCGTAAATCACTTGAAAATAAACTGAAAAAAGAAAATATCGATAACTTCAACAAAGTTCTAGAAGCGATCGATACTTTAATCAAGCTTCAAGTATGGACCAAAGCATGAGACGCTATTATCGATATAAGAAAAAAAGAAAAGCATAGCTACAATGAAGCACTTCAAAGCCTACCAAAAAAATCTCCTATCTATAAAAAAGATTTTGATAAAAAGGAGAAAAAAATCAAAAAACTCGAGTTAAAACTCATACGCAACAAGGCAAAATATGATCTCAAAGTTGAAAAACAAAAGCTCAGCATACAACTCAAGCGTATTAAATCAGAGCTTAACTCTCTTGTAAAAGAACTCAAGTATAAAGAAGCTCTTTCTATACTTTCAAACTTTTTAGAAGAAAATAGATGAAATACTCAGGTCAGTAGGTTTTATAACTCAGAAAAAAAGAAACTCAGAAAAAAGATAGTAGCACAAGAAAAAAGAGAAGCAAAAAGAATACAAACAAATACCAAACTTGAGACACAAAAATTGATATGAAGGAGACTTTTTAAAGAAAAAAAAGCAAAAGAAGCACGCAAAATCAACAAAGTGAGTCCTTTCAAAAAATTCATACGCAATATACAAAAAAAGCTTGATATGAAAAACAAGATCAAGGCAAAAGTATTGCTTGACGAAGTGACAGAACTCATAAACGCTGAAAATGAAGCAACAGAAGATATCATAAAAAAGAAACTGACAAATATACATGCAGGTCTCGTCAAAGAAATCGATGGAATGAATGTCAACGGATACGAGATATACGGTAAAATGCTCTGAGCAGATAAGATCTCAGGAGATACCTTTGGCCTTGAAGAGACAAAAGCTGGTTACAAGTTCTTCTTATGAGACGCAACTGGACATGGTATACGCGCCTGACTCATAGTTTCTATGCTGAGTAAAGCCTTTGATAAATTCTCACGTAAAGATACATTTAACGAAATGGTGTATCATATCAACAACGATCTCAAACAAGACCTAGAAAGTAGGAACTTTGTTACAGGAATATTCTTTCAGATTCTGAAAAAGGATATCGATACTCTGAGCTTTGTTGGTGCAGGACATGAACCTATGATCCGTTTCACAAGAAAAAATACACGCATAGAGAGAATTATTCCCTGAGGACTTGCTGCTGGGATTAGACTTATAAAAAATGCCTCAGATATAAAGTCAAAGGATATATATATGGGAAATGGAGATATAGTCTTGACCTATACAGATTGAGCTATAGAAGCAAAGAGTAATGATGGAGAAGCATATGGTCTAGAGAGACTTGAAAAAACTTTCAAGTATATATCAGAACTCGAAGACGATCTCAAAAAGATCTATGACTATCTCATAGATGACCTCAAACTCTTTAAGGGAGGAACGAGATTTCTCGATGATGTTACGATATTACTGATCAAGAGAAACGTAAATAGAGACATCATTTCCGAAGTTGAAATGGAAAAAATACAACAAAAAGAGCATCTCTCAAAATCAGAAATACAGTCAATCAAATGACTTGCAAATGCGGAAGTTGAGATAGAACTGAGAAAAATTAAAGAAAAAAAAGAACTCACAAATATCATAAAAAACCTAGAAAGTCTCTATGTAAGCGGAGAAATACTCAAGCTTAAACAGGAAGCTATTCGTTTTATAAAAGACTGATATGTTGATAAAAAGATAAACTTTTATCTCAAAAAAGCTCTCGCCAACGAGCAAAAGTACAAGATAAAACAAAAGAACCAAAAACTGGAAATGAAATACAAAGTACTCGAAGAGTTGCAGAAGAAATGAGACTATGCATCTGTGATCGCAGAAGTGGAGGATGTCATATCCAAAGACGGAAATATATAACGATAAGATAAGAAAATGTTTAGAAAGAAGTTCTTTGATGAAAATTGAAACTTTGACAACTCCAAGTTCGTAAAACTCCTCGAACAAGCGAGAAAGCAAAAGTATTCAAACGTAAAACAGAAACATGCAGGATGAAAGGAAATCATCCTCTTTAACTCTGTCTCAAGAAAAGAACTCTGGCAATTTCTCAACAAACTTTCTATATTCATAAACTCATGAGTAGATATCAAATGAGCCCTCAATATCCTCTCAAAGCAAGTAAAAAATCCATTTCTCAAAAAGATAGCACTCGAGATAAAAGAAAACATGGATCATGGTATTTCTATCAGTGAGACTATGTCTCTCTATCCAAAAGTTTTTGATACACTTACTACTTCATTGATCGAAGTCGGAGAAAAGACATGAAAACTCTGAAGTATCTTACAAGATCTCGATAAGAGTCTTTTAGAAACTATAGAACTCAAAGGAAAAGTAAAAGGAGCGATGATCTATCCTATGATACTTTTATTTTTGACCATCTGTATGGTTGTGTTTATGATGGTATTTATCGTACCGAGGATTACAGAATCATTTGCAAAGGCCTGAGCAGATCTCCCTGGTCTCACTCAGTTTATTGTAAATGTCTCAAACTTCTTTAGAAACGACTGGCTTGCCCTTATAGGATATCTGATCGGGATATTTATAGTTTTAAAGCTCATATGAAAAACCCAAGGAGGAAAACTCTTTTATGCCAAACTATTTGTAAAAATGCCAATATTTTGATTCATCGTAAAGCAGTCAAATATCGTATATTTTATAAAATCTTTTACCATCCTTCTTGATTCTGGAGTACTCCTGCTCGAATCTATGAGAACTTCTTCAAAAGTAGTTCCAAATCTCCTCTATAAGCGTGAACTCATCAGGATAAAAAATGAAGTAGAAATAGGTCTTACTATCTCAAAATCTCTTGGGCTAAACCTCGATTATGAATCAAGTGTGTACCAAAATCCTCTCTTTTCAGAAGAGTTTGCCTATGTTGTGAGTACTTGAGAAGAAACTTGAAGTCTCTCTGAATCACTCAAAAAGATAGGAGCAAACTACAATGGAGAGCTCAAAAGATATATCTGAAATCTTTCTTCTATGATGGAGCCGTTTATCATCGTTATAGTTTGAGCCCTTGTTGGGACAATAGTTGTCGGAATCATGCTTCCATTTTTCTCGATGGGAGAAGTGGCAAAAAACCTCTAGCACTTTACACATATACAAAGGCAAGTAATATACTTTTATTATTATTTGTCTTTTTTATATGAAGTTTTTCAAAAAAATTCTCAAGGATAAAAATCTCGATGAGGCGATGAAAGAAGTATGGAGCAGATTTCCAAGCTCAGTTGTGATCATTATTTTATGAGCAATATGCGCTTTTACACTTCTACATTTTTATAGCTATATATCAGCATTTGAGACCTATATAGCTCGAGTTTTATTTTCCTTGATACTCAGTTTTTTTGTGAGTGTCTGAGCCTATTTGCTTGCAGAAAATTCCCAATTTGAGAAAAAATACGCACATATTATTCCTTTTCTCTTCACTGTACTATTTTACAGCTGAGTGAATAATTTTGAGAGTTATAATACTATTGTTTTTTTCTTTCTCTCACTTGTATGAGTCTTGAGTTTTGTCTTTATAGCTGCAAAAACCTGCTATTTTAAGAAAAAATCACCTGCAGAATCAGAATATTGCTCATACTTTTACTCTATGGCAAGTGTATTTTTTATGTCAGCGATATTTTGAGGACTTTTTACACTTCTTGGGTTTATAGGGATCTGAACCGTATTTACCCTTTTTGATATCGAGCAATACATCGGAGACAAGATTTTCGGCGACTGGGCTATTTTGAGTCTTCTTATTGCAACACCACTCTTCTGACTGAGCCAAGTTCCACATGCAAGTGAATGAGAAAAATACAAAACAAGCGCTTTTTTTAACTTTCTCGTGAAATTTGTCGCCATCCCATTTGTCAGCATCTACTTTCTTATTCTTTACGCATATACTATAAAAGTGCTCCTCAATTTCTCAGATTGGCCAAAGTGAGAAGTCAGCTGGATGGTGATAGGATTTTCAATCCTTGCATATATCTGCTACATATTTTCCTATACACTTGCACAAAAAAATGAAACCCTCCAAAAACTCCGCACTGCCCTTCCCTACATCGTATTCCCACAGATATTTATGCTCTTTTACGCTATTTATCTCAGGATCAATCAATACGATATTACGATCAATAGATATTTTGTTGTTGCCTTTGGGCTCTGGCTTCTCAGTATCAGTTTCTATTATATGATTTCAAAAAGAAAAAAACTGATCATGATACCAGCAACTCTGACTCTCTTTAGTATCCTTATAGCAATCGGACCATGGTCAGTGTATAACCTCCCAGAAACTCGCCAATATAAGAGACTGGTGAACAATCTAGAAAAAGCCAATATCCTCCAAGGAACCGAGATCGTCCCTCTCAATAATCCAAAAGACATTGATCAAAAACTCTCAGGAGAAATATAT
>JAHDHC010000020.1:14724-23167 GCA_020631485.1 Candidatus Altimarinota bacterium
TATGAATTACATACTGATAACCGGTGCTAGTAGTGGAATAGGAAAAGCTTGTGCACAATGATTCGCGGCTAAATGATATAACCTTATCCTTGCTGCAAGAAGCATCGATAAACTCGAAGCTCTCAAGGCAGAAATTTTAAAAGATCACGCTGTAGATATAGTCTGTAAACAACTAGATGTGACTGATACTCGTGGAGTAGATGTATTTTTTGAAGATCTCAAAAAAGAAAAAGCCCAGATCTGTTGTTGTATCAACAATGCTGGACTGGCTCTCGGAGAAGATGAATTTTCTCAAGTAGCTTGGAGAGATCTTGAAACTATGATCGATACAAACGTAAAAGGTTTCACCCATGTGGCTCACTGAATAGTTCCCTTCCTCAAACAAACTGCAGGACACCTTTTTAACTTGAGCTCCGTTGCATGAGTTGAACAATACGAATGAGGTCATGTATATTGTGCTTCAAAAGCCTACGTAAAATTCCTCTCAAAGTCTCTGAGGCTCGAAGTATTTGGCTCATGAGTCAGAATCACAGACATTGCGCCAGGAGCAGTAGATACAGAATGATTCTCCATGACACGTTTCAAGGGAAACAAAAGTAAAGCAAATGCCGTCTATGCTGGCTATGAACCACTCCACGCTGAGGACATCGTAAACACCATACTCTTCTGCTACGAATCACCCAAGCACGTTAACATCGAATACCTCGCCATCATGCCTACAGCCCAAGCTGCTGCGAGGAAGGTATACAGAGAAGAATAGTTAGCCTTTATTTATGCATAACTCTCAGTCCATTATTTTGGCACATATAGCATTTACTTTTCATGACTTTTTATCAATGTGATAAAAATCGATATCTGTAGAATTATCGCTATTCAAACTTAGTTCTACTCTGAGTTTGGCACATCTCGAGTTATCATTCTGTCTATATACAAATAAACTATTTTCTTCCCACCTACAGTATAGATTATTATCTTTCAGCCCTTTATTCAGGGATTTTTCAATGAATTCCTTTAGCTGTATGAGTAACTTCTCTGTAGAGTATTTAGTAGACTGTGCAACAAATACTGTTGGTGATATAGATGCTGACAACACACATGCATTTGAAGCAAGGGCGCCTATAATCTCATCTCTCGTCCAACTCCTATGGGGAACAGAAATTTGTCTACTGTCAGCCATTAGAGTACTGACCTCTTCCTGTGTTTTTGATGCAATAAGTTTTCTCCTATCTGTCTTCTCAGGTCCAAATAGTGAAACTACATTTGTTTTATCAGTCATATCTAGTTTGTATATATTGATTGCGTTGTTTCATATGTTTTGCTGTTACCAAGGCAACCAAGTAGCAATTGAGAAAAATCACCTACATATCAAATAAAGATATTACCCAAAGCTATATTTTCTATAATTTGTTGATGATTTCAGAGAGTAGATTCAAACTCTTTTGTATGAACTAGTCTAAAATATTCATATCACATGTGCTCAAGAATATCCTCTGAACAAAATCCACCGACATATCAAGCATATAGTATGTGACCTATTTTTTTGTTGAAATCTATTACATGTGGAGACAGCGTAATACCATAGTCATCTTTCAACCACAACAGAAAAGATTCTACTCTATTGTCATAATATCGCTTATAATCACTGGGGATATCGACAGCTGATAAGATTTCATTTTGAGAGAACATACGCAAAATTAACTTATAATAAATAATTATAAATAACTTTTACTTTTGTCAATACTAAAATCCTCTCTCAAAATCTATGAGGTAATCAAGTTGCTCTCCGGCATGAAATTTCTTGTAGTTATTTGCAAATATCTCTACAAGACGAGCATTATCTTCAACATATCATGACACATGAGGGGTGATGAATACATTTTCCATATTCCAAAGTGGACTTTCTTTGGGAAGAGGTTCTGTTTGAAATACATCGAGTATTGCTCCTGCAATTATATCATTTTTCAGTGCTTCTATGAGTTCCTCTTCATGAACATTTAGGCCCCTTCCTACATTGATAAACCATGCTGATGATTTCATCCATCAAAGTGATTCACTATTCACACAGTGAACTGTCTCTTTCGTATTCGGAAGTACGCTTACGAGATAGTCTGCTCGTTCAAAACAAGATTGTTTATCTGCGTCTGTACATATTTCATCAAAATATTCTACTTGTTTTCCTGATAAGTTATACCCAATAGTCTCCATCCCAAATGACTTTGCAATTTTCGCAATCACTTTTCAAATTGATCCAGTACCCAGAATAGTCATTGTTTTTCCTTGAAGTGTTGGGTATCATTCCTGCTGCCAATTCTTATTTTTTTGTTTTTCCAGATTTCATAATACTCCCTTTTCTATCATGAGGATATATGCAAATACATACTCACTCATGTGAGATCCGTATGCGTCTTTGATATTCGTAAGCAAATAGTCTTTTCTTGATCATTGTTTACACAACGCATCTACTCATGCAAAAGTAGACTGTGCCCATACGAGTTTTGTTGCACTATCTAAATACTTTTGAAAACGAAATGGATTTCCAAAAATAATGTTTACATCATCTATATAATCTGAAATTCTATCCAGATCATCTGGAGCAATGATTTCCAAGTCTGGAAGATCATAGGCCTCCAATTTCTCACGAAATTCATCCTGATCACTTGTTATTATAAGTACTTTATTTTTCATAATTTTTCTGTTAAAAATATGTGTACAGTATAGCAAATTATAATAAACTTTAAAATAAAAATATTATCAATATTATTATCAAAGTAACCATGATTATCCATTCATGCACTTGAAGAAACACAAAAAGTGAAAAAAATCTTTTCTTTTTTATAAAAACTGATGTATAATTCTATTACAAAGATTTAGAAAGCTATATGGAGGATACTAGGCGTTCGGCCGTATCCTGTGAAGTATGGGACTCCTAAGTCTTTTTTGTTATCTTAAATTTCTGCCCTAAATCTAAGTTCAAAGAATTCTTAGAAAGGAAAGCATCCATCTCAGCTCCATTAATATTACATAGCCTCATTTGATATGAAATTAAATCAGCTAATTGAACTCAGCAATTATTTTCAGATCATTTAAAATAAAAAGTAATTTTATTTTTCGTTGGAAATTCTTCTTTAATTTTTCTTGTAATAATCTTTTCTACTTGAGATGTACTTCATAAATTCATTTTATCAGCATATATTTGCATTTTTCAGTCATAGTCCTTTAACTTATTATAAATTCTTGAGATTATATAAAGAATACATTGAACATAACTTTCAACAGAGTCTTTATCATATCAAATAATATAGGCTCACAATAGATTACCATTCATAAATTTAAAATCTATATCTTTTGTCATTCTTTCAAAAAATTTCTTTCAGGTATCCTTTGTTCACTTCAATTCGAGCTTCTCAGAAAATCAATAATTCATCTTCTTCTTTGTGACGAGTTTTTGTATGAACTGATGTTTATTATAAGAAATAAATCATCAAAACACTATCTTTTCTTCTAAAATTTTTTTCGATTCATCTAAATATATTATCATGTTTTAATTTTATTTTTATTTTTAAAAATTAGGTTTCACACAAAATCTCTCCAATAGGAGAGATTTTTTATTTTACGCTTCACATCCGACACAAGAGATTTTTCTACTGAGCTCTTGAGCTGCTGATTTGGAGTGTTGATAGTAGAGGGTTTTGATTCCTTGTTGCCACGCATCCATATAGAGGGCATTGATGTCTTTTGCTGAAGCATCTGGGTGGACCATAAGATTGAGAGATTGTGCTTGATCGATGTACTTTTGTCTATCTGCTGCTTGATCGATAACCACAAATTGATTGATTTCAGAAAAAGTTTTAAATACATCTTTTTCGAGTTGTGTGAGACAGTCTAGATGGGCAACTGATCCATCATGATCTCTGATAGAGTTCCATGTTTCTCTATCATTTTTTCCTTTTTCTACAAGGAGTTTCTCAAGCTCTTTATTCTTGATAGTTACTTTCATCTTCGCTAGATCTTTTACATAACAGTTTGACCACCATGGCTCGATTCCTTGTGATACCTGACCGAGAATAAATGCACTTGAAGTATTTGGAGCAATCGCGTTAAGTGTCGTATTTCTTCTTCCATACCCTTTGAGATGTGCTGGCTCTCCAAGCTCTTTAGCGAGATCTTTTGAAGCTTTATATGATTTATCCTGAATAGTTTTAAATATTTCTTTATTGAGAGCCATTGCTTCAGGAGCCTCAAATGGGATCATTTTTGATTGAAAATACGAATGAAGTCCAAGTGCTCCAAGTCAAAGTGCTCTATGATTGTTTGCGAAGTTATATGCTCTCTCCATGAAGGTAAAAGCAAGTCTATCATCTGAGTCTTTTGAATCTCTTAGAGCCTCAAGCTTGTTGATAAACTCTTGCATAACTGCATCGAGAAAATACACCATACACTCAACGGCATCTGTATCTTTCCACTCATCATATTTCGCTATATTTATAGAGTTGAGGCAACATACAAATGATTCTTCTTTGCTTGTAGGAAGCATAATCTCGGTACAAAGATTAGAAGAATGGATTTTCATCTTTTTATCCTTGTAAACGTCAACGGTATTTTTGTTGACATTATCCGTAAAAAAGATGTATGGATATCCCATCTCTCCTCTAGCTTGTATTACTTTTGCCCATGTTGCTCTCTTTTCTGCATCTCATTCTTTCATCTCTTTGAGCCACTTGTTTGTAACAGTTACTCAGGTTGTGATTCTTTGAATTGGGTTTCATTCTTTTCCTATTTCTAGAAATTCGTCTATATCAGCATGCTCTACTGGAAGATAGGCTGCAAAACTTCCTCTTCTTACAGCTCCTTGCGATACTATATCTATCCCTTTATCAAAAAGTTGCATGAAATGAACGGCTCATGAAGAATGCCCGTTATCTTTTATCGCGGCACCTCTTGGACGGAGATCTCCAAAAAATCCTGCAGTTCCTCATCCGTACTTACTCATCATCCCTACTTCAGCACTTGTATAAAGGATATTTGCCATATCATCAGCAAGATATGAAGTAAAACAAGAAATAGGAAGCCCTCTTTCAAGTCAAAAGTTTGACCAAACTGGTGATGAAAAACTATAAAATCCCTTTGATGCATACTCATATATCTTCTTTCCGAGTCATTTCTTTTTTACGAGCTTTTCAGCTGTATCAGCCATATACTGTATACGTTCTTCTGCTGTTTGCCCGTTTATGAGATACCCATTATCAAGAAATTTTCTAGAATAATCATTAAGCCAGTCCATATTTTTTAGAGTTTAGTAAATTAGGGAACATGTCAAAAGTGTTCCAATTTTATTATAAGATAATCTACAGTAAAAATACTATAGAATATGAGGAAAAGTAAGCTAAATATTTAGAAGAGGTCTTCTGAAGTTATAGCTTTGCTACGTTTGTTGTAGTTTACAGAACGCTTTACAAAGAAATCTCCGTGCTTTGTTGACATTATCTCATCATCAAACCAGTCTGTTTCTGCGACAAGCTCTTCATCTACTTCAAATATTTTTTCAAGTCCTATTGATTCTAAAGATTTGTTAAATCTATTTTTTAAGAATTCGTTTATTACTGCAATTGGAAGAAAATCTACTTCTCATGCTTCAAAGATCCAATGTACTATTTCGAGTTCCGACTCGTATGCTTTTATACATGCCTTTTTTACTTCTGCATTGTGCTTGTCGTCAAACCATGTTGGATGCTCTTTTTTGATCATATTAATGAGCTCTATCCCAAACATTCCATGAATTTGCTCTTCTTTTGAAGTCGCTTCTACAACATTAGAAATTCATTTAAATACATTTTTATGCTTATTAAATGCCATAATTATGAGGAACTGCGAGAAGAGTGATACATGCTCTATAAATACAGAAAACAAAAGTATAGAATGAGCATATTCTTCAGAATCATCACTTTTTGATCATTTTAGAGCATCTTGAAGATAGTTTACTCTCTTGTTGATAACAGGGATGTTTTTGATTCTCTCAAAGTCATCGTTGAGTCCAAGTATCTCAAGTAAGTGAGAATAAGCGTCCATATGACGGACTTCAGATTCTGCAAATGTTTGTCATACAGCACCTATTTCTGGCTTTGGAAGCTTTTTGTAGACATCTCACCAGAAGCTTTTTACAGAAACCTCAATCTGTGCGATAGCAAGCATAGCGTTTTGGATAGCGTTTCTTTCTTGATCTGAAATATTGATTTTAAAATCTTGTATGTCACTTGTGAAGTTGAACTCTGTATGTACCCAATATGAGTGACGAATCGCGTCAACATATTCGTGAAGTTCAGGATACTCATAAGGTTTGAGGTTGAGTCTTTTCCTAAAAATATTTCTCGTTCTGTCTTTCTTTCTCTCTTCTCTGTACAGAATATATGATTTTGCAGCTTCAAAAAATCCATTTTTCATAAGTTCAAATTCTACCATATCTTGAACTTCTTCTACAGTAGGCACAAAATCTTTGTGTTCTTTTGCAAACTTTACGATTCTTTTATCAACTTTTTTTGCAATTTTTTGAGCATCTTTTTCAGCATCTTCGTGTCAGATTTGCTCAAAACACTTCACAACTGCTTTTTCTATCTTTGACATGTCGAATGCTACTATTTCACCAGAACGCTTTTTTATGTTATCTATACTCATTTTTATAAAAAATTAATACTAACTGACTAAAATACAAGAACAAAACTATGAGTTTCATTTATATATATCTAATACTCTTAATGTATGAATTTTGAAAGAATAATCTAGCAAAAATATTCAACTAATGTTAAAAATTCGTTAAAAACTTAAGGGCGTATTTTTCACAAGGGCAAAGTATATATTTTTGTGATTTTTTCTTATAATTTTCTATATTTTATTCATCTTTATAACGTGTCATAAGGTATGCTCCTCCTACAATCAATACTCCTCACAAAACTTCTTTTCCTGTGAGAGTTTCTGAGAAAAACAAAAAACCTAAAATTATAGCAAAAAATACTTCGAGATACTCTAAGCTTGAAGCTCTAATCGCACTTACCCTCTTAAATCCATATATACCTGTAAAACTAATAAGCGCTCTCAACTATATGGTGTATAATTTTTCCCGAAAAATTGCATACTTTGGGCTTTATTGAGTAAATAAAATATTTTTATTATTTTGTTCTTAACGCTCATGCTTTTTAAAGCATTTATATAATGTTAAGTAATAATAAAATTATTTTAATAGAAATTCTTCTCAGACTTTATTGTTTTTGATAACTATTCAGTCTCGCTCTAAGAGCTCTATTTTGGTTTTTGGTCATTCTCCAGCACTATATCATAAGATATCTCATGTTACACTCACAACTTTATAACAAGGATAAATATCTGGATACTTGTTTGTGCGCATAATACTTGCAACCGCTCGAGGATGGGTCTCAAACTTTTGGGCTATATATTTGTATGTAGCGACTTTTCATTTAGGGATAGTTTGTAAATACTCTAGGATTGACTGACGTTTTTTAGACATACTATTTATTAATTTATTATTGTTCTTTAGTATATGAGCACAAAATACGAAAGCAATTTTTCTAGAACTAAAAAAAATACCTCTGTGTTTAGCTGAGGTATTCATTGTTTTTTAATGGTGGGTGATATAGGATTTGCCGCAAGTCGGGCATCCGAGCCGAAAGACTCTAAAGGGTCTTTCTCCCGCAAAAGCGGGGCTCTCCATTCAAATCCTATACAATTTTTACAATCAAAAAATACTTCATTTTACTTGAAGTATTTTTTAGTTTTATAATGGTGGGTGATATAGGATTTGAACCTATGACCCCCTGCTTGTAAGGCAGATGCTCTCGCCAACTGAGCTAATCACCCATTAAATGGTACACGAGACAGGGCTCGAACCTGTGACCTTCGCCTTAGAAGGGCGCTGCTCTTCCAACTGAGCTACTCGTGCAGAAAAGTCACGGGCATGATATTAGAAACAAAAAACTTAATATCAAAGTCTTGGCAGCTACCTACTCTCGCACATTTACGAAATGCACTACCATCGGCACAAGTTGGCTTAACTTCTGTGTTCGGGATGGGAACAGGTGTACCCCAACAGTTATAACCACCAAGACACTAACATCAAGTTTTTAAGGAACTTAATTTCTAATTTTTTTGTTTTATTACAATATGAGCAAACAAAGTTAGTTGAGTTTATCTAAAAATAAACAATAGTTAAGATGATATTAAAATTCATTCGTCCGATTAGTACTTCTCAGCTGAAAGTATCGCTACTCTTACACTTGAAGCCTATCAACCATGTAGTCTCCATGGGGACTTATCTAGTTGCCTAGGAGGAATCTAATCTTAAAGTTGGCTTCCCACTTAGATGCTTTCAGTGGTTATCCATTCCGAACTTAGCTACTCGGCAGTGCCAGTATACCTGACAACCGATACACCAGAG
>JAHDHC010000004.1 GCA_020631485.1 Candidatus Altimarinota bacterium
TGTGAAAGAAGCTCTGAGTCCTGACAGATGATCTCAATACTCCGATCCAGGAGATTTCAAGTATCACGAGTGCATGATTTTTAGATATATATAATCTTACGTCACAGTTTCATGCACATATGTCAGAATCTGAAATCGTTTCATGAACAGGGAATGAGCTTGTTTCATCTCAGCCAAATGCAAGCTGTAAGAGAATTAAGCAAATAAAATGATCGAGTAAAAGTGGTATATATCTCGTAAATCCAGAAGGGAATAGTGAGCGTGAAGTTTACTGTGATATGCTCAATAATGGGGGGTGATGGATGCTTGTGCTCAAAGCAGATGGAACGGAAACGACATTTGATTATTGATCGAATTATTGGAATAGTGCAAACACCCTTAACGAAACAGATTTTTTATACGATACAAATGAGTTTAAGAGTTCTTTATACAATACTCACCCTATAGAGGGGATAATGCTTGAGCTAGATACAAACGGAGTCAGAAAGACACTGAGTTTAGATGTATCAGCTTCTTCTCTCTTGAGTGTTGTATCAAATGACACAATATTTACTGACAAGAGAAAAAGTGATTGGCTCGATTTAGTGGTTTGATGAGAATTACAAAGCAACTGTAATGCCCAATGAATCAATCCTCATTCAGGGAGAGTCAGAATATGAATGACTTCAAATAATGAAACTACTTGTAGTTCAAATGATTCAGCACTATGAATCTGACTTTCTGATTGAGCCTCTATGTCAGTATGAAACTATTGTAACTCAACTCTTTGTAATGGACGAACATCATCCAGTAGTACACAAATTAGTTCTTTTGGATATCTGTATATTCGTTAAAAAAAACAAGCCTAGGCTTGTTTTTTTCAGAGTATGTTATCTACTCAGAAATTGTCCTTGAGTATGAGATTTCCATCTTGACCAAGTATATCGAGTATGAGCTTATCGTTAAACTCAAGACGTTTATAAAAATCTTCGCGACTCAGTGTCGCATATTTAATCTTTCTATCAAAAAATACCTTTGCGAGTTTTTCTCAAAATTCTATTTTATCTATTTCACCAATCAAAAGTATATCTACCACGTTATTAGATCACTCTATGAGTCTATTTTGAAGTGACTCATTTATCATAATAAGTTCAAGCTTTTTATGAGACTTAAAGTAGTCTTTGAGTTTTGGAATTGGGTCAAAGTTTTTGACAAATATATTTTTGAACTCTTCGAGAAGATAGAAGTTCTTATTGAGATAAAATACTTTTTTCTTGGTAATCAGTTTTGACTTGAGTATTCACATAGCTGCAAGGCTATCAAGCTCACGTTTTATAGAGTTTATTTGTTCATCAAGCTCACGTGACAATTCTCTCATATAAAAACCATCAGTATTCCCGCTTTCATACTCCAAGAAAAATTTTTCAAATATCTTTTTTCTACACTTTGATCAAAAAATCTTTTCAAGATCTATTTTTTTCATTCAGAAATATTACAAGTTATACATACTAAAGTATGTATAGAAACGAAAATAGCAAGAAAAAAGAAATATTGTGACTATTTATTTTAGTGTTTTGAGTTTTTCTCCATTTATTTTACAAATATATAAATATATAGTATAATATATATATTATATAAAAAAAATAGTATGGATTTACAAATATTTCAAAATATCTATCTCACGCCGACAAGTATTTCAGTGTGGTTAAATATGTTTTTGGTTCTTGTTTTGTGATGTGTCTTAAAATACGCACATGCATCAAAATTTACAGTTCTATTTGAATTGGGATATGAGAAAATGTATGACTTTTTCAGGGATATAATGGGAGACTCTGAAAAACTTTGAGTTGTGACATTTGTGATATCTTTATTTTTTATCATATTGTTTTTCAATATTCAATCAGTGATTTTAGAGTTTATTGCACCTATATTGTGAATAGATCAAAACGGAAAATTTTATCTTGAGCAACACATACTTCCAGCTTCAAGTGATATAAATTTTAATATCTGAATGGCAATTATTTCTATTTTTGTCCTCGTTTGTGTGCAGTTTCAGAGTCTATGAATCACTCATTTTTTTAAAAGCTACTTTCCACTTACAGGAAATGATTATGTAACTGTAGAAAGATGAGAAAAAAACATATTTCTTTTTATCATATGCTATATCCCAGTAAAAGCTTTTGATATAGCTATATCACTCTTCCTCTGACTCTTAGAGCTTGTATGACTCGGGGCAAAAATAATTTCTCTTGCCTTTAGGTTATTTGGAAATATGACTTCAGGAGCTGTACTTTTAGGGATGTCTATTGTCGCAATTTCTGGAATGACACAAGATTGGTTTGGTTTCTCATTTCCAGTAGTTTTACCAGTAATCATTTATATGCAAGAGCTTCTCATCGGCTGAATCCAGGCGCTTGTGTTTGCTTTGCTTGTTGCGATTTTTATAAAAGTTGCAAGGGTAAGCTAGTTTTTTGCAATACTGAGCTAAATATACTACAATAGTATATATAATTTATAAAAAAGGGAACAATGGAAATTTGATATGCAGCAATATGAGCAGGTCTCACTATAGGGTTAGCAGGGTTAGGTGTAGGATATGGACAGAGCCTTGTTGCTAAAACATCTATAGATATATTGTGAAAAAATCCGAGACTCGCAAGCACTTTGAGAATCTATACTCTTCTTGGTATAGCTCTCGTAGAAACAGCTATTATATATGCACTTGTTATTGCTTTTCGCCTCATAGGAGATGATACACTCACAACAAGTCAGATAATGTGAGCAGCTATTGCTATGTGAGCAACTGCATTTATCGCTTGATTCTGAGAAGGGAAGATGGTCGCTACGGCACTTGATTCTGTAAATAGAAATCCTGACAATAAATCTCAAGTTTTACAGTTTATGATCCTCTTTCTTGCTCTTATTGAAACAGTTGCAGTGTATGGATTGATTGTTTCATTTCAGATACTTTCTAAATAAGAAATTTTTATGGAAAATATAGATATCATGATTGTCCTCGCACAGATTGTAAATTTCTTGATACTATTTTTATTGTTCAAAAAATTTCTCGCTGATCCTCTTAATTCTGCTCTTCTCAAGAGAAGGGCTTTGCTTGCAAAACTTGCACAAGCAGATGAAGAATATGCAGCTATCCTCGAAAAAGCAAAATCTGAACAAAAAGATATTTTGATCCAGGCTCGTCGTGATGCAGAGAAACTCCTCAGAGATATGGAAGATCTCTCAAAGATCAAAGGGGACGATATTGTTGCTCTTGCCGAGAAAAGAGCGGATAGTATAATAGCCTCAGGAAAAAGGGAAGTAGAAAAGGAAAAAATATATATGATGTGAGAGATGAAAGAAAAGATCCTCGAGCTTACACTCAAACTCAACGAAAAAATCCTCGACAAAACTGATCCTAAAAACAAAGCTTTCATCCAAAAAGAGCTCAATCTCTTGACTTCGTAGAAATATCCTATATACATTTTCTCAATTTATGATTTGAGAAAAATTTTATGTGTAGTTATTTTAGTAGTCAAAGGAAACCAGGCCTTCCAAGGAGACCAGACCTTCCAAAACACGAACATTCAGAGGATTTATGATTAAAGAGCTGAGTGATATGAGCAATATGATTCTTTAAGGATCTTACAAAATGAGCACTTGCTGAAGTATCAGATCTTGCCAGTGTAAAGAGGGAGCAAATAAGAGAGTTGCACAGAGTATTATCGTGAGGAGTTCCTGCTCATCTCGAATTTCTCGGGGAGGAACTTTATCATGACCTTGGTATAGTTTTACAAGAATTCCTTGCTCTAACGCATAAAGAAAAGCATGACAATGTATGACTCCGTAGTTTAGAACTACAAGTAGCTTGCCTCTATCCTCTCAGAGAGAAAGTCTGTGACTTGAGAGACCAAGAAAATCAGAAGTGAGAAGAAAACAAGGATTTCGAAGTAGATCTATGAGTTTCAATACTGAGAAATACAGATCGTCTGGATCATCTACAATCATTACAGAATAGACTTGATGTTCTTATAAGACAACTAGAAGAAAAACGTGATGCAATGTTTTCATGACTCTCTTAAAAACATTGACAAAAAAATAAATCACTTTAAAATGCTAGTATTATTTACTAGTATTTTTTGATGGCTGTACATTGATCTACATCCGCAATCTTTAATCCAAATTATGGATTTTTTGAAGAAATTGATTTAGATAAGCAGTTTTCTAATCAACTAACTCCAAGAGGTTATAATTCAGATTTTGTTGTTGACCAAATCGGAAAGCTTTGAAAAATACCCATAACTTTTGATTGAAAGAACTACAATTCTACTCCAGAATATTTATGACTCGAAGGTATTCAAATACCGGCAAAAATTTCATGACTTCCAAATAGTCTCTGATACATCAGGTCTGCTGCATATTCTATCGCAGAATCTTTTGCGCAATTGCAAAATATGTCTGAAGTTTCAATTACAAATGATCAATTACTTGAGATGATTTTCATAAGAGTAATAGAGCTTTTCCAAGAAGAAATCCAAAGAATAGAATCATATATGAATCAAGAAAATGTAGTTTTGATGCCTGATCTACTCAAAAAATTTGAAAGTCATTTAAAAGTATTGGAATATTATAAAAATGTATTTACAGATACTGTATGATGACTCAAAGCTGAAAATATTCGCCAAGAGGAGAAGTGACAAGTTGAAAGTATTATGGATTGAGAACTGAAAAAAGCTGCATAGAAATTATTTTTCTTGCAAAAAAAATTTTTAAAAATAGTATCTAAAAATGAACATTTAGATACTATTTTTTGTTTAAAAAACTATGCAAAAATTCTTTATCAAGTACACATTATTAATTTTTGTAAATTTACTTGCATTTCTCCTTGTTTGACATATACTCGACGTGCTTTTTTGAGGAGGAGCAAAGTTTAAGATCACTTTTCTGCTCATTTCAATAGTTCCTTTACTTGTAGTTTGAGGAAAAATGATACAAAAAAGTATAAAAAATTTAGAAGAAATTTCTGTAGCAAAAGACAATGGAAAATAAACAAATGATCACTACTCGATTAACCAATGACTGAGATGATACTACATCTACAGAAATTATTGAGGTGCAAAATATAGAAGCTGAAACAACTGAAATTCCTACAGAAGAAACTCAAGCTCTACAAGCAAATGAAGTGCAAGCTGAAACTTCACATGGTTGACCGCACATTATGCCGATCAAGGCAGATTATGTATCTGGACTTCCAATAACCACAACTTGACTCACAACCACACTTTTTCTCTTTTTCGTCTTTATTTTCTGCTACTGTGCGAGAAAAATTCTCAAAAATGGTGCATGAAAATTTAGAACATGAGTACTAAGCTTTGTTGATTTTACTTATCAATTTCTAATCGACTCGTTTGATGGGGATAGAGAGTATGCACGTGCGTATTACCCACTCATAATTTGAGTTTTTGTAGTAATATTTTTTGGAAATCTTTTTTGACTTGTAATTGACTGGGTGTGATTTATAGTACCAAGTATTCACTATGTTGCAAGACCGATATTTTCAGATCTTGCCTCGACACTCCCTCTTGCACTTTTGACAGTAGGGTATTCTCTCTACATAGCATCAAAACTTCATGGTCCTGGAAATGTGTTGAAAGGATACGCGTTTAATTGGACTGGTCAGAGTTTCGCTGAAAAGTGTGTAAATGTCTTTGTTGGATGGTTGCATATAATCGGGATACCATCTTCAGTTGCCTCTCTTGCCTTGAGATTGTTCTGAAACATATTCGCATGAGTTGTTCTGATAGCCGTACTTGCATATCTGTGAGATTTTGCAACGCAAGGACTGTGATGAGTATGAGTACTTATGACTCTTCCATTTTGGTTTTTTGAGTTATTTGTAGCATTTGTTCAAGCTGCAGTTTTTACGATGCTGATGATTGCTACTTTTAAGCAGGCACACGAACATCACTAGATAAAGTCTAGGTTTGGGATTTATTTGTTATAGTAAATAAGTTCAAAATTTATATTTTATTATAATGTATACAATGGAAACAGAAGGAATGAAAATGTTAGCAATGGCACTTGCTATTGGACTTGGGGCTTTTGGTCCTGGAATCTGAGTAGGTCTTATAGGGAAATGAGCACTCGAAGCACTTGGGAGAAATCCTGAAGCTGCAGGAAAGGTTCAAGGACTTGCTATACTAACTATTGCATTTGCGGAAGCTATAGCTATCTACGCTCTTGTAATCGCTCTTATTATTGGATTTGCAATCTAGTTTTATAAAACAATAGTCTTACATCTCTACGTCTTGTAGAGCACACTCCTTGTATGTGTGTATGTAAGTAAATAGAATTATTTAATAATATAGTGAATTTATGGCAAATACTGCCTCTGATACTTGAAACGCTTTTTTATACGTAGATGCTCTTATATACCAAGCAATTATTCTTTTAATTGTGTTATATGTTTTAAATAAATTTTTATTCAAACCGTATTTGAAGTATCTCGATGATTACCAAAAAAAGCAAACAAAGATCGAACAAGACTACAAAAATATAGATAAACTGGTTGCTGACGCGCAAGAACAAAAAGAAGAGATTCTCACTGAAGCAAGAAAAAAATGAGATGAAATTATCTCAGAAGCTGAAACTATTGCTGCAAAAAAGAAAGCAAGCATTTTGGAAAAAGCTGATAAAGAAGCATGAGATCTCCTCAACTCAACAAAGGCTGATATAGCAAAAGAGAGAGAATCAATGCTCGGACAAGTAAAATGAAAAATGCTTGATCTTGTAGTGAAACTAAACGGGAAACTTTTTGAAGATGAGAAAGCTTCAAAAGACTTCTTGAAAAAGAGTCTTGATGATTCAGATTTTTCTAAATAAAAAAAATGAAATCAATAGATATAAAGAAAATGTCAGCAGATGAGCTTACTCAGCTACTTAAGGATCTTCGTCTGTATAGAACTCTTGAAAAAGAGCTTTGAGAGAGAGGAAAGGAGTTGTACGATAGAATTCAAAATGGAAAAAACTCTTTTCAAGTAGAGTACTTTAGCTCTGTATCTCCTGATCTTGCATGGATAAGTGCTGAAAAGATTTATAAAACAGTATTTAAAAAAAATCCAGAAAAATCTGAAGTTCAGTTCTTGAAAAATGAAAATCTAAAATGAGGAATAAAAGTGTATTTAGATGATCAAGTAGTTGACCTGAGTTTTGATAAAATAGAAAAATCCTTAAAAGGAAATGCCTAAAATAGTTCATAGTTTCTCAAACTTTTTACAAGATGCTATAGAGAGATAGGGAATAGAAAAAATATTTAGTTTTTAATTTAATGATTTATGTCAAATGACATATTAAATAACATCATCAGTGAAATCGAGACACAAATCGACTCAACGGACCTCAATCCAGAAGTTGAAAATGTGTGAGAAGTATTTTACTTGTGAGATGGAGTCGCAAAAGTTTCATGATTGAGAGGGGTTGCCTACAACGAAGTTCTAAACTTTGATTCAGGAGCGAGAGGTGTAGCACTGAATCTTGAAGAACACTTCGTATGAGTGGTAGTTCTTGAGTGATTCAATCAAATAAAAGAATGAGAAAAAGTAAAAGCTTCAGGAAAAACACTCGAAGTATGAGTTTGAGAATGACTTATAGGAAGAGTCGTTGATGGGCTTTGAAATCCAGTAGATGGGATGTGAGAGATCAAAGTAACAGAAAAATATCCTGTTGAGAGAGTTGCATCAGGAGTAATGGATAGAAAATCAGTTCACGAATCTCTTGAAACAGGGATAAAGGCGATTGATGCACTTGTGCCTATTTGAAGAGGACAAAGAGAGTTGATTATCTGAGATAGACAAGTGGGGAAGACACAAGTAGCAATCGATACGATTCTTAACCAAAAAGGTCTTGGAGTAACTTGTGTATACGTCGCAGTATGACAAAAAGAATGAAAAATCGCGAGAATAGTTGAAGAGCTCAAGAAAAGAGGAGCGATGGATTATACGATTATCGTTACAGCAGGTGCATCTGATCCTGCTGCAAAACAATATCTTGCTCCATATATCGGGTGTTCGATTGCGGAGTATTTTATGTTTAACGGAAAACACTCACTCATCATCTATGATGATCTCACAAAGCAAGCAACTGCCTACAGAGAAATGTCTCTTCTCCTCAGAAGACCTCCAGGAAGAGAAGCGTATCCATGAGATGTATTTTACCTCCACTCAAGACTCCTAGAAAGATCTGCAAAATTGAGCGATGAGCTCGGTGGTGGTTCGATGACAGCACTTCCTATAGTAGAAACTCAAGCAGGTGACGTATCTGCATATATCCCTACAAATGTAATCTCCATTACTGATGGGCAGATTTTCCTAGATTCAGATATCTTTAACTCTGGACAAAAACCAGCGATTCAGGTATGACTTTCTGTTTCGAGAGTATGAGGGGCAGCGCAGATAAAAGCCATGAAAAAAGTTTCTTGAACATTGAAGCTTGATCTTGCTCAGTACAGAGAACTTGCAGCATTTTCACAATTTGCGTCAGATCTTGATGAAGCTACGAAGCTCCAACTTGATAGATGAGAGAGAATGATGGAACTCCTCAAACAAGGAGTTTATGCTCCAGTTCCAGTTCCAAAACAAGTATGTGTACTCTATGCTGGAGGGAAAGGATATCTTGACCAAGTGCCAGTAGATAAAGTACTCAAGTTTGAAGACAATCTCTATGCTTCACTTGATGAAGAAAAAACTATACTTGAAAGCATCAGATCAGAAGCTCAAATTACTGATGATACTGAAAAGAAACTGATAAAGCTTATTGAAAAAGTAGCAGAATTAAATAAATAACAATTAAAAATGGTTACAGCAAGCTATGATACACTTCATAGTCAAGCAATGAAGTCTGCAGATGATTACTTTAATAATGCAGTGAAAACTATTGATGAGTCTTTTGGTGAATGATATGCAAAAGGAAATCCTACTCTCATATATAAATACATGGAGATTGCTTCACGAGAATATACAGAGGCAGTACAAATGAAATCTATGGAAGAAATGGATGAAAAATATTGAAAAGATTTAAATGAAAAATAATTTTGATATCAATCTAAAAAACGAATTAGAAGTAAGTTAATGAAAAACAATGGCAAATGCAAAGGAGATCAAGAGAAAAGTTATACTTGAGTCTGAGTCTTACAAACTTGTATTTACAAACCATTGAGAGGAGAGAATGAAAGAAAGATGAATCTCATTAGATTTAGTTATAGATTCAATAAAAAATTATGATGAAACATACCTAAGAGAAGGGAAACAAGTAGTTGAAAAGAAAAATAATTTAGGTACAATACGAACAGTGTTTTATATAAAATCGAATCACATTACATTAATAACTTCTATGATATTATGAAAATAGAATATGATAATATAGCAGATGCTATGTATATTCGTTATAGTAGAAATAAAATCATATCTACAAAAGAGTCTGATCAATGAATAGTTGATTACGATAGTAATGGAGATGTTGTTGGTATAGAAATGTTATGAGTAAAATCTTTATTTGAAAAAAATAACATTGATATCAATCTAAAAAGTGAGTTAGAAGTAAGTTAATTAAAAACAATGGCAAACGCAAAAGAGATCAAGAGAAAGATATGATCGATAAAAAATACTTGAAAGATTACAAAGGCTATGGAGCTTATTTCAACAGTAAAGATGAAAAAAGCTCAGAGTCTTGCTAATGGGAAAAAGAGCTTTGTAACAGAACTCCTTAAAGTATTTTATAGAATTGAAGATTCTTTTGAATGATCAAAGTTTTTTAAAGATCGTCAGGGTGATAAAAAGCTTATAATTCTTATTACTTCTAACAAAGGTTTATGTGGAGGGTACAACGTAAACGTGATGAAAGAAGTTAATAAATATATAAAAGAATGAAGTCTCCAAGAATCGGATCTTGATTTTATTGCACTTGGGAAAAAATGAGCCCAATTTGTAGTAAGAACAGGAAATAACCTTGTTGCTGATTTTTCAAATGATTTCACTGATGACGTCAATGATGATTTTATAAAATCTATTTCTGATTTTGTACTCGAGAAATATCTAGGATGAGAATACAATGAGGTAGTGATTTTTTATAACTACTTTCAAAATACTATGAGTCAAATCGTAGTAAAAGACTCTTTCCTCCCAATCAAAAAAGAAAATATATTTGAATACTTACTCAAAATCACTGGGAAGGCGAAAGAAGAGATATTTAATCCATGAGCCTGAGAAGACGAATACGAAATCGAACCATCAGAAGCAGAACTGGTTGATACTGTTATCCCTATGGTTCTCCGCATGATGATTTATGATAAACTTCTCGAGTCAAAAGCTTCAGAACACTCATCTCGTATGATCGCTATGAAAAACGCAAAAGACAGTTCCAAAAAAATAGCAGCAAAACTCACGCTTCAGTATAACAAAGCAAGACAAGCAGCTATTACGAGAGAAGTATCTGAGATAGTGTCTTGAGTAGAGTCAATGAAAGACTAAGTATTGATTCTCGTAGAAAAAATTGTATTATAGATTTGTTTAGTACCTAATTTTCTTTTTATGCCAGCTGCACTAAAAATTATTTTAAACATATTTTTCTTCCTGATTTATATAGTAGTGTTTTCACTTCTTGCAGGAATTATATATAACATGATACAGTGAGGAACTGCAGACTTATGAGATGAACAATTCTTTATAAGATTTCAAATAATTATGGGATTCATCATTTTGTTTATCACAGTTCTTTTGAAGAAATACTTTTATATTTCCCTTGCTGAAAAAGAAGAGATCATAGTGATAGAAGATTAAAAAAATCTCTGATTGCAGGATATGATTTGGTATGTTTCGATAAAAATATATCAGATCCTATCTTGCAATATATACTATGAAAAAACTACATATCTACACTGATGGAGGCTCAAGATGAAATCCATGAGAAGCATGAATAGGGGTTTATATTACTGATACTCATGGGAAAGAGATAGAGAAACGTTATAAATATTTGTGACAAAAAACAAATAATGAAGCTGAGTATCTATGAGCCTATTATGGGATTTTGAGAGCTATTGATCTCTGAGTGAAAGAAATACACTTGTATATGGATTCCAAGCTCGTAATAGAGCAATTGTCTGGAAATTGGAAGATAAAAAAGAAAGAGTTACAAGAGATTTACTGTGATATCCAGAGCTTAATCAAAAAGTGATGAATAATGATTGAGTATAGCTGGATAGAAAGAGAAAAAAATAAAGAAGCTGATCGACTCAGCAATGTCGCAATGGATACAAAAAATTAAAAATATTATTTATTAAAACTTGGTATGAATACTGGAAAAATTATAAAAATTACATGAGTAGTCGTTGATGTAAAGTTTGACTCAACAAATGTTCCTGCTATCTATGATGCACTCGAACTACAGTGACCTGATGGTGAGAAGATTGTTCTTGAGACTCAACAACAGCTCTGAGATGGAGTAGTGAGAACGATTGCAATGAACCCTATTGATTGAGTTCAGAGATGAATCGAAGTTGTAGCAACATGAGCTGCGATAAAGACACCAGTAGGAGAACCAGTTTTGTGAAGAATGTTTAATGTGCTTTGAGAGCCTATCGATGGGAAACCAGCTCCAAAATCTGAACACAATGATCCTATTCATAGACCAGCTCCAGAATTTGTTGATCTCACGACAAAAGCCGAACTCTTTGAAACAGGAATCAAGGTCGTTGACCTTATAGCACCTATGCTCAAATGATGAAAAGTAGGACTTTTTGGGTGAGCATGAGTATGAAAGACCGTTATCATGCAGGAGCTAATCCACAATATCGCATCAGAGCATTGAGGATACTCAGTTGTAGCATGAGTATGAGAAAGAACGAGAGAATGAAATGATCTCTATCACGAGATGAACGAATCAGGGGTAATTGATAAAACAGCGATGGTATTTGGACAGATGAATGAAGCTCCAGGGCCAAGAGCGAGAGTAGCTCTTACTGGTCTTACTATGGCTGAACACTTTAGAGATAGAGAGAAAAAAGATGTTCTTCTCTTTATCGATAACATATTTAGATTTACTCAAGCAGGATCAGAGATCTCAGCACTCCTTGGGAGAATCCCTTCTGCAGTATGATACCAGCCAACACTTGCAACGGATATGGGAGCTTTACAAGAAAGAATTACTTCTACAAAAGATGGATCAATTACTTCAGTACAAGCTGTATACGTACCGGCTGATGACCTTACAGATCCAGCTCCAGCAACGACTTTTGCCCATCTAGATTCGACAATTGTACTTGATAGATCTATTGCAGAACTTGGTATATACCCAGCAGTTGATCCACTTGATTCTACCTCTACAGTACTTGATCCTGAGGTAGTAGGAGATGAGCACTATAATGTAGCGAGAAAAGTACAAAAGATCCTTCAAAAATATAAAGAGCTTCAAGACATCATCGCGATTCTTTGAATGGATGAATTGAGTGAAGAGGATAAAGCAACGGTAAACAGAGCCAGAAAAGTACAAAAGTTCTTATCTCAACCATTCTTCGTAGCAGAACAGTTTACAGGGACTCCATGAGTGTACGTAAAAGTAGCAGACACAGTAGCATGATTCAAGAAAATCATCGATGGTGAGCTTGACCATATCCCAGAAAACTACTTCCTCTATAAATCATGAATCAATGATGTTATAGAAGCTTATGAGAAAGATAATAAATAGTACATGACTCAATTATCTCCAATCCAAGAAGTACACGTCCAACTAGCTCGTGATTATAAAATGATGTTAGAGTGACTACAGGATTGGGATACTCAAGTAGAGGCTGTGAAAAGAGAAAATTTAATTGCTTTTTGTCAACTGACTATAGATAGGATTCTCAATTGAGAATTACCAGTTGATAAGATGTGAAGATGGGTATGATTTGTTCAGTGATCTCTTATAACCCTTTGAATTATAGAAACTGATGAAGAAAGAGATAGAACGAGGCCTATTTTTCACGAAACATATGAAAGAAGTTGAATTACCCCTCCTAAAACTAAAGAAATTTAAATTAACAATATGAAACTACAAGTACTATCATTTACTGGAAAGGTATTTGAATCTGAAGATGTTACTTCTGTAACGGTAACAACACGTAATGGTGAGATTACGATTCTCAAGGATCATATGCCACTCGTATCAGCTTTGAAGCCGAGTGTTTTGTATATAAAATATATGGATGAAAACAATGTCTTACAGAGAGAAGACTATGCGATTGGTTGATGAATAGTTGAGATCTGAAAAGATGGCGTAAAAGTCATAGCAGATATGCTTATAGACATAGATGAAGTTGATAGGGAACAGGCAGAGGAAGCCAAACAAAGAGCTATGGATCAGATGGCTGAGCTGAGAAAATCTTGAGAAAAAGTAGACATGGAGAAGTTCATCGAAGCAGAAGATATGCTTCAAAAATCTATTGCACAGTTGAAACTTCACAAACTCAAATAACATACAAAAAACTTCTCAAAACGAGAAGTTTTTTTGTGTATTGAATTAGCATAATTTTTGAGTATATTGACTACATGTATATATAAGATTTTTTATGAAATACGGAAAAACATATAAAAATTACTCAAAACTTTTTGCATTTTCACTGGTAGAGCTTGTTGTTGTAGCAACAATACTTGCGATACTTTGAACTGTATGATTTGTCTCATATACCTGATATATATCGTGAGTAAGAGATAGTAACCGTATCGCACAACTGGAAAAAATCCGTTCAGGTCTTCAGACCTATGCTATCAAATCATCTCTTCCAGAACCTACAGACAGTGCTCGAGTGATGAATTGATCTGAACTTTTATGATATCAGTGATACGTCTGACAACAGATACTTGAGAGCATATGACTAGAAAAGTGATGAAAAGATCCTGAAAATGATAGTTTCTTTACCTACTATTTACACAAAGGAAAATTGAGCTTTCAGCTCCTCTGATTTTTAGAAGAAGGACTATACTCATCTCATAGATGAATATTCCAAGAAACTCTCGCAAATGATTATTTTGATAAATATCCTTTTGTTACGGGGCAGAGTCTCTGAGTACTTACAGGAACTGGAGTATATAAAAATATCCCAGCACAAGAGCTTGATACTGTGATTCTCAATGATGATACGATTGATCTATGATCGACAACATCAGAGTTTACATGAATTATCCGTGATGACTTTATAGTATCAGGTGATGCGGATGACTTGTCTGTACTTATATCACTCTCAAAGACAAAAGGAAAACTCTGAGTAGATTGTAAGGACTTACTCGTTCGAAATCCTGGGCTTTTAGGATTAAATGGGGAATACATAATCTCTCCCGATGGAGATTCTACTATTTCTGTAGTATGTGAAATGAGTTACGATGGATGATGATGGACCCAATACTCAAAGTATGATAATGGAAATTATCTCCTAAACGATGTATGAGATTTGACGAAAAATTTCAATAAAATGTTTTATGCCTATAAAAGATGAGGAGATGACATGCATGCATTTGAATTTTTGAGATTTCATACACAACAATGTGGAAATATTTACGGAGATAAAAATGATCTTCGAGTATGAATACGTGACTATATAGATCATATAGAAAATGTAAGTTGGGGGAATTGTGGCCGGAATGGAACCTCGGGAGATTCAAATGATATCCAGATAAGAAAAATCACCAATGCAAACTATGCTGATGATGCGTGTATAAATGGGACACTTCACAAACAAACTGCCCGGAACTATTCTTGGTGATCTACAAGTACAAGTGATGGGAGAACCGTATGAAGACATCAACACCGGATATCAAATACGACTGTTTTGTTTTGACCAACTGGAAACGGTTCAACTCGGTGTGCGGGAGCTAATTCATGACCTTCAGCATCTGAAGTGTATATATACCTCAGATAAGAGAGGCACTGTGATACACATAAAAATATAGACTTACAGTAAGGTCTTTATTTTTTATTCACAGATATTTTCGAGCGTCATTTCTGTATTGAGATATTCTCCGTTTACGAGCACTTGTATATTTTGATTGGTTTTATTGATACTGAGCTTGTTTCTTTTTATGGATATATTTACAAAATCTTGCTTGCTTAGGGAGCTTTCCCTGAGATTTTTGTTTTGCTCCTGAGCAAAACTATAGCCAAAGAAAAATGCAAGAACTATAGATATACTTGATATAAGAAATTTCATTATTTTGTGTTAAGATGATATGCTTTGAGTGTGTTTTTCATGAGCATAGCAACAGTCATTGGTCAGACTCATCCTGGAACTGGGGTTATGAGATTTCAGTTTTTGTGAAGTGTCTCAAAATCACAATCTCCCGATATACCCGTTTGATCATAGTTAAAACCTACATCTATAATAACTGTTTTATCGTTTTGCACATGTTCTTGTGAGATGAGTCATTTTTGCCCCGTTGCAGATATGATAATATCAGCATTTTTTGTATATTTTTTTAAGTCTTTTGTGTGACTATTACAAGAACTTACTGTTGCTCCTGCATTTATGAGGAGCATAAGCATTGGCTTTCAGACTATATTACTTCTCCCAATTACACAGATATTTTTCCCTGTGAGTTCTATCTTTTCTTTTGTGAAAAGCTCCATAATCCCTGCTGGAGTGCATGGGATAAATGCTTTTGTATCACCTATCAGTAAGGCACCTTGATTTTCAGGATGAAAACCATCTATATCTTTTTTAGGGGATACTGCACGAAGTATAGTTTCTTTTGATATATGATTAGGAAGAGGGAGTTGTATGATATATCAGGAAATATCTGGGTTTGTGTTGAGTTCATTTATTTTTTCAAGGAGCTTTTCTTCGATGACAAATTCTTCAAATTGAAATAGTTCGAAGTCTATTCATACCTTTTTTGCGGCTGATTTCTTTTGTTCTATGTACTTGAGACTTGCTGGATTATTTCATACTAAAATCACTCCAAGTTTTGGATTAGTATCGAGTCATTGTATCTCTGCCTCTATTTCATCATAAAGTGTTCATGCGATTTTTTTTCCGTCTAATATCATATCTGTTTTAAAATAAGATTACAAATTCTCACTTGAGTTTTCATGGATTATTACAAAAATATTCTTGAACTTCTCAGATTGACCCTCTTATGAACTGTTCAAATTTTTTGGTAAGTTCACGCCCAATAACTATTTGATGTTCTTTTCAAAAGTATGTTTCTAGATCAGAGAGAGTTTTTTCTATTCTATGCACAGACTCATATATCACTACCGTTTCTTTTTTTTCTTCTGATAAGCGAGTAAGTAAGGTCTGCCTTCACTTTTTTAGAGGGAGAAAGCCAAGATATAAAAAGTGATTGATAGGCAATCCAGAACACGAAAGTGCTGTTATAGCTGCGGTTACTCAGGGAATTGGTACTACCTCAAATCATGCTTGAATGGTATCTCTTACTAGTACGTATCATGGATCAGATATTCAAGGTGTTCCAGCATCACTGATAAGAGCTACTTTTTTTCAATTTTTGAGCATATCTAGGACTTTATCAGTTTTTGCTTTCCCAGAATGAGAGTGAAAACTGATGAGTGATTTTGAGATATCAAAGTGTTTTAGAAGTACTCATGATGTACGAGTATCTTCACATGCGATATAATCTACTTCTTTTAATATCCTGAGAGCTCTGAGAGTAATATCCTCGAGATTTCCAATAGGTGTCGAAACGATATAGAGCATTTAGAGTTCTTTTTTAATTGCTGCTTCAAAATTTGCCATCTTTTCTGTTAGTTGTGTGATTTCAAATTGGAGATTGTTCAGGATTTTATCAGTTTCCGTTTTATAGACTTTTCTATCTTTTGCTCATTCTTCTTTGTATCAGTTGAGGTTTTCGTCGAAATTCTTTTTTATATTTTCGATCAAGGCTCACTGTTTATCATATAACTCAGCTTTGAGCTCATGAACTTGGTCTCAAAGTTTTCCTTTTTGTACTCCAGAAAAGAAGTTTGAGAACTTGAATGTAGCCCAAAGTCCAAGCACATAGATGATAAAATATGCTGATATCAATAAAATAGCAGGCGCTTCACCAGAATATATGAAAGGAACAGTTATATTTTGATTGACTCATAACAATCACATATTGAGGATCATTACAATGAAAAATAGTATAATAGGAAGAAAAAATATGATACTTGCAAGAGATTTCATAATATAATTTTTATTAAGTAATGGTATAATTTAGTTCAGAATCAGTCAATTGTCAGTCAGCTTTTTGCATCATATACTGCATTGATGCCTTTGGATCTAAAAGTACTGTTTTTATTCAGCTCACTGCATCAAATACAAATCTTCAAGATGTTTTTACTGACTGCATCAGAGCATTTCATGAATGAGTACTTGGAGATGTATCGTCATTATTTGAAATACTTTGTCAGAGTCTTATCCTTTCGCTCATGGCATGAGCAGCTATTTGTTCAGTTATTTTTTGCTTATGCTCGTCAAGTACTTGTCGAACTTCTGAGAATCTACTAACTATATCTTTTTGTCACTGGGATTGCTCCAGTGTAGTTTGGATTTCATTATCATGTATATCTCAACGAAGTTCTGCGAGTTTTATTGCTGTTTTTCTCTCAACTCATAGATTCTCAAGCTTTTTAATAGCCTCAGAATTGAGGGAAGCTTCAGTTGTCGGAGATGAAGAATTTTCTCATAGGTCAGGTCATGTTTTTTGCTCATTCATACCCTATATTTTAATAAGAAAAAGCCTATTTTCAAGCCAAAATATAAAATTGCAAAAGTCGTATTTTTTATTAATATTTTCATGTATTATAAATTACTTTAAACCGTGAGTGTACTCCAGATATTTTTTATCGTCTCAGGGCTCATTATTTTTATATCTGCTTTTGATATAGCGAAAAGACAAAAATTTAACGCTCTGCATTTTTTTGTCTTTCTTATGGTAGGGAGTGGACTTTTGCTCTTTACAATATTTCCAAAGACCCTTGAGATACTCTGATCTATATTTGGCCTCCAGAGATGAGCTGATGCACTGGTGTATGGTTCTATTATATTTATTTTTTATTTTATACTTCTACTTCTCAGAAAAACTGAAGATAATCTGACTGATGTAACCTATCTTGTGAGAGAAATTGCTCTTGAGAATAGAAATATACGATTTTTGAAATCCCGTGAGGTTTTTATAATCCCTTCCTATAATGAATGAGCTATACTTATAAAAACTATCGAGTCTATATACAAAAAAGGCTATAAAAACATCATAGTGGTAGACGACGGCTCAAGAGATAATACGCAAGAACTTCTTGCAAAGTATTCTAAAAAGATAGTCATTCTCAAGCATCTAAAAAATAGATGACAGTGAGCAAGTCTCGAGACAGGGTTTGAATATATCCGTCGTTATAGTACTGTAGATTATGTGATTAGCTTCGATGCAGATGGCCAACATGATATAGATGACCTCAAAACATTTGAAAAACACCTAAAAACTTATCCTGATATTGATGTATTCTTAGGATCAAGATTTTTGTGAGATGGTATCTGAAACATACCATTTTCCAGAAAGTGTATCTTAAAACTGGGGATTATGTTTACTTTTTTTCTCAGTAAGATACGATTAAGTGATACCCACAACGGTTTTAGAGTGATAAAAAGACCTGTTTTAGATGACTTGCACATAAGTATAGACGGCATGTGACATGCATCTGAGATACTTGATATTATTGCAACAAAGAAAATTGCATTTCGTGAAGTTCCAGTGACAATTAACTATACTGAATATTCAAAAGCAAAATGACAAAGTTCTGGAAATGCTCTGAATATTGGTTTGAGGTTTATATGGTCAAAATTTTTTAAATAAATACTGAGACTTTCTTCTAGTGTGCTTCACCGAAAATAGAGAAAAGCTATAATAAATATATACATATGAAAAAAACACTCCTCATAACCTGATGAACATGATACATAGGCTCACATGCAGTAGTTGCATTTGAAGAAGCTGGTTATAAGACAGTCATTGTTGATAATCTCTCAAACTCAACTATACAGAGCCTGACTGGTATAGAAAAAATCATTTGATACAAACCAGATTTTCATGAATTAGATCTGAGGGATTCTCAGGCTTTAGAAACAGTTTTTCAACAATACGATTTTGATGGGGTGATTCACTTTGCGTGACTTAAAGCAGTTTGAGAATCATGTGAGAAAGCAACAGAGTATTTTGATAACAATATAGTTTGAAGTCTCAGACTCTTTGAATGTATGGAAAAGCATGCTGTGAAAAACATAGTTTTTTCAAGTAGTGCGACGGTATATGATCCTGCAAATTTCTGAAAAGGATGAGGGGTGTGAGAGTCAGCAAGTAGCGGAGAAACAACAAATCCATATGGAACTACAAAATATGTACTTGAAAGAATGCTCATAGACCTCAGTAAATTTTCAGGATTCCAAGTAATAAACCTCAGGTATTTCAATCCAATTGGAGCTCATAAAAGCTCTTTTATATGAGAATATCCAGACCAGTATCCAAATAATCTCCTTCCATATATCATGAAGGTTGCTTGTGGTGAGCTTGAGTATCTCAATGTATTTTGAGATAATTATGATACGATCGATGGAACCTGAGTACGTGACTATATAGATGTATGTGATCTCATAGATGGTCATCTCAAGGCCTATGAATCTCTAGAAAAATATCCTGAGCAAGAAAAAGAAGAAAAATGATATTTTGAAAGCTATAATCTATGAGTCTGAAGCTGAGTGTCAGTTTTAGAATTGATACAAATATGTGAAGAAGTAAGCGGAAAAAAGATACAATATAAAATCACTTCAAGACGAAGTGGAGATATAGGAGAAGTGTACTGTGATCCAGGGAAAGCACTCAGGGATCTAGCGTGGAAAGCAAAGACATCAATCAGAGAAAGTGTAGAAAATAGCTATAATTTCAACATAAACAGTCTTTGATGAAACAGATAGATATCATCCAGTTTAGTCCCTATTATCCTCCTCATATCTGAGGAGTTGAAAAAGTAGTATCAGATATCCATACTCATTGGAGATATGGTAAATCTTATGTTTTTTGCTCTGATATAGGAATAGGCGCTGAGCAATTATCTGAAAATGTTATCACTTATCCTGCTTTTGAACTCGTTGAGAATTTCCCTATTCCAAAGTTTTGGAAGAAGCATTTTTGGCAAACTCTAGGTAGATTAAAGTCATATGATTCTGAAGATCTCAGAATAGTGACTCATACGCGTTTTTTTCTTTCGACTTTTTTATGAGGGCTTTTTGCAAAAAAAAATAACTACAGATGGATACACATAGAACATGGTTCGTGATATCTACAAAGTGGGAAGTTTTTTGTAGATTTGTGTGCAAAAATATATGATAGAACGCTCTGAAAATGGAGTATAAGAAATGCTGATCTTGTACTATGAATCAGTAGTGCATCAGCTCAATATATGAAACAGGAGATCTCCTGATGAGATTCTCAGATATGGTACAGGGGACTTGATATGCCTGTGAAAACACAAGAAAAAACAGGAGCTATAGTCTTTGTATATATAGGACGACTCGTAAAACTCAAACAAGTCCATGATTTTATCTCAGCGTACATAAAGGGAAAATTTACACAAAGATGTGTGATTATATGATCTGGAGCAGAATATAAGAATCTAAAAGACTTAGCAAAATGATCAAATATAGAATTTTTAGGAGAGAAGTCTCATACAGAAATTGTTGATTTTCTCCAGAAAAACAGATGTATCCTTGTAAATCCTAGTTCCCAGGAATGACTCCCTACTACGGCTATTGAGTGACTTATGACAAAAAATATAGTGATTGCCACAGATGTATGAGGAACATCAGAGATCACAGATCAGAGTGACCTCATGCTCTATAATCCATGAGATATCTGAACACTCAGGGAGAATATGATACGAGGTATGCGAGAGTATGAGAGGCTTGCTTGAAAGAGCTATTTAGAAATACATGAAAAATTCTCTCTTGAAAAAAGTCTTGAGAATCTCTATAATTTTTTGAAATAATGAAGAAAGTACTACTCATGAACCTGACTCCAAGGTGAGGAATGTTGCACTATGCATCACAGTTTTCAAATGCTCTAGAAAAGCGAAATGATATACAACAGATGGTCGCAATTGCATCATATGACAATTGAGAATTATATCACACAAAGAACTTTATACAGATTCGCACAAATCCGAACTTTTGGAGTTGTATTATTGATACACTCAATGTTTTGTATCATATAGTTTTTTTATACAAGATATTGCGCTTTCGACCAGATATTGTTCATTTTTTAGACAATCATCCTTGGTACATTGTCTACTGACGATTATTGAGATTGCTCGGATATACGATTTATACCACGCAACATGACCCGACTCTTCATAGTGGCGATAATGTCTGACTCCAATGAAAACTTGCAGGATATACAAACCATATCTTGAGACAGGTATCACATAAGATCATGGTACATGGTGATGTACTTGCAAAGCAGATGCTTGAAATATATGACATACCAAAAGAAAAAGTTCTTTCTATCAGACACTGAGCCTATACCTTTTTCAATAGCTGGAAACAAGATTTAGAGATTAAAAAAGATAATTTTTTGTTTTTTTGAAGAGTCTTAGATTATAAATGACTTGATGTACTCTTACAGAGTCTTGAAAAAGTAGGAGAAGAATTCCCCGAGTTTACGCTCACTATAGCATGACCATGAGATCTCTCTCCCTATAAGAAAATGCTTGATAAACATTCAACAAATGTAGAGATATATAACACTGAGATAGAAGCGCAGGATGTATATAAATATTTTGAAAAAGCAGAGTTTATAGTACTTCCATACAGAGATGCAACGGGAAGTTGAGTTGTCCCAATTGCCTATTGTTTTTCAAAACCTGTTATCGTCACAGATGTATGAGAACTTCCATCAGTTGTCAGAGATGGAGAAACTTGATATGTCATAAAACCATGAGACTGTGAAGCCCTAGGAGCTACAATAATCCAATTATTGGAGGACAAAAATAAAACTAAAAAAATGTGAGAAAAAGCTTTTAAATTCTCAGAAAAGGAACTATGATGGGCTGATATTATTGATCAGATTTATGAAAAATAAGAAATTCATATCCATCATATGGTGATACCACAAGCAGATTTTTTCTTTTAAAAAAGAGCAAAATTATCATATGCTTCCTCTAGAAATTATGAAGGCAGAGTGATATAGCTGTGAGATATTTTCTCTGACTAATACAGTAAAGATAGAAGATGATCCTAACTTTGTCCCAGGGACAAAGTTAGTGTATTATAGCAATTTTCTGAACTATCTTTTCTATCTCTTTAAAAATAGAGATGCAGTCATGTACTCAAATTCTCTGGTTCTCAGAAGTCTTATAGTATGAATTATCTGAAAGAAAACATTTTTTTATTCACATGCATATCTCTTTTGATCAACCAAACTTAAAAAAGCAGTCATAGGGTTTTTTTATAGATATTTTACAAAGGTTCGCTGCAATAACTGAGAAGAAAAACGCCTGCTTGATAGCATAAAACCAGGATTATGATTTGTGGCACCTTTAGCACTTAGCGATTTTTTCTATGAAAAAAAATTTTCAGGAGCTAAAAATTCTGGTATTTTTATAGGAAATCTCACAGATATAAAAAATCCTCGATATCTCCTCGAAGCTCTCAAGATCTTGAAAGGACAACATATAGCATGTACTATACATATCGTATGAGAAGATCGATCAAATTTCCAAGAAACAGTTCAGGCTCTGTGATTAGGTGATATGCTTGTACTTCATGGAGCTCAAACTCCGAGTCAGATAACTGAGATCTTTCAACAGACAAGTTTCTATATAAATACTTCACACTCAGAGTGACAGTGTCTTGCAGCATACGAAGCTGCACTTGCATGAAAAATCCTCATACTTCCACAAGGCAATATCTCATTTTTCCCAGTTTTTTGAGAAAATGCATATTATCATAACTCAGCTGAAGAGCTTGCAAATATTATGATAAATATTATTCTGAAACAAGACTGAGAAAAAGAAAAACTCCTAAAAAATCAACAAATGATATTGGAAGATTATAGTTTTTCTCAAGTATCACTTTTATTAAAAAAATTATTAGTAACCGTTACAGATGATTCTCCTAGAGATATATAAAAAAATAGAGTTTTTCATACTGAGAAAACTCTGATATATAAGATTCTGAAGTATTGGAAAATGATCAATTATAAAATATTGACTGTATGGTGATGCAAAACATATAGACATTTGAGAATATGTGTATGTATGAGAAAATGCATCTATATGGTGACTTTGATGAGTAACTATCTGAAGTGGGACGATTATCTGACCAAATGTTACTATTAGAAGTTCAAATCATGATTATAAGAAAGCTGATTTTATACCATATGGTCCTTGAGTCGAGAAAAAAACTGTTAGTATTGGAGAAAATTGTTGGATATGAGATAATGTAAACATCGTCCCAGGTGCTCAGATTGGAGAATGATCGATTGTGTGAATGTGATCAGTTGTGTCTTGAACAATAGAAAACTATTCTATTGTCGTATGAAATCCTGCAAAAATAGCCTGAAAGCGTGACATAGAAAAATACTGCACTGCAAAAAATAATTCTCAGATATATCTAAAGTATAAACAACAATGAAAATAACGATTCTTTGATGGTTTGGATGTTGAAATCTGTGAGATGATAGCATCTTAAGATGTGAAATAGATATTCTTAGAGGACTCTACCCTCATGCAGAAATACATGTTTTTTGATGAAATGAACTCAGTAAATTTTCCAGACAATATAATATTACAAACTCTAATCTTCCTCCTATATCTTTTTATAGATTCTATAGATTTTTCAATATTTTCTATTTTTTCAAGACCTTTCACATTCTAAAACATACAGATTTATGTGTATTGGGAGGAGGATGATTTTTTTCAGATAGACAAAGATATGTCATTGCATGATGGCTTAGGTATTGTCAATATGCTCAAAAACACTGAGCAAAAGTGATATGATTTTGTATATGAGCGGGCCCCTTTTCTTATAAATCTAATAAAAAGCGTATTAAAAAAGCATCAAACATCTTTGATCATATCTTTGTGAGAGATAAAAAATCATATCAAGCGTTTATAGATTGCGGATTTGATGCTCAAAAGCTGAGTATCAATATTGATCCAGTATTTCATCTCCCAAGTATCTCTCAAGAAAAAGACAAGTCTATTTGAATTGTCCTTCATTCCCATGAAGAGTATTTTGTAAATCAGATATACAATATATCTAAAAATACTGACTATTATATAAAATTGATCATTACAGATTCTCTTGATTGAGATATCAATCAGAAAATACAAGAAAAACTTCAAGAGAAAAAATGTAGAGTAATAGTGCATGCATCAAGTCAAGATCTCGTAAAAGAAATTGCAAAGTGTGATTTTGTGATTTCACAAAGACTTCATGGAAGTATTATAGCGTATTCACAAAATATCCCATTTCTGAATATCTACTATCATCATAAGTGAGAAGAGTTGTGAAAGATACTTGAATTGTGAGACTTCTCTATTTCTACAGATATGATTTTAAAAAAAGATCTCTCGGAGTTTCTTGAGAATAAAGAGAGCTTTCGTGCAAATATGATAGATACAAAGAAGTACAGAGACATACTTGAAGATGTTTTGACTCGAGTTATCTCTTAGCCTCTTCTAATCTTTTTGATTTCTGCGATGAACAAAGCAGATTCTTTTTTATTTATGAAAAGAAAAGTTCAAAACCATATGAGGCTTATGATTCACATGATTCAAAATGCAATAAGTCTGGAAGCATCGAGAGATATGAAAGGCTTGAGAAAAAAGAGGAGTGTTCAAAAAAGTGAGAAGAAAAGTATGTTTTTAAGCATAATGCTATAATCAAAAGGGATCTTGTACTTTGTTCAGAGTATTTTTTCGCTTAAAAACCAGATAAGAATCCATCCAAATGCAGTTGCAAGTGCAGCACCATAAACTCAGATATGTTGTATCAAAAAGTAGTTTCAAATAGTATTGAAAATAATTGCTGTAAGTACTATTTTTACTTTTTCTTTTATTTTCCCGATTCCAGCAAGGATATTGAAGTTGATTTGAAGCAAGAAGTTAAAACACAAGAAGAGGACTGAATATTGGAGAATAGTTCCAGAATTGATAAACTTTTCTCAAAATAAAACAAAGGCAATAGTTTCGGCAAACACAAAGAAAAGGATATTGAAAGCTATTCAGAGGATTAAGAGATTTTTTTGAAACAGTTCTTTGATCTTTCGAATAGAAACGAGATCTTTTTTTGCGTGGAGTTCTGAAAAAACTGGGAGCAAAAATCAGAAAGTAAAAGGTCAGATGATCATAAAGGGGATACCTATAATACTCAGATAATTTGTATAGTATCAGGCGTCAGTCGTGCCAAGCATGAATATAACCATTTGCATATCTATTTGGCTCAAAATAGTTCCAGCAGATGCTCAGAGGAATACAAAACTTGCATATCAAAATATAGTTTTTAAAAATTGCTTTTCTATACATATTTTTACGCCTGATAGGTATGATGTATAGTATCTCTTATAAAAGTAATAGAGAGATATAAGTATTCATATATAGAGAGATATAAGCCAAGTGAGACTATAGTTGAGGAGACTTGAAAGGTCTGTAAAAAACATAAAAATTACACAACACATCGTAAACAGTGTACGAATAAAATCCGTAAATTTGTGCAGAAAAGTATCCTGTACTGCTATGAAAAAATTATTGAATGTCTGAAAGATATTGATCCCAATAAAGAAAAATGCAAATACTTTCAGAGCATCATTTGCTGCACTATTTTTAAAATAATTATCTGCCAGATATTCAGCTCCAAAATAAAAGAGTGCAGCAATAGCAAGAGCGCTCAGAGTTTGTATGACAAAAGCTATAAAAAGAAGCGATTTTACTTTGCTGTAGTCTTTTTTACTTACATAATTTGGAATAAAATATTTTAAACTCTCAGCAACTCAGAGATCATTGTAGGAAGTTAGGAGAGTTATAAGACTTATAATTCCGTACAAAATACCCACCTCACTGACACTGAGTTCTCAAGAAATAATGATTTTTGTAATATATGCTATGGGTGCCATTATGAGACTAAACATATAGAGCCAGAAACCTTTCTTGAGGAATTTCTCGGTAAGTGATCAATATTCTTGTATCATGTTATGAAAGGGTTTTAATCATATATTCTCACACAAGTTCGTATCACCTTTTCTCATAATACTCACGGACTCATGTCCCTGCAATAACTGCCATTTTTTTAAATCATGCTTCAAAAGCTATTTTTTCCGCGTGAGCAATCAGGCGTTTCCCAAAACCTACATGCTGGCCAAACTCTCCTCATTTTTCTCAGAGTGAGAGCTGATCTCAGAAAGTATGGATCTCACGTATCAGAGCACATCCCTCTAGTTCTGGTAGAACTGAGAGGATCCCCTCTCAATCTGCATTCATTGTGGGAGAAGAAATTCAAGGCTGAGGGTTTTTGGGAGAGATTGAGTGAGAGCTCAGATCTGGTAATCTCAACCTCAATAAGCTAAAAATTGTTCTATCCTCAGCATCTTCAAAAGTGAGAAAGTGTTCTTTTCATCAGGAAGCTTCATAAGGAAAGTCATGTAACACTGCCTTTGAAGGATCATTTTTTTTGTTTTTGAGTTCTCTGTGACGGATGTCTTGGAGTACGATTCCACGATCTTCAAGTCTTTGTTCGACTATTTGTCTAAGGTTTGCGATGATGGATCATTCAAGAATCTCACTTGCAGGGATATCTCTGTATGTTCTATTGAGTCGTACGTATTCTGGGATCATAGCTTCAAGATCAGCTGTGAGTTCTATAAGTGTCTCATCATCATATGCTTTGAATCATCCATCTTTCCAGATTTGCGTGAGTTCTGACATATCTGTCACCATCATTGGATAGATTTTGAGTTCATCTGGACGAAAGTCAGGATTATCAAAAATCTCCTGCATAGATTTTCTGTCCCCATCTGGAGTGGATCATAAGAGATTTGGCATCATATGCGCAACAACTTTAAAACCTGCATCTTTCAACATCTTTGTTGCTGCAATGCTTTCTGCATTTCCATGTCATCTTTTATTGAGTTTGTTGATCGCATCGTCTGTTGTTTGGTATCAGATCTCAACACGTGTGATCCCATATCTTCTCAGACTGAGTATTTCTTTAGGATTCAGCCAGTCAGGGCGAGTTTCTATAGCCATACCAATAACTCTCAGACGTGATCTTTCATTGAGCTTTTTTGCTTCTTCAAGTGTCGTAGATTTTTTTGCTTCGTATCACTTTTTTATTTTAAAAGCTGCAAATCTGTCAGATGAGAGATCAGTTTTTTCTATGTGTTGTTTCATCTCATCGTAGCTATTAAAGGCATCATAGATCTCCTTTATAAACTTATCTCTATACTTTTTCGGGTAGACAGACCAGGTTCCTCAAATGATTCTGACATCATTTTTTTCGATCTTGTGACCTGTCACTTCGAGAGCTCTCAGCCTATTGTGTATTTGCATTATTGGATCAAACTTGTTGAGTTCTGCTCGCATAACTGCTGGCTCATTTGGGATATAACTCTTTGGAAGTCACTCAAAGGTAGGACAATATACACATTCTCCTGGACACCAAAATTGTTCTGTGAGTAGTGATATAACGGTCACTCCAGAAAGGCTTCTGACTCATCTCTTTCTCAGTATCTTTTTAAAAACGAGATTTTCCTCAAGTGCTCATTCGGCTATGAGTTCGTTGTATCTCTCGATGAGTTCGATACTTTGAAAAGGTTTTGCAATCTTGTGCTTTCAAAAAATCTTATTTTTTATCTTGTGAAAATCTTCTTTTCAAAAATTAGGATTATTTTCTAGTTCATTAAGTCACGCAAAAATAAGCTCGTCTATGATAGCCTGCTTTCCCTCAAAGAGTGTTTTTTTGTCTATAATTTTTCCGTTTCCCATTGTTGTTGTTTTATATGAGCAAAATATAAAGCAAAAAAAATATTATTCAACAATATGCACTAGATTTTTTGCATTTTTATGCGAATATGTGCTAAAATATTATGGAAATAAACTATTTTTTTGAAGTTTACATGCAAAATACAAAAAAAAGGAGCTGATTTACGCTTATAGAGATACTTATTGTTGTATCGATACTTGCGGTTTTGTGGGCTATATGATTCCTTGCATTTTCCCACTATAGCGCGAGTGCAAGAGACACGACAAGAAAAACTGACGCAGCAAATATAAACAAGATACTGGAGTTGTATAGAGTATGAAAGGGGAAATACGCCTATCCAAGTGATTCACACAAGGTAGTAGTAGGAAGTACTCCTATATGGACTCAAGGGGTTTTTGGAACTGGAAGTCAAAAAGAAATAGGGAAATTACTGTGAGAACTCAAAGATCCAAGATTTGAAAACTTTTATGCCTACTCTACTACAAACTCCCAAACTGAGTATCAACTCTGAGTAATATATGAAAAAGAGTGAATCTCAGAAGATATTCCAAATCTCACTTTTTGAGCACCTTCCCGTGCTTATGCAGCCTGAATCGCTCCGATTCCAAACCCAGCAAACCCTGATATATCTTTTTGGTACGATGGACAAGATATGGATAATGATGGGAAAAACGATGCTAATGATTCTGTTATTGCAAATGTATGACTTTCTAAGAATGTTGTCCCAACAGAGTTTAATCCTTTTTATTTTAACAGAGTAATCTGGCTTGATGGACAAGATGTTGATGGAAATCTTCAGCCAGATACTTTTGATGATGGAGAAGAAATAACAAGCTGGGTCAATAAAACTTGAGCTTGATTTAATGGTTTTGTTCCACAAACAGGAAACAATCACTCAAATCCGTCTGCTTCAAGTCCTCCTAATTATCAAGCAAACGCTTTTGGTTCTGGAAAAAATGGAGTGTATTTTAATGGGGTCTCAAAGTGAGATAGAATCGTTATCGATAGAGGAACTCAGCCAAAATGAGCACCGTTTTCACTCGCATATACTTTCAAGATAAATGATGCAAATGGAAACTCAGCTGAAGATGTATGAACAAATCATGCAACGATCATATCAGTATGACCTTCATGAGGATGAGAGTATTATAGAAAAGCATGAGGATGGCAACTCTCTCGTGATGGAAGAGCAAATAACTTTATTTTTCGTATAAACGGAAATATCCCAGAAGCAAACAAAACCTATTTTAACGGAGCAAATTGTTTGAAAAATAACGGGAATAATACCTGTGGAACTTCCTGAAGTAATGCAGAGATAGCATTTTGAGACTGGTCTGAAGTAAACGATAATCAAGATCATACGGTAATCGTCACATTTGATGGGACGAAAATAACGGGCTATCTTGATGGAACCAAGAGATTTGAAGCGATTATGGAAGACGGAACAGATCCATATGGAGAATATTTTCGTTTTTTCTGAAACAGAGCTGGGACAGCATACCTCGAAGGAGTTTTGTGAGAAGTATTTATTGCAGATGAAAAAATATCTTTTCAAGACATAGAAAAAATCGAATGGTATTTTGCAAATAAGTGGGGGTATTCACTCTCTCCTTCCCATCCATATAGTGGAGTGCCGCTTGTTGAGATGTGAGAATCCTCAGAAATAGAATACACTCGTTATGAAGGAACCGGTGAAGCTTATACAAGCTTTGATCTTGAGACTTTTTTATCACAAAATCCTGCAATACTTGATTCAGACGAAGTCCGTTATCCTGGTTCAATGAATGCGGTAAATATACGTGAAAACAATAAAACGCACATATGGAAATGAATCATGAAAGTGAGTGAAACCGGAAGCTATACTTTTGAAACAGCATCTGATGATTATTCGTTTGTACAAATCGCAGATGCTGAAGACCCAAGTTCCAATTTCCAAACAATTGTTGATAATGGTTGAGCTCATTCTGTAGTTACAAGAAATGGTTCACTGAACTTGATAAAAGATCGAGCCTATGAGTTTATGTTGATTTACGGTCAGATTTGAGGAAATGCATCACTTGATTTCCGTGTTGATGGTCCAGGAGTTGTGTCCTACAGGAAACATGTAGCCCCAAGTTGGTATGATAAATCTAGTGGATCATCTGTGAAAAATCTAGAACAAACAGATAACCAGAGAGTTCCATCGTATAACCCCCTCAACTATAGTATGAATTTTGAAAATGATACCTACTACCAATTCCCATCAGCTTCAGCTCCATTTGCAGCATCAGATAACTGACAAGTATTTGCGGTTGTTGAGATCTCAGATAGTAGTGAAGAGGGAGTTGGATGATATATTTTTGAAAATGATTCTTCAACAGAGCAGTGAACACTTGCATTTTGAACTCGTGGGATACAAGCTGGATCTACATGATTTACGTGAAATGATATTACAGGAAAACAATTTCAGGTGGTTTCATATGAGTTTAATCAAGTATGAGATACGCAAAAGTATTTTATAGGATGACAAATGTTTCTCAATGAATCAAGTGATCTTTCTGGGATAAACGGAGAATTTTATCTCTGATGAAAAGAACTCTGATTTACGGGAGAGTTAAGAGAAATTATGTGATACACGACTATACTAACAGATGAACAACGAGAGGAAGTAGAGTGATACCTCTCACAAAAATGGGGACTTGCCCATAAACTTAGAATAGATCATCCATACTATGAACCACGTGATACCTGAGAAGAAATATATGTAGAAGTCACAGGGAACTATAACGGAATATTTACACATGGAAATGTAGCAGATAATCACCTTGTTGTTGCGAGTCCTTCTATACTTTCTTCTCAATATGCCGAGGAGTGAACTACTGTTGCGTTTTCTTCTCTGGTAGGAGAAAACAGACTCGTATATAATGGATACAGAAATATCCCATGACCCTATCTATGAGTGGATGAAGTATCAGAAAAACTCACAGAAAAAGATGGATTTTTCTTTAACTACAACAATACAACGGTTTTTGAAGGATCAAAAGAAGAACTTGCGAGTTATAGATGAATCTCTGAGATAGATGATCATCTCCGTTTGATATATACAAACTCATATCTGCATGAGTATGTATCTGATAAGTTTGAAAAAAATAATGTAAACTATGTCAAAGAAATACTCCAAAATATCATTGGGATTAATCCAATTGTTCCATTTTACTGTAAAGATATACTCGATAGTTCACGTTGAATAAATGTCGCACTCTCAGCAACACTCGATGGGAATGCCTGAACCCTTCTTTCAAAAGGATTAGCAACAGTCAATGATGGAGTTATTACTCCTGATGGACAAGATTACTCCTATCTTACAAATCCTGATTCTCCAACGGACAAATCAGTTTCATTGTCTTGGGCTTCATGAATCGAACAAGTAAGTCTTATAAAGATCCACAATGCTTTTGGAGAATATTCTAAAAACCTACGATACGGAAACCTCAAAATCATAAATGAATATGGCCAGGTAGTATATACGCATGTATTTTGAGATACCAATGACGAATCGATTATCAAAATAGAACCAATAATCACCGTTGCAGGAAAGATACAAGAAATCATTTTGACTCCACTTGAATATGATCAAGTATGACTCAGAGAGATAGAGGTATTTTCTGGGAAAAAGGCTGAGAGTGGAACCTATAAGGTTGATGATGATGGAGTTTGATGAAAGAGTTCGTATGAAGTGTACTGTGATATGCTGACAGATGGTGGAGGATGGACAAAGGTCGGAAATAACTACGTATATAATGGTACTTTTGCTGATGGACAGCATGCTCTTAACTGGGCTTGAACCTATAGTGCTCAGTCAAGTATACTCAACACTAATAATCCTGGTTCAAGTAACTTTGTATTGAGACAGTCTTCGAGTTCGGGAAATAATTCCTCAATCGAGTATAAAATCGATGTAGAAAATACAGAAGCAATGAAAGCAGGAAGAGAACTGAGATTCAGGGCTTGGATGCGCTACGATGGATGAAATATACATTCAGCTAATCCTTTTAACTATTCTATTGTATACGAATGAGGATGAGTAGGGAATACTTGAGAGATAAAAACACTCAAAACAGAAGTTATTGCATGAGATGTATGGAAACAAAAAGAGATGAGGCTGATACTAGAAAAAGATGTAAGTAGCTTTTCTTGGAGAGTGGGAAGAGATATAGAAAAAAGCCCTTCTAAGAGTCTCTATTTGGCAGATCTGGAATTAGAAATATATTTTCAATAGTATGAAACAACAATACCCACAATATCTATACTGAGAGTATCTAAGAAACAATACACGTTTTGCCTTTACTTTGGTGGAGTTACTCGTGGTCATGACGATAGTAGCTATCCTTGCGACAGTTTCTGCTATTTATGTCTTTTGAAACTTTGCAGACTCAAGAGACGCTGTAAGACTCACAGATTTTTGAAATATCCAAACTTCTATGGATACATATTATAGTAGTAAGTGAAGATATCCAGATCCAGACAATGCTATAGACGTGATATATAGCTGATCCACTGTCTGGACTCAATGAGTATTTTGAAAAGAGGTAGCAAAAGCACTGAAGACATTTTGAACCATTACTCCAACAGATCCTAAGTTTGAAAACTTTTACTCCTATTCTATTACAAATAAGGCAAGTGAATATCAAATCGGAGGAGTATTAGAGTGAGATGAAAATGAAGAAGGATTATGAGAACTCACTTCAATATTTATAGATCAAGCACATGCAGATGTTATGCGAGCACTTGTATCAGGAAAATACAATAATTTTGTTGTTCGCACGAGTACATGAGGGATAGACTATTATATAGCGACTCCATCTATTATATCATCAGAGCTCTATGTATGAATCGATGTAGTAGATGTGATTACTTCTCAGAGACTTGTGTATAACGACTTTTTTAATCTTCCTGCGAGTTATTCAGAGCAAATCGATACACTCTGATGATTTAACTTCAATGTCAGTGATCCGATAGTTTTTTCGGGTACAAGTTCTGAACTCAAAACACAAGAGTGACTTCAAGATTTTTGAAATAATCTCAAATACACCTATGCAACAACTCCAACAGAGAGTTTTGATATATTTCGAAGAATACTTGACTCTGAAAATACCACAACGGTTCTCAAAAACTTTTTAGGGAAGCATTTTAAAATCCGATTTAGAAGTGCCTTTGATTGTCGTGATATATATGACAGTTGAGAACTACAAAGTGGAAGCTACAAAATAGATCCAGATGGAGATGGACCAAAATCAGAAGAGACAGTATACTGTGATATGGATACGTGAGGAGGATGATGGACCAAGAAAAACATACAAGACTTTTCAAACTGAGATTTTGTAGGAGGGAACCATATCTCAAGTCTCGCAGAAAACATAGGTTCAAGTGTAGTAAATCTCTGAACTACAAATACTCCTATCACTTCAGGATACGCACTGAGGCAAAATACTGCAAGCTCCTACTACAAGATCTGACTCCAAAATCAACTCGAACAGATTGCAGATCTTGAGATATGAGACGAACTACGTCTCAGTCTCTGGCTTAGAGATGATGCTGATGCAAGTGCGAATTCATGGAGTTCGTGTACCAGTACTATTTGTAGCTCAAACCCTAGTGCCTGATACGCTTTTTCAAATGTACTTTACGGAAACGATGGCCTCAACTCCGTAAATGGCTTTGCCCAAACGACCGATACTATGACGACAGCAGACGGAAATACCTGGAGGAAACAGGTCCTCAGGAAGAAAATAACACGTCAAATTGATGATTTTGAATGGTTCATAGGAAGAGGTTTCTGAGCCACAAAAGATATCTACATCACTGGAGTAGAGATAGAAGTCTACTACTGAGGGTATGAAAGTTTCGACTAAAAAATAATTGGACCTTGGTCCAATTATTTTTTTAGTTTTAATTTGTTTGTTATAGATTCTATGAGTGCTCTCATTTCTGTTTCTCTTTGGTCTTCAATTTTCTGAACTTGTTTTGTATTTAACTCATGAGAATTGTGAGATGGTTTAGTTTGATTCTTATTATATCGAAAATTTTTCATAGCCTCTATACTACAATCTCAATCATGTGTATACTCTTGAACACAATGAAAACTAGCTTCTCATGCAGCTGTAATAGGATATCACTTATTAGCATTTTTTGCTCATATTCCGTCAGGATTTATTTTTTCTACGCTATAGAAATCTGCTTCTTGAGCGCGTGTTATAGGAACGCCAGTTTTACTGTAATCTCATCCTAGAGTTCTTGGTCAAGAGAAGCTACATCAGGCAGTAGTTAGTGCAAGGGCTGCAGCTACAGCTATTGAAGTTTTTCTGTCTCTTCAAACTGAAAAATTTTCAATTATTTCTACACTATCTCAAAGGTTTGTTATTGTATCTTTCATAAGTGTTTATTAGATAGTATGTATTATTTTTCTCTGGTCTTCAAGTGTTAATTCATGTCATTTATCATAGCGGAACCAGTTAGATGCTTGTCATCACTCAGTTACTAAACGTATATGTTTTCTATCACTATTTCTATATCAAAAAGTAAATTTTCAATATACTTCTCCATCTATTTCTAGAAGTTCTGAACAGTGGGTTACTTTAGAATTAGCTCATCTTGTCTGATGCACTTCTCCATCAAGGGTAAAGATATTATCTCCCTTTTTTGTGGATTGCTCTCAAAATTCTCTTCTTTTGAGAGTAGACTGTGTTAAAAGTTCTCAGAATCATCTTGAAATTAAATCAATCGATTGATCAAAATTTTTTTGTTTATTGTTTCTTTGTATGTGGGCTTCCTCCAGAGAAGCTTTTCATAGATTTTCATCTGCATACAACATAGGCGGATATCACAAAACAGCAGATATCTCTCTGACTTTTCTATTCATATCCATTACTCACTCATCAGAACGGTCAATAATTCTATTTGAGATTGCAAATATAGCTCATATTGCTTGTGAGACTTTTCTTTGTACATCTTCAGCCTTAGAATCTAAGAGTGTAATTCATGTGTATTTATATTCCAGACACTTTATAGCTAAATTGTTATAAAACTTCATATTTTCTTCTATTCAGAGAATCTCAAATGAATCATTGATTTGCTCCATGAGTGTAATGATAGCTCCAGGCTTAAAATCGTGGTTATTAGTCATATCTTAATTGAAATAATGTATTTTGTAGTAGCTTTGAAATGTAGCTGGTGAATAATCAGTTATATAAAGAATTTTTGTTGTGCTGAGTATGATTTTTATCTCAGATATTTATATTGAGGTCCCTAAATGATCTTTGTTACCTTTTTTCTAATTCATAAATGGTGCATCAGGATTTTTAACTGCATGTTGGTTTGACCAATTAAACATTTTTCTTCCGAGTTTACGCATCATACCCATTGGTCTTTCTCCAAAAGATCATTTTGGTGTTTTCACTTTTCATTCATCATCGTATTTCTTAACTATTTTTTTAAGGCTTCTTTTAGTTTTTATTGGCATTTTACTCTTATAGCTTCACAAGTGGTTATTTTGCTTATCATATATCGAGTATTTTTGTATTCTTGGAGTTACTACTGTAGCAAAACTTCACCATGTGATTTCAGCGATTCAGAATATGGTATGTAATCCTCACTCTACTACATGTACTAGTGGATTTCTTGATTGATTATATATTCTTGCATTATTGTAACTTGGCAAATGAATTACAGTTCTGAATGCCCTAGCAGCCTTCGTAAGTGTATAAATACCATTACCTATATCCTTTGAGGGCTTAAAGTCTCTTCTCACAACGTAATCTCATATTTCTACTCTAGACCCTGGAAAACTGAGAGAAAATCTACTTGTTTCAACATCTTCTAATTCATCATCATTGTTGTTTGTGAGTGATTCTTGTGCTCTTTCACTTTCATTATCTTTTGAAAGATCACCAGGAGTAGTATTTGTTTCATTATCGTCACTCTCAATAAAACTATTCATAGTTTCATTTGTGTCTATGTAAGCCCCGCTTATTATTTTGTATTCAATATCTGCTAAAGCATTATCTATAGCTGTTTTTAAAGATTTAGCTATGTCATTTTCTCTTCTCAACAGTCACCTTTTGGTTTTGAAACTATATACTTCTGAGACAGTGAATGGGAAATCTTTTGCTTGTAATGCAAAGTGTATATGACTATCAGATATGTGTGAGAATGAAACATATTCTTTTTTTCCTCTTCTAATAGTTCATATTTGATGATCTTTTCTGAGAATTATATCATTTCAATATGTGTCCACGTGTGACAGTTGTTTTTTTGTGCCATTACTCGCAGCTATATCAAAAGGTGCTTCAGTAGCATTTTTTTCTTGCTCTTGTTTTATTAAATAATTGTGTAGAGCTTCAAAATACGCATGCATAAATTCGCCTTCTTTCAATTCATGTCATGTCACATAGAGTAGTTCATCTTTTTTTTGTTTTGAAGCCAAGCCTTTACTTATTGCTTCTTCTCAATGCTTCTTCAGCATTTGTTCAAAGAACGTATTAATTCATTCTTTTTCTATTCCTTGCATGATCTTTTTTCTCTTTACTTCAAGTTCTGGATTTTTTAGTTCTGACGTTGTTGAGTTACTTCCTACTGATGAAACTTTAGTGTGTGGGATTTGTGTTAACTCATTTTCTTCAGAGTTATTGCCTTCGTGATATTTTTCTGTAGTTTCATCATCCCATCAAATATCAACTTGTTTCACATTCCCTTTTTCTACAACTTTAGTGAGTGTTTGTAGTTCGCCTTTATTTTTTTCAGTTTCATCTGCGCTTTGAGTGTCATCAGTACTTCTGGACTGATCCTCTGAAGTCTCTTCCACTATCTGAGGAAATGGCAACACTACTGAATCATCTGGTGATTCGCTCGATGTTTCTTGAGTATCAGTGTTTGATCATGTGTATTGAGGAGCTTCATTTTTTTCTGTTCAGAGTTTTTCAAGCTCTTCATATATTATGTTCATTCAATTAGGATTTATCTTTTGCTCAAGATTATCTAAAAGTTTTCCTGTCTTTTTTTCTCAATTTTTTCTGTGAAAATCTAATATTCTTTCTTTTAAGTATTGTAAAGTAAAAGAATATATTACTTCTGTAGTGATTGATTCTCAGTAAACTTCTTTTAATATATCAGAGGTTTCTGGAATGTTTGAGTCTGTTATTTCGTCAAATAAGCTTACAGCATTTTTAAGTATCTTTTTTCTAGATTCTGTGCTAAGAATCGGTTTTTTTGTTGCGCTATTAGCTTGATTATTCTCTATAGCATCTTTTTGGGTGATGGCTTCCATGATACTTTTGACAGATTGTTTTTCGGCTAAGTAGGTTTTGAAACCTTTAGAATTTATTGATTCTATTTCAGCGTTGAGGTCGAGTAATTTTTCTCAGGCAAGGAATTCGAGTATTTGATATCACTCGATTCAGAGAGTTTCAAGGATTGCCTTTTTCTCAAGCTCATTTGCATATTGAAACTTGTAGATAAACTGCTCAAGGATTTTTGCGCTTGAAAAAATGTGCTCGATTGCAAGTACTTCTTGTTGTTTTCTTTCTAATGCTTCATTGAGACTTAGTCATTCTAAATTGCTTTGGATATCTGCGAGAGGGATTTGTGGGTTATTCATTTTCTTAAAATAAAAAATAATGATTATTTTATTTATTAAAAATATTAAATGTCAAATATATTTAACATGTTTTTCTAATATGTGGAAGAGCATCTTACAAATAAAATAAAAATTGCAAGTATGTTTGGTATAACTTTTCCAACTTTTCTTACAATTCTCTTGCAATCTTGTGATACACTGTATAATTATGTAATAGCTTTTTACTATAGTGACGATAGTTGAGAGAAAACAAGTTATGTATATTTTTTTAAATATTGGCTATGGATAAATGCGATATAAAACTCTGTGGTGTTGTGACTATTGGTCCAAAGGGGCAAGTAGTTATCCCGAAGGAAGTTCGTGACACTATTGGTATAGATACTGGTGACAGTATGGCTATTTTGGTGAGAGATAATAAGTTCATCTGACTTGTAAAAAATGAAGATGTTTCAGAACTGATGGAATATATTAATAATACAAAAACAACATGAAATGGGTAGATGATAAATGATGAAACCTACTTGTCTCTCCTTCTGGAAGGAGAGATCCTGCACTTGTTGCAGGAGAGTGGATGAGAAAAAGCGTGATAATAGGGTTCCTCACATTTTTTTTAGTTTCTTGTGGAGCAGATAGTGACCAAGAATCTGGAACATGAGCTGTAGAAAAACAAGACTTTTTTATAGAGACAAGTTTCTTGTGAGACTTTCCAAAAGCATATACTATAAATAAGACAGGGAGACTGAACTCTACTCAAAACGTGCAGCTCAGTGCAAATGCTGCGGGGAGAGTACAGAACATCAAGGTAAAGGAAGGGCAGAAAGTTTCTAAAGGTCAACTTCTTGCGACACTGAGTGACAATATATGAAACTACAATATTAATGTTGAAAAGGCATCAAATGCAATATCACGTGCTAAGCTCAACTACGATAGCCAAAAAATCCTTCTTGATAAACAAATAGCAGATGCTGAGCTCAATATAGCTCGACTTTCAGAGAATCTGATAAATCTCGAAAAAACAAATGCACAAAATATTCAGAGAAATGAAAATGATCAAACCAATATAAATGCTGCAGAATCACTCGCTCGTATTGATCTCAACATCGAAAAGATAAATCAAAATATAGAAAAGATAAATCAAAATGTTACAAAACTCGAATTTGACGCAACAAATCAAGAAATTGCAAACGATGAAACGCTCAACGGCTTTAAAACGAGGATTCAAAATGAGCAAAACTCCCTCAGGCTCTCACTGGATGATATTATAGAGTTTTCAGATGAGATCCTCTGAATCACAGAAAAAAATAGAAATGAAAATGATGATTTTGAAAGATATCTCTGAGCGAGAGATAAAGTACAGCTTACAGAGTCAGAAAATTCACTCAGGGCGCTCATAGCGTTTCGTAATGGTGAGTTTGAGTCTTTCGTGCCAGATGATCTACTCTCTATGACTGAAGATCAGATGAGACAGGCAATCAGTACAGGAGAGAGGTGATACGCTCTTGTAAAACAGCTTCTTGCTGATCTTGAAACAACTTTTCAAAATTCGCTTGTGAGTTCAAGGAATCTTTCAGAACAACAAATAGATGCATATATTGGGACGATAAATGGATATCAAGCAAGTACACAAGGCTCATATACCTGATTTATATCACTCAAAAATCAGATAGAGAGTTTCCTCAAAACCTATGAAAATACCGAAGACTCGACAAGAAAACAGATAGCACTATTGAAAACAGATATAGACATACTTAAAAAAGAGAGAGAAATCGCTATAAATGATAGGCTTATCCAAGAAAAAAATCTCAACAACGCGGAAAAAAATCTCGAACTGTGACTCGAGTCTACTATAACTCAGGGAAGTGATGCGATCACAAATCTCAAAAATCAACTTGCTTCAGCTGAGCTCAACTATAAGAATGCAAAAGACAATAGATCAGTGACCCTTAAAACATTGAATAATCAGATTCAAGAAGCAAACATCAACTACAATCAAGCTATCAGAGAAAGAGCGAAACTCTCGATCTATGCACCTATCTCAGGAACTATTTCTTCTGTTGACGTAGACCTATGACAAGAAGTGGGAAATGGCTGACAATTATTTCAGATACAAAATACCTCAAACTCTGAGATATCGATCTGACTGAGCGATGATGAGCTCGAGCTTGTAAAAGTCTGAACAAAACTCGCAGTTGAATACGATGGAAAGGCCGAAAAAGCTGAGATATTTTCCATCTCAGATGTTGCTGATGATAACTTGAACTACAAGGCTATTATTAAACTGAGTGGTGATGGAATAAAACTCTGAGAAATAGTTCGTGTATATATACCTGTAAAATCACAATATACACTCATCCCTCTCAATATAGTGAAGGTAAGTAATGATGGAACAAATGGTCAGATATCCCTCTACGATGGTGAAAATGATACTTTTAAAACACTCAGAGTAGAGCTTGGTAATAGCTACGCTGAGCAGATTCAAGTACGTAGTTGTGAGAACCTCAATACTGATGTTATACAGCAAGAATTTATTCCATGTGAAGCTATGAAAAACTCTGAAGTAGTTACATCAAATATCTCAAATTTTGATGAAAATAAATTTACAATAGTAAGAAAAAAATAAGATATGGTACACTCGTTTTTTAGTTTTTGGGTTCGTAACCTCAGAGTTACATTTCTTGCTATATTTCTCATAATTGCAGCTTGAGTATTTTCTCTTTATAGTATCCCGAAAGAATCAAGTCCAGATATAGAGTTTGGGATACTTTCGGTTAACACTATTTACCCATGAGTAAATCCTGTAGATATTGACTCAATCATCACAGACAAGATAGAAGCGGAGATACAGGATCTGGAGTGAGTAAAAAAGATCACTTCGAGCTCATCAGTTGGTATATCCAGTATTACACTCGAGCTTGAGCCAGACGCGATAACTAGAGATGTACTTACAGATGTAAAAGACAAGATTGATAGTTTACAGTTCCCAGAAGATGTTGAAGATCCTGTGGTAACTGAGCTTTCTACTTCAAATACTCTTGTGTTTGAGTTGCTGCTTTATGGAGACGAAGATAAGTTTGATCAGTTTTTACTCAAGCAAAAGGCACAGATTATAAAAGCAAAACTTGAGTGAAAAAATGGAATAGCCACCATAAATCTTGCCTGAGCCGATATCCAATGATTTGGCTGAGGAGGATCAGGCTCTGACTACAAGATAAAAGTCCTTTTAGACAAAGATAAAGTAGAGCTTCTCTGACTTTCACTCAACAATATAAGTTCGATTATACGTGCTTTCAATTCAAATACTTCGATTTGAAACTATCAAGTATGAGATCTCAAGTACGATTTCCGTTTTGAAGGAGAGCTTGAAAACATACAGGAGCTCAAAGAACTTATTATCCGTGATAATGGGAACTCACAAGTTCGCTTGCAAGACATAGCGACGTTCAAAAAAGAATACGATGATACGAGTATCAAAAAACTCTGACTCTATCAAGACACTGGATACAACTATACTTCACTTTCATTCAATAAATGAGAGTGAAGCAATATATTTAGTGTGTCAGCTAAGACAAAAGAATCGATAGAGAAACTTCTCTGAGAAAAAGAGTTTGAAGGTCTCAACTACTCTTTTACAAACGATCTTTCAGAGGTAATTATAGAGGACTATAAGAATCTCTCTGAAACTGCTGTAGTTACACTTGTACTCGTATTTATCACTATACTTTTATTTGTATGATTTCGTGAGTCAGTTGTTGCGACTCTTTTGCTCCCACTTGCCTTTATGATAACTTTTATCGTACTTGATGCACTTGGACTGAGCCTCAACTTTCTCACGAATTTTTCTCTTATACTTACACTTTGAATTGCGATTGATACAGTGATCGTAATTATCGAGTGAGCAAGTGAGAAAACTAAGCTCTGATACACGAGAGTTTCAGCGATCTTGCTTGCCATAAGAGATTTTAAATCCCCACTTATCAGTGGGACACTGACGACACTGAGTGCATTTCTTCCTATGATCTTTCTTCCTTGAGTGATAGGGAAGTTTCTCGCCTACATCCCAATCACTGTTTTTACGACGCTTCTTGCCGCACTCGCTCTCTCGCTTACATTGTCCTCAGGACTTTTTGTGAAACTGATCCGTCAAAAACCCTACTATATACCTGAACCATCTCTGGAAGCAAATCTCTCAAAAGAAGATACCCTCCTCCTTGAAATAGAGAGGAAATGAAGAGAAGAAAAGAGCGAAGAAAAGCTCTGAATCCGTGAATCTGTTCTTGGACGTTTATGAAACATATACACCGCGATACTTTGAAAAATCCTTCATTCATTTGTTCTTTCCTTTTTTGTCACAATTGTCCCAGTGATATTGATGATCCTTACCTTTATCTTTATATCCCCAAAGATAGGATTTACCCTTTTCCCTGCAACTGATGAAGGAGTTCTCAACATAAATATAAGCGCGAGAGAATGAACAGATAAAGAGTATTTTCTGCCGTATCTCTCGGATATAGATAGTGTCATCTCTCAGTATGAAGAAGTAAAAGTGTACTATACGACTTTGAGTGACAACAATCTCTCACTTGCAGTAAACCTGTATGAAGCAGCAGAAAGACAAGAAAAATGACAAAAAAACATATTTGAACTCGAAGAACTCATCATACAAGGTCTAGAACCTCTCGAGTCACAATGACTTGAGGTCAATGTCTCTAAACAAGCAAATGGTCCACCTACCTGAGATCCAGTTGGTATCAAGCTCATAGCTGATTCAAATAAGGACTTTGATACACTCAGAACTGTGTCATCTGACTTTGAGAACTATCTTCGTACATTAGAAGGTACCAGATCAGTAGGTTCAAGCTCTACAGAAACTCCATGACAGTTTATATTTGAGTTTGATAATGAGAAGCTCAGTAATATCTGACTCACGCCTGATGATCTCCTTCGAGAATTGTATTTTTACACAAATGGACTGACTGTTGGGAGTATCAAATCAACCTACGAAGACAACGATATAGTTCTCAGTTTTGCCCAGTTTGAGGATAAACTCAATCCTAAAGATATAACTGATATCGTTATAAATACGCAAAAGTGAGATATCCGTATAGGGGACTTTGCAGAGTACAATTTTAAAAAATCAGTTTCATCTATAGGGAGGGAAGATGGAAAAATAACGATATCGGTATGATCTAAACTCGAGAATTGATTTCTCCCAACTGACTTACAGCCGAAACTTGAAGAGTTTGCACAGAAGTATAACTACCCTGAAGGGATCAGCTTCATCGCCTGATGAGAGCAGTCAGAAAACAGTGAACTTATTATCTCTACCTTCCGTTCGCTCTTTATCTCTTTGTTTTTGATATTTTCAATTCTGGTATTTCAGTTTAACTCATTTCGTCAGCCTGTTATTGTCCTATACTCAGTTATTCTCGCACTCCTCTGAGTAAATGTAGGACTCTATCTCACGGGAAATCCATATAGTATGACTTTTTGAATCTGATTTATAGCCCTAACAGGTATCGTGGTAAATGACGCGATTATCTTGATTGATAAGATCAATGCTACTCTCTGAAGAAAACAATCAGAGAATCTAGATCATATTCACTACGAAGAAAAAATAGAGAAAATTGTGATAGCTTCAAAGTCACGTCTCCAACCAGTTATAGTTACCACACTCACAACAGTATTCTGACTTCTCCCACTCGCACTTCAAGACGAGTTCTGGGCAGGGCTCTGATACACTGTAGTATTCTGACTCATAGTAGGTTCCACCATGACCCTCTTTGCTATCCCAGTACTCTACAAGGCACTGGTACTCAAAAGACAAAAAAAATACTACATCAAAAGATTCTTTTGATCAGTACTTTGATTATTTAGAAGAAAGAAAAGAGTGTAAGATTATCCAAATAATACGCTTGTAAATCGAAATAAAAAAGTCTAATCATTAATTTGGTTAGATTTTTTTATTTCGAATATTTAGCTAAAGTATCTCACTAACACAGCAACACTTCGATCTTCTTTCATCTTTCAGGATTTGATGAGAGCAAAAATTTCTACTTCATCGAGGAAGGATATTTCAATACCGTGTTCATGTTCATGCCCGGTGAGCTTTTGTTCTCAAATTTTCTGAATCTGTCCAGAAAGATAATACAGATCCCATTCTACTGTTGCTCATGCCTTTGAAACATGTACAATTTCTAAATCTGAAAGTTCATCGATCCCTGCTTCTTCTTTTGCCTCAAGTCGTGCTGTATCATAAACAGTTGTATTGAGCTTATCTTCATCATTTCGAACTTCTAAATATGGAACAAGCTCATCAAAGACCTTTCAACCAGGAATTCTATAGTCAAAGGTATCATACTCGAATCTATGTTCTTTAATTATGAGAATTTTGTTCTCATGATTTTTAAGAATGAGTCGAACTCATGGAGGACGTACTACTCTTTCAAATCATTTTTCTTGATGTCTCTCAACTGTAAATAGCTCTCAAGTAAATATATTTTTCCGAGGACTCTGCATTAATCTTGAAATTTTGGGAGATATTCAGTTTTGTATCTCTCTTCACATTCGCGGATAGTTTTCAGAGCTTCTTCAACCCCATAAAAACCTCCAACTTCACAAGTTCCTGGTTTTTTGAGATGCTTGTAGTATTCAAGATAGTGTTGCGTTTCTTTTTTCCAGTATTCTCCAAGTTGATCTATATCTGTAACATGATCTTGTCTCTTGTCATCATGTACAACTGCTACGATTTTGTCGTCAACTTCTCCACCATCTACAAATTTGATCACTCCGATGACTCTGAGTTTTACGAGAGATCCTGGCACAAATTGTTCTGTGACATTCACGATCACGGTATCAAGCATATCATCATCTTCGTCCCAAGTGCAGGGAATCGCTCCATATGAAAATGGATAAGCAAGCGATGAATATCCAACTCTATCGAGCTGAAGAGTTCCAGTTTCAGTAATAAACTCATATTTATTAATAGTTCCAGCGTTGATTTCAACAAGACTGTTAATGACATTCTCATCTTCGCCTTCTGCAAATGCAGGAAGTACATGGAGCAGGTTGAGCATATATTTGCTTGGTGGGTGGTTGATATTTGCCATAATTCATTGGTTAATTTTACAATGCTAAAATTATAAATAATTTTGGAGAAAATCAATATTTATAAATAGAAACAAAACATTTAGTTCAATTATTTGACAGTAATAAATTTATATGTTTTAATATATATACTTTATTATTAATTTGTTTTCTATTATGACACAACAAATAAAAAGTGCTGCACAAAAGGTAAAAGCTTTTGATGAGAAAAATACTAATTTTTCAGGTTTTACATATTGGATGCTCTTCGTAACAGCATGTGCTGTATGGATGAATTCTTTTAACCAAGCTGCAGCGAGTCTCTACTCTATTATATAGAATATAGATTCAAAAAAATAAAAGCCCTACACCGTATTGGTGTAGGGCTTTTTTAATCTCCAGCATCTCGCCAGCTTCGGAAATAGTTCCAGCATAACATGAGACAAGCCGAATAGAAGAGATATTCTACAAAAAGCATAGTGTATACTCCTAAAAATATCTATATACTAGAATACAAAAATATTTTATAAATACAAAAAAAAGAATCTCAATAACTAAAGATTCTCTTGATTTTCGTCTTAATTATGCAGACATTTCTTGAATTGCGATATCAACAGTGTCAACCGTTGGGATGATCGTTGTTATCCCCACAAGTTCAAGTACATCTTTTACCCCTTCATCACAATTAGAGATATACATTTGCCCGTCGTTATCTTCTACGTTTGAGAATACATCAGCTATATATCCAATAGACTTAGAGTTGAGATATTTGAGACCGTGTAGGTTAAAAATAATTTTTTTATCTGTAAAGTCTCAGATCTCACTGTAGAGATTTGTAAATGTTTTATCTGCATTTGTTTCATCGAGTTCACCACTGAACTCAAATATAGTAATTCCACTCTCTTCTTTTTTGTTTATTTCGATAAGTGTCTCCATTTTTGAAATCAATTAATTTTATAATACTTAAATATTTTAGCCTACTTCTCACACAAAATCAAATAATTTCCCTATTTTTCTCTCGACAAGGAGTATTTTTTGTTTTTTTACTAGAAAAGCCAGGATGCATATTGATTTTTTTGTGTATTTTGCTAAAATAATCATAGTTAATTCCTAAAATTTCTCTCCTATGAAGCATGAACTCCAAGCACTCGATTATGATATGTGAGCACTCTCACCTCTTATGTCTGAAGAAACTCTCCAGTTTCACTATGCAAAACATCACCAAACCTACGTAGATAACCTCAACAGTCTCATACCAGGAACAAAGTTTGCAGATATGACACTCTACGAGATCGTGAGATACAGTGATGGAGCAATTTTTAACAATGCTGCACAAAACCAAAATCATAATCTTTTTTGGAAAATTCTCGGACCAAAGAGTGGAACAGAGCCAAGTCCGGCACTTCAAAAAGCTATCGAAGATACTTTTGGATCATTTGAGGAGATGAAAAGTCAATTTGCAGATGCTGCTGTGAAAACTTTTGGTTCTGGTTGGGCATGGCTTATCAGAAACGATGATGGAAGTTTAAGTATTAGTTCAACTTCCAATGCTGATACTCCATGTCGTGAAGGGAAGACTCCAATCCTCAATATAGACGTATGGGAACATGCCTACTACATAGATCATCGTAATGCTCGCCCAAAATACCTTGAGGCATTCTGGGAACTCGTAAATTGGGATTATGTCAGTGAATTGTACGAGAGATAAGCTTTTCAAATTAATTATTTATTTTGCTCCCTTTTTTCAAGATCTATACAAATACCAAAGACGCCCCTTGGGGCGTCTTTTTAATATTTGCACTTTCGATATACGAAAGAGCTTCACTAGTTCAGCGTGGCTAAACAGTCCTGACAGAACTGAGTGTAGCCATAGGCTAGAAATAAAACTGCTACTAATCCAAGTATTCCAAGTATTCGCTTCATTAGATGTTTCTCCCTTTTTGTGATATTACAATTGCTGTGTTTTACAATACTAACTTATCCTATATCAGTATCCTTTGATAGTTTTTATGAGATCTTTTCAGAGTTTGGTACGGAGGTTTGAGATATAGACATCGAGTTTTCCGTCGGATGTGAAGAGTCCTTCTTCTCCCCAGATCTCTTCGATGATCTGAGTTCTTGAGATACTGACTCATTTGTTTTTTAGGAGGATTTCCATGATCTGGAACTCTTTCCCTGTGATATTTACTTCTTCACCTGCAAGGAAAAAAGTCCTATTTTTGAGATGGATCTCAAGTGTCCCAAACTGAAATATGTCTCAGAGTATATTTTTTCCTCTTTTATACACAGACTGTATTCTCGCATCAAGCTCACGAAGATCAAAGGGTTTTACGATATAGTCATCCGCTCCAGATGAAAAACCTATAAGTTTCTCATCTATAGAATCTTTTGCGGTGATCATGAGGATAGGAGTTTGTTTCTTTTGTTTGATCTTTTTTGCTATCGTGATCCCATCTATCTTTGGGAGCATGAGATCAAGAAGTATGATATCGTAATTTTGAGCAATTGCTGTATCAAGACCGCATTCGCCATCACTACAGGTTGTGACCTTGTAGTCTTCCATTTCAAGATACTGTTGTATGTTTTCTCTGATTTCTTTGTTGTCTTCTATGAGGAGTATATGCATGTTATTCTGATGTATTAAATAATATATGAAATTCTGTGTATTCTCATTTTTTGCTTTCTATTTTTATCTGCCATTTGTAGAGTTTGACCATTCGTTGTACGAGATAGAGTCCTATCCCAAAACCCTCTATGTTTGTGTCAAGTCTGTAAAACTTCTCAAGCACTTTCTCTTGTTCATCTGGAGTCATTCCTTTTCCATTATCTCGTATACTAAAACCATTTTTACCAAGTTTTACTGATATCTTTATTGGTTCTGTTGAGAACTTTATCGCATTTGAGATGAGATTTTCGATGATGATATTGAAACTCGTTTCTTCTATATTTTTAAAAATTCATTTTTTTATATCAAAATCTAGCTCTATCTTTTTCTCTGTGTGGTTTTTGACTTGTTCACTCACAAGTCTTTCAAGAACTTTTCAGATATCACGGTTTGAAAACTGTATCTTTGCGATGTTTTCTTCCATACGCGTAAGTAAAAAGAGTGTTTCTATAAGTTTATTGAGTTTTGCTGTTTTTGTACGGACATTTTTTAAAAATACAGCATCCGCATCTGCTTCGAGTTTTCACTTCTCTTTTTTCTTTTCATAGAGATCAATATCTGAGTTGATAATCATGAGTGGAGTTTTGAACTCGTGACTGACATCGGTGATGAACTGCTTGAGTGACTCTGTTTGTTTTTCAATTTTTCAAAAGGCTGTATTGAGGGTATTTGCTAGTATCTTGATCTCGTCTTCGTCGCTTCCATCGATTTTAAGGGGAGTGTATTTTTTATCCAGATCTATACTTTGAGCCTTTTTTGAGATGTATTTGAGATTTTTGAGTGTAAAACGAGAAATTATTTTCCCTCAAAAGAGATATATAAAAAACCACAAGATAATGAGTGCTATACTCACTTTTATGATAATGATTTGGGATTTTATATATTCTGTTGTATCGAAAAATATTCGTACTTCTCATATACCCTTATAATAACGCGAGAATATAAAATAGATAGTTTCTCCATCTTTATAAAACAAAGAGTCTTTTACTTTTTCCAAAAGCTTCATGTCATTGTGAAGTTTTTCTGAAACTCCCTCAGAACAGGTGAGTCATTCATCTCAAGAATCAGAAATGATGATGGTATCTTTTTGGAGGATGTATTCTCGAAATGCATCTTTATTGTTTTGAAATGCATCTCAGACAAGTGAGCTGTAGTTTGTATTCATATCATATAGACTTTCTTCTTTTTGCTCGTTGTACCATATAAAAAAGTAGGTGATGTTCACGCAAACTAAAAGGACGATCAATGATATAAAATTGAAAAGGGAAAAATACAAAGTGATTGTATCCGATGTCTTCAAATTTTTTAGAAATCTCAAATTATGGGCTTTTAATAATATATATGTGCAGATATTGTAATCACAATAACATAAAAACTTAAATTTTTCTTAAGGTAAATATTTTTTTGACAAACAACTTATTTTTATTATAAATTATTTCAAATAATTTACGTAATTTAGATATGGGGAATCAATTCAGTCTATATGAATAGCACAAAAAAATTATCAAATGAGGAAATTGCTGAGAACTATTTAAATTCAATTTGATTCACAATACAAGAAGCAAAAATAGCTATTCAAGAGAAAGCAAATGAAGCACTCCTCGATAAATACAGAGATGCCTTATCGCTATGGGAAGAACATACGAGAGATACGAATAGTAAAGTGATTATTACTCTCGATTGAAGAGATACAGCCTGAAAATGAAGTAACATAACAAGAGTGACAAAAGATCTCAAAACCTCTAGATTTAAATCGGTTGCTTTCCCATGAGTACCATCAGATGAAGAAAAATATAGATACAATTGGTTCAAAAGGTATTTAAATGAGTTTCCTGATGATAGTGAAATAATATTTTTTGATAGATCGTGGTATAATAGGGCTTTTGTAGAAGCTGCAATGTGATTTTGTACAGAAGATGAATATACCTGGTTTATGAATTATGTAAATCAATTTGAAAAAGAGAATATATTTGATCAATGAATAGACCACATAAAAGTATATCTTTCGATTACAAAAGAAATACAAAAGAAAAGACTCAAATTGAGAGAAAGACAAAGAAAAAAATGGAAATCATCTCCAATAGATGCTCAAGCTCAAGAAAAGTGGAGATATTATACTTTAGCAAAATTAAAAGCACTACAACTTACAGATACTGCTCATGCACCATGGCAAGTAATAAATTCTCAAGAAAGGTTTTTGTCAGCTATTGAGATCATGAAGCTTATGATATGAACGAAACCAGAAGTACGAAAATATGTTGAAAATGACTTAGGTATTGATCTTAAGCCAGATTCAAACATTACAAAAACTGCACAACAAGAACTCAAAAGAATGGAGAAAGTAGGAGATTTAGAAAATATTCCAAGTGCATTTAATTTTCATTCCGAGCCGCGTGACTATCCACGTCAATTTGAATTAGTATTTGATTAAGAAACTATGGAAAATATAAAAGAAACTACACTGCTTGTTCCCGGAGGAAGAGGGAAGTTATGAAGTGACATCATACAGGCAGTATGATGAGAATTTGCAAATGTTATCGTGGGATATCATGGGAAAAAGCCAGAATCTTGAGAGAGCTACCAGATATGAAAGCTTGATGAGCTTGATTTGCCAGGCAATGTCCTTGCGCTTGTAACGACTACAGCCTTATGAGTTGAAAAATCCTTGAAAGAGATGTCATGAATCCCAACTATTGTGGCAAGTACAGGATATGATCCAGATATCCTCAAAAATTATCTAGATAGATCCCTGCTCGTAGCATCAAATCTGTCTCCAACTATTTTTGAAATACCCTCTCTCTTGAGACAGATACAGTCATGTGAGTGAATTAAGATAGAAGTGAAAGAATCTCATCATTCTGGGAAAAAAGACTATAGTGGAACAGCCAAAGAAGTATGATCTATCATAGTTGAAAAATGATGACAGTTCGAAGTAGATGAATCACAATACAATGCTGAGAAATGAATCAGTGATTTATGATCTGTTAAGACCTACAGAGGCAAAGATTCACAGGAGTATTTTGCTATAGCAGACCAATACATGAGATGACATGCATATCACAGATATAGTGTATCACTCGATCTCAGCTGAGTAAAAGATAAAGAGAAGGCCGTAAGGAATTTCTATATACTCCAAAGACACATTGCAGAATGGAATGCGCAGCACCAAGTACATAATTCTGTACATTTATCTGTATGATTTGATAATACTTACAGTGACAGATTTGACTTTTGGCACTATGTCAATGGGAGACAAGTATATGCTGATTGACTTCTCGAAGTAGCTCCATGGTTTCTGAGTCAAGAAACATGACAGTTTTCTATGACTGACTATATAAAACACAGAAAAACTCTTTGACAAGATTCTTAAAATCTATATATTCACCACAGACACATATTTCTAAATGCAAAAGATGAGTCAACATTCTACCATTATTATCAAAACCATTAAACATTTGCGTATAAGTAAAATGGTTTTGTTTAGCGTGTAGGAAAAAAGAAGTCGAACCTCGCTCAAGCTGTTTTACAAAACAGCTTGAGCTTTTTTATATATTAATGATAGATTATGGATAGTATTTTAAAAGCTGAAAAGATATGATGATGAGTGAGTAGATATTTGCAAGAGAATAACAACATCACAAAAATAAATATTCGTGAGAGATGATTTTCGGCACAAGTATATTCTGCAATACGTGATGATGATTTTAATACTACAAATCATTTGATTAAATTAGCAGAGCTTGTAAATTCGTGAGAGCATGAAAAAGCTCTTGATAAAATCCAATATATTGAGTGAGAAATATACAGAATAATAGGAGAAAATTATATTGGTTTTGAGAATGATCAATGACTGCAAAAAATTCTTGTTCAAGAATTTGCTCAGTTGACATGTGAGATCTCTTCATATGATAAAAGTGCAGAACTTCAAAATTGAAATGATTACTCTATAGGATCCTTCTCTATTATGGGTTTCTGAGAAGATATGACAACCAAAATATATCGTTATCTTCTCGAAAAAGAATGAAACAAAGTGGTGTATTTATCAACAGATTGACTTAAAGAAAATTGAGAGAAAATTCAAGATTTATGAGAACTTTTAGAACTTTTAAAAAGTCGTGTAAAATATATACTAGGTGATACATGATTATCATGAAAAGTCCTCATCAGTTCAGGTTTTATTTCAAACTTATTGTGAGGAATAAATTGAATGATATGAAGGGGTTTTACAGATGCTGTTACTTGATTAGTAGCATTAGCATTATTAGATACAGATGAATTTGAGCATGTAGTTTTCGAAATACAAAAAGATGTTGCAGGTATATTCTCTACAAATCCAAATGATTTGAATAACCCTGAGCGTGTTTTGTTAATAGAAAAAATATCTATAGAATTTGCAGTTCGTCTCTTCTGAGAAAAGTGAGCAAATCTATGATTATTGAACAAAACAACTATAAATGAATTTGTTATTGACGCTCTAAGAAATGATCCTCGATTCACAGTTGAATTAAAAAAATCTGGTGAGATATGAGGAGAAAAGACAACTATTCAAAAGTCTCTAGATACTATTGATATCGGAGTAAAAAATATAGCATCGCGTAATGATGTTCCAGAAAAACACAGATATTGACTAGGTTCACAATGAGCCAGTAGCTTATATTTGTTATGAGAGAAATTAGGACTATTTGAAGATGGCTTTTTAGAAAAAGTATCTGACATTTTAGTACAACATGAAATAAATTGAGCAAATTTTTCAATTAAATCAGGTCTTGAAGAAACATTGATAGTACATTTTTCTGATGACTATGATCCAAAAAAAGATAAAGAAAAAAGATTAAAAGCATTGCTCAATCAAAAAGAAGATTATTTAAAAAAGTGAAATGATACGTGAGTACAGAATGTTGAAATGAAAATACAAAAACTAGATGAAGAATTTCGATTAAAGCTTGAAAACTTTGAAATATCTGAAAAAATCCCTCAATCTGCAGAGGTAAAGCGAAATTTAGCACTTGATGTGTTACACAGAGAATTAATAGAGAATAGAAAAACTCTACAACAAGTTGCAGATGTGGCATAATGATGTACATCTTTCTAACATAATTTTGATAATGTCTCGCTTTTTATAAATTTGTATGTATAGTATGTATAGAAAAATTGTAATTCTTTATTTTGTAAACAGTTTTAAGAATGAGAAATTTTTTATCAAGAATTGGAAATATGCTTCTTCCTCAAAGCGACACTGAAAAAAAAGAAGCACTCGAAAAAGAAAGGCAAATACTTAAACAAAGGCATATTGTTGAGTCGCAACAGAGAAATGACATCATGGAGTGCTTGCAATTGAGAAAAACTTGGGATGAAATTCATCTGACAAGCCAAGATGTAAGACTATTCATTCAAGATATGAGTGATGCTGTCACTAAAAGAATACTCAAGTGAAATATTGGAGAACAAGAAATTGATGAGATGAGATCTGCTCAAAAAAAATTAGAACTAATTGTTTTAGATAGATTAGAACGACAAAAACAAGTTCTTCACTAAGCCAGAATCATACAATTATGTAAAGATGTACACTTTTTATAAATACATATTACACATTTTTTTAACTATTTTTTATGAACTTTTTAACAATAGATCAAGTAGACGATATTATTTCAGCATATGAGACTCCTCTCTATGTTTATAGTGAGCAAAAACTCCGAGAAAGTGCTGAGAAGTTTTGTCGCTTTCCTTCTGCTTTTGGACATACAGTGAGATACGCGATGAAGGCAAATGCAAATATAAATATACTCAATATATTTAGAAAAAAGTGACTCAAAGTAGATTGTAGTAGTGAGTATGAGGTATATAGAGCACTTAATGCCTGATACGAGTGAGAAGATATCCAGATTTCAGGCCAAGAAACTCCAAAAAGTCTCAGAGATCTTGTGGAAAAATGAGTATTTTTTGTAGCTACGAGTTTTAGGCAGATTGAGGCAGTATGAAAAATAGCACCATGAGCAAATATCGGAGTAAGAATAAATCCTTGATCTTCGTCTGGAGCTTTTGCTGCTATCTCGACTGGATGAAAAGTATCGGCCTTTTGAATCTGGCACGAGAAAATTCCTGAGATTTTGGATCTGGCAAATAGCTATGATCTCAAAATCACAAAAATCCACTTCCATATCGGAAGTGAGAATACGCCCGAAGCTTGGACTCAGTCGGCAGACACAGGCTTTGAGATGATTCGTCACTTCCCGGATGTAGAAATCTTTGATATGTGAGGAGGTTTTAAAGAAGCGATTATGCCGTATGAGCAGTCAGCTGATCTTGAAAATATAGGGAAAAGCGTTGCTTGAAGTTTCAAGAGATTTGAAAAAGAAACAGGGAGGAAGATCCATCTAGAGATAGAGCCAGGAAAAGCTCTTGTCATAAATAGCTGTAGTCTGATTGCAAAAGTAGACGATATAGTAGATACTGGAGATTGAGGTTATAGTTTTATAAGAACTAACACTGGTATGACAGAGATGCCCAGACCAAGTATGTATGGAGTCCAGCAGCCAATCAGCATACTCAACCAAAGTAGTGAAAAACAAAAATACGTTGTTGTCTGACATTGCTGTGAATCATGAGATCTTCTGACTCCAAAGCTCTATGAAAATGAAACTATAGAAGAAGTTCTCCTCCCAAAAGCTCAAATAGCTGATCCAATAGTGTTTGATGGGGTAGGAGCATATAGTTCTGCCATGAGTGTGAAAAACTATAACTCCTTTCCTGAAGCTGCAGAAGTTATGATTCTCGAGAACTGAGAAATACAATGCATAAGAACCAGGCAAGATCCAAAAGAAATATGGAAAAATGAAATCTTATTGTAAATATTATGAAAGAAATAATACCAAACAATAGTCGATATGTTCCTCTGACTCAACAAGCTTATTGCTGTGTACCTACATGTATACAGATTATCATGCTCAGGCATTGTATACCGTTGCAATCAGCTGAAATCATGGCTTCACTTATGAAAGTAGTTGTATCTGAAGATAAAAAAGATCTTTTTTGGAATCTCCCATATCTCAAACAAAGACCTAAATCTGGTTTTTGAACCAGTGTTTCAGAAAACAAAACAATCAACAAAATGTTTGCAAAACTTGATATTCCTCTCCATGCTCAAATCAATTTTATAGATAATTTTCCTTCTGAACAATCACTATTTGACTACTTACAAGAAGCAGTGGAACAAGATGACGATATTATTTTATGCTATGATTTTGGTTACTTGTTTGATACAGGAAAACATAGTTGACACGCTTCAGTATTGGATAGAGTAGATGAAGAAAATAAAAAAGTACGATTTATCGATCCAGAAAGTACTTCTCCAAAATGGCAAATTGTAGACATCTGAAAATTATACCAATCTATGAAACATCACGGTTCAAGATATATGGCATGATGCTGGGATATAAAAAGGATCTAAAATCTTTATGTATCATTTTAGTATAACAGACAAATTACTTTACTTATATAAAATATTATTTATATTATATGATAATATTTTTTATATTGCAATAGAGATATGGAACATTGAGAAAGATCCAGTGCCCAAGAATGATTAGACCACTTTGAAAATAATTTTCAGAATAGAATAGATGCTCTAAAGAGTATTCCAGAAGCAAACCATACTCAGTATATGTATGAGTTTGAGGAGTTTATCTCAGAGATGCAGGCTCTTTGATATCATATGGATTATAAAAAGAGTAGAAAATTTATAGCGCTCTTGAAAAGAATACAAACTGTAAGTGAATTTGAAAGATACATAGATACTCCTGTTATCCAAAAGGGAGGATGGCATATTGGAATGGTTGCCTATTGTATGAAAAGATGTGTTGAGGATTTTAGAGACAATGAACTCGCATGAAAACTCCTTCGAATCAACAATGTCCAAAGAGCAATACAACCTCAGATACGAAAAGCCTTTTCTGGCACTCAGGTATATCCTGCAAATTTTTATAATCTCCTTAAGAAGTATTTTCCAAGTCTTTTTGTGAGACTCACAACGGTAGAACAGGTTATGAACTTGATTGCGAGTGAAGATACTGACTGGAACTGAGCTTCGTCTTCAAAAACCTCTCAAGATCAAACAATCGTATATGCTCTTGATGAAAATGGAAAACCATATAAACCACAAGTTACAAAGACGAAGAAACTCACACCCAAAAAAGTCTCTCGAGTGCTGTCACAAAATAAAAGAACCGAGAAACAACAAGCAAGCCCAAGAAACAACATCTCAGAGCAAATAGAGCAGTTTCTGAGCTTGATAGAACATCAAGATTTTCTTGATATACAAATAGGGAGTTTAGGGCAAAACGCTGGAGATATATTGTTTGATGTGATGAAAAACCTTGTGATCAATGAAGATGGTGTGGCAGAATCACAGAAAATAGTTTTGCATATAAATAGTCTCCGAGATAAAAAATCATTTATCGCATATATGCAAGACCTCATATCTTAGTATCTCGTAAAAACTGATGAAATATACTATGTTTCATCAGTTTTTTTGTATTTCTTAGATGTAGAGCTTCACTTTAAATCATTTTGATTTGTAGATTTCTCCCTCTTCTGAGATAATCAGCGCTTCGAGATTCTTTGTGTTTTCCAGTATTTTGATACTCTTTTCTAGTGGGCTTACAAAAAGTGTAGTTGCAAATCAATCTGCAAATATTCACTGTGGATGAATCGTAAAGACTGTTTTTTTAGTATCTATTTTTTCCTTGTGCTGTATGAGATGAGATCATTTCTTGGTTTTTCTTTTTTCTGGATTCGAGCATGCAAGAGCCTGGTTTTTGAGATGTATTTCTCAGAGTATTTTTGTGTCATCCAGAGGATCTTCGAGATAGATTTTTTTCTCTCACTTGATTCGTATATCTCCTCAAAAATTGAGGGTAAATTCTGAGTATCTTTTATCAAGCGTATTATAGGCTAGATCAAGTGCGTAGCCTTTCCCGATACTTCCAATCTCGACCTGTATATCGTCATGTAAAGTGACATAATTATCGGCTCATATTTCTATGCGTGTATATCCGTATACTTCTTTTTGTTTTTCAGATGCGATTCCATAATCTATATTTTCCAAAAATGGGAGGACTGTCATATCAAAATAGCCATCGCTGAGATGTGAGAGAGTGTTTCAGACTTTGAGTATAGAAATAAACTCATCTGGCATGTGTAAGCATTTCTCAGTGTTGAGTCTATGCAGGAGATTGCCAGCTATGAAACGAGAATACTTTTTTTCAAATATATCAATCTCAGAAAAAATAGCGTCAATACTCTGAGTATCTACGCTATCATCGTATATATGTATGATGAGTTTTGTCCCAAGTGCGGTATGAGAAAAACTAGGCATATATCTATGATCAAATAATTGCCTTTTTTATTGCAGGAACTGTAAGAGACCCACCACTGATATATGTATCTTCTACTTCATCTATCGATTTCCCAACAAGCACGTTGAGGTCTCAGAGATTTCTCGATACATCATATCCGTTTGTATCAGTTATTTCGATACTCCCGATTTTACCATCAGAATCTAGAGTATATTCTATATCTAGGACTACATCCTGTCTTGAGTTGTTATAGAGAGCTTGTACTTTTGTAACTTTTGCTTCTGCTTCTTGCGCTACTTCATCTTCGTCTTCTACTGATTCTATTTCAGCTGTTCATGTTACTGTTACTCAATCTTTGTTAATAGTTACAGATCAGTCATCATTTACGACACTGACATCATCTCCATTTACTTCTACCCTTGTATCGCCATCTACTACTTTTATGCTATCTTCTGTTACTTCTACATTTGCTTCTGTTATAGGATCTGCCTCCTCTTCACTCACTGATGGTTTTGCTTCACCCGTTTCTAGCTCTGCGAGTTCTTCATCTATATCTCTGATAGTTTGTTCTGTTGCGTTAGCTGGAGCTTCTGTTTTAGGTTCTTCTACAAGCTCTGTTCCACAGGAACTGAGTACTGTGAGGAGAATACATAGACTAATAAATTGTTTCATAGGTCAATATTGTTTTTTAATAATATCTTTATTATAAAGAACTTATTCATTATACAAGTAATTATTAAGAAAAGCGTAATAATATTATTGCAATTTAGAATAATGATATATAATAAAGTATATATTTTGTATATATTTTAATTTCTAAACTATAGAGGGATGGATTAGAAGATAAGAGATTTTCATGACTGGAGATAGATTAGAAGATTTGTTAATATATATTTTATGAGATTTAGAACGAGTAAGAAGGTATTTATCCATGTTGATTGTGATAGTTTTTTTGCAAGTTGTGAAATACTTGCAAACCCAAAACTCCAGGGGAAGTATGTATGTGTATGATGAGAGATAGTTGTCGCTGCGACCTATAATGCAAAAAATAAGTGAATCAGGGTTGGGACTCCTGTGTGGCAAGCGCGTGATATCTTGTGAAAAAATGCTGTATTTTTATGAGTCAACTTTGAGCTTTATGGAGAGATATCGAGGAAGCTTCTATCCTATCTGCGTCAACATACACTCAGTGTAGAAAAATTTTCTATTGATGAAGCGTTTTGCGAGATTAGCGGACTTCCAGAGCTTTATAAACTCTCACACTATGACTATGCACAAAAACTGCAAAAGGATATAAAAAAACATATTGGTATACCTGTGAGTATAGGACTTGCAAATACTCGTATAAAGGCAAAGATATTTTCAGATCTCAATAAACCCTATGGGATTTATGTGGGGAACCATACAGAGCCTGAAAGATCAAGATTTCAAAATATAGATTTTGGGAAGATCCCATTTGCTGGGAAAAAGACACAAAAGCGTTTTCAATACAGGTGTGATACGATACATGATTTTTTATCTCTTTGATTTTGGCAACTCAGAACTGAGTGTGGGAAAAATATGACAACACTTTGGCTGGAGCTCAATGGAGTAAATGCTTTTCGTATAGATAATGATAAGCCAGCAAAATCTATCTCAAGAAGTCGAAGCTTCAATAAAAAAAAGACAGCAAATAGGGATTTTCTGATGACTCAGATCCTTGCTCATTTTGAGACAGTGTATACTTGGATTACTGAAAAAAGTGTCGAGATATCAGAGATAGGAGTTATGCTTAGAGATGATGATTTTAGGACTCATAGGAAAAGCTATAGTTTCCCAGAGCATACAAATGATCGCAGGAAGATGCTTCAACATGTATATAAACTTTTTGATGATATCTATACTCCTCACACTCTGTATCGTAGTACAGGAGTGAATTTTTACGGACTTCGTTCCTACCTTCCAAGACAGATGAATCTTTTTGAAAAAGAGTTCCAAAAAAAGGATAATTCCTACGAATTGTCCCGTGCCATCAGCAGACTTAATCATAAGTACTGAAAACAAAAGCTCACCTTCTGATCTGAACTCCTCGACCAAAAAATCTCTGAAAGAGTAAAGATTGTGGGTTAAGCTGCTTTTTTATAACTCTTGTATTGCACTAATTATATCTTTCACCTTTTCAGGAGTTCTAGGTTTCTTTTTGTCATCGATGTTCGTTTTATGTGTATCATTTTGTACACTTTCAGGATCTACATTCCTTACAAGTAGATCTACTATCGATACAGGTTTAGGATATTTACTTTTATTATTTGTTTTCATATTTTTATTATTATGCTGCAAGGAGTTCTTCCACTACTGTTTTTAAAGAGTTTTGTGTGGATCATACATGTTTTTGTGAAACATTTTGTATATGCTTTTTTGCAAGTTCATAAACACTATCTATGCTACCACTAATATCTTTTCACTGGCTTATACATTTTATGTAATAGTTAAATACTATACTTATCACTTGAGGATTAAAGTCTTTTATAATCCTTTTCATTGTAATGTCTTCTCATATATGATGTGAAAATTCGTGAGGGTTTGTGTATTCTACTTCTTTTTTTTCATTTATATATTTTTGGTTTGTAGTTACGCAGAAGTCTACTCCAAGATACGAAGGATCATTTCAATTGTCAATCTTTATTATAGCATCGATTCATGATTTTATATCATCGTATTCTGAAGCTAAGAAAACTTGAGCAGATTCTCATACACTTTTTCTTATATGTGCAGCCAGTATGTCTTTGAGCATTATTTCTAAGGCTTTTTTTAATCCTGTATATTCGCAGTTTTCTATTTCTTGTATTATTGCATGATCTCTCTGGTTTCTATATATAAATTTTCGTTTATTTTTTGGTCTTCATGGGTATCATCTTTGTTGAGATTTGTACCAGTTTACTATATTTTGTTCATGTTGATTAAGTTCTTCTCAGTTGCTGTCTTTTTCTAAACTTCTTTCAAACATATTTCACTGCTCAATTAAGTCTTTATTTTCTCTCAATAATCCTAAAAAAAGAGCATGATTCCCATCTAAATGTTCTATATTTTTCATTTTATATTTGTTTTTATTTATTCTATCATATAAATCACAAATAAAAAAATACCTGGACTAGGTATTTTAAAAATTATTACGTGTTTGTCTTAACTCTTTATATTTTTTCCAGTTTTGAGAAGGAAATGGACCATGGTGTAGAGGACTATGGTGAAGAGGATGAGTATGACGATGGCGATAGATACATCTACATCAGATACTCAGAGAAAAGAGTATCTGAGTCCGTTGATCATGTAGAGGATAGGATTAAACTGACTGACAGTAGCCCAAAAGTCAGGGAGCATATTTACTGAGTAAAATACTCATCAGAGATATATGAGTGGAGTGATGATGAAACTGGGGATGATATTTACATCATCAAAGCTTTTTGCATATATGGCATTGAGCAGTCAGGCAAGCGAGAAGACGAGGGAAGTGAGAAGAATAAAAACTATGAGGAGAAAAGGGTTATGCACCTGTATATCGATCATAAAACTTGCAGCGATACATACAAGAAATCATACGATACATCCTCTTGCAAGTCAGGCTATTGAGTATCAGAGAATGATTTTTGTATTGCTGATTGGTGAGATAAGTAGCTCTTCGAGGCTGTGAAACATCTTTGCCGTAAAAAATCAAAAAGAAGTCAAAGCGTAGCTTCCCATAATAACGGCCATCATAAGCAGTCATGGAAAAATAAACTCTATATATGTTATTTGCTGTGACACATTATAGATACTTGTATAATCTATATCTATCTTTTCCCCTATGATTTTCCCAAAAATGGCAAAATACAAGATGATCGTTATGACACTTGGTACAAGTGTCTGTTTCCAGAGTCTGAGAAAGTTTATTATTTCTTTTTTGCTCAGAGTTATGAGATCTGTCATATTATTTTGTTAGTTCTATAAAGAGTTGTTCTATTCTATTACTTTTGTTGCGAATAGACTGTATGTATATGTCGTGCTTTGTAAGGTCTTCAAAAACCGTATTTATGTATACTTCTTTGCCGATAGTGATCTCTATATCTCCATCTTTTCTCACAAATGCTTCATAGGTTTTCTCAAGCGATTGGGGAAGCTCTTGTATCTCAGTTTGAGGACTTATGACAAAAACTTCTTTATCAAGTTTTCAAATCAGCTGTTTTGTACTCGTGTTTTCGATTATTTTTCCTTTAGAAATTATAGCTACTTTGTTACAGAGTGCTTCTACTTCTTCGAGATAATGGGTCGTTAGGAGGATAGTTGTTCCATTCTCAGAAAGTTCTTTTATAAAATCCCACATACTACTACGCAATTCTACGTCAACTCCTGCTGTTGGTTCATCGAGTATGAGGAACTTTGGTTCATGGACAAGTGCGCGGACGATCATGAGGCGACGTTTCATTCATCCTGAGAGCTGGAGTGCTTGATTGTCTTTTTTATCCCAGAGCTCGAGGCGCTTGAGGAGTTCTTCTGTTTTTTTGACTGCTTGTTCTTTTGGGACTCAGTAATACCCCGCTTGTAATACCGGGATATCCTTTACCTTCGTCCACATATTGAAGTTAAACTCTTGTGGAACTACTCCGATAAGCTTTTTTGCAGCTGCAAAATCTTTGTCTATATCTATACCAAAGAGTTTTATCTTTCCAGATGTTTTTCTCACGAGATCTGTCAGGATATTGATAGTAGTTGTTTTTCCTGCTCCATTATGTCACAAAAGGGCGAAAAAATCTCACTCTTCTATCTCTAGATCTATTCATTTTAGGACTTCATTTTCTCAGTATTTTTTCTGAAGATTCTCTATTTCAAGTGCTTTCATGTGTTGTTGTTATTATAAATCACAGATATATTAAACTGAAAAGTATATTAGGCAAGAGGAAAATATTGACAAACTATATTTTTAATTATTATAGAAAAGTATGAATTCCTAAAAATTTGAAATATGTCAGTAGAAAATTTGTGATGAACTGGACACTCTTCTATGATTATGTCTGTCCATGAAAATGAAAGATGAGCAATGCATGTTTTAGTGAGAAATATTATTGAAGAGACGGGGATAAACCATCCTTCAACAAGAGTTGATAAGGTTATTGAAAGATACAGACAAGGATTGCTGAGAGCAACTGATACTCAAGCTTACAGGTATTTTGATAGGTGAGCTGAGAGATATCAGAAAATACAAGCAACAATCCAAAGAGTAAGAAAGGCTGTATATGCGTTTGATACAGATAAAGATACAATATGACAAATATAGTCGATCATGTTTTATGATCAGATCCTAATAGGGATAGTGAAAATGAAATAAAATGTTTTAGAAATCTACTATCAGCGAAACAAATCGAAAGTTTGAGTGGTAAAGATATTGTAATTTTTCGTGAAAGATATAATTGTTTATCGGACGATGCGCAAAAGGATGTCGAAGAAGAAATTCGCGCTAATCAAGATATAACCTTACACGGTATTCAAAAAATCTTTGATGCTGTTGATAAGCCGAGATATGCCTAATCTTGTTTGTTGAGAAATCTTTTTGGGTTACTAAAAAATCAGCTTTTAGGCTGATTTTTTTGTTGAGATTTTTTTCTGTTTCTTGAGTTTACAGGTTTCAAGATACTTGAGCTGGTCATATATTGCGTACGCAATCAGGAAGATTCAGAGGATTTTTAGCTCGAGTCCGTGATAGGGGAGTGATCCTATGAGTCCTGCGAGACCTATGTAGTAAGCAAGAGTTATACTACAACTTGGACAGCCAGAGACGATTGCTACAAAGGCCCCTCCAAGAGCTCATTCTACTCATCTTTTTGGGGAGAAGTACTGAACCTTGTACATGATACTCGCAAGAAAAAATCAAAAAAGTACGGCTGAGATAGCTGTTAGGATAATTTCTGCGTGGACAAACCACGCTCAGATATTTCCAGTCACAAGATCGATATCGAGAAAAAAATATGTCGGTGCGACAATAAGGCTCGCTCATATGAGGAAGTAGACGAAAAAGAGTTTTTGTGAAAAGACTTTTTTTATATTTTTGATCATATTTTTATTAAAACAAACTATGTTTGTAGTATAGCATATAAATCGATCTTATAAAAAGCTTAATAGTTGACTTTTATTAATTACATCACTTGATAGAATTGTATGTCTTCGTCTTTGAATCTGTAGAGCTTTGCTGGTCTGTTGGTAGTTCTATCAAGCTCGCCAGTTTCTTCGAGGAGTCCGAGTTTTATGATCCTTTTTTGGAAATTTCTCTTGTCAAAGGTCTTGTTTGGGAAAATGATCTCGTAGAGATCCTGGAGCTGGCTCATACGGAAACTCTCGTCGAGGATTCATTTTGCGACATTGGTGTATTCAAACTTCCATATAAGCCTCTGTTTTGCATAGCGAGTGATGTCTAAGTGATCTCCTCAAACATTCTCTTTACGAAAACCAGTATTATTCTCATTGAGATCATTGTATTTTACGATAGCAACACGAGTGAGATCAGCTTGTTTGAGAATGACTTCAGATCGTACAATCGCAATATATGAGAGTGAGAGAGTATGTCACCTCTTGTCTCTGTTGGGTTCTCAAAAAGTGTAGAGTTGCTCTTTGTATACTCAGCTAATTCCTGTTTTTCTCTTTAGAATATTATCAAAGTTTTCCTCAAGGTTAAATCATGCTGAGATGATTCACCCAGGAAGTATGTAGGAGTTTTTCCCGTCAAGCTCATGTTTGAGGAGTACAACACAGAGCTCTCACATGTAGACGGTAAATATGACTATATCCATGGCAGGGATAGGAATAGAGAGTTTCTCTGACCAGATATCAGTCTGTGCAGCGTTATTGATAAGAAATGACATAGATTATGTATTTGTATTATATACACTTATATTACTTGTTTTAGAGAGTGATGTCAATTTTTCTCCTTTAAAAATAGACTTTTTATGTATACAATCAATGTGATTGTATTATGTTTGCTATATTGTGACTTAAAATTCATTCTACACTCTTTGCATTTTTCACTTGTTCTTTTGCAAGTGTACTTGATATATCTGGAAGGTCTGGGATTTCAATAAAACGATAGTTTTTCATATCATAATCTGCAGGATCTACATGATCGTATCAGGGTCTTTGTACAAAAACTTTAGGAAGCACATGTTCTATATATTTTTGAGTATTTCCAAGCCATCAAGACATTGTCGAAATTACGTCGGAGCCATAAATGAACTCAGGATCTATTCAACGACATTCTGTGAAATAAGCATTTTCTTGGAGCGTAGAAGTATGTGTCTCATTTTTTCCTTCGAAAAAATATGTATCTAATTCTACTGGAAGATTGAGTTCAAGGAGTTCTTTATAAAATTCTCTGATTAAGACTCCGTGTTTTTCATGATCAATTCAGAAATTTTTATCTTTTCTCTTTCAAGAAGGTAATAAGATAATACGATCGACTTTGTTTCATGTTTCAAGCACTCACTCTACTATACGATAATGTGCAAGGGTTGGAGGATTAAAACTCCCCCCATATACGGCTATATTTGTTTTCATAGGAGTAGAATTAATAAGTATTATCATTTAGAATATCAGGCTTCCTTCATCATCCCAATGAGAATAAAGTTTTCCATTTTGTCGAATGATAGAGTATTTTTGACTCTCAATATTTCCTTTTGAATCCATACAGTCATCGTCAACCAGAGTAGATATCTTTCCATGTACTGAATAGAGGAGCTGTCAGAAAGGAAGTCTTGCCAGAGCTTTTCATTCACGTTTTATGAATCTCTTGATTTTTCTTAGGAGCCTGTCATCGAATGCATTTTTTTGTATCCATGTATCTATTTGTCACTCTCAACTTGTAAATAATTCTCGAAATATCACTTGGTCTACTCAATATGCTTCACACTTTTTGAAAAATGCTTCAACTCAGTTTTCAAATTCTTTGTGATAGGCACTATTGAGATTGAAGCTGAGCCTGAGATTAAATCATCTTGATTTAATCTTTTGACATAATTCTTGTATATCAAAGGCAATATTTTCTTTTATTCCTGAAATTTGAGTATTTTCTTTTGAATCAAAGCTTGAGAGCGATAATGATATAGTTTTGACTCAGATCTTTTCAAGTAAATCTAGTTTCTTGTCATCGATAAGGATTCAGCTTGTTTGTATTTCTATTTTTCTAAATTTATTGTCTCAGAGTTCTTCATTCACACTCGATATGAATTCTAGAAATCAATCATTGACTATGGGGTCTGAGAGTCATCATGTAAGCATAAGTGTTTCTGTTCATTCTTCTTTTGTCCATGACATAGCGTCGAGATATCTTCTTCTAAATGCTTCATAATCACTTTTTGATCTCACTATTTCTCATAGGTCTTCTTCATGCATTGCTGATATGCAATATTTACATCTGTTTGGACAGATTCCTGGGACATCTATACTCAAGCTCTGAAATCGTTTTGATCACTGTCTGAGTACCTTTTTCTTCGGGACAAAAGACAGTATTTTCTCAACGAGATCTTCATAGTGATCTTTTAAACTGAGATATTGTCATTCGTATTCAGAATCATTTTCTCATGCTTTTTCATGAGTGATTCAATGATGCAAATTTTCAACTACAGTTGGGATATCTATATTTTTTATAATACCTTGATTAGTAAGTAATATATACTCGTTTAGGTAGCTTTTTTATGTATATCAAAGATCGGTGGCATGGTCATTTTGTGTGCATTTCATTCGTGTCTTGTACTGTAAATTTCCATTACTTCTTTTGGCCTTCACTCATAATCCTTTGCTCTAAATCAGTAGTCATATTGTTGTAAAGCCCATTCTAGTTCATCATAATTAGCTCATATTTGATCTTCATCTGTTGCTCAATCTGTATGAAGTCCATCAGTTGCAATTGCTTGTACTACATCTTGGTTTACTCAGAGATGATCAGCAAGTTCACGGACTTCATGTTTGTAGAGTTCTCCGATTGGACTAATGTCTACGGCTCCGTCACCAAACTTTGTAAAAAATCAGATTCCATAATCTTCTATGAGATTTCATGTTCCTGCAACGAGGAGATTGCTTTTGTTAGCTGTATCATACAAGACATTTGCTCTAAGTCTCGAGCGTAAGTTTGCATCTGCAATCTTGTTTTTATAGGCGTCATCTCCTCTCTGTAAACAGTTCCTGAGAGCTTCATATGGTCATGTGAGATCTATGATATCTGACGTTACGTTTGCATAGTGTTTTTGGAGCCAGTCTATATGTGCTCCTGCTCTATCAATTTCTTCTGGATTTTGATGAATAGGCATACTCAATACTTTTAGAATCTTTCCAGATTCTGCACAAAGAGTTGAGCTGAGTCCAGAATCAACTCATCCCGAAACTCATACGACATATCAATCAGAATTGAAATTGTCTGCATAAGCACTGAGTTGATCTGTTAAGTTTTTTTGTACTTGATCATAGTCTAAGTTACGTCTTTTTGGTGTAAGTATTGTAGTTTTCATAATATGTATAATGAGTTATTAATAATTTTAGTTTTATACAAGTATTTCTTGTCTTTCTAGACCTGAGTTTCAAAATATTCCTCTTATATAATTAAGTCTGTCTTGTTCTCAGATATGTTTGCCTGGGTTGTCAGAAAGTTTTACGGTGCTGATCCATGTCCCATCTGGCCTTTGTACCTGGGTTGGCTTTATGACAATTGAAAATGATCCAAATGGTCAGAGTCCTTCTATTTCTCTTGGCCAAGTTCATTTTGAGTTATTGGTCGCATTGGTTCACCATCCATAACTGAGTCTTGCAATTTTGTCTCTGAAGCTTGTTTGTATCTCTACGATCTTTGATGCTGTGAGTCCATCACTGGGTATGGCAATAGCATTCATGGGATCTTGATCATTTTTTATGAGAAAATCGATATATTCTGGAACTCAGATCATAGGATCTTTACTATCAAGCCTCACTCCATCATGATTTTGGACTATATCACTTGGACAGTTTTTGAAGTAAAAGCTTGATCCATAAGTGTCTGGGAGAAGTATTCCTAGTCATTTATGATGATGTTGCCATTTACGATCTATTTCATACATGTTTGCGACAATCTCAGAAGGACTATCATGCAGTGCGGTTGGGACCATTCTGAGCTCATGTGCATTTGTTCCGATAGGATTTGAGCCTCAGGCTTCTTTTGCAAGAAGGACATTTGAGGTTCCGATGAATTGCATTCCGAGTCATTCTGAAAGTATCTGATTGACCATCCTTTGATAGTCTGTACTCCATGATCTTCTTGTTCCAAACTCTGAAACTCCGGCATCTGGAGCAGTTTTTAGGGTATCTATGTCACGATAGAGTCGTTGCATCATCTCTGTTATGATTCTTGAGAACTCAACTTTTGTAATCTTTTCTTTTTCTATATAGCTATAGTTATAGAGAGTGTTAATAATTTTGAGTCAGAAGATCTCCCACATCATTGAGTCTGCCCATTTTCCTTCAAAGCTCAGGGTATGATTGTTGGTTTCATCTTTTCAGAGCTTATAGTCAGGGAGTTTGAAGTTGCGGAGATATTCAAGAGTATCTTCAGAGAACAATCTATCGCCAGTTGGTCAAAGTATTCATCTCATATATGAGAGGTCAGCATCACTGACTCAGCCAATATTTCTTGTTGCATTGAGTTGAGCACGAAGCATTCATTCATCTATAACCTTTGCTGTTTGTATTCAAGGAGTTCTGATTTTCATTTCCCATTGCACATTGAGATCTTTGTATTCTTCTTGTGCGAGGATAAAATCTAGCATGAGAAATTTGTATACATCATTGTTAAGGAGATTATCTACTTCAGCCTCATCACGTGCAACGGCAAAGACATCTTTTGCGTCGTATAGTAGATTTGTTTTCATAGCTTTATCGGTTAGTTGGTATTCATTTTCCAGCTCGTATATATCTGAGAGCAGTGCCGAGCTTTGCTCATACTCTCAACTCTAAGTCATTTGCTGCGTGTATGAGATATTCATCTATCTTGTCAGTATCGACTTGGTGAATTTTTATATCTTCATCTTCTCAGAGTTGTTGTCATAGGAAGTTTCCGTCACATATCGTGTGATATATATCTGTTTCTTCACTTGTGAGTCCTCATGAGCTTGGGACTGTTTCGAGAAATTTTGAATCGATTGCGATTCTCCCAGCTTCTTCTCTGACTTCTTTTGCAATAGTTTCTATAGTAGGAATATCTTCATCACTGATCCCAGCAATAAGTCAGAGTTCATTTTTCTCAATGGGGACTCTATATTGCTCTATGAGGATGAAACATGAATTTTCTACATCTTCGAGAAGTGTCGCAGCAGCCTCAGAGATTCAGGGAAGGGTAGTACGCTCGACATATTCCCAATTCTTTGTTTTTCCAGTTTTTGATATATATCATTTATTTACGAGTCTTGTGAATCTTCATTTTCATAATATTTCTTTCATATATCATCTATTAATTGTATTTTTTACACTTGTTTTTAGTCAAATAATTGTACTCCTTTTTGTCATAATTTTTGAAGCATAGCTTCTGATGAATCAGGAGCAACTCATGCGATTCACTGTGTGTGAACTCGAGTATCAAAACCATTTTTAGCTGCATCTTTTGCTGTTTCTCAAACACAGTAGTCAGTTGCAAGTCATACAATATTTACAATTTCTATATTGTAGGACTTGAGGACATCAGTAAGTGCTACAATAATCTCTCATTCAACATAGTGGCTTCATCCAAATCAGCTGTACGAATCAGATTCTAAGATATTTCACTTGAGTATATCTATGTCATAGGGACCAGTATTATAATCAGCAAATAACTTTGAACTTTCTGTTCCGCTCATTGCATGGTCAGGCCAGAGTGCTTGAACTCAGACTGTTGAGAGATATGATTTGAGAGCTTCGTAGTCATATTTTTCTCATTGGACAAAGCCATTGTTTTGGGGATTCCAGTTTTGAACTTCTTCTTGAGTGACAAAATACTCGGGATGTTTTAGAGGATTTGGATTGATTCATTGGGCAAAGGCTTCAGTAATTGCTATTTTATTTTTGTAAGTTGATGCGAGTGAGACATGTCCGACTGGATGTATATCTCGAGTATTGATTATGAGTCATCACTTTTCTCTTACTTCAGAAGTAAGCTTGTTTATGTATGGAGCGATTGAGCCTCATCACGCAACTCATAGCTCTCATGTTCAGCCTTCGTCTACAGGAACAAAGGTATTTTGATAATCAACGACTATCACTGCTTCGTTATTTTTCATATGTATCAGATTTAGGATATAAACATGTAAATAGCTATATTTGCATTTACTTGATATTTTTCGATCAGGCTAGAAATATAATTGTAATATTTACACTTACTAATATATGAAGTTTTGATTTTCTGTCAAATATATTTATGTATTCAAAAATAAGACTAGTTTTTAGCTGTCTTATTTTTGATTTTATAGATATATGAATCGGTAGATGTTTCTTAGAGGTCACAAGTAAATTTTCGTACACCATTCAGGATACATCTGTTGTCCACATCAGCGTATTGTAGATCAATATGAAAATCTAGATCTACATCATATTCTCAGGCTATGGTTTCCTCGCTCAATATTAGTGCTCCGTATTTGAGTCTATATGTGTAGGTATTTTTTTCTCAGTCAGTGTTTATGCCTCCCGTTTGACTTGCGATATTTTCACTCGTGGATATCGCTTGTATATTTCCACTGTAACTTTCCTGGTCGTATCAAAATCATTCTGTTCCATTCCAGTCATTTATACTGACTCATACTTGTTTAGAAAGAAGATTTGTTTTGAGCATGTCAAGCTCAAAGGCTGCTCATACGGTTTCTACAGTGACTACGAGTTCTCAGGCTCAAAAATTGTTTGATCAAAGAAGTATATCTCCTATATCGTACTCTGGAGCTGAGATATTGAGACTTGGTGCATCTACATAGAAAATCGTAATTACGGTGGTTGTATTTCCGTTATTATCACTTATAGAAAAAATACTTCTATATTTTCCGTAGGGAAGTCAGACGATATTATAGAGTGCCTGATTTGTTGTGATAGATTCTCAAGTTTGATATGTAGCAGCGATATCTGTTCCCCAAGAGGATATTCCATCCCATTTTTGGATCACGAGTGACTCTGAGCTCGTATTTATTCACGAACTGGTGTCATCTATTCCATATTTGAGATCAAATGTCCCGATAGGGAGTAAATCATTTTGATCTGGGAAACGAGTATATATGTTTGGTCTGACAGTTCCGCTAAATACATAAAATACCCCACTACTCTGTAAAAACATACAAAGTGCAAGAGTGACATATATAAGGTATTTTCAGAAATGCTTCATAGGAAATATTTGATATATCACCACTAATACTAGCATATTTGTAAAGAAACTTGTACAAAAAAAACTAGACGATTTACATTAATTATTAATTATTAATTATATATTTCTTAATAGGAGATTAATTTGAGATTAATTTATTTTCTAAAAACCTTTTGCTGAAATGTATTTGTTTCCCTTTCGTTTTTCTATATAATTTTTTTTGTATACTTATATTTTTAAATGTGTGTTTATGTTTTTACGTATTTTAAAAATCATCCTCAGTGTCTGTTTCTGTGTATTTATAAGTTGATCAGTGGTTGTTGCATGGACCTGATTGATCGCGAGTGATGGTGATCCACTTACATTTACAAAATGGAATGAACTTGTTGCATATGTTGACTCTAAAATATCTTCTGGTATCAACTTGTGAACAGGAGAGGGGATATATGCCTGAACTGGATGACTTACAACTGCAAATTTTAAATCACTCAATGCGGGAACGGGAATAGTTTTGAGTTCTGATGCTGATGAGATAACTATTAGCTCAAACGGAGTATGAGCAATACCAAGCATAAGTTCTGAAACAGTTGCAGTTGACCCTGGAACATGTAGTATGAGTACTACTCCATATAAAAGCTTTATGAATGCCTTTGTTTCAATCGTTTCTGGTTGAACCTGAGTAGAATTTACTCCAGTGTGAACTATAGATCCTGATAATAACAGTACCAATGATGCAAATATGATTGATAATAATTATACGAATCTGGTGTACAACAACTCAAACCAGTGAAGTGCCAATAAGTCTCTTCCTGCAATTGATCTTGGATCATCTCAAGTCGTATGAACTGTCAGACTCCACTGGTGGAATCCACAAACCTATGGTACAACAAATTGAACGATTCAGTGAAGTAATAATGGTACGACTTGGACCAATCTCGCTACATGAATCGTAAAAAATTCATGAGCCACATGAGACACGACAGATCATAGTGTCTCTGGATCATGGAGATATCTCAGATTTTTCAATGTCACATGACAAAATGTCAATTGGGTAGTTCTCAGTGAAACAGAAGCTTTTGGTTCTGGTTCCTGAACTTCAATAAACCATCATGTATTTAACAGAGAAATTGAGATCCGTGAAAATGGATGAAATATACAAGTATGTAACAATGAGTGAGATAGCTACAAAATAGAGATATTCTCTCTTCAATAGCTCTTAATATATGTTTTAATAATTGTGTATTAATCACTCAGTAAGCCTTTCTTCAATCATAGAGAGGCTTATTATTTTCTATATCTCACAATATAATTTATAAATACGTCAATATATAGTTTTTCTCAAGCTAGCAAATATCTGCTAAAATATATAAGAGTTTATATATAACAATATAGCGCTTGAGAAAAATACTTTGAACTGTTTTAACTACAATTCTTCTGATACAACTATCAGGTATTTTTTCTTTTTTGTGATTTGTGTCTGAAAATTTGACTATTGATATCAGTCATGCACAGTCACCAAGTTCTCCTATCTTTACAGTATATCGCGACGCTGCTTGATGAGAAGATATTACAAACGTAGCACAAGCGCTTTCATGGGACACGCTCGTATCTCAAGATGCTGAAATACCTATTCATTCTGGAAATACGAGTTTTGATTTGAGTGCATGAGGACATTATCTCATGATGTACTCGGTTCCTGTCAGAAGTACGAGTTGAGGAAATCGTAGTGAAATACAATCTCGGATACGTGTAAATGGACTTGATTCTCCATATACCTATGGAAGTAGTTACATACGTAGGGCAAATAATGACTTTGAATGATACAATGAAGGAGCAGCGATCCTCAACGTTGCTCCTTGAGATGACGTGCAGGTCCGTATTCAAAAGACTGATACAAATACTGCAAGCATGGAAAGAACTCCAGGAAGATCATGAGTTAATATCTTGAAACTCGATGATGATTGGGATTTTGCAAGGATCCGTCCATCTGCGAGACAGGCGATTACTCCTACGTGGTCAAAGGTAAATCTTGCAACTGCAGATGAGATCGATAACTCAAACTTTAGTCTTTCTGGAAATGATTTGACTCTTTGATCTGCTTGAAAATATCTTGTGACCTATAGTGTCTGAGCGATAACTACTGGGACTGATAGAACAAACAATGAAATCAGACTTACACTGAATGGAACGGAGATAGATGCTACGAGATCGACGACCTATATCCGTGCACAAAATGGTTCTTTTACTGGAATAGCGTCATATGTAGGGATTATAGAATCATCATCAGCCAACCAAGTTCTCAATCTTGAGATAATGAGAGAATCTACTCTTCAAGGTACGACAAACGATACGGTTGTGAGTAAAACGGGACTGACCATCGCAAAGCTTCCTGATACTGCTGATTATCTCAGAATAGGAGAAACGGTATGAGGTCAAGATGTAAGCACAAACGTAAATACTCCACTGACATTTGATACAACCCTAGAACAAGGAATATCTCTCCAACATACTTCTGCAAACTCTTCTGATATAAACATACTTGGTGCAGGAGATTATATGTTGTTTCATTCTGTATATAACAGACGTACTGGAACGTGAAATGGACCAAGAGAAAACCCATATCTCGAATGGCAAGTATGAGGAGTGACACTTGATTATGGAACTTCCTGATCCTACAATAGAAATGCAAATGATGGAGACGGTATTACGAATTCCTCTCACTCATCTGCATGACTGATTATTCCACAGATGAGTTCTGGAGATACGATACGACTCACTGAAACAAACGAAGCAAGTGCAGGACCTACGGCATATGCATGACTGAGGATGGGAATACAGTGAGTAAATCTCCAAAGTCTTTTTGTCTGAAATGGATATTTATCTCAGCCTTCATATAGATGGAGAGATGACTCAAGTGATTTTGATCAAAATACATGATGGCTTGCTGCTGAAAATACTGGTATTTCAAATATCAAAAAAAATGAGACAGTAAGACTCAGAATGAAGGTCGAAAATACTTCATGATTTTTGTATACTGATGCTTCCCAGTTTGAGTTACAATGGGCAGAAACTTCACAAACTTGCTCGAGTATATCATCATGGGAAAGTATCAGTGCTCCAAATGATTCTTGGGAGATGCTTGATAGTTCTCATATATCTCCAGATGGAGAAAATTCTGCTACTCAACTCCTTTCAAACTCCGCATGAAATACGCATATACAAAGTGAGTGATATCATAATTCTCTTGGGCAAACACTCCTAAGTCCTCCAAGTAGCTTTGCAAACAATTCTCAAAAAGAATACGAATTTTCTCTGAGAGCTACAGCCTATGCTCAAAATAATACACTTTACTGTTTTAGACTCTTTGATACTCAGGCAAATGATGAACTTGGGATCAATAACTTTGCAAGACTTGAAACTGGTGCGAGTCCTGTAATACTTGATGATATATGGTGAGAAGCTGGAAAAGTAGCCTCCCCAATCGATGGATGATGGACTACCATCAATTATACGTGATGACCATATACATCTCCAGTCATTGTAGGGAGGACAAATACCTATAATGATGGGAATGAAGCACTGGTATTTGAAGCACGAAATATTACATCTACATCAGCACAAGTGAGATTGTGTGATTCTCACTCATGAAATGCAACTTGATGTCAGCCACATGCCTCAGAGACTATTTGATATATCGTCGTAGATGCTGCACAAACAGCGAGTATCGATGGAGTTGAAGCAGGAACTTTTTCTGCTGATGAGTCATTTGATACTACCGGATGACTTATAACGACAAATTATTCAGAGACTTTCTCAACAGTGCCGTATGTATTTAGTTCTATTCAGTCATCAAACGGTGATACACCGATTGTCACACGAATTCGCAGTTCATCTATCAGTAATTTTCAGTGATGAATTTGTCAGCAAATAACGACAGATGACTGTAATCCGACTCATCCTACTGAAACCTTTGGTTGGATCGCTGTTGATCCGACGATGAATCCATTTTTTAAAGATATGGACATAGGGACAGGACTTTCAGAGGGGAATTCATGGATATGGTCTACTGCGAACTTTTCTACGAATTTTACAAGTATTCCAGTTGCTATTTCACAAACTGTGACGAATCTATGAGGGCAAGATGCTCAGATAGATGAAATCCAAAATGTCACAACAAGTTGAATGCAGTTTCGCTCTTGTGAGCTTGATACAGATGATGATTGTGATACTCATGCGGTCGATACGATTCGTTGGCTTGCAATAGAAGAAGGAGTGTTTGCAAATGAATATTTGCTCGATAAAACACACTATAGATGGTATGAAAACAATGCTGCAAACACTCCCGTAACTCCTCTCGCTCAAGAAAATACGGTTCTTTCAAGCCTCCCATCCTCACGACAATTACGTCTCAGGATGTTGTTACAAAACTCAAAGTCTTTTCTTCCGAGTTCTGTACTAAGCTTAAAGCTCCAATACGCACCAGGAATCTCCTGTGATACTGCATCTCCATGGACGAATGTATGAGCGAGTGGAGGGACACAAGATTGGTTGCACTATGACAATCCTTGACTCGCAGATGGAGCGACTCTCACAAACTCCCTTCTGTTTGGTGGATGACATAATCTCCAGAGTTACAACGAGTCACTCCCAACGGTGACGAATCCAAATCCAATACCTGCCTGAGAATGGGGAGAGCGGGACTTTTCACTTATTAAAAATTCTTCAGCTACATGAGACCAATACTGTTTTAGAGCCGTAACGCAAAATGATGATGAGATAGAGTACTCAAGCTATGCTCTGATCCATACAAATGATAGTGTAGATCCTGTGATACAGAACTATAGTCCTAGTGATGGATTTCTCCATCCGATAGGAAACTTGCTTCTCAGCTATACAATTTCTGATGATAATTCAGGCATAAATACTTCAAACTATGATCTTGCGATAGAAAAATGGGATGGTAGCTCTTGGGGACCCGATATATCGAGTCAATATGAATCACTTGATGAGTTTAGCAATACGCAGGCGAGTTTTAATATACAAGGACTCAGCTATGGAAAATACAGAGCAAGTTTTGAGATATATGATAATGCTGGGAATTCAGCTTCTGTGACACATGAATTTTATGTTGATGAGGTAGAATTCAACATATCAACTTCAGAAGTTGATATATGAGATATAGACGATATATGAACGGTATTTACCAGTACAGATACCCTCACAGTAACGGTAAAAACTGTTTGAGCTTGATTTAGTGTACTCATGTCTCAACAAGCTCAAATGACCAAAGTTCCAGATACTCTGCCAAATTGGGATGGAACAAGATGATTTTGATATGAAGCTGCTCCTTTTTGAAGTGTTAATAATATTGGAACTGGAGCTACAATCGCATCTGAAACGCAAAACATCAATACAAATTGAGAAAAAAATACATACAGCTATGATCTCAAATACTCACTACTTCTCGATATGCTGGATCCTTATGCTCCAGGAAATTATGATGCTCTTCTTGATTTTGATATAGATTTCAACTATTAGAGAAATCTCGTATAATACTTTAGTTTTTTTAAAGTATTTTTTTTATGTCACAAAAACTTTCACTTGATTTCTGAGAATCTCAAAGTCTCGATTTTGAGAAAAAGATCATGAAAAATATCATCATCGACCGAAAGTCAAAATACACAGTTGTAGGATGACAGGTATTTTCAGAAGCAGATGTACAGAGCTTCCTCAAAGACTTATTGCGAGATAGTTATTTTCGCAAGGCAACACACAATAGCTATGCCTATAGGATCAGATCAGAAAATGGTTCTATTCTAGAGTCAAAAAATGACGATGGAGAGAGTTGAGCAGGGAACTGTATCCTCAGAGAGCTCCAAAGAGAAAATATGGTCAACAGTCTCATAATCGTCACTCGCTACTTCGGCTGAATACATCTCCAATCAGACAGATTCAAAAATGTCATCAATGCCACAAAGCTCTTCTTAGAGGAAAAATAGAACAAGAAAGATGGAGTAATGAAATAATATTGTTAGACTGAAAAGAACTTTTTTGGATTTATTTATTTCTGATGTTTATATCTAAATCCTCAAAAATGCTGAATCATCCCGTCCAGCTCTGCTTCAACATCTAAATTGTAGTGAGTTTTTATTTTTTCTGCTATTCTATCTAAAAGACTATTTGTAATAACATATATTCAATTCTCTGTGAGCTTTGCACGCTGTGCTTTCTCTTGTTGTCTCTTGAATTCTCGTACTTTTCAAGCATAGAGATCGTAGTGAGTTTTTGTTCATAATATTACACTTGCATCTAAGTAAATACATATGTTTGCCATTTCTTGGAAACAAGCACGTATATGTTTTTCAACTTCAGATTTTTGAACTGGATGATTTTCAAGAAATACAGTTTCAAGACCGTATTCGAGTCATTGTGCTGTATCAAAAAGTTTCGTTAATAGATAGAGTCTGTCCAGCTCATGAAGTCCCTGATTTTCACCTATTCAAAAATCAAAATACCTATCCAATAAGCTCAGACATTTTTCTCTCAGTCCCGTATTTTTTATTTTGTTTATAAGTATAGTCGCAACTTTTTTCTCATGTTTTTTTTGTATTAGTTTCTTTTTTTCTGCTCATTTCTCACTCCTTGCTATATCTCCTATCCTATATTCTCACAAATCATGTATAAGTATCATAAGGATGAGTTCCTCAACATCACAGATATTTGATAAAGGTCTGTGAAATTCCCACACCATATCAAGCATTCATAAAACATGTTCTCTGTTTGTCTCTTGTGATGAGATAGCTTTTATGTCTCATTTTGTCCATCTTGAAACTGTCGAAAGAATTTTTTCGCAATCATCTAAAACCTGAGTTTCAATTATAGAAAAACTATTTTCTACAGCAGGGTGAGATGATATCTCGAATTGATTAAAATCTTGAGCAAGCATTCCTATTTTTTATATTTTAAGTATAATATATAAAAAATAGCTTTTTTCAAATTATTCTTGCGAAGATTTATATAATAGATTGTAATAACAGAAAGAGAATAACAAAAAAATCCCGATTGGGATTTTTTTAGTCTTTCACTCAGGCCTTATCAATAATTCCTTGCTCAAAATCGAGGGCTCAGAACCATCAGAGTTCTGTTATGAGCCAGGCTTCGAGTTCTTTGTCGTATCATGTTACGATCGCGATTCAGACTATGAGGAAAAGGACTCAGAGTATTTTTTTGAACTTTCCGTTTGGATCAGAGGCAAACTTGAGCTTGTTTACAAACTTTTGTCAGAGTAGGGCAATAGTGAGGAGGATAAGAGCAAGTCCAAGGGTGTATGATACGAGATTTATAAGACCTGAGCTATAGTTTCAGGCTATAATGATCGAGAGTATGATACCATAAGTTGGGCTACAGCTCGTAAATACTGGTCAAAGTGCTACTCACATAAATATACTTCAAGCTTTTCCTTCCTTCTGACTGGCTTTTCATAAGAGTTTATTTGAGCCATCAGAAAAACCAAGCGTGGTAGTTATTTTTTTCCAAAGATTTGGAAAAATCGTAATAATTCAGAAAAATATGATTATCACACCTGAAAATTTTGTAAGTGTTTTTGTGTCGATTCATGATAAAAGGGTAGTTGCCTGAACCAGCATAGTAAAGATGATAATCGAGACAGAAAGCGAGGCAATGATGATATAGGGTTTTGATTTATCCTGAGCATCTCAGGCACTTGCTCAGAGTATTACTGGCAGTAGAGGAAGCACACATGGTGCGAGAATCGTCAGGATCCCAGCGAAAAAAGAGATTATAATAAGTGTCATAGTAATATAATTTTAGTATAATAAATCCCCCTATTTTAGAGTTCCATTGTTGATTCCCACTTGATAAGGGGGAAAGGTAACGAAGTGAAGGAGGGGGATTATAAATTAGTTAAAGAGTGCAGTGAGAGCACTTGAGCTTGATCATCCAACCATTTTTTTGATCAGATTCCCTTGAGCATCAACTCTGACGAATGTATGTTGAGAAGTAACTCCATATTTGTCTCTGAGGTCTTTATTTGCATCGTAATCTACTTTGAGTATATCAGCGTTTATCGCAAGATCAGTTTCGCTTTTGAAGTTTTTATCAGCAGCAACACATGATGGACACCATGATGCACTGAAAAATAAAACTGATTCATTTTCTATTTTTCCTGCATAGTTTTTGTAGGCTCATTTTGTACTTGTTGCAGCAACTACTGGAGTTTCTACTGCTGTTTCTTTTGCAACAACCGGATCTTTCTCTGGTGTGCTTACTGCTGCAGCAGCTGAGCTTGTATTACTTTTTATGAAATCTGCAATATCAGCTGTCGTTGCAAGCCCTATTTCTTTTGCTATTTCATTACCATCTGCATCAATGAGAACAAAAGTATGCTTTGTTGTAACACCATATTTTTTATTGAGCTCTGTTTCTGTGTCAAAATCTACTCTCAATATGTTGATCCCATTTGGAAGACTTGCTTGAGCTTTTATATCAGCATCTGTTTTTTGACATGTTCCACAAGAAGCTTGATAGAAGTAGAGTACGGTATTTTGTGCGAGTTGTGTAAGATCTTGTCATGCGTATACCACATATCATGCTGGTCATTTTTGAGTATCAGCAGTTTCAGGAGTTGCCTTTTGCGTGCTCGCTGCAGGTACTTCTTCTGATTTAGCGTTTGCGACAAACTCAGCGATTTCTGTAGTTGTTGCAAGACCCATTTCTTTTGCGATTTTATTTCCGTTTTGATCTACGAGGACAAAAGTATGCTTTGTTGTAACTCCATATTTTTTATTGAGTTCTGTTTCTGTGTCATAGTCAACTTTGAGGATACTTACTCCATCTGGGAGAGATTCTTGAGATTTTAAGTCAGCATCAGTTTTTTGACATGTCCCACATGATTCTTGAGAAAAATACAATACTGTTTCTTTTCAAAGTTTTGAAAGATCTTGACCGTTGTATTGTCTATATGCAGTAGGCGCTGTTGAGAAATCGTCATAAGCAGAAGCTGCTTTTTTTTCAGTCTTTACTGTTTGTTCTTGAGCAACATTTGAGCTAGAGTTATTCGTGCTTGAAGTATTATCGACTTGTGTTCCACATCAAGTGAGTACTAAAAGCATAATTGCTGATAGAGCAAAAGTTATTTTTTTATTCATGTGTATGAATTAAAGAGTAAAAGTAGCTACAAGATATACGTGCTTCTTAAAATAAACTTAATCATTATTAAAAAGTCTTTTATATTCTCCATATCAGGTTTCTTCTAAGTCATCATAGCTCACAAAATAGAGACTTGCTCCGTTTATACAATGTCGCATTCCTCACTTATCCTGAGGTCCATCTGGAAAAATATGCCCGAGATGACTGTCTGATTTTTTGCTACGGAGTTCTATACGCTTTGAAAAAAGTGAGTTATCTTCTCTGTAGACAAGCTTATCATCATCTATTGCTTTCCAGAAACTCGGCCATCATGTCCCAGAATCATATTTATGGATTGATGCGTAGAGAGGAGTTCCATCGATGATATCGAGATAGATTCATGCTTGTTTGTTGTCATGATAATTTCCCTCACTAAAAGCTCTTTCTGTCCCATTTTTCTGTGTGACTTTGTATTGCAAAGGAGTTAGGCGTTCTTTGAGATCCATATTTGTAAAATCGGGAAGATTTTTTGGACTCTCAGCATCAGTAAATGATGCAGTTTCATCTGCCCATGTTTCTTTTTTATATCAGGCTCTTCCTGATCCTATTTCGTAGGCTTTGTATCTGAGTGTTTGTTTTTGAGCATAGTCTTGATGCTCTTCTTCTGCTTCGTAAAAATCGCTCACAGGAAGTATCTTTGTCGCTATTTCTTTTTCAAATTTTCCAGAATCACTGAGTTTTTTCTTTGAATTTTCTAAAATATCTTTTTCTTCGTCGTTTGAATAGTACATTGCTGTTGTGTACTGAAAACCTTTATCTGCAAATTGTCCTTGGTCATCTGTAGGGTCGATCTGTCTCCAAAATATATCTATGAGCTCTCAGTAACTTATGACATCTGGATCATATATTATTTTTACTCATTCTCTATGCTTGGTATTTCCAGTTCAGATACTTTTATAGTTTGCAGTAGCTGCAGATCCCCCTATATATCCTGAAATAGCTGAGATCACCCCCTCTGTTCCGTCAAAAATAGACTCAATGCACCAGAAACATCAACCAGCAACATAGGCAGTTTTGAGATTTTGATTTTCTGTATTTTTTTCCATATTATTATCGTTTTTATAATCCACGCTACGAGAACTAGTGTTTTGCCCATCTTTTGAAAACACTACTCATGCTCAGACAGTGAGGAGTGCTATTGATGCTATGACAAAAAATTTCTTCATTTATTCGTAGAGTTGTATAATATCTTTTATTGTTTCTATATTCTCAATTTTTTTTATGAGATTTCCTTCTTGATCAATGAGAGCAAACGAATTTGGACTTGCTATCTCTAATACTTCTTTTGCTTCACTCTCATCATCGAAATCTATCTTTATGACATCAGAAAATATTTCTGCTCCAGTGCCAGATTTGAGGAGAGCATCAAACTCTTTACTTTTTTCAGAGTTTTCAGAATAGAAAAACAAGATCTTTTCATCAGTGTTTCCATAGCTTTCTGACGGATCTTCTATATAGCTTGGCTTGATATCTTCTGGTATGATTTCTATTTGCTCTACTGTCTCATTTTTTTCTGAAGTTTTTGGTGAGATAGTTTCTTCTTTTTTCCCACAAGCGCTCAGCAAGAGGAGTGTGAGGCAGAGTATACTGGTAGTGTATTTCATCTCTTTTAATATAATTAGAGTGTTAAACACATACATTATACTAAAAAGTCCACTTAAAGAAAACTTAAAATTGGATCTTTAAGAATGCTTTAATTTGCATAGCTATAAAACATGTCTATGATGTATAAAATATAAATAATATAAGAAATTATGTACGATCTAATAATAATCTGATCAGGTAGTGCTGGTCTTCCTGCCTGAATGTATGCGAGTAGATATAAACTCAAAAATGTAGTTATAGGAGGTCAGCCTGGATGAGCACTCGCAACTTCTCACAAGGTAGAAAATTACCCATGAGTCCTTTCTGCTCCAGGAAAAGAAATAATGGATAATTTTGCAGAGCACGCGAAAGTATCAGGATCAGAACTCCTGCAAGACTTTGTAAGTGACATAGAAAAAACTGATCAAGATTTTTGTGTAAAAACAGTCTCAGGAAAAGAGCTCAAGAGTCATTATCTTATACTCGCAACAGGAAACAAATACAGACATCTCTGAGTACCATGAGAAGAAGAATTCTTATGAAAATGAGTGAGTTATTGTGCCACTTGTGATGGAATGTTTTTTAAAGATAGGGAAGTTGTCATTGTTGGAGGTGGGAATACTGCTCTTACAGAGGCTCTTTACCTCGCTGATATATGTAAAAAAGTATATCTCGTGCACAGGAAAAATACCTTCAGAGCAGAAACTATTTGGGTAGATCAAGCTCATAAAAGAGACAATATAGAAATGGTACTAGAAGAAGAAGTAGCTCAGATAGACTGATCCATGTTTGTAGAAAAAATCGAGCTCAAGAGCGGAAAGATTATCCAAGCTGATGGGATATTTGTAGCAATTGGTTCTGATCCTGATACAAAGCTTGTATCCCATCTGAATCCAGAAATGGATGATGAAGGTTGTTTAATCGTTGATGCGCGTCAAGAGACTTCTATCAAGTGACTCTATGCAGCCTGAGATGTTTCTACGAACTCCAATAAATTTAAACAAACTATTATGTCAGCTGCAGAATGATGTCTCGCTGCAAACTCGGTACATGAAGATAAGCTGAGAAGCGAATAATTATACTCCCTTATTTTTATACCTATGTGAGAAACTAGCAAGAAAATAATATCACTTTCAGATGCAGATATTTATCCTGAAGAACTGATATGAGGAAAAGCGAAGAATCTCGCTTATCTTATGAGAGAAAATTATAGGACAAAAAATGGAATCGTTCTCACATGTGAAGTGTTTCAAGACTTTCTCACTCAAAATAGTATCGATGTACAAGGTATCGGAGAGTCTGAGCTCCAAATACTTCAAGATACAATTATGTGCGGGAAGATAAACTCAGATATACTTGAAAAAATTTTTCAGAATATCCCGAAGGATAAAAAATTTGCAGTACGCTCTTCGGCAATATGAGAAGACAGCGAAAATAATAGTTGGGCATGACAGCTCCATAGCACGCTCAATGTAGAAAAAACGCAATTAGAATATGCAATCAAGCAAACTTGGGCTTCATATTATGCAAAGGGAGTATTTGGATATAGAAAACATCTATGACTTTCAGAAAAGGGGATAGCTGTTGTACTCCAAGAGATGTGTCATAGTGAGATATCTGGAGTAGCATTTAGCATTAACCCTTTGAACTACAAGCAAGAAATAATAGTAGAAGCTATAAAAGGATATGTAGAAGATCTGGTATGATGAAAAGTCACACCAAGTAGATGGGTATATGATCCAAAATCAGACAAAATTCTCGATTTTTCACAGTGATCTAACCCTGTAGATGCTTCTTTTCTCCAAGATCTGATCTGACAAGTAAAAGATATAGAAGCAAGATATGGAAAGCCCTGCGATATAGAATGGGCCATAGACTGATGAACTATCTTTTTCCTCCAAGTACGTCCAATTCATGTAAAAAAGAAAGATACACAGAAAAAACTGACCACACTCATAAAGAATAACTCGTCTCTTTCAGACTGGTTTACAAATGTCTGACACAAAGATGCTGAAGTATTTCGAGAAGAAGATAATTGGAAGAGAAAAAGACTCTGAGAACTCAATGAACACATAAATTTCCCCTATGATGCGCCTACAAGTTTTCCTCTCGCAGATGTGGTAGAGCAAACAGATGCTTTTACAGATTTTTATAAAGAGCACAAACATGAGTATTGCGCACTGAGGCTCATCCCTATGCAGGACTCTGGAGAAAAACTGAGAAAAAGATGACTCACTATAGAAGAGGTGCTCAAAACCTGGCTTCCAGACCAAGATATAGATCCTCATAAATATCAAGCTGATTTTATACAACATCCCCAAACTTCTATATTTTCTTCCACCTTTGTTGTCTGAGAAAAGGGTATTAGCTGAGAGATAGTTTCATGAGGGCACCATCAGCTGAGCCATGGAGTAGTAGAAGATTGAAACTCTATCGAAGAGTTTTATTATGATTTTGAAACACTCAATCTTAGTAATGATACTGAATATGTACGAGATTGGATTGAGGAAATACTCTCATTTTTAAAAATAGAAAATCAAGATATACAAAAACAGATCATGTATAGATTTGATACTGAGTTTTTCAAGGGATATCTCTGAGGCTATTTTGAAGTAGGGAAGTCTGATGATTTTGGTGTATGTTTTATTGATTGGAACAGGATACTCTGAAAGATGTATAAGGACTTTTCACTTGATTACCTGAGTAAGAGACGAGCTGATCTTAGACAAATAATAGCAAGATGAGCCGTTGCTTGTTCTGCAGGAGAAATACAGGGACAGATATGTAAAATCGAAGAATCTGAGATCTGAATAAAGACGGTTGGTAGTGAGCAGATCCTCCTCTGTCCTATGACTAGTCCAGAATATATCTTGGACATACAAAAAGCCAAATGAATTATTACTCAAGAGTGAGGAATATTGTGTCATGCTGCAATTATCTGTCGTGAGCTCAGAAAGCCATGTATTGTCGGTATTTGAGATGCATACAATAGGCTAGAAGAAAATCAACATATTCGCTGTGACACCGAGACTGGATATATTTATACTTTGTAAATCATCATTGATTTTTTTGAATTTTTAGATATAAATTGTATATTTACTCATATAAGAATAATACTTGGAATTATGAATGAAATAACAGAAGTAACATTACTTCAACAAGAGAAAGCTAAAAATACACTTTGACTTTGATGAAAAACAAAAAATGCGATGAGGTATTTTAGGAACGCTGCACTTTGAGCCGGAGGTTTTTTTATATGTAATAATCCTTATGCTCAAATTGCAGGAGATTATACAGATTTAAACTTTGCAAAAGTTCATGGACAAGGCATATCTCATTGTAGGACACATGCGACAACAGAATCCTTTCAAGCATATGATAACATAAGTACAGAAAATTTTTTTATAATTCCTTTTTCTAAAATTGCAGGAGAGGTGAACGTAGTATTATTATCTCTTTTTGAGAATGATGGTGAGTATGATGTCAATGAAATAACGCTGAGATGAGAAGAAGCCCAAGAAATAGAAGGACTGAGACTAGAGCTTAGTTCTCAGTTAGGTCAATCATTTGTTAATGTTTATAGTAATGATGATACATGTTCTTTATTATAATATATAGGTGATAGAATTTTCTAAAACACAAATAGTTAGCTCTCATGAAGAAACTACAAAAAGATGACATATTTGAAACAGAAAGGCTTATTATAAAACTAGCTCAGCCTTCAGAAGCCGAAAAAATGTATGCTCTCATTGATGATTTTGTGACACAGTTTATGGCTTGGGATAAGTGAGATGATCACACAGATACAGAGAAAAATTTGAGAGAATCGATTGAAGAAGCTGAAAAAGGTGTGAGCTGGCAGGCAGCAATATATTTGAAAAATGGATGAGAATCTAATATTCAGGAACGAAAATATTCGTTCCCTACGAAATGATGAGAATTAATCGGGAGATTTGGAATACATACCATCAACGAAGATCTCAAGAGTGTGATGCTTGGATACTGGCTCGCTGCAGACTATAGATGACAAGGATATATTTCAGAATGTGTCGAGTGGATAAAACACTATGGATTCACAGAAATGTGACTCCATAAAATCTCTATCAGATGTGTCAAAGAAAATACTTGATCCAGAAGAGTAGCTGAAAAAGCATGATTCAAGCTTGATGGAATCATCAGACATGATGAACTCCAAAAAGGGAAGTATGTAGATAATTGCTATTATAGTTTTTTGAGAGAAGAGTATAGATAAAAATCAAAATTTGAAGATACCTTGCGAAGTGAGTAAAAAAAGACCGACATATATGTCGGTCTTTTTTATAAAACATCAAGTTCACGCTATATTTGGAACAAATTGTTTAGTGGCTATTCTCTATAGTTATTTGCATTGATTTCGTATCTCCGCATTTTTTCTATGAGAGTAGTTCTTTTTACTTTCAAATCTTCAGCTGCATGTGTAACTACTCCTTTTGTTTTTTCCAGAGCCTCACAAATGAGATATATTTCAAAATTCTCAACTTTAGACTCTAAAGAGTCAGAATTATCTAAAAGTTCTTTTATTCTTTTTAGATCGGGCATATTATTTCCAAAAATCCGAAAAAAGTAAGATAAATTTAAATAAAAAACAAAAATTGTCAAAAAATTAGAGGTAGAATCTAATACGAAACGCAACTTTTAGAAACAAGATATAGTAAAGATATAATAGTTGTGTTGAGTTTAGATTTTCAGCAAGAAGCATATAAAAAATAAGGTGAATATTCACCTTATTTCTGGGTATCATTTTTTGATCTTTTCAGCAGTAAATAAAATAGATAATTTTTATAGCACGCTACTGACTCTTTGAGGGTATTTCTCAAGTTTGATTTTTAGGGCAAGTATGTGACTCTTAAGAGTTGATAAAATCTCAGGATCAAATTCCTCAGCAATATTATAAAAATGTTTCTCGGTCTCCTCTATCTTTCTTATAACTTTTTCAGTATTATTTGGATCCCATTGTGTAGAAAGATTATGAATCCTATCTGCGAGTTTCACTTGAATAGCGTTTCTTGCGACTTCTGAAATTTCATCTGAGCTTAGAAGTACATTATGATGGTCAGCAATGTCACTAATTTGTTTCTCAAAACTTTCAATATTTTCCATATGTCAAAAGTATTCTTTGTTTCTTCGTTCTTTTGCCTGTGCTTTATTTAAGTGTTCACTTTCTCAGTCTAACAAATACTCTTGCCATGGATTTTTTGATATTGCCTGGACAGCAATTGCAATTTTTGGGTCCTTTGTGAGAGCTTGTATGGTACCGAAGTTAAATAACGCAATATCTTCTATAGCGTCATGTAAGAGTGCTATTATTACCTGATTCCTATTTGATCATTTCATTTTTGTAATGATTTTTGCTACCTCTCGCAAGTGTTCAAAATATCTCTCTCATTCGTCTCTAAAGGTTTCATTAAATTGAAATTTCATAGTATCATATGATGATCTACAGAGTTGATTAAATACTTGAAATTTCTTTTGAGTTTCCTGATCTTCTAAATTCGGAAAAAATTCTGATCGAATATCATCAATAAATGAATCTATTCCATTTTCTGTAAGTAATAAGGCTCTTGTAACTTCTTCTTCGCTATATTGCATCATATAAATACTTGTAAAAAAATATATTTGTTATATAACAAATATATTTTTTTATACTATTAAAGCAAAATTTTTTATTTCAATATCAATCTAAAATTTTTCTTTCCTTTCTGGATGAGTATAAACTTGCTATTTATGAAGTTATTGTTGAAGTCATAGTCAAACTCTGATATCTTTTCTCAATTGATAGAGATAGCTCAGGATTGGATAGTTTTACGGGCTTCACCATTACTTGAGCTGAGTCATGATTGGACGATTGATTCGAAAAGATTTTGAGATTCATAGTTGAATCATCAGATAGATGTTTGAAAGACTCAGAGCTCGAAGTCATCGAGAGATGTAAGTGTTTTAAGCTTATCTCCGGATCAAAAAAGAAAATCAGTGATTTTTACAGCAAGATCAGCCTGTTTTTTCCCATGGATAATCATGACTATTTCGTATGCGAGACGTTTTTGTCCTACACGCTCTTCGGGTGATTTCATATGCTTGGCTACGATTTCTTCGATATCTTCTACTTCGATTAGTGTGAGCATTTTCATATATCTTTCTATATCGAGATCAGCCGTATTCATAAAATACTGATAAAGTTCGTAGGCAGAAGTCTTTTCTATGTCGAGCCAGAGAGCATTTCCTTCTGATTTTCCAAATTTTTTCCCACTCGCATCTGTGATCAGTGGCCATGTAAATACATCAGCCTTTTTGTCATATTTTTTCCTGATGAGTTCTGTTCCAGTGACGAGATTCCCCCATTGGTCCTGTCAGCCAATCTGCATATGTACTCAGTGATCATTGTAGAGTGTACAAAAATCATATCCCTGTAAAAGTGCATAAGAAAACTCAGTATATGATATAGATTTTTTTGGATCTTCGACACGTTTTTTTACAGTATCTTTTGATATCATGGTATTGATCGTAATGAACTTCCCAACTTCACGCAGAAAGTCAAGATATCACATATCTGTGTAGAAGTCTTTGTTGTTTACAAAATCGACACTGAGATCATCTCCTATAAACTCTCGAAGGTTGTCAATAATCGCTCCCATCTGTTTACTGATAGAGTCTTGATTATTTTGAAGGAGTTCCGGACTGAGAAAGCTTCTTTCTGCATCTTTTCATCCTGGGTCTCCGATCATTCCCGTTGCTCATCAGGTAAGAGCGATATAGGTATTTCCCCTTCTCATAAGGTGAACGGCAACCATGAAACCTATAAAATTCCCAAGATGAAGAGAATCAGCTGTGGGATCAAAACCACAGTAAAATTTTTCTCATCATCTATCATATTTTTCTAGGATTTTTTCATCAGTTCCTTGAAAATAGAGTCATCTCTGCGTGAGTTCTAAGTGGAGAGCTTTCATATTTATTTTTTACAATTAGGATTAGAAGCCGTATCTCACATATAGGTATTTTGCTTACAGTTTATGGAGTCTGAAAGTCTAAAAATGAGTTTTTCTGCATCACGTTGATCCTCTAGATTGAGAATGCTTGGGATCTTTTCATCAAATTCTCTTACGATTCATTTATCAAAACTAACGAATTCGATTTGATCTTTGAGAACGTCTTTGTAACTGATGTTGAAGTCTGGGTCAAACTTCTGGTTTAGTTTTTGGGTAATGAGTGAATGTGCTGGAAGTCTTTGAGTAAAGTTATCATAGTAGGTCTCAGCTCATTGTTGGCTCGAGAGATATGCGAGAAATCTACTGGCAGCATCATATTCGTCACTTTCTTCGTTGATAACAAAAAAGTTATAGTTTACTATGAGCTTATTGTCTGTGGTACTCGTCTTTGGAAATGGTTCAGCTGAGAGGAAATTTTTAGAGAATCCACTCTTTTTTATTTCGGCTAAGATGCTTGGGAATCATACAAGCATCTTTATATCTCAAGAAGAAAAAAGAGATATATTGTTCATAGCATTTTCCTCTAGCTCTTTTGATATAGCTGCGTAGTTATTTTCTCCATCGCTGTCAGAATAAAACTTGTAGGTTCAAAGTGCTCTTTTTACCGCAGAGGGATCCATTCATATAAGAGAACGAGTATTGTTATTTATGAGAAACTGTGCAAATATGTCTCATGAATATAGTACACTTGATCAGTGACCAATTCAGAGGGGAGTGATAGAGCTATTTTTATCTTTTATGTCTTCAATAGCTTCTCCTACTCATGCCCAGGTTTCAAGGTCTTGTCCTACAAAACTACGTCTATCATAAAAGAGTCCGAGTGTTTCAAATCAGGCAGGAACTCAGAGGACATAGTCGATATTTTTTCCATCTACTTTTTCTGTATCTATGAGTTCTTCACTAAATGGAGACAAAAAGCTCTTTCTAAAATCTTCTGGTGCTATGTATTCTGGTAAAATACCGCTTATTCTCTCACTGAGGAGAATTCTTTCAGAGTTATTCAACATAAAAATATCTGGTCCATCATCAATAGCGAGTTCGAGCAAAAGCGCTTCTTTGTAATCACTGTATGATTCAAAGTCTTTATGCTCTATACCTAGAACTCTCCCTGTATCAAGGGCGTATTGCTCTGAAACACTTTTGAACTGTTCAGGACTATGTCATACAGTCCAGATTGTGAGACTGTCTTGAGAAACAGTCGTTGTTCTCTCCATTCTCATAAGTATGAAGATGATAAATATGAGTAAGAGAACTATTCAAATAGCAGCTAAAAATATTATTTTGTTTTTGTTCATAGTTATGTGATGTATTAAAAAATCGCTCTATCGAGTTGTATCTCGGGTTCATTATACTCTTCTATGAAATTATCATTTTTCGTATTTCAGTCGAGAAAGAAACAAAGTATGAAACCTATGATAGAGAGTATGAGAAGGGTTACAAAAAGAGCATTCGTTACTATAGGAATATGTGTAGACATATTTTTGAACTTGTAGGCGTGTATGCGGGCAACGATAAAAAGTCACCATATTCAGCACAGGAGAAGTATGTAGAGCCCAAGATATGCAAGAGTCATATATTTTGTTTATTGATCAGTCTTTTTGAGTATATTTTTTTCTTTTTTTTTTGCAAATTTTCTGGATCTTTGATATACTTGAGTTAAGTACTAGTTTATAACTACAAAGAACCAAGAAATCATGGCTGAAATAAAACAAAATGGAACAAGTTTCAAAATCTCTGATGAGACTCTCGCAAGATACAAAGAGCTTATTGATCTTGTTTTAGAGACAGAATCTATGGATGACGAAGAGAGACAATATTGGTTTGATATCATGCCATCTATGACAGATACGCAAATAGATAGGCTCTACAACATATTGGAAACTGAGAAAAAAGAACTTCAAAAACTAGAGGTTCGCTACCAAGAAGAGATCAAAAACCTCAATGAAAAACACTTGATCGAATGGCAAGAGTTCCAGATGAAGAAGGCAAAACAAAAAGTGAATCAGGCAAAAGCCCAAGAAAAATGAGAAGATAAAAACCCAGACGAGATTCTTGAGATGCTCAATGATTTATAGAATATGCTTATAAAAAGATCAGATATAAAAAATCTGATCTTTTTAATTGTAAATATATATTCACTCTATGAAGGTATATCTATTCATAATTTTTTCAAATCTCTTATTATAAAATCATTTAGAGGTCATTGGTATCGAAGATTTATAATAGAATTCTTATTGATAGTAATTCATTTTCACTGATCACGTACAGCAATAGTTAGAGCTTTTCATAGATGGGTTGCTTTAATACTCTCAGCTTTTTTTAAAATCGGAAGTATGTGTTGGAAGCTTGTATTTTTATCACGTACAGCAATAGTTAGAGCTTTTCATAGATGAGTTGCTTTAATACTCTCAGCTTTTTCTAAAATCGGGACTATACTTTGAAATCCTGTATTTTCATCACGTAGAGCTATAGTGATAATTTGTCATAGATGGTTTGCATCAATTCTCTCAGCTTTTTCTAAAATCGGGACTATACTTTGAAATCCTGTACTTTCATCGCGTACAGCGACAGTAAGAGCTTGTCAGAGATGACCTACGTCTATACTTTTAGCTTTTTCTAGAATAGATAGTAAACTCTGGAAATCTGTATTTTTATCACGCACAGCGATAGTGAGGGCTTGTCAGAGGTGAGTTGCATCAATTCTCTCAGCTTTTTCTAAAATTGGGACTATACTTTGAAAATCTATATCTTTATTTTTAATACAACAATGTAAAAATATCGAAAGTTCTCTTGCAGGAATATTATCTCTTTTAAGTATTTCTTGTATTTTGTGAGATACTCATTTAACCTTTTCAAATAAACTATTGAGTGCTTGAGTTGTCTCTAATTTATCAGAATTAGCTGTATGAGTTTCAAGTTCTACCATTTTATACTATTTCTAAGTTCATATATAACAAACTCAATATAAATAAAAAATTGATATTAGTCAATAGTATTTTTACATTACTGAAAGCGTAAAAAGATTTTTTCTATCTCTTTCTTGTAATCAGAAGCACTTTTTTTGAGATTCACTCATTTGGGGTGTCACATTTCATGGACGAGATAATTTCTGAGTTTATGAAGCTCCCAAATCTTATTAAGGTTTTGTATTTCTTTTGGTTCTTTTTTCAGGATATCACCAAATCTTCCGGTGTATCAAGCCTTGAGAAGTATTTTGTGATAGAGCTTATCATAGTCTATAATCCTTTCCTTTTCACTGATATTTTTTTGAGACATCTTTTTCATATGACACTGAAAGTCTTTCAGATCGCATTTTTTGAGTTTTTTTGTACTTCTCAACTCATAGAAATATATGATAAAAAGTATCAGGCATGCTAAACTGAGAGCTATAAACAAAGCGATATACATTATTGAGAACAATAAAAAATAATTTCACTTTGAGTATATGTAGAAAGCTCCTTTCATACAAAGATATTATATTGACATAAAAATTACAGTACATATAAATATACGTATACATGTTATTTAGAATAGTATATGAGAAAAATTACTGCAATATCAATGCTTATAAGTCAGCTCCCCGATACGATTTTAATGAAAGAGTTTGATGCTGCTTGTATAGAAAATCCTGACTGAAATGTTCTCTGAAAAATTTTAGAAGATATTTCTCAATTTGTAAGAACTACAATCTGAGAAAACTATACTACTGATACTCGCATACGATTAGTAAATACTGATGCGAAAGAACTTTCAGGAAATAAGTACACAAGAAACCTTCCTGCTTTTAGTCCTATTACGAGAAATATTTATATAGCACTCGCTTGATGAGAACTATCTTTTACTGACGCTTCATATATACTTTTTTTATTTTTTCTGGCTCATGAATACGGACACAGTATGCCACTCTATAATGAAAAAAATAAATTAAAAGCATATGTTAAAAACATCATAGATGAATCTCGCTCAGATTATTTAGGAGGTTGGTTTTTAAGAGATTGCTATAATAGATGAGTGATATCAGAAGTAAGTGAAATTCACGATATAATACGTTTCTTTTCTATTCGCACTGATTCTTTAAAAACTTTTGGGTTTCCATATGATGAAAATATATTTTACTCGATCGAAGATGATATACATTGAACTTTTGAGCATAGGTCAGCAATGGTCAAAAAATGATTTTATTCATGATCAAAACAATATTTTCTTGATTCGACTAACTTTCAACCCGAAGAAATAGTTTCTCTGAGTCGTTGATCTCCAGCAAGTATTTGAAAATTTTAAATATTTTCACGAAATTTTAGAAAAAAACGTGAAAAAGTTTATTATTTTCAATATTTTCACGACTATTTGTTGATTATTCGTGAAAAAATGATATACTACGGAGTGTTATCTTATTAATTTTTTTTGTATGATCCAAAATCTATTAGCATTGAGAATGAGATTTCTTTTACAAATTGAGGACAAAGAGTCCCTTTTAAGATTGATTGATGAATCTGAAATTGCAGAGCAGGTTTATAATTCTAATGCAATTGAAAATTCTACTCTTAGTTTAGAAGAAACAGAAAAAGTCCTCATGCAAATAGACTTAGAAAGATTTATAACAGAGAGAGAATTATTTGAATCAAAAAATCTTGCAAAAGTAGTACAATATATTAGTAAGAAAGCAAAAACTCATCCTCTCAATAAAGAGATTATTCTATTTCTCCATAAGACATTGCTCTCAAATATTCGAGATGAAATAGCTTGAAGGTTTCGTCAAGATGATGAATGGGTAAAAGTCTGAAATCATATTGCTCCAAGTCCGGAACATGTCGAAAAAAGAATAAAAAAAGCACTTTTAGAGTATGAAAATAATATTGAAAAAAATATAATTGAGCGTATAGCTCATTTACATCTAGAGTTTGAAAACATTCATCCATTTGTGGATGGTAATGGGCGTATATGAAGAGTTCTCAATAATTATCTCCTCATTCGTGAAAATTTTGTCCCGATTAATATACGCTTTGTTGAGAGAAAGACCTATTATTCGGCTCTTAAAGAGTACGATCTCAAAAAAACAACAAAAAAAATGGAAGATATCATATACAAGGCACTTATGAATAGTTATCACAAAAGACTTGCGTATTTAGAATGAAAAGAAATTATGACTCTCAATGAATATGCTAAGCAAAATTGATTATCCCATTCAAATTTGATTAATAAAGCTCATAGGCAGTCGATTCCAGCTTTTATAGAGAAAGGGATCTGGAGAATTGGAGTATAAAATCAGTGAAAAAATGAAAATACTCATGTATTTTCATTTTTTGTGAGATACAAAAATGAAAAATATGCTCATATATATTAATTATTCATTA
>JAHDHC010000021.1:0-11051 GCA_020631485.1 Candidatus Altimarinota bacterium
CTGAAGAGCTTTATATTATTAGTAGCGTAGCATGTGCTTTTCTGATACATGTCTACTGCCCGAAGCTGAGGAAAAGTTCCCAGCATGAAAGGAGGTGATTCCGCACCTTGCGGAGTATCTAAAACGTTGGCCTGAAACGCCCACAAATACCCTTTTCATAGATGGAGGATAGACTTACGACAAATTTTCAAATGTCACTACTTTCCGCGTGAGATGATTTGTTTTTCGTCTCTTCCCCATTAACTAACGAGTCCGGCAACCCCGGACTCATTTTTTACTGTTGTAATTTTGCTGAATATATTGTCAGGAAAAACTCTAGATTGCCTTGTTTTTTCGAATTATTTGTATACCATTGTATTACAAATAATTACATAATGATTTTTTTATGTCTGGCTGAACCGCAATATCTGTGAGATTGGATGAAAAAATGAAAAAGGCCTTAGAAAAGCAAGCAAAACAACAAGATAGGAGTACGTCATATATTGCAAGAAAAGCAATAGAAGATCATATTCGATACAGCGAATTGGAAAAAGAAGCTATAGAAGAAGCAATCAAAGAAGCAGACAAATGAGAGTTCATATCTTGAGAAGCTATGCGAGCATGGGTTGAGTCATGGGGGGAGGAAAATGAACTTCCAGAACCAAAAGTGGATATCTTTGAGAAAAACTAAATATGAAAATCAGATATCTCCCTTCGACTAAGGCTGATTCGCAGTGGTTTCGATACTACTATGACTCTGTGTTTTCTGAAGGAGGACTCAAGGCAAAGAAACAGTTCCTAAAGTGTGAAAAACTTCTTTTAGCACATCCTCATATTTGATCAGAAACGGAAATAGTATGAGTACGAAAGCTCAACATTCCCAAAACATGTTTTTCATTTATTTATAGGATATCCCACGACACAATAGAAGTTTTGAGACTTTGGGACAACAGAAAAGCAAGAAAATTTTAAAAGTAATATAAACAATGGAATATTCAAAAGAGTCGTTAGACAGACAGGCAAAGATCCAAATGATGAAGGAAGCTGGGATTGTATGTTATGCTAATAGTTTTGAGGGAAAGATCGATATAGAAGAGATTATTTCTAGAAGTGAAAACGATGATAAATGAGGGCATATACGAGATATAGAAAACCTGATGGAAGGAGGATGTATCTGAGAATTTAGAACTGCTGGGAGAATCATGTCGAGTAGAGGTATGGGGAAGCTCGTATTTGGAAAACTTAGAGACAAGAGCTGAGATATACAGATATGTTTCATGAGAGACAGAGTTGTTTTTAATACTGGAAGGCCTCTTCCTAATTCTTGAGTGAGAACCCCTCCTAGCCTCCCCTTATCAAGGGAGGAAGAAAAAGATGCTCCTCTTGATAAGGGGAGGCTGTCCGAAGGACTGAGGGGGCTTGTCACCGAACTTGAGATCTGATGAGAGATGAAATCTGCCTTTAAGATCGCAGAGAAATTTTGTCAGGTAGGAGACTATATCGGAGTTGAGGGGGACCTATTTGTCACAAAACATGGAGAACTGACGATTTTTGTGAAAGAGTTTCAAATACTTTCAAAGGCTATTCGTCCACTTCCTGAGAAGTTCCATGGACTCAGTGATAGAGAAACGATATACAGACAAAGATACCTTGATCTTATAACAAATAATGATTCGTATGATCGTTTTCGATTTAGAAGTGATTTTGTCAAAGCTATACGAGATTTTTACCACAAACATGACTTTGTAGAGATTGAGACACCAGTACTCTGAAATGCAGCATCTGGTGCTGCAGCTCAACCATTTACAACACATCACAATGATTTTTGAGAAGACTTTTTCTTGCGTATAGCTCCAGAAACATCTCTCAAAAAGGCAACAGTTTGAAGGTTTGAAAGAGTATTTGAACTCTCCAGAAACTTCCGTAACGAAGGTTCAGACCCAAGTCATGTACAAGAATTCTCAGCATTTGAGCACTATGCAGCCTACTGGAACTTTGAAGATAACATGCAGTTTACAGAAGATATGTTTGACTATATATTTGAGACTTTAGGACTTGAAAAAAAGCGTCGTATTATAGATAAAGAATGACAAGAAAAACAGGTAGATTTTAGTACTCCTTGGCAGAGAATAGACTATATAGCCTGAGTCAAAGAGCAGTCAGGAATCGATATAGAGTCTTATACCGAAGAAGACGAGCAGCGTCTCAGAGAAGATATACAAAAGGCATGATTTAGCTGGGAAGGGATAGAAAAACAAGCTACAGCGACGATGATCGACTACCTCTATAAAAAAGTGCTTCGTCCCTGAATTGTAGGTCCAGCATTTGTCTATAACTATCCAAAGACGATGCAACCTCTTGCACGTCAGTCAGATGCTGATGAAAATATTGTAGAGCAATTTCAGCTTGTCCTAAATGGTTGGGAAGTTTTAAAGGCCTACTCAGAGCTCGTAGATCCAAAGATCCAGCAAGACAATTTTGAGGCCCAATCATGAGCGATTGAGAAAGGAGATGAAGAAGCAACCAGCTGAGATGATGACTTTGTTCTTGCAATGGAGTATGGAATGCCCTGCCAATCAGGTTGGGGTATGGGAGTTGAGAGAATAGTTGCGCTTCTGACAGGTCAGGACAATCTCCGTGATGTTCAGCTCTTTCCCCTCATGAAGAGTGATGACAACGAAGAAAAATACAACAAAAATGACACTAAACTCGCTGTAGCTATTCTCAATACTGACGCAAATTTTGAAAAATGGCAAGAGCTTAATACTGTGGCACATCTTAATGCGTCATTTGCAGCACGTGAAGGAAAAAGTATTTTTATGCAAGACAGCATCGAATCGGCTGATGGAATGCAAATGAAACTCAATATGAGTCATGCAATTATGATCAAACAGGCAAGTTCCAATCAGATTTGTGAATTACGTGACAAGGCAAATGAACTATGACTTTCACTTGTAGAATTTACTCGTGAGATGATAGAAACAAGTGATGATAAAAAAGTAGCCGATATAACAGCTACGAAGAAATGAGACGAACTAGAGTTCTTGTGAATCCAGATATTCTGAACAAGAAAAGTAGTAGAAAGTCTGACAAAAGATCTGGAGCTCTATAAATAAAAAAATAATCTCACTGAGATTATTTTTTTTGTGCTTCTTCAAAGTCGATACTTGACTGTTTGTACATGAGTTTCGTTTCAGCTTGTACGATACTGTGATCAACCAGGAGAGGAGTATAGCTGAGTGGATATTTGAGAGGATTATGGATATGTTTTGTTTCAGTGTCTTGAAGTTCTGGGATATATTTCCTGATATATTTTGCCTGACTATCGAACTTCTCTGACTGTATGAGTGGACTAAATATCCTGAGAGGTTTTGGATCAGCCCCGACTGATGCTCCCCATTGCCAGTTTCAGAGATTTACAGCCTCATCATAATCAAGCAGTTTTTCTGCAAAATATCTTTCTCAGAGTCGCCAATCTATCTGAAGATCTTTTGTGAGAAAACTCGAGACGATCATACGTGCTCTTCCATGCATCCAATTAGTCTCATTGAGCTGCTTCATAGCAGCATCAACTATGGGATATCCAGTCTCTCCATCGCACCATTTTTGAAACATTTTTTTATCTTGTGACCACGGGATATATCTACGTTTTTCTTGGAACTCTGTTGTTTTTGTTTCAGGAAAATTGTAGAAAATCTGCCACCAAAACTCCCTCCAAGCAAGTTCTGAGACATAGGATTCTGTATGTGTTCATTTGGGAGGGAGTTCTCAGTTTGTCGCCTCCAGCACTTTCCCCAAAATCTGTCTCGCAGAAAATACCCCAAAACGTAGGTAGGGAGAGAGACGTGATGTCCCGTCCACATCTAGGCTATTTCTCGTATCATCATAGTTTTGGAGAGGAAGTTTTGCAAAACGCTCTTTTCAAAACTCCATCGTAAAATACGGGTGTTTCTCAAGCTCGATAAAGTCTTTTGCTTCTGTTTGTTCCTCAATTTTGACTTGGACTATGTTCTCTCCTCGTGCTGAGAGAAAGTCTGAGTTGGAGGGAATTATGGGACAATTTTGTATGATATATTTTTGCCAGAGTTTATAGTAAGGGGTAAATACTTTTCTTTGTTCGATTTCATCTGGTTCTGCTATCAGGAAGTCTTTGTATGATTCGAGTGGGATTCATACTGATTTTTCTACGGCTTCATCTCGTTTTTTCCCGTAGGAACCATAGCTTGTATTGCAAAAAATAGCTTCGATATCATAGTGCTTCACGAGTTGGGGGATGATTTGCTCTGGAGCATCATGAAAGACGATGACTTTTTCAAGTCAGATTTTTGCAAGATCTTTTGAAAGATATTCGAGAGCTTCTCTGATGAATCAGAACTTTGCATCACTGAGTCATCAAAACTTACAGATGATATGTGTGTCGAGCACAAAAATAGGGAGAATTTCTTTAGAGTGTTCGAGACATTTTTGTAGTCCGGTATTGTCTTCTAGACGTAAGTCTTGTCGGAACCAAAAGATAGATTTTTTGTACTTTTTCATGAACGTATATTTGGGAAATATTTCTCTTTATACTAGCGAATTTTTCGGACTTTGCAATCTATCATCGTATGAGTTTGCTCCTTGACTGGTAAAAATTTTGATCGTGATATTTTTTTATAGTACAATATCTATATACTAGATTTTTTAATAATAATTTTGTGAAGCAGCATCCTTGGAATAAAGTACCGCATGTGGTATATAGTCTTTCTACGATTTCCCCAGAGTGAAAGAGCAATATGAATATCTGTAGTTATGTGGTACCTATATCAAAAAAACCTAAAAAATACATGATAGCGCTTGATCCAAACTCAAAAACCTATGACAATTTTTGTAAAGATGGATGATGAGTACTACAAATACTTTCAAAAGAGTCAGTTAAATATGTAAAACCTTTTGAAGCGAAGTCATGAAAAAACGTCAATAAACTCGAAAAATATAAAAAAGAAACCAGTATCTACAAGGGCTATCCCGTTCTTGATAACGCAATTGCAGTGCTTGTGGTAAAAATGGAAAAACAAGTCAGTATCCTCGAGTCAGATCATGATCTCTTTATCGTCGAAGTGTTGCACTGGAAATATATACAGTCCGATGCTGATTTCCTCTATACCACTGATATATATTAAAAAATTAACACTTTCCATACATTTGTTTGTTAGTATGTGAGTGCTTTATTTTTTAATAATAAAATTATGAATTGGGATATAATAAAATGAAACTGGGATAATATGAAATGAAAACTTCAGGAAAAATGGTGAGACCTCACTGATGATGAGATAACTGAAATGGAGTGAAGTGCTGAGGCTATGTCCTGAATACTCCAGGCAAAATATGGTATGACAAAAGAAGAAGTAGATGATGCGCTCATAGAACTATCTGAAAATCTATCTGATTAATTACAAAGCTAAAAGATTCCTAAAATAAAAAGGAATCTTTTAGTTTTTGTATTTGATATTATCTGAGATCTTATTATTTTATATTGTATGAAACAAGCCCAATTTATACTCTACAATCAACTGAGAGAATCATATCTTCAAGAAGATATAGATTGTTTTTTGTATGTTCATCATATCTGAAAGATCATATTTCAAGGAAAAGAGCTGAAGCTCAATACCAAGAGCAAGATACTCGATTATGCAGGAGGAAAAGACTTTGTAGATGAACTTAAAAAAAATGGAAATACAGCTGAGTTTGTCATTTCAAAAGATTTTTTTCATGCACTTGAAGCCTTTACTAAAAAACACGACATAGAAAAGTGGTTGGTGGTGAAGCCGGTAGAAGACTATGTCTACAAGAATATCTTGAAACTCTCACAAAAACTCAAAAAAGTAGGTATAGAGATGTCTATTGTTCCAGATACTGAATCGTTTTTTTTGAGTCATGAAGATTTCCAAAAACAGTATAAAAAACCTCCAATCATGGAGTATTTTTACAGATTTATGAGAAAAAAAGAGAATATCCTGATGACAGCAGATTGAGAACCAGAATGAGGTGAGTGGAACTATGACAAAGAAAATAGAAAGTTTGATAAAAAACACGAAAAAATCTGGGATTTTTCTCTCAAAAAAACAGCCTTTCTCGAGGAAGCATGAGACTATTATGATACAGATATCTCATCTTGGATCTTTCCAATAAATAGGCAAACATCACTTGATCTATTAGAGTATTTTCTAGAAAAGCATATTGATAGATTTTGAGTACTTGAAGATGCGATGTACCAGGATGATCCCTATGTACATCACTCACTTCTCTCAACGGCTATCAATTTTTGATTTCTTTCACCAAGAGAAGTGGTAGAGAGGATTGCAAAAACTGATACTGCGATGAACAACAAGGAAGGATTTATCAGACAGATTCTCTGATGGAGAGAATATATGTATCATTTTTTTCAGTTTTATAAAGAGAGTATATATGAGGAAAATTTTCTCGACCACCAGAGAAAACTCCCCGATTTTTTTTGGACTGACGCATCAACTACCTCGATGAATTGTTTACAGACCACACTCAGGCAAGTGCAAACGGAAAATTTTTCTCATCATATCCAGAGGCTTATGATTATCGGAAACTATGCACTTCTGGCAAATCTCAATCCCCACGAACTCAATAAATGGTTTTTTGAGTATTATGTAGATGCCTTTGAGTGGGTCGTGACGCCAAATGTTTTGGGTATGAGTCAGTTTGCAGACGGTTGAAAACTCGCGACAAAACCCTATGTCGCATCAGCCAACTACATAAACAAGATGTCAGACTATTGTAAAAACTGTAAATATAATCCAAAGGAAAAATACACAGAAGATGCCTGTCCTTTTAACTACTTGTACTGGAACTTTGTGCATGACAATAAAAGCACTTTTGAAAAATGAAGGCAGCAATTTGTAGTCAGAAATTTAGAAAAAATAGATAGGGAAAAGATACAAGAACTCAAAAAAGCATTTCTAAAATAATGCTTTTTATTTGCTTCGATATTTATACTTTTCCAAGACGTAATTCTTTGCTCTTCCGTGTACCTCAGTATCTGTAAAATTCTCATTTTTTTGCATCGATGCAGCAGGATCAACATACAAAAATCCATGAGCTATCTCACTTTTTGTTTTGGATTCGATAGCCTTTGTGTATTTGTTTTTTGCAGGTTTTACACTCTTTTATAGCCACATTTTATTTTTTTGGGAACCAAGGGATAAACATATTTGTACGCTCTTTATAGTCTTTCCAATTGTCTTTTGTTTCTTGTCGTTTTTCTTTCATAGGAACTCATGAAACAAAGAGCAGTAAAAACGTGATCGTAAAGTATCATAGTATTCAAAAAAGCGATATTGGAAGCGAAACGATAGAGATTCATAGCCAAAACATACTTTCTCCAAAATAGTTAGGATGACGAGAATATTTCCAGAGTCCTTGGGTATAGACTCTATTTTCTCACTTTTTTTTCATTTTCAGAAACTCTACAATTTGCTTGTCAGCTATCGCTTCATATGTGAGACCAAAAGTCGCAATAATCAATCACACAGAGGCTACAATTGGGTTCAAAATTTCTGCCTGAAATATAAGAAAAAGAGGGAGAGATATGACAAGCATCAAAAGCATCTGAAGCATATAGACCTGAAAAAAGCTACGAGTGTAGAAGTATTTCCACTTTTTTCTCCACTGCGCGTAGCGAGGATCTTCTCATTTTTTTGATTCTTTTCTTTTTACAAAGAGTGAAAAGAGTCGTGTCCCCCAGAGAGAAACGAGCAAAAAAACTAAGAGATGCCAGAAGGAATTATTTCATTCTCACAAAAACAGGAGCCATGATATGATAACAAATCACAATCCCCAAAAAACATCAGCTATAGAATTGTCTTCGAGTGCGATTGATACTATAAAAAGAGCACAGTAGATGGAGAGAATGATACTGAGTACTTCTGACATATTATTTAAAAAGTGTTAGTACATAATAACTTGTCAGAGCAACCATAGTACAAGCAAATGTTCACCACATGATATCTACGATAGTAAACTTTAGTGAGTATCCAGTGAGAAAAGTAAGATTTGTCAGATCATACATCGCATACATCAAAAATCACATCAGTGCTCCAAACAGGATTATCTGACTATATCCAGTGAATCTTAAAGTGACAAATGTTACGACCATTAGAGCGATAGAGAGCCAAGCAAGAATCCCAGCTGCGAGATTTATGTCTATGCTTCCGTTTGTGACACTTATGAGTTTTCAAAATTCTTTTATAATAAACTGCTTCGTTACGATTCCAAGCCAGATATAGTCCAGAACCAGAATCGTAAAAAATCCTGCCCCATACACTGCAAGATATTTTAGAATTTCCATAATAGTATATTTAGATAACACATGCATTTTACACATCCATTGTATGAAGATTGTATAGAACTCCAACAAATATGCCTCTAAATACTGGATTTTATTATTTTTTGCTATATCATGGTATGCGAAAATTATATTATTTACATGTAAAAAATATGGAAAATCAATCAACTAAATCAGTTTTAGATATAAACACTGAGCTACAAAAAAAAGGGAAGATGATTGAGAAAAACTTTTGAGGAGAAGGTGATCTACAATCAACTGTATGATGGAAAATACGTAATATTCTCATTAGAGCATGAATCATAGTTCCACATTCATGAGATCATAAAGGAGTAGAAGAGACATGAGAGAGACAAGAGAAATGAGGGGAAATATTAGAGATAGATGAATATGATATAGCTCGTAGAAGGTTATAATGATTTAGTAAAATCAAATATTAAGCATATAAAAAGTAGCTTTTTTTTAGCTACTTTTTTGAATTTTGGAACTACTTACTTCCACTTTATATTGCAACCTATGCTTGGGATTTGCTCTGAGAGAATTTCTCATTTTTCTAAAAGGAGATCAAGTGCTTTTCTCAGATCAGCTCCATCACAGACTTTTCCGTTTCCAGGTCTCGAACTATCTAGCTGTCCATGATACGAGAGTTTTCAGTCTGAGTCAAACAGATATATATCTGGAGTACACGCAGCTGAATATGATTTTGCTACTTCTTGGGTCTCATCATACAGATATGGAAAATTGTATCAATGCTTCTGAGCGTGCTTTTTCATTTCTTCGGGTCAGTCTTGAGGATGTGTATCTACATCATTACTACTGATAGCGATAAGATTCACCCCTTTATCTTCATACTCATTCCCGATTTTTACGATCTGTTCATTGATGTGTATGACAAATGGACAGTGGTTGCAGATAAAGATGATAATCGTAGCATTTTCACCACGTATTTCATTAAGCTGAAGCTTCTTTCCTGAGACAACATCAGGAAGCATAAAATCGGGTGCTTTTGTACCTATTTCGATAGAACTAGATGGGGTTAGTGCCATAAGTAAAAATTAATAATAATATACTTAATTCTACGAAAATAAAAAATAGCACAAGGCTATTTATTTTTCTTTTTCAAGTCTTGAAAGTATATGAAGGGCATCATCTCAAAACACTACAAGCGTTTTGATTATATCTGTTGCAATATTTGGGTGGTTTGTGAATTTCACTCCTTCTAATAATTCTTCAACATCTCTTACAGCATTGGTCATCGCTATAGAAACTTGATTTCTACTAAAATCATCAGCATGAACTATACTCCAAGGTCTCCCTGTACTATCGGGAATTTCATATGTGTTTTCCTCTCACGGTTCCGTTTTTCAAGCTTTTTGAAACATTATATCCGTAGTATCCCAGTTATTCTTATCAAATTGTTTTCCTTCAAAATTTAAATGTATCGTATTTCATCTTAGATCTCATTCAGTTCTAGACATAATGCTTGCTTTTTTAAGTACTCATTCTTCAGATTCTAAAGAAAGACGTCTTGTGCCAAGTCAATTAGTAAAATTTTCATTTCAAACACTAGAGATTATTTATATCACTCATTCTTTATATACTCAAATTTCTAGTTTGGCTCATAGTTTATTTGGGTTGTAAGAGATTTCTCCATCTAGGGGGATTTCAGGCAGAAGGTATTTATCTGGTTGTATTCTCACTCAGGAGTAGTAGGAAGGTCACGTTTCTATCATAAGTACAGTTTTAAATGAAATATTTAATACAATTCTAATGCAATTGATAAAAAGTCAACAAATAATCGTGCACAACAAATATTGTGACAAGACCTTTTTAGTAAATCAGAAGAAGTTTTTGATACACATTGCTAGTATTATTTGTATTTCTTCGCTTTACATGCTAGCATAGACTTATATAATTATTTTAGATATTTATCTTAAGTATATGAAACTAAAACTATATTTATTATTATCATGTGTTCTTTTTGTATTGGTCTTATTTTATTGGATGTTAGTTGATATGGATCCTCTATACAAAAGGCATCATGTACAATATTTGAACTGATTAGCACTCATTTGATTTTTTATAGCTTGGTTTGTGTATGATACTCGAAGAAGAAAAATGCTTCAAAAAATAGAAAGTCGTTTTAATGAGAGTTATAACTCCGATACATCATGGAGACTTGAAGACCTCAAAAATCATACAGAAACTGTTTTTAGAGCATGTAAAAAAGCAAGATCTCAAAAATCATTTGAATATATAAAAGAGTATCTTACAAAAGACTTTTATGAGCAATATCAAAAAGATGTACATCAAGAATTACACGAAAAAATTGATATCATAAAGGATATTAAAATTCGCAATATCAAAATGGTGTCATTGAGAGATTTTCCAGGCAGAGATGGAGATATGTTTGCGATGGAACTATGGTCATCGATGATTCACTACACTATTGATGAGAAGACCCAACAGTTTATAAGCTCTCCTGTTGCACGAGTGAATTATGAGCCTCAAGATAAGTATGTCTCTCGCTGTATGAACTTTCCAAATGCATATAAAGAATATTATATATTTATCAGACATAACTGAAAATGGCTTCTGACTGATGTAAAAACAAAGAGCTTTATTATCAGAGACATAATCAGCTATTCAGATACAGATATCCAAAATATTCTAAAAAATGAGTCGTATTCAGTTTAAAATAAGCTCTAAATATGTAAGT
>JAHDHC010000021.1:11151-21043 GCA_020631485.1 Candidatus Altimarinota bacterium
AGTCTAATGAGCGAATTTTCTAAGAAATCAAAAAGTTAGGAACTAATCCTAGTCCATAGTGCTTCTCACTTTTCTTGAGAAATCATCAATTGTTGGAACAAGCCCTGTTTCTGAACTTCCATAGTTTCAGATGTTTTGAATCTTTTTGAAACTAGGATCTTGATTTTGACTTTCTAGAAATAGACGAAGAGGAAGTCTTCATACTGCTTTCAGTCATTGAGGAAATCATGTAATTTCTCTTATTTCTCTATATTCTATTGTATTATTTTCTTTATCATGAAATACGTAGAAGTCTCATTCTTCTTCTCATAATTTAATATGATCTTTTTCTACTCATTCTATGTGTCACTCAGTCCACTTATATTCTTCAAAATGATCATTTTTAATCACGGATTCTAATACTTGTCAAAGTTCTTCATATTTTAATCATCTGAATTTTAGCTCAAATTTAGATTTTACTTCATCGTAGTTTTCGTTATCTGGAGATACATATTTATTCTCAAGGTAGTTCTTAATAGATGCAATTAAATGGTGTTTATTTTTTAAATCAGGCATAACAAGAAAATATTCTCATTTATCATTTTGCATCAGAAATGGCGACTCTTCTGCATTTTCAATATCCAAGTCTTCATTTAATTTTCAAGAGAAATTCCTCCCAGCTGTTGTGGTTCTTTCGTTGGCGTCGGCAAGACTTGTAATTCCATCTCATGAATTTACCTTTCATCCATCACGAAGGACAGTTTGTGTATATTTTTTTCATTCTTTTCATTTCCAATATTCAATTACTCATGGAGATAATAATATAGGACTCTCTATATCTATTGGGAGGCGAGATTCATTTCATGCAATAACTTGTATTTCGCCTTTTCTTAAAGCTCACATATTGAGTATCACTATTTTACCTTCTCAAAAATCATCTGGTAACAGAATTTGTCCATCTTGTAACTGGTTAGGATAACAACATAAGACATTTTCCAAATTCGAAAGTTCATATCACATATCTCATTCAGATGATGTAAGATTAAATACTCCTGCTAATTTATCAGGATTATTCCCTTGAAGAAATTCTCTTTGCTCTAAAAGACTTATTTCACTAAAGTTGATACTACTAGGAATGTTTACCATATAATTATGTTACTATTTAATATGATTATTATATTATACATTAACAAATTGTGCAATTCCTGTTAGATTCTAGGTTACGATAATGATAAAAATACAATATCCTTGAAAACTATTTAACTATCTATATATTATACTAGCTAAAACACAATTTTCAGAATGGAACACAGTAAAGGGCAACTTATGTTGTCTAGCTCTTGTTATGTTTCATAATCTGAGTGTATTTTACCGAATGGAGGCTCATAAGTTGTCCTTTTTTATAAAAAAATAAATCCCTATTTACAGGGATTTATTTAGTTTCTAGTAATGGAGGCACCGAGCGGAATTGAACCGCTGTACAAGGTGTTGCAGACCTCTGCATAACCACTCTGCCACGGCGCCATAGATATATTTGCGAAATTTTGTTTCTCCCTCTCCTGGAAGGGGAGGGTTGGGGTGGGGTTTTTCGTGCTTCCGCTGCACTCGCCTTCGGACTCGCTTGCCCTTCTCACAGTACTAGCGATTACGAAGCTCTTATTCATCGCTTCTCATCTGCTACTACACTGTTCGTCGTCCACTCTGCCACGGCGCCATAGATATATTTGCGAAATTTTGTTTCTCCCTCTCTTGGAAGGGGAGTTTTTTCGTGCTTTATAGTTTTCTCCCTTTTCTAAAAGGGAGTACCCAAAGGGGGAGGGATTTTTCTAAAGCGATCGTAATTATATAAAAATTAGCCGAAAAACAAAACTTATTTGGAGCTTTTTTGTGTTTAAGTTTAATTTGTAAATTGTCAAGCAATATATTTGTTTCTTTGGCTGTGAGTATGGTATTATTAGGAGTATAGATATATTTAAAAAAAGTAGTGAAATACATAGTATACTGCATTATCTGATTCGTCCTCAGCCTAAAGCTGAGTTTTTGAGCGCTTATTGCACCAAGCAACTCGACTCCTACGACTAAAAAAGAAACCGTACGACAAGTAAGTGAGGATACAACTGTTTGGAGTAGCGTTGTAGATTTCTTTGAAAATGCTGTATATCTGGTGTTTATCGCTTTTTTAGTATTTTTGTGTTTCTTTCTCGTACTCAAGGCTATTCGTCTCGCATTTGAGATATACTATGGGAAGAATCTCATCTATCTCAAAGTGACGCTGCCTAGAGCTGACTCTAAGCTCGATAAAGAACGCGAAACAAAAAAAGATTTCAAGGAAAAGGTAGGGATGATGAGTATGTTTTTTAAGGCTATTCATAAACTGAGTGAAGCTGGTTTAAGAGACTCATTTCTCGATTTCATATTTGCTCATGCAAAAGTGAGTTTTGAATTAGTCTATGAAAATGGAGAGCTTTCGTTTTACATCTCAACATATAAAAACTTTGCAAATCTCATAACCCAACACGTGACTTCTATATACTCCGATGCGGAAGTCTTGTTTGTAGAGAAAAAGGATTATATCGATCTCAAGCCAACAGGGTATACTTCAAGAGCTGCATCTATGGGAAAGGAAAACGATGACGTATTTCCTATTCGTTCATATAAATACCTTGAAGACGATCCACTCAATAGTTTCACAAATGTATTTGGATGACTCAGTAAAGAGGATAAGGCGATTTTTCAAGTAGATGTGAAGCCTGTATGATCTGGCTGGAATAAAAAAGCAAAAAAGGCAGCTGGAGCTGTTGCGAAGTGAGAATATAAAAAAAGGAGAAAAATCCCCCTTTTAGATATATTTTGGAATCCTATTGTTGCCCTTGTTAGCTGACCTGCAAATATGGTTTGAGGTTCAAATACTGCTCCTGGAGCAACTGAGGGCGATGCCTACAAGATTTTTAATCAGGCAGAAACAGAGAGTCAAAAAATCATGTGAGAATCAGCAGCGCAACCAAGTTTCAAGACGAGTATCAGAGTATTTGTGAGTAGTAGAGATGCCGATAGGAGTGAGCAAGGAGTTCATACTATTGTTGCGGCATCGAGTATATTTACTGATGAATATAACAATTCTTTGGATAATCCTCAGTTTTTGGAGGATGCTTTTCCATTTATATTTACTCCACTTAGGTATTTTGCATTTCGTTATAAGTTGGTTGGATTTTTCCAAGACATTTCTATCATGTCAGCGGACGAGCTTGCGACGCTCTATCATTTTCCAGATATAAACTACAACAAGTCTCCGATCATTGATTGGCTTGATTATAAAAAACTTCCAACCCCTCATAACCTGAAAACACCACATGAACCTACTATTATCGAAGAAAAGATAAAAATCTGAGAAAAAACCGTTGTAAAAGACGGAAAAGAAGTTCGTGTCCCAGAATATGAAAACAAGAAAATTCATAGGCATCTTGGAGGATTTCCATGTTATAAGGATGGAGTGATTATGGGATGGAACGAATACAGAAACAAAAAAACTCCTATATATTTTTCGAGAAAAGATCGTGGGAGACATCACTATATCATCTGAAAATCTGGTGGATGAAAATCAGTATTTATAGGCTATCTTGCACGTCAAGATCTGCGGAATGGTGACGGACTGTGTGTTGTTGATCCACATGGAGATCTCGTTGAAGATATACTCAGCTTTGCTCCAAAACAGAGAGCAAAAGATATGATTTTGTTTGATCCAGCAGATGATGAGAGACCTATGTGACTCAATATGCTCGAAGTTATCTCCGAAGATATTGATGCGAGAAAGAGAGAGATGGACAGAGCCGCGATGGACGCAACAGAGATATTTATAAAGATATTTTGAGACGAGATTTTTGGTCCTCGTATCCAACACTACTTTAGAAATGGATGTCTTACGCTTATGGAAGACGCTGAGGAATGAGGAACACTCATAGATGTACCGAGACTCTTTGTGGATGATGCATTTATGAAATACAAAACCAGTAAGATCAAAAACCCTGTCGTGAAATCTTTTTGGGATCATGAATACGCAAATACCTGAGATAGAGAAAAACAAGAGATGATCCCATACTTTAGTTCAAAGTTTGGTCCATTTATCACGAATACGACTATTAGAAATATCATAGGACAAACAAAAAGTGCTTTTAACATCCGTGAAGTGATGGATCAACAAAAGGCATTACTCGTAAACCTCTCGAAGTGAAAGGTAGGGGCACTTAACGCCCAACTACTTGGTTTGATTTTTGTCTCAAAGGTAAATATGGCAGCGATGAGTCGTGCAGATATGCCAGAAGAAGAGAGAAAAGAGTTTTATATGTATGTTGATGAGTTTCAAAACTTTGCAACAGAAACCTTTTGAGAGATTTTGAGTGAAGCACGTAAGTATAAACTCGCACTGATCATGGCACACCAGTTTATCGCTCAAATCGGATGAGGAAGTGGGCAAAAATGAGATAAACCAAGTATCAAAGATGCAGTGTTTTGAAACGCGGGGACGATTATGTCTTTCAAGGTTTGAGCCGAAGATGCGGAATATCTCGAAAAAGAATATGCTCCGATTTTGAGTCAACAAGACATCATCTCCATAGCAAACTTTACGACCTACTGTAAGCTCAATATCGATAATGCGACGACCCGTCCATTTGATATGAAAACGATATGGGATAATAACTATAAAAATGATGCTGCAGCAGAGATAATGCGTGAATACTCTCGAAAAAAATATGGACGTAAGAAAAAATATGTCGATATGGAAATAGAAGCGCGCCTTGGAATAATACCTGATGACCTAAAATAAAAATATGAAAGCTATATATAAAATCCTTTGTGCTATAATCTTGATTATATTTTGATTGCTGACTCTAGCACCAGATGTATTTGCATCAAATATAAATATCCAAAACCCACAAGTACCTGAAGGAACTGAGCGTGGAAATGAGTGGCTCAACAGTGTAAAAACATGAAATGATGGAACGGTTACTGTAGGATGAGTCGATGGAATACGTCTCTTTATCCTCAAGATTGCAAAAGACTTCAAAAACTTAGTTTTTGCGCTCTCGACGATGGTACTCATCGTACTGGTCTATCGTATACTCTTTGCTTCAAATACTGAAGAAGAAGCTACGAAGTTTCGTAAGTGAATTATCTGGGTGGTACTCTGAATCATTGTTATGCAGCTTTCATATACAGTTGTGGTAGTACTGTTTGATAAGGGAGTGACAGATTCTCTTGCTATAAGTTTCTTGGATTGAGTGATTCTTCCTCTTGTCTGAGTATTATTATTTGGTGCGTCATTTGCATTTCTCGCTATGTGAATATTTGCTTTTTATATGATCATCACGGCAAATGGAGATGATGAAAAGGCAAAAAAGTGAAGAACCACAGTCATATACGCAATTGTAGGATTCATCGTCATACGCTTTGCAGAAATGCTCGTAAATGCTGCATACTCAGCGACATATGCTACCCAGGCATGAGCCTCGTATGAGGGATTTATAGGAATTGTATCTACGATTATTAACTGGCTCAGTCCTTTTACTGCACTCGTAGTCGTGATCATGATTATATACGCATGAGCACAACTCTTGTTTGCAAATGGGGATGAAGAGAAACTCAAAAACGTAAAAAAGGTACTTATATATATATTTATCGGTATCTTTATACTTCTTGCAAACTATCTCATAGCGACATTCTTTCTCGCATCAGATGCTACCTGATTGACTCTCTAATATACTATTATGAAACATATTTTAAAAATCCTTTGTATTTGTATCTTTTGATATCTAGCTCTTTCACAAGTCTGAGCAGGAGTTATAGATATCCCTATTTGAGCAGTCGATCAAGTAGAAACAAGCTCTATTAATCCTGATACGAGTCGTAGTTTATCTGATAGTGTTATCAGTATTGCTTTCAATATATTTTCTATATTTAAGATCATCATATCTGCGATAATTATCCTCTTTTTAGTTTATGCTGGAGCAAATATGATCCTCTCTATGTGATCGGATGAAGAGAAACTTACAAGTTCAAAAAACCAGATATGGTATGCTGCTATTGGACTCTTGTTTATCAATATACCTGGGACTTTATATGACGCCTTTAATAGCTGATCTACGGAACTCAACGAGAGAAATATATGAGCAGATCAGTGGTCAAATGAAGTACCATCATGAAACCTCTTTATCAATACTTGAATCTTTGAAAATGTCTTTTTCAACGAAGTGATACGCTTCATGCAGATAACTATTTTTGGGCTTGCTATATTTGTGATCATTCTCGCAGGATACAAGATCATTCTTGCACGTGGAAAAGAAGAAGATATGTCTGATGCTCGTACAAAGATCTTTTATAGTGTAATTGCTCTGATTTTCGTATGATTTATCGAAGCAATAAAAAGAGTTGCCTTTTACTTGAATCCTGATGATCCAAGTAAATGAGTATCAGGAGCACAGCTCTTTTCGTCATTGGCAAATCTTGCGCTCTTCTTCGCTGTGCCGGTAATCCTGGTATTTCTCTTTATTGCAGCGTTTTACTTTATCACAGCAAATGGAGACGATGACAGGATCAAAAAAGCAAAAAGTATTGTTTTCAATACCTTTATCGCTACAATTTTACTTATGGCACTCTATGCCTTCCTCGCCGATATTTCCGGATTTGCAATATTATAAAACCATGAACACACTCATTAAAACATTTTTTGTATTTTTTCTTCTCCTGATATCTTTTGTCTTTTCCCAACAAGCCTATGCGGAAGAATCAGGGAAGACGATAGAAGTCATCGTAACGGAAAAAATGCCAGGGATCGACTGTGAACCATTTACGGAGGTTAATAGATGAAATACAAATGCTGCAACTCAATGATGAGCTGCATGACCCGACCAAGTAGTGCAACAACAAAGATCAGCTGGTACTGTTGCGACAAAATATAAGTGTTTTGTCCCAGTTGGGATGAAGTGAGCCTTTCTTCTCGTATGAGCCATTATCCGTTGGATTACGGTATTTGCGATGCTCTGTGCGGTGTTATTTCTCGTTTTTTGTGGAATCAGGCTTACAACTTGATGAATAGATACAGAAGCAAAAGGAAAAGTAAAAGGCCAGATTATTATGACCCTTGGAGGAATAGTCTTGCTCCTTCTTTCAGGACCATTTCTGAGACTTATAGCTCCCTGGATATACGTATAAAGATATGATTTTCTCTCAGCTGTGTGAGAGATTTTTTTATCTATCGTACATGTTTTTTAGAGCTTCTAGATCTAGTTCTGATATAACAGGGCGACCATGTGGACAAGTAGCTGAGTAATCAGTAACGGCATCATTGAGAAGCGTATGCATTTCTAAGAGGCTGAGTTTGTGTCAAAACTTGATAGCGCTTCGACAGGCAGTATAGGCAGCTATTTTGTTTCTGACTTCTTCTAGTGTTTGAGATACACCTATTTTAGAGTTTGAGAGATCTTCAATCACTCCTTCGATCATATCTTTGAGTTTCTCTTTTTTTATAAAATCTGGTATAGCACTAACTTGCAGGATGTTGTTTCCTAAGAGTTCCATTTCAAATCCAAAGTCTATAAGTGTAGCTTTGTGGTTTTCTACTACTTCAAACTCTTTTGGTGTGAGATTGAAGCTCTCAGCAAGTAAGAGCCCTTGTGTTTTAGCTTTATATTCTTTTTTTATGAGTTTTTCATAGATAATCCTTTCTGCAAGGGCATGTTGGTCAAGTATCTGAATACTTCAGGCAGTTTCTACGATAATATAACTGTAAAAAGCTTGTCAGATGATTCTTCACATCTTTGTGATATGTAAGTCATGCGATGATTCAAATGGATGCTCAGTACTCGTAATATGTTCTTTTGCTGGAGTATTTTGCGTGAGTGCTTGAGAAAATCTCAAGGCATCTTGGATATTTCCTTGAGCAGGGTTGATGCTTGTGTTTTTATAGGGAGAATACGACTGAAACTTTGTCCCTTTTCCAGTATAGTATTCTGGTGCTTTTTCTTCAGTTTTTGAAACATAAGTGTTTTTTATTTCTCATCAGTTTTGTACGAGGCTCAAGCCTTGAAGTTGCTCGTGAACTGCATGGTAGACAAGACGAAAGACTTGCGATTCATCTGCAAACCTGATTTCTTGTTTTCTTGGGTGGACATTTACATCAATCGCACTTGGATCTATCTCTATGTTTATGACATAGGCAGGAAAGGTCTTGTGTGGGATATATCTATTGTAGGCATCATGTATAGCCCTGTAGACCATAGGAGAGTGTATCAAACGAGTATTTACGAATAAAAACTGTTTGTTTTTTGTCTTAAAATGTACTTTTGGGTCTGAGATATAGGCATTGAGACTCAGTCATGTTGTGCCTCATTGTATAGGGAGTATGTTATCTCCAAATTCGTTTCAGAGAATTAGCGCGATTCTTTCTTCATATGACTCTGTTGCTCTATAGGTCAATATACGAGATCCATCAGCATAAAACTCAAAAGACACTTGCGGATAGATGAGAGCCATTGATCGTATGTATTCGTGTATTTTTGTGTATTCTGTTCTTGGTTTTTTGAGGTAGTTGAGACGCGCAGGAGTTTTTGAAAAGAGTTTTTTTACGATGATTTTTGTGCCTTGCTCTATCGCATCACGACGGATTTTTCCTTCTAACAAACTGTATCCAGCACTCGCGTCTTTGTGTTTACTCAGTATTTCCAGATCAGAAACAGATGCGATTGAGGCTATGGCTTCTCCACGAAAACCAAAACTCATGACTCTCTGGAGATCTTGGAGGTTGTGGATCTTTGAAGTGGTGTGTTTTCCTGTAATTATTTCAAGATCATCTTTTTCTATTCCTTCTCCATTGTCATGGACGATGATACTCTCAATTCCTCAGTTCTCAATGTGTATAGCTATCTCGCTTGCTCCAGCATCAAGAGAATTTTCGAGAAGTTCTTTTACAACTGACATAGGTCTTTCGACTACTTCTCAGGCAGATATTTGATTTACGAGTGTGGGATCGAGTTGTATGATTTTTCACATAAGTGTAATGAAGAAAATGACTAAATGAATCTCCCTGTTTCGCTATGCTCAACATTCCCTTTATTTAGAGGGAAATCAGAATGAAGTGGAGGAAAGGGATTCTATACAATAAATGGTAATGAAAAGTTTGCAATTTCAAACTTTTTTTATACAATTCCTTTGCTTCTAGATTTCTCATGAAAAATGGTTTTGCTTCGTCCCGAAAGCGATACAAAAACTGTTTTAAAAAAGAGAACAAAAAACATACTTATTTATTATTTATCAATAAAAAAATGGCTGCAGTTAAAGGATATATAAAACTACAAATCCCTGGTGGACAGGCAAACCCAGCTCCTCCAGTAGGTCCAGCACTTGGACAATACGGTGTACCAATCCAAGATTTTACCTCTCAGTTCAACGATCAGACAAAAGACAAGATGGGAGTGAAACTTCCTGTTGTCATAACAGTATTTGAAGATAGAACATTTACTTTTGTGGTAAAACAACCGCCTATGAGTACGCTTGTAAAAAATAAGCTCAATCTCAAAAAAGGTTCAGGAGTACCACACAAAGAAAAAGTAGGTCACCTGAGTTTTGATCAATGTAAAGAAATAGCAGAAGAAAAAATGCCAGATCTCAATTCAAAAGATCTCGCATGAGCGATGAAAATCGTAGACGGAACAGCAAGAGCGACTGGTGTCACTTCAGACATACACGACATGTCAAAGGCTGAAGTTGCTGCAAAACTCGCTGGCTAAGCTTTTACACATCACCCTAGCCCTCTCCTGTGAGGAGAGGGAATTCACTAGGAAATATGTTCCCATCGTCTAGTGGTTAGGATGCGGCCTTCTCAAGGCTGAGACCGGAGTTCAATTCTCCGTGGGAATACCAA
>JAHDHC010000005.1:0-4258 GCA_020631485.1 Candidatus Altimarinota bacterium
TATCTTTCTTTTCCGTAAATATAGTTGAGGGTGTTGTAGCAGTTATATTCTTGCTCTGTGGTACAGTAGTAGAGTTTGTCAGGGATACGCAGATCTGTGTAGATGAGAGTATTGTTGGTGATTTCGAGATTTTCTTGATGAAAAACAGAGAGTTTTTCTATCTGCGAACGTGGATCAGTAAGGAGATCAAAAATAAGCGTTGCTCATCACTGGAGGATAACATGTGCCTCTTTTTCATCTATGTAATAGTTGATTTTAGGATAGTTAATCGTGACAAAGTTTGTCTTCATCAGAGCATCTATTTCATAGATTCGTTTGAGTTCCTGACTTGAAATAATTCTTTTGTATTCATAAAACGTAGGGATTTCTGCAAACTTCAGCACAAGATCGATAAGCTCTTCTTTTTCCCCAGGTACAACTGCACCATTTTTCAAAACAAGGTATTGCTTCTCTGCGATACTTGTATTGTAGATGGCTTCATAAGAACTCAGACTCACTTTGATAGTATTTGGAAACTGCTTAGATATAAGGACTTTTCCTATGTTTTCTTGAGATTCCATAAGTTGTCTTTTTGCTCAGCTGACATCAAAGAGGAAAATATTGTCTTTTACATATTCGTTGAGTACCGAGTAGGCTATCTCTATATTTGAGTGATTGTCCTGACGTTCGATATTTATTTTTTTGATGATGAAATACTCTGAATATGCAAACACATATATGAGTATTCACACAAGTATGATTCACAAAGCAGAGTAGAGATACCTGATTTTTTGAAAAAAATCTGAACTCAGTTGAAAAGATATGGACTTTCTTTTTTTATAGGTTGCTTTTGGACTTTGATGCTTCTGAAAAAGAGTACTGCGTCTCTTCTTTTTTTTTCAGAAAATCTTCAAAAATCCTCACATATTTCTTTATAATGAATTGATAGTTTCTATAATCTCAGAAGAAACTTCTCAGGATTTGTCATAGCGAAACCTCAGTTTTGGAGTTTGTCTCATCGAAAGCTCTCGAAAAAGCTCTCTTTCTAGCGTTTTTGCATGTCCGGCAAGGATCTTTGTGAGTTTTTCAGGCTGAGAAAAACTACTGACATACATATCGAGATATGATAGGTCAGCTGAGAGTTTTGCTCCCACAACATTCACGAGATGGAGTGTCTGTATCTCTTCTTCTGTGAGAAGCTCCGATATTTTTGTACTGACTATTTTCTTTGCAGTATTTTCGATTTTTTTAAGTCTTTGGCTATCCATTTGCTTTTAGTGAATGATTCTGTTATTTTATATGCAGCGAATTATATGCTTCAAAATTCATTTGACAATATATTTTTAGACATATAATCTCACCTGTATTACAAATATGTAATCTTTTATACCTTTATCTGTCCTAGGGAGATAGAAAAACTATGATATACGCTGTAAGAAACGAATGAGAAACGAACGAAAAACTCATCCTCAGATATAAAAAATTGTTCTTCCAATCAAGAATGATTACAAAACTCAAATTTGAGAGATACGAGACTAAAAAGCCAAAGAAAAGAAAGATCAGAGAAAAAGCTATCGTGAGAAGTCATTACAGAGATTTAAACAGTAAAGTTTACTTCTAAGTCTATATCCAAAAAACTCCACAATGTGGAGTTTTTTGGTATGATTTTTCATGTTAAAAAGTCCTTGTATTATAGCGAAAAAGGAGTATAAATAGACTATTGATTTAGTACTAACTGTAAAACACGCAGATGTCAGAAAATACGGAAAATTTGGAAAACGAAGGGCAAGAATTGCCAGAAGAAAATACGCCTCAAGGAGTTGTCTATAGTGGAGATACTGATAGACCTATACGTGAAGAGATGGAAGATTGTTATATCGATTATGCGATGAGTGTTATCGTCGCAAGAGCCCTTCCTGATATTCGTGATGGTTTGAAGCCAGTACATAGGAGGATACTCTACTCGATGCACGAGCAGTGACTCAGAGCAGGAGCAAAATTTAGAAAATCAGCAACAGTAGTCGGGCACGTACTATGAAGCTATCATCCGCATGGTGATACATCGGTGTATGACGCTATGGTACGTATGGCTCAGGACTTCTCTCTGAGGTATCCTCTCGTAAATGGTCAGTGAAACTTCTGATCCATGGATGGTGATGGAGCTGCAGCCTACAGGTATACAGAAGCTAAGATGACAAAACTCGCCGAGTTTATGCTCTCTGATATAGAAAAAGAAACCGTAGATTTCAGAGACAATTTTGATACAACCAAACAAGAACCTTCTGTCCTCCCAAATAAAATCCCAAATCTCTTGATGAATGGAGTTATGGGGATCGCTGTATGAATGGCTACCAATATCCCACCACATAATCTCACAGAGCTTATTGATGCGACTGAATACCTTCTGAAAGTCCCTGATACTTCAGAGATCACTGTCGAAGATCTGATGCAGTATGTGACAGGACCAGATTTCCCAACTGGATGAATCATCTACGATAAAGATGCTATACTCACAGCATATTCTACGGGGAGGTGATCGATCCCTCTGAGAGGAGTAGCTAACATAGAAGAATGAAAAAAGTGAAGAAACATTATCAACATATCAGAAATTCCTTTTGGACTCAATAAATCAAGTCTCGTTGAAAAAATCGCAGATCTTGTGCGTGATAAAAAAATAGTAGGTATTTCTGATCTGAGAGATGAATCTAATAAAGATGCTGTAAGAATCATCGTAGAGCTCAAAAAAGATGCTTTTCCAAAGAAGATTCTCAACCAGATCTACAAGATGACGCCTCTTCAGACAAGTTTCAGTTTCAATACTATCTGACTCTGAGAAAGAGGGACACAACCAAGACTTTTTAACCTCAAAGAGCTTCTTGAGAGTTTTATCGAGCACAGGAGAGAAGTAGTCACGAGAAGAACAGCTTATGAGCTGAAGATCGCTGAAGCAAGAGCACATATACTTGAATGACTTAAAAAAGCTCTTGATCATATAGATGAGATTATAAAAGTGATAAAAGCATCAGAATCAAAAGATGACGCTCGTATCGCGCTTATGAAAGAGTTCGAATTTTCTCAGTTACAAGCTGAAGCAATCCTTGAGATGCGTCTCAATAAACTTGCAGGTCTCGAGAGAAAAAAGATCGAAGACGAGCTCAATGAGAAATTGCTCCTCATAGCTGATCTCAAAGATATCCTTGCAAAACCAGAGAGAATTACAACAATCATCATCGAAGAACTTGACTACATAAAAGAAACTTTTGGAGATGAGAGAAGGACTCAAGTACATGCAGGAAAGATCTGAGAATTCAACGCAAAAGACACAATACCAAATGAAGATATCATGGTGATACTCTCAAAAAATAATTATATTAAGAGACTCAAAGCAAGTAGTTTTAGGACTCAGAGAAGATGAGGAAAATGAGTAACAACCTGAGCAAAGGAAGATGACGAGATCCAACTCATCGTTCCGACACAAAATCACAATGATCTCTTATACTTTACTTCAAAATGAAGAGTATTCACGCTCCCAGCATATGAGATCCCTGAGACTTCAAGAATAGCTAAATGACAGCCTATTGTGAATCTTCTAAATCTTCAAAAAGATGAAGAAATATCTGCGATACTTGATATTACTCGTGAGCAAAATAAATACCTTTTCTTTGTTTCAAGGCAATGAATTGTGAAAAAACTTGATACGGATCAGGTGAAAAATATAAGAGCGAATGGACTCAAGGTCGTATGAGTAAAAGATGGAGATGATCTTATGTGGGTAAAAACAACAACAGGAAAAGATCACATATTCCTTGCAACAAAAGAAGGAAAAGCGATTCAATTCGATGAAAATGATGTTCGCCCAATGGGAAGAGGAGCAGCATGAGTAAAATGAATAAACCTCAAAGGTGATGACAGAGTGATAGAAGTAGCGATAGTTGGAGAAGAAAACGAGTTTGTATTTATTGTGACAGAAAAAGGTATGTGAAAAATCACATCGATTGAAGAATACAGAAATCAAAAAAGATGAGGAAGTGGAGTCAAAGCGATGGCTGTAACTACAAAAACAGGGAAGCTAGTGAGTGCTAAGATGCTGTCTGCTGATGACAGAAAAAACCTCGATGTGATTCTCATATCTAAAGCTGGACAAACTATCAGACTTCCTCTTAAAGGGATCAGAAAAACTTCAAGAGTAACGCAATGAGTCATCCTCACGAAACTCAAAACTGCATCAGACAAAGTAGTAAGAGCCTCTACCGTAAGAGAAGGAGAAGAAGAGGAATAG
>JAHDHC010000005.1:4358-10497 GCA_020631485.1 Candidatus Altimarinota bacterium
ATAGTACTATTATAAACCTCTCGATAATACCTCACCCCGACCCTCTCCTTAGAGGAGAGGGAGAATAATGAAAATCTCATTAGTATCAGCTATTATGCATTTTATGATCATGTGAATTTAGCTCATAGAATTGTAGCAATAGGTGATGCAGAGGGTATTTACTTTTATGTAAGATTTAATGCATAGAAAGACTATTAGAAAAAATTAATGCCAAAAAATAAGTCAGATCGTGAACTGCAGCAATTGCAAGAAAACCTTGAGTATGGGAAAGAAGAACTCAAGGTTTTTCTGGCTGAAGTCCTGCCACCAGATATGAAACTCAGAGAAGAGGCTACTGATAAGATGCTCGAACTTGAAAATCTGGTTACAACCTATGGTTGAGTCGTGATATTGGAACACTTACAAAATAGATCAGTTCCAGACTATGATACCTATATATGATCAGGAAAACTTGATGATATCATCCATGAGATGGAACTCCAATGAGCAAACCTTTTGATTCTCTGAAATATCCTCAAGCCTCATCAGATCTATAACCTCAATGAAAAACTGAGATCTATTGGAGCGAAGGCCTGGGATAGGGTCGATTTGATCTTGAAAATATTTGAACGACACGCAAAATCTGCTGAAGCAAAACTTCAAATAGAACTTGCGGCCATCAAGCACATGTGACCACGTATTTTTGGTATGGGAATGGAACTGAGTAAACAGTGATGAGCCTGAGGTACAAGTGCGAGAGGGAAATGAGAAACCAATACGGAGATCATGAAACGTCATCTGAGAAAAAAAGAAGACTATATCAGAAAAAATCTAGAAAAGTACAAAAGAGTTCGTACAGAACATAGAAAAGGAAGACAGAGAAAAGGTCTAGTGACAGTATGAATTGTTGGATATACTAATGCATGAAAATCAAGCTTACTCAATGCCTTGACGAAAAAATGAGTCCTTGCTGAGGACAAGCTCTTTGCAACACTTGGTACGAGTGTCGCAAAACTGCATATAAACTATGATGAAGTAACTCAGACATATAGAGAAAGATACAAGCTTGATGAATATATCTGACTCGATCTCTTACTCAACGATACTATTGGGTTTATTCGTGATCTCCCACCAAATCTTATTGAAGCATTTTCGTCGACTCTCGAAGATTCTATAGAGTCAGATCTTCTGCTTCATGTCATAGATGCAAGTGATCCGAAGATCGCTGAGAAAATACAAGTAGTCGATACGATTTTAGAAGATATCGGAGCAAATCAAACGAAGCTCTATGTCATGAATAAAATAGATCAGATTTCAAAAGGGCAACAGCAAGAACTCGCAGAAGAGTTTTGAGACCTAGAGCCAGTATTTGTAAGTGCATATTCTGGAGTCTGATTTGAAGAGCTGAAAAAGAGAATTATGTGAGAGTTATAATTTTAATCCATCCCTGTGCCTTCCTTTCGTAAGGAAGGGAAAGTTACAAAAACACAAAAAGAGACGCATTGCATCTCTTTTTGTGTTTTTGTTCTTTTTAGAAGAAATATTATTCCAGTTCCTCGAGAACTTCTGTTATAAGATCATCTTCGTCATCAAGGAGGTTTTGATCCCTTTGTTCTTCAATGAGTTCTTGGAGAGCAATAAGTTGAGACATGATAGTTTCTTTTCTTGTTTCACTCATATTATCTCTTGCTTCGATTTTTTCTAGGGCCATATCTATTTTTTCAGATACTTTTTCGAGTTTTTCATCTGAGATTTTATGGAGATTATCCTTGAGTCTCTCTGCAAATTGTTCTCTCCATTTTCCGATCATTTCATCTCTTTCTCCTCTATAACTTTTTCTGATTTCAGAGTTTTGTTTCCTGAGTTCCATATTTTCTAAATGTAGTTCTTTTCTTTTTTCTAAGAGTTCAAGTGCTTCATCGTTGTTTTCAAGTGCTTCTTTGAGTGATTCATAAAATGCGGTTTTCTTTTCCATAATACTATCTTTGTGTGCTTGAAAATTGTCTGCTGTTTTTTCCATATCTTTGTATGCAGTTTTGAGTTCTTGCACATCTGCTTCATATTGGTCTCTGAGACTTGTAATAGTTGTTTGTGTTTCTTCATCAAGCTCTGTAAAGGCACTTTTTATTTCTTCTTTATAACTGTTACGGAAACTTTCTCTGTTCATTTTTATTTCTTTTCTGTTTTCTGCTACATCTTCATTTTTTTCCATCCTGAGCTTTTTGAACTCGGTTTTCTTTTCTTTTATCATTTCCATTCTTTTTGATTTCATATCAGTTTCGTCTGTTGATACCATATCTTCATTTGCTGAAACACTAAGTCAGCTGAGTCAAAGGCTGAGAATCATCATTCATACAATGATTTTTTTTGAGTAGTTCATACAATACATATAAATAATAAAATACAGTATAATAATTATTATACTGTAAGTATTATAGTGAATTAGATAAAAGAATCAAAATAAGAAAAAGGAGATATTTCAGTATCTCCTTTTTTAGTTTATTGAAAGAGTTCAAACACCGCATCTAGATCATCTCAGTCAAATTGAGATTTCATCTCAGTAAGTTTTGTTACAAGATACTTTATAAGGAGTTGAACTGTCGTACTCTTATCAGAAGAGTTGAGATTATTAAGTTTTTTTATGAGAATATCTATCTTATTTATTCTTTTTTCATCGCTAATATCCTCTGATTTTAGTTTTTTCTCGTATTTTTTTAGTACTTCATCCGCAAGTTTTCTAAATTTATATTTTAAAATTGGAGTTGAGTCTGTTGTCTGACATGTTCACTTATACATATATGTGGCTTTTGCTGCCTTCATAGTACAAGTATTTGGAAAGGTTTTGAGGTATGAGTCAAGAGCGCTACATTCTGTTCATGGCATAGGATCGCAGGTATATGTAACTTTTCCACATACAGGAGCAAATTCTTTTGTACATACAGTTGGAGTTGTTGTAATTGGAGTACTTGGACTTGGACACTCTTTGAATTCGCATGTTGGAGAAACTCTTCAGACGTAGGTTTTTCCATCTGGACAGAGTTTCATCTCTTGCGTACATGCAACCATTGGATCTTCAGCTGATGCATGGGGAAAACCAATAAATCCAAATCCTAAAATGCTTAAAAGTATGAGTATTTTTTTCATAATAATGAGATTAAAATATATAAAAAGCAAATTCATATTACTATTCGAGGCAGAAAAAGCAATTGACAGTGATATGTAGTTATCTTGTAATATATGAAACAAAATAGACCCCAAAAGGTGACAAGCTACTCTGGTTTTGGGAGATCTTTATACTTCATCTCTCCTCAAGCTGCTCCTTGCGTGAGTTTAAAGATATCGGTATCAATTATCTCAAGACGCTTTCAGGCACTATTATAGTGATTGACTGTAGCTCAGAGGCTATTTCATATTTTCGAAAAAGCTTCTTCATATTTTTGAAGATCTTTTTGCAGTTTGATGACATATTTTTGTATTTCTTTTGCTTCATTTTCTATTTGCAAGGCTTTCATGCCCTGCATTACGGTTTGTAGGTAGGCATAGAAACTCGAAGGAGAAGCGATAATGACCTTTTTCGAAAATGCATATTCGATGAGCTCTTTTGCCTGTATTCCTCATACTTTGTTGATAAATATGTCATAATAGAGTCATTCTGCTGGTATGAGCATAAAAGAAAAATCAGTAGTATCGAGTTCAGGTGCTATATATTTACTGGTCTCATCAATACGCTTTTTTATATCTTTTTTGAGTTCAGAGCTATACTTTTGCATTGAAAAATCATCTTCTGATTCTATGAGTCGTTCGTAGTTTTCTTGAGGAAATTTTGCATCAATAGGGATAGTTTTTTTTCAGATAAAGAGTACAGCATCAACCACTCCACGATCTCAGATAGGGTATTGGAGAGCATATTGAGACTCTGAAAATACATTTTTTAGGAGTTCAGTGAGAAAATATTCTCAGAGATTTCCTCTTCTTTTAGGATTTTTAAGGATATTTTCAAGCCCTTGAAGTTGTCATCATATGTCTTTTATCTGTGCGTTTGTTTCTTCGAGTTTTGTCATCTTTTTAGTGATTTCTTCGATGGCTTTGTTGGCATCTCTACTGATTTTTGAACTAGTATCAAAGGTCTTTGCCATATTTTCTCAGAGGATTTTTTGAGAGTCTTGGAGTCTTCTGTCAAGCACTTCACTGGTCCTTCAGAGTTTTTCATCTATGTTTCTCTGAGTGTCAGAGATTTTCCTATCAAGATTTGCTCAGAGGTGAGAGAGAGAATCATTGAGAAGTTTGAGACTTTTTGCATCGCTAGATGATTTTTGTTTTGAAAGTGTGTGAAGTATAAAAATAGCCAAGATAATCAGTACGATTATAAGCACGATAAGTATGGTAAATATGAGTTGTAAGTCGATGATCATATCTTGTGTATTTGCCCTCACCCCCAACCCCTCTCCATCAAGGGAGAGGGGAGTATAAGAGTATCTAAAATATACTCATAGTATATACGAAATATGATATTTGCCTAATATTTTTGAGATATTCCCGAGTATTTGCCTGATGAGTTATATATGTGATATAATTTTTACATACATATTATTTACCAAAGACTTATGTTTCTACAATTATTTCAAAACTATAAATTTTTACTTACTCATAGCTTTGCTGGAGAAAGTGTCTGAGGAGGAGAGCAATCAGAACCAAAAACAGAATGAGAGAACATCTCTGATATCGTAAAGAAGCTTGAAAATGAACTTGATGGAGATGACCTTGAAGCATTGCAAGAACTTCAAACAAAGCTCAGTGAAGCCACAGACTATATTCAAGAAAAAACCCAAGAAGCGATCAAGGAAGAGATACAAGAGACACTGCAGTGATGATTTCAGATACACAATGCTCAAGACTTGAAATCATTTAAAGTTGCTATGAAAATTGCGGCTCCAGAATTTCCAACGATGGGAATAGATCTATGAGAAGTGCAAAAGTTCGTAGAATCTCAGAGATTTACTTTGAGTCTTCATGATGACGCACTCAGAGTATATATTCCTCTAGAAAACGACGCAAACAATGCCGGAGAACAGGTCGTGGCAAGGATTGACAATACATGAACCCTTAAAAAATATTTCAGCCTTTTTGGAGTAAATCTAAAAAGTGATGATAACGATTTTGATGGTGCATGATTGCTAGAAGAACTCGATTGAATGGAAGAAAGAGAGAAAAATAAACAAAAAGAAAAGATAACATCTACCCTCAACAGAGGGATAAACATAAACTCAAGATCAGATTTTGATAATTTTGCGAATGCCGTTCAGGTGATTGATCCGAAATTTGTTGATATATCAAATAGATATGAAGATATAAAAAGAGAACTCCTCAATGAAAAAGAAGAAAAAGAATTTACTGTAAGTTACCAATTCTGAGAAGTACGAGTATTTGAACCAAGAAACAGAACGACTCTCAATCTCAATGAACATACTTATACAATCGATAGTCAATGAATGATGATACGAGAGAACTCTTGAGATATGGACAGACCTGCTAATAATACTTTATGAGCAGGTCTAGAAGTTCCTAAGAAAGAGGAGAACAATAATTCTGATGCTCAAAATCCTGAAGTCATAGTAGGAAAAACACATGTGAACAAAGCGTTTGAACTCAAAGAAATGCCAGAAGCATCTCAAGAGAAAAATGAGAAAATAACTGAAAGACAAGCAAATAATGTTCGTTATTATTTCAAGAAAAATCTGACAGCTGAAAACAAGCAAAAGGTCTGAGAAGCACTTTGAATAGATCCAGATACGGATCTCTCTGATATCAAGAATGTTGTAAAACTCTACGAAGCTACCAAAAGCTACCAGCAAGCGAATCTTGATAAGTGATTTACTCAAAAGCAAATAGATGGGTATCCAGGAAAGTTGTTATTTGGACACATTATGGCACAGCAAAAACCAGAGGAATTTGCAGCTCCAAAAGGGCAGAAAAAAGCTATTAAAGATAATATCTTGGATAAGAACTTTGATGGAACTTCTACTCAATCATTCTTTTTAGGATTAGAGCAACATGAGCAAAGGATGGTAGAAGATATGCTATTCATGACTGAGTATGAAAAAGTATCTCATGATTTTGATTTTGATGGACGAGTGCAATCATTTCAAGAAAAATATGATGA
>JAHDHC010000005.1:10597-12560 GCA_020631485.1 Candidatus Altimarinota bacterium
ATATAAGGGAGTGGATTATACACTACATTCAAATATCGCAGATATGCCTCAACCTGAAAAAGAGAAAAAAGATGGTGCTTCTCAAGAATACTTTAACGCACTCACAGATGAAGACAAGGCTGCTGTTTTGTCATATGTTTGAGAAGTTGATGGATCTCGAGAATCTATACAGAGGATTCGTAACTTCCAAGAGAAGATAAAATATTCAGTTGATCCAGTAGAAATCGATGGAATGTCACTTGATCTAAAAGATTATATCGATAGAGAATCTATACAAGTTTTTGGTATTCTCGATGAATGAATACTTCAAATCATGACAGGAATAGAGTTTGCAAAGCAAGAATATATAGTAACTCAGTTACATAGTTCTGATGCACAAGATGAATGAGTAGGAGATGTAAGTGAAAATGTGGACATACAAAGAATCGACCAGATGATTCAGAGGGAATCTGTACAAAATCTCCTTGCATCATACGAGTGAAATTTCACTCTAGAAAGGATAGAAGATGGACTTGAATTGTCATGAGAAGTTGAAAGAAACAACACAATGAGTAGGAGAGCTCGTTACATTTACTTCAACAAACCAGAGCTCATGATACATCTGGAATCTGAAAAGGCTCTCATTGATTGGATAACTAATAGTCTAGAACAAGAATGAATTTTAAAAGAAGGAGATTGAGAGATAAGTGCAGAACAAACTGTAAGTGAACAGTCTGAAGATCAAGTAGAGACTGAGACTACTGTGGAAGAAGGTATACTACAGATTACTGAGGAAGCACCTGATATATCAGACAAAATTTTTGATTATTATAAAAAACATCTTTCAACATATCTTCACGCAGAGAATAGAGCGATGGTAGAGGATGTTCTAGGTTTTAAGGGTGTGCCAGATCTTGAAAGTAGAGAGCATATGGCTTTTGTAGTGATGAAGGTAAAAGCATTTCAAGAAAAACATGATGACCTAGAAAATGATGGATATATAGGGAGAAAAACACTTTGAAAGATTATCGATGTTCACATAGAAGAAAATCATAGAGAATTGAACTTTGATGAAACAGAGTATAGGTCTACCGTAGAGATGGAAATGAAGAGTGAATGGGGAAAAGAAAATGCTGATTCTCAACTCTGAGAGTGATTTGTTGAATGGGAATTTACAAGTTTGACACAACTTATTAAGGTTGCTACACAAAGTTATGAATGACCTGTTGTAAATTCTGATGGAGACATAGTAGTGTTTCGTCTCTGAGAAGATAGTTACAGTTACGATGGTATTGCTCTGGAACTTCCAGTAGAGCATGATATAAAAAAAGAATATACTGCGTTTCACAAGAGTTGAGCTACAAGTGATGCTATAAATCCAGATGAATGACTTATCAATGAATGATTTAAAAATCATAGATATGCACTATGAGTTCTCAGAAATGGAAATATGGTGCAATTTCATGATATAAGCAAATGATCATGAGCTCTTTCTCCACTGGCAACTCAGCATCATGGCTCAAGTTTAAATTTGGGGACTATAGCCATAGAAATGACTTCAAGAAATATTCAAGATTGAAAATATGCCAAAGGTATTGATGGTTTAGGATATGTAGAAACCGAAGAAATAAATCAAAATCAGATGGTGAGTGGGAGAATGCTTGCTCAGTCTCTGGGGCTAAAAATAATCGATTCTCTCGATCCACTTATTAATCAAAATGGTGACTTTGTTTCTCAATATATTCATAACTGAGAGAAGAAGTATGCTCATGCAGATCATTTCAACGATGATATTATGCGTTACTTTTGAGCTCAAATTAGAGATGAAAGAAGAAAGTACTTTTATGAAGAAGTATGAGATTCTTCAAAATTTCTAAATGGGAGTATCTTCCCACAAGATACTCAAAATAGTTAAAAGTTAAACTACTAAAAAATCCCTTTCTCAAAGGGATTTTTTACACTTTTTCTTGACTATATCATAAAA
>JAHDHC010000005.1:12660-82457 GCA_020631485.1 Candidatus Altimarinota bacterium
CATTATAATACAAAATTACTATCATTGCAGATAGTTGGGAAAACATCCCCCATATGTGGTGTAAACTTAACTAACGCCCTGGAGGGCAAATGTACAGATCCGATTCAAAACTATTGAGCCAACCATCAGTCCAAACAGCAGCGCTGGATTCTGCACGTATTGCAAGAGTAGCAACTGGTTTTGATCAGCTTCATGCCGAAGTTGATCAAAACCCAGACGCGTCAATGGCTCTGAAGCTTCAGAAAGTAAGAGCAAAACAAAAGTTGATGGCTGAACTCGATAATGCTGGAGTGCAATACTCTAGCTGAGGTACGGTGTAAGTGATGGTAGGTGAGGGGAGTTTTCCTCGCCTACCTGATAAGAAGTAGTCCAGAGATGGGCACTTTTTTGTTGGGAATTTTTGGTGATAATATCTCTATTTTAAGCCAATAAATATATAAAATTAGCACCTAAGTAAAAAAAGTGCTAAAAAAGTTTTGACTTGAAAAAAGAAAATGATAATATGTATGCAAGTCATGATTTTTCGTGGCAAAAATAATCCCTCGTATCCCCCTGCTTCGTATTCACTCAGCTTCCCCCTTATTAAGGGAGAGACCGAAACGAAGTGAAGGAGGGGGATAACCAAAAACTCCCTTCCTTTTGAAAGGAAGGGCCGGGGATGGATTAGAATATTACAACTAACTATAAAAAATTATGTGAAAAATTATTTGAATCGACTTGGGTACGACCAATTCTTGTGTCGCATTCATGGAGGGATGAGAAGCAAAAGTCATCCCAAATGCAGAAGGGAATAGAACGACTCCTTCTATTGTCGCTATTGATAAAGAGGGAAATACTATTGTGGGGACACCTGCAAAGAGACAGGCTATTACAAACCCTATGGGGACTATATTTTCAGCGAAGAGATTTATCGGACGTAAGTTTGACGAAGTAGAAGATGAGATAAAAAATGTTCCCTACGAAGTAGTGAAAGGGAAAAATGGAGAAGTGCTTATTAAATTTGACGGAAAAGAAGTACGCCCAGAAGAGATTTCAAGTCACGTACTTATGAAACTTAAAGAAGATGCAGAAAAGTTTCTTGGATCAAAAGTATCAGAAGCCGTTATTACTGTTCCTGCCTATTTCAATGATGATCAGAGACAAGCGACGATCAATGCTGGGAAGATAGCTGGACTTGAGGTTAAAAGAATCGTAAATGAGCCAACAGCTGCAGCTCTTGCATATGGTGCTGGAAAATGAAAAAATGAAAAAATAGCAGTATATGACCTTTGAGGTTGAACTTTTGATATCTCGATTCTTGAGCTTTCAGAAGAGGGGACATTTGAAGTACTCGCGACAAATGGTGACACGCATCTCGGATGAGACGATTTTGATAAAAAGATCGTCGACTATATCGTAGATGAGTTCAAAAAACAAGAAGCTGTAGATCTGAGAAATGATCCTATGGCACTCCAAAGAGTCCGTGATGAAGCTGAAAAAGCGAAAAAAGAGCTTTCAGCAACGACAAGTTATGAGATCAATCTTCCATATATTACTGTTGATTCTACTGGACCAAAAAATCTTATGATGAGTATCAGTAGATCAAAGTTTGAAGAGCTTATCTGAGACCTCGTGACAAGAAGTCTCGAGCCATGTAAAAAAGTACTCAGCGATGCTGGACTCAAAGCATCAGAGCTCAATACTGTACTTCTCGTAGGAGGATCTACAAGAGTTCCACTCGTACTTCAAAAAGTAGAAGAATTCTTTGGGAAAAAACCATCAGCTTCGGTAAATCCTGATGAAGCAGTAGCTCAAGGTGCTGCAGTTCAAGCAGGTATAATCGGATGAGATGTAACAGATGTTTTACTGCTTGATGTTACTCCACTTTCACTCAGTATCGAGACGATGTGAGGAGTTGCTACGAGAATGATCGAGAGAAATACGACTATCCCAGCATCTAAAGCTGAGACATTTTCAACAGCTGTAGATAATCAGCCAAGTGTAGAGATCAATGTACTACAGTGAGAAAGAGAAATGGCAGCTGACAATAAGTCACTCGGGAGATTTATCCTCGATGGTATAGCGTCAGCTCCGAGAGGGACTCCACAGATTGAAGTGACATTTGATATAGATGCAAACGGAGTACTCACGGTAAAAGCTAAAGATAAAGGAACTGGAAAAGAACAACATATAACGATCCAAGGATCTACGGGTATGGACGATGCTGAAGTTGATAAACTCGTAAAAGAAGCAGAAGAAAAAGCTGGAGAGGACAAGGCCAGAAAAGAAGCAGTAGAAGCGAGAAATCTCGCAGATTCTACAGTCTACCAATCTGAAAAAACTCTTACAGACAATGCTGATAAAGTAGAAGAAGCTGATAAAAAAGTAGCACAAGACGCTATTGCAGAGCTCAAGAAAGTACTTGAAAATACTGCTGCAACAAAAGATGAGCTTGAGCCAGCAACGAAAAAAGTCCAAGACATCATGATGAAGGTTGGACAATCTATCTATGCTCAACCAGGAGCCGACGGAGCCCAAGCTGCCCCAGAAGATGCTTCAGCTGATGATGGAGTGGTTGACGCTGAAGTAGAAGAAGACGAGAAGAAGTAGAAATACCTAAACAAAAAAACAGATTTACTCGTAAATCTGTTTTTTTTAATCTGTCTAGATTTCTTGAGTCTGAACTAGATCTTATGTTTTACTTTCTAAACTGTAATTTCAGAAGGGAATTGTTCTATTCAGGGTGTACTATTATCCCTTTCTAGTAGGGCTTTCTGTACGAGTATATTTGCATCTAATATAAGATAATAATAGTCTTTTTTGCTATATCATCTATTGAGCCACTTTTCAAAAAGTCAGTTTAGATCATCCTTCAATTTTCAATATCTTTGAGTTCAGAGCACACTTTCAAGAGCTATTGTATGAGAATCAAGAAGATGAAAAACAAGATTGTGAGCGTAATCCATTCTTGTTTTTTGATCTCGTTTTGCATCAAGAGTACATATGATAGAGTCTATATGATCCTGAGCTGTGAGTGCACATTCATAGGCATTTTTCGTATTTTCCTCCAATTCTGCTACACGTATATCAAACGTTGTTAACTGATCGTTTCTTTGTTGAGGAGTAGAACATGCTGTGCTGAGTAACATAGCTGATGCTCATAGGGTGGTTAGTATTTTTTTCATAGGACAAATTAGAAATATCTTATATATTATAAATATAAATTTATATTGTCAATAAATTTTAAAGAGATATTGCGATTACTTTTTTGGACTCTGAGACTAAAAAACAGATTTAGTATTCATCTGTTTTTTGAGTTTTAGTCTTTTTTCATAAGTCATGTACATACCAGGAATCTGGATTTTGGATTGCTTGTTCTATTAGGATTTCATCATGTGATGCAGCGAATATTCTACCACGAAGTTCCTCTTGAAACATCGTTTCTCTTGTAGTTTCTTTGCTTTTTCTATCGAGTCAATTTGTAGGTTCATCCAGAAGATATAAAGCCCTGCTATGTATATCTTTAAAAATAGATTTTGTATATTCACCTAATGACATATCTGCATCTTTTTGAGATTCGTTGAGGATAATTCTCTTACGAGTCAACGCAGCTGTAGTTCAAATCACTTTTAGGTGTCACCAAAGAACTATATCATTTGCAAGTAAACCATGAGCTTCTTGTATCATGAGTACGAAATTACCATAAACAACTTCGGGTTTTATTTTGTATTTTTTCGCAAATTTTTCTGCACTTGTACAAAACTGCTCACAAGCATTCTCAAAGATTCATGCAGAATTATCTCTATTATATTTTGGTGAATTTACAGTTTCATATATATATATTGATATTGTTTTGGATAATTGTTCTTTACTTGCTCTATAGTTTTTATCAAATACATGTGTACTTCAGAGTTTATATACGGCATTAATTGCTCTATTGAATCAAGTCACGCATATTTCTTCAAATTCTTCATATATTTCATCTACTTCTTCTGGTTCCTTATGCTCCATAATACTGCCAACTACACAGTAATCTGCGTAATCAAAAGAGTCTTCAAGCATATCTGTAAAAGCTTTATACGGATTTCATTTTTGTTGATTTTCTCCAGATAAAACATCTTGGTATCTCTGAAGGGAGCTATCAATAAGTTGTAACATGGTTGTTTTACCTGTTCCATTATCTCATATCAAGAGAAGATTTTTTCATCATACATCTATTTTATCTCAGATCTTCCAGTTTGATTGATCATGTGGAAGATTGAGAACTTCAAGTCATTTAATTGCCATATTTTTTACATTATTTTTCTAGAGCTATTCTATCTTTTACTTTTTTTCCAAAGTAGTTCAGATAGTTTGGTTCTTTTGGTTCAAGTTGAGAATCTCTTGTAATTACAGAGAGGAGTTCTAAGAGTTCTGTAGAAAATTTTGTAAATTCTTTAGCATCTATATATTTTCCAAGTTCACAAAGATAATCATTATATGCTATTTTCCAGAGTTTTTGCTCTTCATCTTGAGTGTATGTAAAATTAGGTATCTTCTTATTTTCTCTGAGAGTATCTATGGTGAGATATCAGATTATAGGAGAGTCTTTTGGAGTTTCGCAAGTATCTTTCATTAGCAGAGCGTCTACTTCCTGAGTAGTTCAGGTGTAAATTAATGTAATATCTTCTGAGATTCTAGCATTTGGAAGTGGGTCTTCATTTGCATTTACTGAACCTGCTACTAGAGCTCCCGAAAGAGCCATTGCAGTAGATAGAGAGGATAATTTATTCATGAAAAAATTTATGTTTTATGAAAATACATTAAACATAGAAAAATAATTGTCAATATCTTTTAGAGTAACGCTTTAAAAATATCTACGCTATCAAGTTGTTCCCAGCTAACATCGACGCGGCCAAAGTGCCCGTAGGTGGCAGTTTTTGCAAAGATTGGTTTTTTGAGATCGAGTTTTTTAATGATTCCATTGGGACTGAGGTCGAAGTTATCATGTACGGCATCGATGATAGCTTGTTTGTCTACTTTTTCGGTATCAAAGGTTTTGACATAGATCGATACTGGTTCTACAACTCCGATCGCGTAGGCAAGCTGTACTTCACATCTTTCACATACTCCAGACGCGACAATATTTTTTGCAAGATATCTCGCAATATACGCTCCTGATCTATCAACTTTTGATGGATCTTTTCCAGAAAAGGCTCCTCATCCATGACGCCCGAGTCATCCGTAGGTGTCTACGATGATCTTTCTCCCGGTGAGACCACAGTCTCATTTCGGTCCACCGATGACAAATTTTCCTGTTGGATTAATGTGTATTTTAGTATTTTCATCGATCATATCACCGAGTTCTGATTGAATAACCTCTTTCATAATCCCAGCTCTGAGCTCTTCTTGACTCACTGATGCAAGATGTTGGTTTGATATAACAACAGCATCGACACGAATAGGCACAGCATCATCATATTCTACGGTTACTTGGGTTTTTCCATCTGGTTGGAGATAGGGGAGTATTCACTGTTTTCTCACATATTCGAGTCTTTTTCCAAGTTTGTGAGCGAGACTGATTGGAGTAGAAAGATAGTTTTCGGTTTCATTGGTCGCAAAACCAAACATGATTCCTTGGTCACCCGCTCAGCCCGTATCTACCCCTTGGGCAATATCTGGTGATTGAGAATTGATAAGAATTTGTACTGATACATCATCAGCACTAAATCCAGCTTCTAGACTATCATATCCGATATCTCTTACTACCTTTCTTGCGATATCCTGGAAATTGACCCAAGCATTTGTCGTGATCTCTCCACTCACCACGATAGTTCCTGTAGTCACAAGACATTCACAGGCTACTCTAGAGTTTGGGTCTTCTTCTAGACAGGCATCAAGTATAGCATCACTTATCTGGTCACAGATCTTGTCTGGATGACCACTGGTAACAGATTCTGAACTAATAAAGTGTTTCATGGTTAATAATTGTTTTATAGCATTTATTATTTTTATAATCTACTCCTAATTTCTTTCTATATGTTCCCTTCCTTTTGAAAGGAAGGGTTAGGGATGGATTAGAACAAACATAAAATACTAAAATAAAATACATCTTCGCCAGCGTATGGAAAAGATGTATGAAAATCGTTATCTACAGAGATTTTGTATATCTTTTCCTACTGGCATGTAGGGGAGGAAGGAGCACCTTATCTCATAATCCCTCCCTACAGCTGAGCTGTAGGACTCCCTTTTTCAAAAAGGGAGAGTTGAAGGTTTTATCAAACAGGTTGCTGGAACGGTCGTTGAGCCTCATCTCTCTCGTTCACTCTTGATATATTCATCAAGCGTCATGGATATTATTGAATAAGTTCTATATTGCAAATTTTTAAACCCAAAATTCCTGGTATTAATGGCTCTTATTTTCTCCCCTGAGAAGGGGAGGCTAGGAAGGGTTAAAAAAAATTTGCATTTTATTTTTGTATATATATACTGTATATATTCTTTATATCTATAAACATGAAAACTATGTTAACAGATAAGCAACAAAAAGTACTTGATGCCATTACAGAGTATGTATATACACATGGAAAATCTCCGACTATAGAAGAACTACAAGTAACACTGCAACAAAAGTCCAAAAGAGGAGTGACTCAGTACCTTGAGGCATTGGAGAAAAAAGGATGTATCAGTAGGAGTTCATGATATAGATCTATAAAGCTCAAAAATCAAACATGAGAAAATATCGTAAATCTTCCTATATTGTGAGTTGCAAATGCAGGTTCGCCTATGGCCATAGCAGAGGAAAATGATAACGGAGTACTTCCAGTATCAAAGAGTCTTGTTTCAGGAGACGAGTCAAACTTCTTTGTCTTGCAAGTAGATGGAACTTCTATGAATAGATGCGAGGTAAATGGGAAGATTATAGAGAATGGATCATACGTCTTGATACAAAAATGAAACCATATCGTGAATGAGTCAGATATTTACTTATTCATCGTGAATAACTGCGCAACTATAAAAAAGCAAAAAAGAGAAGGAAATAATCTCTATCTTATCCCGGATTCGAAAGATTCTTTTCATAAGCCAATTATTCTCTCAGAGGATGACGATGTTGAAGTAAGTGGAAAAGTTATAGACGTCTTTAATTTCTAGGAAATACTTCCCAAACATTGACATTCACTCGCTCAGTATTATCATAAAATCGTGTTTCACTTCACAAGACAAGGAAGAACAATGATGCTATTAGCTTTCATTATTTTACTTTTGCTAGTTACTGTTGTTATTTTCCTGATCGAATTAGCTTTAGGCCTATTTATAATTTTTATTGGATTAGCTTCGAGTTTATTTTTCATTTTTTTATCTGTGATATTTGCGATCATACAAATGATCGTTTACGAACTGATAAACTTGGCTAACTTGTGTTACGATTATCTGATGAATATCGAAATATTTCAGATATATGTATTTCAGTATTTTGTCATAATGATTGTAATGTGTCCACTCATCTGGTGTACTGCGAAGCTCGTGAGTATAAGGGAAGCGCATGTTCACCAGTACTAGAGACGAAAAACCCCGCGTAGACGGGGTTTCGTTGTGTTTGACTTTTATAAAAGATTTTTTCAAATTTATACTTTTTCAATAAAGTAAATGTCCTAGGCTGATTTATAGAAGTACTTAAATTCCCAAGAACTCTAAAGTTCTTTATATTGACAAATATTATAAATAACATATAAAGTTACTAGTCTACGGTTTTTGATGAATAAAACATCATTCGCCGCGAGGCGAAAAGGGAGAACTTTGTATGATCTTTGCTATATTTTTCTTGTTGTCGTTGGTCTTGTGTTGTGAAGTATATCGCTATCTTCTGAAACAACGTAAAGACATATGGCCAGTAATTCTTCTGTATGGAATTTCAGGTATTTGTTGTTTTGTTGTTTTTCTTGTGATAGGCTCAACTCAATACGATTTTGTATTTCTGTTGCCACATTTACTATCTTCGCTTGTAGCACTCATTTATTGTTATTACAAAAAAGAGTTCTGGGAATTTTTCTGGAAGTACAAGCTTAGGTTAAAGGGAATTTTATTGTTCGGTGCAGCCGCAGTATATGCATCAACAGTTTCTGTACAACTCGCATTTGTACTTATTTCTCTTGTATATATCACTGGATTTTGGGTTGATCCCTTCAGCATGATGTCACTCGAAAGTACAGAAAATGAAGCATATTACCTAAGAATTTGGTATTGCCTATTGAGACTCAAAGTGCAAATTTTTATGATATTGAGTTTTCTTGTTGCCATGTTTTTAGAGTTTGTTTTCCTAGAAATAGGGAAGACAACAATTGACGAAATTGCTACAGTGGTTCATGCTTCTGTATTTGTGCTTTTAATTTTTGGGCATATGATGAGAAAGAAGCTTCGAACGATAGCTCTCTGGCTTCACAGAAAGTGCAACTGGATGATTCGTACAGAGACGAAAAACCCCGCGTAGACGGGGTTTCGTTGCGTTTGGGCTTTACAAATATTTTAATTAACTTAACTGAGTAGTGGTTCTCATATTTGTCATTGTTGTCACAGGGCGTAGACACATTCTCAAAGTGTGTCATTTCTTACAACTCTGAGTATTATTGGTGTATCTGATCAAATGGAAACTTCACACTCATTTGATCAAAGTAAATTTTCACACATATTTCGAATAGCTTCTGAAACTTGGTTGAGAGGGATTAAGGTATGCCCATATTCAGAATCGCGAGCAAGTTTTTTAAGTGCTTCCTCTCAAGCTTTACCAATTGAATCTAAAGGTACTTGTTTCATAGTGTTTTTAATAAATTATTATACCTATATGATAACTGTAAAAAAAAATGTGTCAATTTATTCGAGATAATCTTTACAAATAAAAAAATCGCTATAGTATCAGGCGCGAATTGATTTTGTAAGAAATAGTATGTTTATAGATGAAGTAAAAATCACGGTTATTTCCTGAAAATGAGGGGATGGACTTGTTTCGTGGAGGAGAGAAAAATACATCCCAAAATGAGGACCACGGGGGGGAAACGGAGGAAAATGAGGAGATGTATATATCATTACGAATGAAAATATCAATACCCTTTCTGACTATAGGCATAAAAAAGTCCTGAGGGCAGAAGATGGAGAAAAGTGAGGAACAAATACGATCTCATGAGCAAATGCTCCAGATTTATATCTCGAAGTTCCGGTAGGAACGATTATCAAAGATGCAGATACAGGAGAAAAGATTGTAGACCTTGATACACATAATCAAAAAGTCCTAATAGTAGAGTGAGGAAGGTGAGGATATGGGAATGCTCATTTTTGTTCGAGTGTCAGACAAGCTCCAGCATTTGCTGAGCTCTGAGACATATGTGAACAAAGAGAGATTCAACTCGAGCTCAAACTTGTAGCAGATATTGGAATCATCGGAATCCCCAGTGCAGGGAAATCGACTCTTATATCCAATATCACAAATGTAAAGGCAAAAATATGAGATTATCCATTTACTACTCTTACACCAAATCTCTGAGTATTGGATCATAAGTGAAAGAGTCTCGTGCTCGAAGATGTACCTGGGCTTATTCCTGGAGCGAGTGAAGGAAAATGACTTGGGATTGAGTTTCTCAAACATATCGAACGCACGGGTGTACTCATGCATATGCTTGATCTTTACCGACTTGATAATGTTTTTGATGATTACGAAGATATCAGAAATGAGCTTGAGCAATTTTCTCAATCAACTTTTGCTGCATCCCTCTCCTGAGAAGGAGAGGGAATTCAAGGGTGAGGTTTAATATCTAAACAAGAGATTGTTGTATTTTCAAAGGCTGATTTGCTTGATGGAGAGATGAAAGAACACATTGTCTCAGAATTTCAGAAAAAATATCCTGATGCAGTAGTATTTTGTATATCTGCAGCAACAGGAGAAGGGATAGAAGAGTTGAAAGATTATCTCGTGGATAATTTTGCTACTAACCCTCTAACCCCCTTGTCAGGGGGAACCGATTCTTCCCTTGATAAGGGAACTGAGGGGTTTGTTAAAAAATATGATCTTAAAAATAAAGTTGACCCTAAAAAGGTATTTGTGACATATCTCGGGGATATGAAGTTTGAAGCTCGAGGAAAGAGGCTCGAACAGATCGTAAGAATGACAGATTTTGAGAACCCTGAGGCTGTGCTGAGAGTGTATGATGTGCTTGAAAAAATGATGGTGATCCGTGATGTAGAAAAACTTATAAAAAAAGAAGTCTGAGAATGAGTAGATAATAGTTTCTTTTTTGAAGGAAATGAGGAAGATACCTTTGCTCCAGTTATTTCCATAGCATGAAAAGAAATTCCTCTTGATAGACTCAGATATAATTTATAGATGTGTGTACTTATTTTTTACGAAAAATTTTGTTCCTATTTTGAAATTATAGATTGAGGGGAGGGAAGAGAGAAGATCAACAAATAGTAAAATATAGTGAAGCTATAATATATAAAGATGTAAAGATATATTTATGTCTTTATATTTTTTATTGTGATACAATTATTTTAGATATTAAAAACAAATATAAAAATATGACTGGAGTAGAACAATTTCTCAAACATGAGCAGCTAAAAACATACTTTTCATACCAAAGAAAAGAAGTAGTGAGTATTCTTGCTCTCAATCTCCATACAGTAGATACAAGTGCAAGTATGGACACCGTACTTGAAGATGTAGTTGAAGTATTTTTTGATAATGGAGGAAGATACTTCAAGAAAATTGCTGATAAGTTAGATGATATGTCTCCATTCCTGAAAATCCTCTTGTATGATCAACGAATTATTGAGAGAGGAGCATTTTATGTCCTCACATCAGAATGAGTGAAGTTTTATCTCAAAAATACTTACTGAGAGACAATCGCTTACTATTATGCAAATATTATAGAAAGACTCTCTGAAGTTTCAGAAATCCCTGGGGAAGACTTTAGAGACTCAGTTCCAGAAATCTTTGCAAATGATATATATCAAAACCTCACTGATCTTCAAAATCTTTGACTCATAAAGATGACGGTATGAAGAGGGGATGATTATATGATCAGTGTGTAGAAAAATTAGTTTTAAAAAGAGCTATTTGCTCTTTTTTTGTTTTGAAATACTATGTTCTAGATTATTTTTATAATATTTTGAACTATGTATTTTTGGAACATTCAGAAACTGGAAGAGGACTTAAAGAAATGATTGAGTGAAAAAGAAGATATGAAATACCTTCTTTTGCTCATGGCTTTGTTTATGCTTGCAACTATTCCTATGGTCACAAACCCAAATATGTATGACTATATACTTGGTATATCTATGGTTATATTTACGATTATTGAAGTCCTGACCCTCTACAAGTTCAATAAATGAGAAAAGGGAAAAAACTTTCTCAGTAGATATCTCTCTATCTGATGGGTTATGATGATCCGTACTCTCGTCTTTGTGATGATTCCTCTTGTTATTCTCTATATTTTGGCAAATATTTTTTTTCTCGGTAATCCTGATTTTGAGAGTTCTAATATATCAGATATCGTTCTCAATATAGTATATCTCTCAATATATCTCTATCTTCAGATCCAATCATTTAAAAGAGTGAATGTATAAAAATTAAAAACAATAGAGGGTTAGTCCTTTTCTGGGAAATATTCATGTAATAACATTAAGATTTTTGGTGTATTAAATCAAGACTCTAAAAGAGTTGTATCAACTCTTAATACAATCTTTTCTTTTATTAATTTCAACATTTCTTCAATCCATTTTACATTTTCTTTTCATAAATCTAGCATTGGACATCATTGATAAGACTCAAAGTATTTTATCCTTGTAGATTCTCTGAGAGTGCTTTCTATTTCATCTTTCGTTGTATCGATATATTTCTCTTCTATTACTTTGTAAACAATATGACTTATTCTATTTATGCTACTTCAACTAACTCAATTGGACATAGTCTTTAGTAAGAGAAAAATTACTAATCTATCAGATATACCAAACATTTTTTGTAATAGTATGAGAGAAATTATTTCACTAATTCAAGTTCAAATTGGAGCAGTTAAATCATCTAATCCTTCAGTATATCTATCTAAGATTGAAAATAGAGCTTCTTCTATTATTTTTGTAACTGATTCATACTGATTTCAAGTGTTATCAACTATTTTGCTAATATCATCGTTTGTGATATCTATAACTATAACTTCTAGTCAGTTCAATATTTTTATGGCTTCATATGCGGATTTTCTAAATAAATCTAGTGCATCTTTGTTTTCGGATTCTATTTGACTTCATTTACAGTGAGTGTTCATAAAATTTATTTATGATATTTTTAAAAAGTATATTTTAATTTTTATGAAATAAGTGTCAATTTGAATGTCAATTTGCTCTTTTGGTTTTTTAGTATACTATGCAGATCATAAAAATAATATAGAATCATGAAGTTTAACTTAGATAATCTTGTAGAGGAGTTTGGAGAGCTCGAGATGAAGCTTGGAGATCCAGACGTTTTTAAAGATCAAAAAAAAGTGAGAGAAGTAGCTACGAGAAAAAAGTCTATAGAATCGGCAGTTGAGCTCTACAAGAGCTACAAGCAACTTAATGAGTCTCTTGTAGAAAACAAAGAAATGCTTGATTCAGAAAAAGACGAGGAGATGCGAGATTTGCTCAAGTCTGAAATATCAGAAGCTGAAAATACAATTCCAGAAATGGAAGAAAAACTTACAATTGCACTTCTCCCAACTGATCCTAATGATGAAAAAAATATCATAGTCGAGCTTCGTGCAGGAACATGAGGAGATGAAGCTGCACTTTTTGCAGGAGAGCTAGCAAGAGCTTATTTGGTATTTGCTGAAGAAGAATGATTTAAAGTTGAGATAACAGAAAGAACGGATAATGAAACAGGAGGCGTAAAAGAAATGATTTTTGAAGTAAAAGGAGATTGAGCTTATTCTAGATTTAAGTTTGAGTCATGAGTACATCGTGTCCAGAGAATACCTGAAACAGAAAGTAAAGGGAGAGTACATACCTCGGCTATCACGGTTGCTATTATGCCAGAAGTTGATGAAATAGATATAGAGATAAAAGATGAAGATGTAGAGATGAGTTTTTGTAGAGCATCAGGTGCTGGAGGACAGCATGTAAACAAGACTGATAGTGCCGTAAACCTAAGACATAAACCAACAGGGATCACAGTATTTTGCCAGGATGGAAGAAGTCAGCACAAAAATAGAGAAAAAGCACGGAATATTCTCAGATCAAGAATATATGCGCACGAAGAAGAAAAGAGACAAAAAGAGCTCTGAGAAGCAAGACTTGCACAGGTCTGAAGTGGAGATAGATCAGAAAAGATTAGGACCTATAACTTCCCACAAGATCGTGTGACAGACCACAGAATCTGACAAAATTTCTCTGGAATCCCTTGAATTATGTCATGAAAACTCAAGCCCATAGTAGATGCCTGTGCCGTAGCTGACGAGCAAGCTCGCCTCGAGCAAGCAGGAAAGGGGATGTAATTGAAATATAATATGGAATTAGGCACAAGAGAAGAGTGGAATAAACGACCGGTGGATTTGATAAGTGATGATTGATGCCATTTTTGTGATGAATGGCTAGATGAGAGGTATACAATTTGGGAATGAGAGTTTTGGAGAATTCTCGTAAATAAGTATCCCTACACTTGAGACATTTTTCACATTTTGTTAGTCCCAAAAAAACACTATGAGAAGTCTACTGATGTACCAAGTGATGAATGGAAAGAAATATCTAAAGCTCATAAATTTATCGAATGATATTTTGGGGATCTAGATTATTTCTCATTTACTCGTGAAACATTTTGAAGTAGAAGCTTAAAACACTTGCATATACACTTTATAAGATGAAACTCTCCAGCCAAAAGAATTATTGATATGATAAAAAACTATTAAAAATCAATTCACGATAAAGTGAATTGATTTTTTTGTTGAAAGGATTATTATTTATGGTGAATAATAATTCTGTCACTTTTCGTGACTCAAGTCGTTATATTAGATGGACACAGAGACCTTACATATCCAGAATTGCCAGCTTGGGAAGCATGATTCTTTTTCTTTTTTGTATGAGAAGTATATCGATGAGATATATAAGTTCGTGTATCTCAAAACTTATGATACTCCAAAGGCAGAAGATATTACGAGTGAAGTTTTTGTAAAAGCGCTCAATTCTATATCTACTTTTAAACTTGATGCAGGAGCAAACTTTAGAGCATGGCTCTATAGAATAGCCTATAATCAAGTGGTTGATACGTTTAAAAAAGAAAAGGAAATAGTAACCTTTGAGGACTATATAGAGGATGGAATAGAGCACGATATAGGAAGGCAGATTGACGACAAAGAAAAACTGAAATCAGTTTTTGCCCTTCTTGCAAAGCAAAAAGAAGAGCACCGTGATATAGCAATCATGAGAATCTGGAATGGACTCAGTTATAAAGAGATAGCAGAAATAACAGGGAAATCTGAAGTGAATTGTAAAAAGATATTTTCTCGTATGATGGCTGTAGTCCATGCAAATTTTGTATTTTTGATAGCATGTATGCTTTACTTTGTTTTATAAAACAGGATGTTAAAGAGCACTAAAAAAATCTTGGATGAGTTATATGAAATCGATCCAAATTTCAAGACTCAAGCAAAAAGCCTCAAGAGCCTTGTGGTATTTTTGGAACACCATAATCCTCAAGTTCAAGCTTCAAAAGAATTTAAAAATAAACTCAAAAATAAACTCAATACGATCTGAGAGTTTAAACAAATACAGCCTAAATCAAAGATGAATTTTATGGGGATCATAAGACCTCTGTTTTTGACTATTTTTTGAGTTTTTGTTTTACTTCAGTTTCATAACTTCCTGTCTATCAAACATGCGGAACTAGTAGCAACTCGTGCGCTTTTGTCTGAAAAGCAAGAAGAAAGTGTTTTTGTATGATCAGACGATGTATCAGAACCATCTGATATAAACATTCTTTGAGATCTAAACGAAGAAGAAAACATAGAAGATCCTGATACGCTGAGTAATACAGAAAATACTACAGAACAAGTTGATGATGATACAAACGAAGACAGAGTTGATGAACCAGCTGTATCTCAAGCTTCTCAAGAAGCTTCATCTGTATCAAGTACTACTGAATCTCGTGTGACTCCCCAAGAAAGTTCAGAACAGCTACAACAAACTCAAACACAAGATATAGAGTCTTTTGATTCTCAAGCTCAGCAAAGTGAAGATATTCCTCAAGATCAATCAACACTCTCAGACCAAGAACAATCATCTGCTCTAGATAATGCAGAACAAAGTAGTGAACAAAATACACAAGAAAGTCAAAATGTCTCAACTATGACTGTTGAAGATGACGAATCAGCTCCTAGCCCCGAGCAAGAAGCACCAACGACTGTTTCAAACACCGAAGAGGCTTCTACGACTTCTTCATCGAATAAGCAAGAACAAGCGGAAAATACGGAGGATAATGCTGATATGCAAGAATCTTCTACGACAGTGAGAACTGTTTTTAGTTCAGAAAGATGAGGGTGAGACTCAGAAATGACGAATTCTGCATCAACTGATACAACTAAACAAGATGATCAAGTAGATGAAGACAAAGAGAGCTCCCCAAATACTTCATGAGATCAAGCCGATGATGCTAACGAAGAGACGAATACTTCAGATTCACAAGAAACTCAAGCAAAGAGAACTGACTATTATCGTTGTGATGCTGGGAAGATCCAATACATCGATGAAGTAGATAAAAGAAGAATCATAAAGACATACTGTTCGGAAAAATGATGAGAGTACAATAGAGAAACCTACGAATGTATGATAAATGTGAAAAAATGAGTCTCGATAGACTACATAGAGAGAGATTTGTGTCAGTAATATGTCACAGAATCTTAGTAGAGTAGTTATAGATAATAGAGAATATTTTAATAGTTAAAAGATAGTATATGAAAAAAGTACTTGTGATAGGACTTATGTTTTTTTTAGGTATAGGGTCAGTGAGCGCCTTGGACATAGATGATACTCAGATCGAAGATGCTTTGGCTGATAAAGAAGCAAAAGAACTTGAAGTAGACTTTCGTATGAAGAGTTTTCAAAGTTGTGACAATATGGAAGATGTCATGAACGATTATTTTAAAGGTTACTGGAAAAACCAAGGTGGTTCAGTAAATAGAGGCTGATTTTTCCCAGTTCCTATGATGCTTGAGGATTCAGTACTCCAAGAATCTGCCGATTTTAGTGAATCTTCTACTACTGCAAAATCAGCAGTGACATGAGAAGTATGAGGAGGTGGAGGAACTAATTTTTCCAAAACAAACACACAAGTACAATGAGTAGACGAATCAGATATCGTAAAAACAGATGGAATACGTAGTTATTATTATAACGCAACACAAAAAGCTGTATTTATCATTGAGAATAATACCATCCAAAAAAAGATAAAGATCCCTCAAAGTATGTATAGTGCCCAACTCTATGTAGCAAATAATAAGCTCGTTATTATAACAACAGGAACATCACGTACAGATTATAGTAAAAGAGGGTATTTTATAAATAGAAACTCAAAAACCTATACTATGGTTTTTGACGTATCAGAGAGTAGTAAACCAAAACTCGAAAAGCTCTACATGAGTGATGGATATTATTCTCAATCACGTAGAATTGGAGATCTTGTGTATGTACTTAGTACAAACTCTATGAATTTTCCATACTACTCCTATAAATCAGAAGAAGATATAGATATAGTTGCATCAAAAGTTATCCCTAGAAAAATAGAACTTACCCTCACAAGTAATACTGAAGAGCAAAACTTGAGCATCAAAGGTAAATCATTTCCATACAATATCAAAGGATGAGCTGTAGCAAAGTGTAATGATATAGAATATGTCTTTCCTGACGAGGATACCATGAAAAACTACAGTATCAGCCCAAGTTACAACATCATATCAGTTATAGATATAGAAAATACTGATGCTGAAGTTTCAACGAAACTTATCGCTTGATCAAACAATGAAGTATATATGAGTATGGATAACCTCTATCTTAGTTCCTCAATGTCTATGAATTATGATTTCTCATGTCCAACATGGGGAAGGTGTTTTATGCCATTTTATAACAGAGGTCAAAATACTCTCCTTCATAAGCTCAATATAAAAGGAAAGACTCTTGCGTATCAGGACTCTACCATCATCCCATGAAGTCCACTGACACAGTATAGTATGGATGAAAATGCATGAAATTTCAGAGTCATTACCCAAGAATACTATCCAGAAAGATCTACATGACTCTATATTCTCGATGAAGATTTACAGATGAAAGGGAGTCTCACATGACTTGGAAAAACAGAAGACTTTAAGAGTTCTAGGTTCATGGGGGATAAACTCTATCTCGTGACCTTTCAACAAATAGATCCGTTCTTTGTGATTGACGTTTCAGATGCTACACAACCAGAAGTGCTTGGTGAACTCAAAATGCCAGGATATAGCACCTATCTTCATCCATATGACGATACTCATATAATAGGTCTTGGACAAGCAACTGAAGAACTAGAACAAGGAAGAGTTCGTAATGGAGGATTAAAAGTTGATCTCTATGAAGTAAATTATGATAAAAAATGTGGAGATACTGATCTCAGTCCTGAGGAAAATGAGAAGTGTGATTCATGAGATTATAAATGAATCATCGTGAAACAAAAATATACGCAAAATTTCTGAGAACAGGGAAGTTATTCAGAAGCGCTCTACAATCCAAGAATGTTTATATGGAACAAATCGCAAAATCGTCTTTTGCTCCCAGCAAGTTTGTATAAAAATGATAGTGTAGATATATATTCGAGAACAGATTTTTTCCAAGGAGTATTATCTATAAATATAGATAAAGACTCATGAATCACAGAAGGTCCACGCATAAGTCATATGGACACTTCAGGAGCCGAGGCTGAAAGAAAGAAAGAATGTGAAAAATATACAAATATACCTAAAGAACCAGAGTGCAAACAACTCATCTGATGATGAGAATACTGTGGATCATCAAGAAGAGAAACATATGTTCCTAACTATTGTTTTGCAGATTCGCCTATATGAGAATATATAGCTTCAAGAAGTTGGAACTACAGCAAAAGTTTCATACAAAGAGCCTTATATATAGGAGATACTGTTCTTACATTTTCTGATGAACAATTTCAAACCCACGACATAAATAGCTGAGATAAAAAGAGTTCTTTGTATATGAAGTAAAAAAGATACATGCCAGACAAAAGCTTTGCTTTTCTCATCAAAAAAAATAGTATAAACCATATATTTATGCTATTTTTTTATGAAAACACAAAAAACAAACCTTTCTAATCCATCCCCAGCCCTTAGCTTCAGAACTCACCCCCAACCCCTCTCTTGAAAAGAGAGGGGAGTAAGCGGGTTTACTCTTGTAGAGCTTATCGTGGTTGTTACTATTCTCGCAATACTCGCAACTATCTGATTTGTGAGTTATAGTAGTTATCTTATAGGAGTAAGAGATACCAATAGGATCGCCCAGATGACGAAGATATCAGATGCGCTGAATCTCTATTCTACGAGAAATGCACTTCCAATCCCAGAAGAAAATGTAGAGGTTCAGATAAATGGAAGTACCGTATGATACCAGTGATATGCTGGTAATAGTGTGCTTGAAAGCATAGAGTTTGAGAAGGGAGGAAAAGACCCAAAAGATAATAGTTATTTCAGTTATTATCTCACAAAAGATAGGAAGTATTTTCAGCTTCTGGGGTTTCTTGAGGAATGATCCGATCTTACGAGTTACACCCCTAGTTTATTTCTCACTCAGAAAAATAATGATAGTTCCCCCTCAATGAGGGGGATGCCTGAAAGGCAGGGGGAGCTGAGTTTGGTAAATAGAGTATATGCTAATACTTACTTGGAAAGAATCCCAACAGTACTCGGGAAGAAGCTCTGAATCTTGACAGATACAGACAATACTCCGATTCAAGAGATCGGAGCAGTAGTGAGTGACGGATTTTTAGATCTCAGTGCAACATCTACAGATTATATTTTACATGTTTCGAGTGATGAATCTATCATCGCAAGTGGTTCTGAGCTTGCAGCAAAATCTCAGTTACTTGTGAACTATGTTCCAAGATTTAGTCCAAAATCCATTCCATGACTATTTATGTGGTTTGATGCTGCTGATGTAACTTCTATACAGAAAAATAGTTCAAATATCATAAGTCAATGGGATGATAAATCAGGAAATAATAATCATTTTGATTCTATCGAAGGTGACCCTAGCTATGGAGATTATTCTATATCGGGACAAAAAACTGTTTATTTTGATGGGAATGACTCCATGAAAACTAGCACTACTTTTGATGCACCATTTACAATAATCTATGTATGAAAAATGGAATGATCACAAAATGGGAGAGCATTAACAGGTGATTATAATTCTATAATATGATTTTATGCAAATAATAAAAATGATTTATTCCTCAATGGAGCTTGGATTCAAAACTCTTCTGATCCATCTTGAACAAATACAGAAATGTTTTCAGTAACTCGTGATTCTGTAAGGGCAACTAATTTCTATAATAATTGAGAAAAACTATCTTTGTCTTCTGAAACAGCATGATGACTAACTTTCGGTCATCTACGGATATGATGAGGATGACCAAATGGATGATGATTAGTAGCTCAACAAAAATCAAAAGTTGAATTGGCAGAAATACTTATCTTTGATACGGTTATTTCAGATGATGAAAGGCAAAAAATTGAATCATATCTCAATGCCAAATGGTGACCATTTTAAGAAATAGCTATAGTCCAAAAAAACACTTTTAGAAAAAATAAAAGTGTTTTTTTATATTGGCACATTTTTGCATGTGCTGAAAATATATGCTAAAATATAAAGGAATAAAAAAATAAAAACAAAAATATTTTTATGAATACGTTTTTTAGGAAAACTACATTCCTAGTTATATGACTGATGTGTTTCAGTATTTTTAGTGTGAATACTGCTCATGCTGTGAGTGTAAATTCTGCAAATAGAACTCTTGAATATCTCGAGTTTAGAGATATTGATCGTGGGACATATAACGAATACAGATATAGGATCACAGAAAAGTACTTTGAGCTTCGTGATAGCTTTCAAGTAAATAGAAATATGGATACATCAATACTCCAAGACTTATCTACACTTGTTCAAAAGAGTTATGATTACCTTCCAGATAACCTTGAAAACAAAAACCTCTACACACAACTGCAAACAGACATTCGTAATGCACTTCAGACTCCATGAAGTGATTCAACATACAACATCCTCATAGCTTCGATGCAAAACTATGTAGAGGATGTCTCTATCCAAAGAATGAACGGAAGCATTGAGGTAAGCCCAAATGAAGGAAATGCTCCACTTAATGCTACTCTCAGAGCTAATATTGTAGATCCTACATGAGTAGATATTCCAAGCTATAACTATGTTTGGTGGAGTGATACTGGATCTGGAAGAAAAGTCCTATGAACCAAAAAATATCTCAACTACACTTTCAATGAAGAAGGGAATTATTCGATTTTTCTGTGAGTTAAATCAAACCATAAAAATGTAAAAGGAAACTCAGATGTGCTCCCGTATTATGGAAAGGCAGAAATCAGAGTAAAAGAAAAAGTAGCATCTCTCATAATCAAGGTAAATTCACAAAGACTCAATAACGCAGATGAGTTAAAGTTTGACTCAGAAGTTGCAAAGTACTGATTGTTGTTTGATGCGACATCTTCAACTCCAAATTCGTGAATGAAGTTTACAGAAACAAACTGGGATTTTTGAAATGGTGTTGTAAGAAAAAATAGTTGATCCCCAAGAGTGGAGAAAGTCCCATATACCACAGATGGAGAATACAAAGTAAAACTTACACTCACGACAAACACCGGAAAAACAATAACACGAGATTTTAGTGTCCTTATCAATCATCCTGCTGCAAATATACAATCAAGTAGATCAGAATGATATATCGGAGACAAATTTACATTTTCATCAAAAAACCGTAAGATCGATGAAGATGCGATAAACTACTCATGGGAAATTATAGATATCAATAATGATGAAGTAATTCATACAAAAAACTCAAATATTTTTAACTATATATTTACAAAAAAATGACGTTATAATGTACAGCTCAGAATCACCCTTCCAAACGGTGATCAAGATACTGATACAAAGATTATCTACATAAATTCTCGTCCACCACAGGCAAGTTTCATCACAAGGATACCATATCCAAATAGACCAAACTATGTCTTGCTCGATGGTTCAAGAAGTTTTGATCCTGATATCTCCGATGAAGGAAAGATGAGATACGAATGGACTATTGATGGAGAAAGAGTAGAGCTTATTGATGCAAATAGTAACGGAAGTGTTGGATATTATTATTTTGATTCTATAGGACAACATAGTATAGGACTAGAAGTTACAGACCCAGATGAAATGTGAGATGTCGAAAGTGGGACCATCGAGATCAAGTCTCTGCTTGATGTAGATTTTAGCTCGAACCCAACTGCAATTCAGAGAAATGGAACGATTCGTTTCCAAGCATCATCACAAAATGCAAGATTTTATGAGTGGGATTTCTGAGATGGGATAAAGGACTATGGAAGCAATAAAAGTATCTCACACACTTATGAAAAATCTGGTTCGTTTGTCGTAACACTCACAGTAACTGACGAAGCAAACAACAGAAACTCTGTAAAAAAGAATGTATTTGTATGAAAGAGTAACACGCCTTTGAGTGTCTTTAGTATGAAGAAAAATTCTGCGGAAAACCTCGAGTATGATCCTAGTGCCTGTGCAGGAAGATGAGCATTTATCGCAAATAAAATAGACAATATCAATTTTGATGGAAAAAAGTCTATAAATCTCGATGGCTCAAATCAGTGACTTACATATTCTTGGAAAATATGACTCAATGATTATGAAACAAATGCAAATCCTAGCTATAAGTTTGACGAGCTTGGCTGTTTTCCAGTAAAACTTACGGTAGTGAGTGATCAAAACAAATCAACGCACTCGACAGAGAAGCTCATAGAAGTGAGAAATATCCTCCCACAACTCTCAACACTTACGATCGATTCGTCAAATGATGAAAATGATCCAATTATATTTAACATACGAGCGATAGGAGCTAAAGATCCTGATGGAGTTATACAGTCGTATTTGTGGTACTATTACACTGACTATGATACAGAAGCTCAGTGATTTAAAACTACGCCTGTACCAGAAACATCTTTTGTGCTTCCAAAAATCACAGGAACATACTTTTTTTGAGTGGTTCTCAAGGATAACAACGAGGAAACGTTTGGAAGTGAAGATATATGAAAATTCTTTAGAACTGTTTCAAGTGATCAGAGTGATACTCCTATAATAGAACTCAAGGTAAATGATAATTCACTTTCGATAAACGAAGAAATCGTATTTACAGCGAAGGTAAAAAATATCATAGGAAAAGATCTATCAAACTCTGTTGAGTACTATTGGGATTTTGATGGAGATGGTTTCTTTGAGAAAAAATGAACCAGCCCTACTGTTACGTACAAATACAAAAAATCAGGGACATTTTACCCAAAACTCAAGGTCAAATACAGAGGACTGAGTAACGTAAGAAATCTCACAGTTGATGTGAGCAATAAGCTCATGGCTGACTTTGACTATATTTCTGTAGGAAATAAGTTTGTATTTCTCGATACATCTCAGGGGAAGATCGACTCTGCGACTTGGGATTTTTGAGATGGAACAAAGTCTAATATAGCTTGAGATGTAGTACATAGCTATACCGGTGAAAAAAGGGTTCATACCGTAAAACTGACTATCCGTGAAGGGACAAAAACTGAAACAGTCGAAAAAGAAGTGGTTGCAAACATGAGAAATATTCTCAAAGCGAGAAAAACTGGGCTCAGTCTCTTTAGTTCTCCGATTATCGAGGATGACGTGATGAAGCTCACTGAAGAAGATGAGAAAATCACCCTCTATTTATGAGAAGCAAATGGGAGAGATCAAGGAGAAGTAGCCTACTATGTGGTTGACTACGATATAGAAACTGATAGTGATCTCAACTGAGGAAAAGACGATGATAGAGACAATATCAACACTTCAAGTTATAGAAACGGGACCCCGCTCAATATTCCAGTAAACGGAAACAAAAAACAAACAGTAAGAGTATTTACACTTGATGAAAATGAAGAGCTCATAAACTCTTATGATTTTAGTATCGACAAAGCATATATAGTAGAAGAAACAATCAATCTCGATGATATAGTGTTTGAAGGAGTTTCTGAAAAAGAGAAAAAAAAGATCGAAGAGCTCAAAAGTCTTTTAACTGATCTCCCTGCTTGAACTCGTTTACAAGCTATGAAATATGTACAGAAACTTCAGGAGTGATGGTATGATTCTCGTTCAAAAACGGATACCATGGTAGAGATGCAGATGTTTTTGAGCCAGATACCAGAATATGATCCAACAGAGGTAAATGAACTTCTCGAATCTTTTCTCGTAGATGATTCTACTGACAGTTGAGAAAAAGAAGTACAGTTCAATGCCTTGAGTAATCTGATACCACAAAATATCAGTTGTGAAGATAAAGGTGAGTCAGAAAGTTGTTATGAAGCGCTTATTGTAAAACTTGAAAATATAAAAAACTCTACCAACCTCGAAGAAAATAAAAAACTCTGATCAGAAGTACTTGAGACAATTGGCCAACAGTCAAAAGATGTCATGAGTGCTGACTCTAAACTGAGATTTAAAGAAGTCTTAAAACCATTTGTCTATGGGGGAATCTCAAATGTACCAGAAGAAGAATTAGCTGAGATAGAAGAACCACAGGCTGACCCTACAAAGAAATGACTCTCTATTTTAAAATGGATTCTCTATATTACAGCATGAATTCTTGGGCTTATACTTCTCGGTTTGATACTGTTCTTTATATTTTACAAACTCAGAAATAAAGATGAAAATGTAGAGTTTCAGGATTTCATCATAGAAAAAACAAGTGGTTCATCGAAAAATACACAAGGAGAAGATGGAGTTATCACTGATCCACTCAACGAGAAAAACTCAGATGACGCACTCGCAAATATCAGTTTCTCTGAAACAAAAAATGAGAAACAACAAGAGGTTCAGGAAGCATGAGTAAAACAAAAAGATACAGCTATAGAAGATATTGATGATCCTCTCAATTGAGTAAATACTAACTCATGAACGAAAAAAGAGTCAAAGATGATGCCTGATACTTCTTCTCAGAATCCAGAAGTAATCCCAAGCTGGCTTGGGACACCAAAAAAATCAACTGAAACAGCAGAGCAAAAATCTCCTACAGAGTCAGTCTGAACCTCTAAAACAAAGAGAGAAAAAACCGTAGAACTCAGAGGAAAAGATCAAGCTCCAAGTTCAGTAGGAGATACAAAGCCTCAAGCTGAAAATAAAGAATCTATTCCTGACTGGCTCAAATGAGCTGATCTCTCATCTCCAAAGCAAAAAGAAGAAATTGTAGCTCAAAAAACTCCTGAGAAGAAAGCAGAGACAACTTCTCAAACAGAAAAAAAACAAGAGGATAAAGGCACTAATACAGATTCTCAAACTTCTTCAAAATTGTCAGAAGAAGAAGCGAACATCCCTGACTGGCTCAAATGAGCTCAGTTTAAGAAAAATGATACTCCAAACAAGATCGCAGAAACACAAGAAAGAAAGATTGAAAAAAAGGATACAGATAGTCAAAAGAGTTCTAAAACTTCTAAAAAAGACAATGATCCTAAGTCAGAAAATCTTTCAGAAAATAATCTTGAAGGCGTAGAAACGAAATCTGAAAATAAGAATTGAGTAAATTCTGAGAGCAAAGATCAAGATGTAAAATCTTGAGAAAACAAGAAAGATACTCTCAAGAAAAATCCTAAAAAATCTGAGAGTTCAGATCAAAACCAAAAGGATAAAAAAGGAAATTGATCTCAGAAATTTGTAAAAGATGAAGAACTTGAAGATCTTACAAAACTTGATGATGGTATTCCTGACTGGCTCAAGTGAAGTCTTGATACGAAAAAAGATACAACAAAAGAGAAAATTGAGAAGAAAAAAGATTCAAAAGCCAAAAAACCAGAGCAAAAGCAACAAACACCACAAGATCAATGATGATCGAAATCTTTACAAGAAACACTTCTTGAGAATACTAAAGCTTCTCAAAAAGATAAAGGATCAGAATCTTCTAGATGAGAAAAAAAGAACTTTGAAAATACTACAAAAGATATTAAAGGTGCAGACAAGGACTCAAAATATGAAAGCCCTAAAAAACAAGAAACACCAGAGATATGAGAGATTTCAGTAAAAAAAGACTCAAAAACTCCTCAAAAATGACCAAGTAAAAAATCTAAAACCTCAGAAGAAAAGGGAGAAGAAGTACTTCCTGCTTCGAAAGATACCACAAAGAAAGCTCAAAGTTCTTCTAAACTCAAAGCTGATGCTGAAGCTTCTGAGAAAAAAGATGCACTATGAGAATGAGCTCTCTGGGAGGATGGTATGGAAATACCCGACTGGCTCAAATGATGAGATGATGATACAAAATAAAAAAATCTTCTTCAGTTTCTGAAGAAGATTTTTTTGACAAAGTGATGCTTGTGGATATCTTTTGATTAGTATATAACTAATCAAAGTCATATGATCCTTGCTCCCGTTCATTCATGTGTGTAGAGTATTATTTTGATTTTGAAAATACTCTATTTACTAGAGTTTTTTTTATATTTAAAAATTGAGTATATGTTACAACTTTCAAAATTTCCATTTAAAACCTTGAAGACTCTTCCAAAAGTGAGTGATAATAGGTCAACAAGCCTTTTATTGCAGGGAGGATATATCAGACAAGCGATGTCAGGAGCATACGAGTTTCTCCCTATGGGGCATAGAGTTATTCAGAAAATATCAGAAGTGATACGTGAAGAAATGGATCTCGCATGATATCATGAAATGAAAATGACCATTCTCACGCCAAAAGAGTTTTGGGAAAAAACAGGCAGATGGGACATAGAAGATTATTTTAAAGTTCCAGGACATGGAGGGAGTGAGTACAGAATCGCTCCTACAAACGAAGAAAATGTTACTCCGATTATGAATGAGTTTATTAATTCATACAAAGATCTTCCGACCTGTGTGTATCATATACAGAAAAAGTTTCGTAATGAAAAAAGAGCAAAATCATGACTACTCAGGGGAAGAGAATTTCTCATGAAAGATGCTTATAGTTTCCATGCTGATATGGAGAATTTCCAAGAATTTTATGAGGATGTAAAAAAAGTTTATCTGAAAATATATGAGAGACTCTGACTCTGAGCTGATACGGTTATCGCTGACGCTGATGGTGGAGCGATTAGTGATCAAAATTCTCATGAGTTTCAAACCTTTTTAGATATAGGGGAAGATATTATAGTGACAGATAGTTGAGGGTACTGTTATAACCTCGAACTAGCGTCAGGGATAGCAGATGACAAAAACATAGACGAAGCCGAAAAGGATCTCGAATACATGGATACGGTAGAAGATATCGTAAATATGAAAAAAATGACAGCGTATTTTGAGGCACCAGATTGGCAAATGCTCAAAACAGTGATCTATAGGCTCACCTCACCTAACCTCTCCTGAAAGGAGAGGGATAATATGGATAAAATAAAATATATCTGAGTATCTCTTAGGGGGGACCTAGATATTAGTGAGGTAAAGTTGAGACAATTTGTCCAATCAAAGTACGGAAATCAAAGTCTCAGTCTCGCTACTGAAGATGACCTCGCAAGTATCTGAACTGTGAGAGGTTTTATATCACCAATAAAAGATGCAGGACTTGATGTTGTATTCTATGGAGATGATTCGCTTAAAACTGTGAAAAATTTCTTCTGAGGAGCCAATGCTCTTGCAAAATCAACAAAAAATCTAAATATTAGAGATCTTGATATAGAGGAATATCACAATTTTGCTGAACCAAAAGAGTGATTTACTTCTCTCAATATAGCAGGAGAAAAGCTCCAGTTTAGAAAAGCTTCAGAGGTTGGAAATATCTTTCATCTCTGAACAAAGTATACTAAACCTTTTTGAGTGAGTTATCTTGATGCAGATAATACAATGCAAGACCAGGTAGAGATGTGATGTTATGGTATATGAGTATCGAGACTTATGGGAGTGATGGCAGAGTATTTCATGACAGAAAAAGGGATCAACTGGCCTGATTGAATAGCCCCATATGATTATGTAGTTATTGTGATTTGAGAACAAAATCTAGAAAAATCGATACAGATAGGACAAGAGCTAGAATCAAACTGACAATCTGTAATTCTTGATGATAGGATGGGAAGAAAAGACGGATTTTGACAAAAGATCTGAGATGCTGAGCTCTGGGGAATACCAAACAAAATTATCATATCACCAAAAACCCTCGATCAAGGATGATATGAGTTACAAATAAGATGAGAAGAAACTAAAATAGTGAAGTTATAATTACCTCTGATGCAGGAAATATCATTACAAGAAAAGTTTTTAGCTATAGAAAAACTGAGGAGTTCTGAGTAACAGAAACATCCCCTTCTCTGTTCTAATGATGAAGCTTTTATTTTTGCTATACGGGCAGATCAAACAAAACATAGGGTTGCATGACTCTTAACGCTCACATATATTATAGAACTTTCACCAATTGAACTCTCAAAAAAAACTTCTGAGAGTCAAGTGAAAAGAGTTATAGATAGTACATATAGAATAGTGATCGATACTAAGTAATATTATAACAAAATATATTCCTTAGAATCTAGATTCTAGCGAGAATTATTGACATTGTAAATAAAAAATTTATTATCAATTAAATTAATAGTAAATTTTTTATTTATGGAATTAAAAGAACATTTAATTACTGGATGAATCGAACATTGACAATATTTAGATTATTCTTTTCAAGATTTTGAAGAAAATATCTGAGATACTGCTTTTTATAAGAAGGTTTATAAGATAATTGAAGCACAAAATAATACAGAAAAAGATTTAGATTATTTTTCTGAACTCACTTTTGAAAGCTTCAAAATCTTTATATCTCATTATGCTACGGAACTTTTAAAAGTGCATATAGCCAGACCTAATGAAAAAGTAGATCATGCGTTTCCTTGAGTAAAAGAATGTATCGTATGGAGTTGTGTACAAGCATGAGTAATAGAGAAGTGAGTGAATCTATCTCAAATAGACTATGACATAGATGATTCACAACAAAAAATGATATCTAGATATGCAATTAGCTTAGAGGATTTACAGCCATTCCTCGTCGCAAAAAAACGCCAAGATACCCAGAACTTTCAATCTGCAATTAAGAAAATTCAAGAACGATGCTGTGAAATTTGTGATGAACATTAACAATAAAGGGCTCATTTAGCTCTTTATTTTTTGTCTTTATCCCATATTCATAGAAACTTCTCAATGATTTCTGGGTTTGTAATGAGCACTCATATTTCTCTATTTTTTTCGATCGAGTAGTAGGAGAAATTGATACTTCAAATATAGAGATAGCTATCATCTATGAGCATAGCTTTTGCATGAAGTTTAGGTTTTTTCATAGTATTCACTGTAACTCAGGCAGTTTTAAATATATCTTGGCTTTCTTTGTTGGAAGCTATGTCTTTGAGTTCTGGAAATATTATTTCGACACTGATTCAGCGCTGTACAGCGTTTGAAAGTTCTTGTTCGAGTGTATCATCTGAAAAAGTTTGGGAGTAGATTTTGATAGATTCCTCAGCATTTTCTACGAGGGTTGAGAACTTGTGACGTGTGAGGAGGGGAGACATGATGAGTCTGTGGTCATAGTCAGTATATTTTTCTCATGAAAAATCCGCGAGGTATATTTCTGTGAGCATTTCTACAAAGTCAGAGTCTCAAATCTCGATAAAAAAGTCTCTGTTGTAGGCAAAACTCGAATAAGAATAATTCCCAGTAGATATGACAGCTCTATCATCGATGATCAGCAACTTTGTGTGATTTAGTGAGTAGTTATCAGGATTTGACCAGACAACATTTACTCATCACGATTCTAGGTCATTATATCGAGTGTTATTGAGAAAAGGTGCTTTATATACATTTTTTTCCATGATGACACGCACATCTATACCTCTTTTTTGTGCTTTTTTGAGAGCCTCAAATATACGCTTCTCTGTAAAAATATAGCTTGAAAGATAGACTCTTTTTTCAGCAGAATTGATTTTATCTGTGATGATATTGATCAGATTAAATGATCATGATTGAGGAGTATAATAGAGCTTTATATCTTGAAACTCTTGAATATCTTCAAGTTTGAAATTTGAGAGTTGTGAGAGTGTTGTTGTCTTCTGATTTCAGTAATCAACAGATTTTTTATAGTGCGTGATATACTCATTTTGACATCATGAAAACACCCATATTAGGAGCAGTAAAAGTATGATTTTTATATACTTCATATTTCATATTACTCCCTCTCCTCTGAGGAGAGGGTTGGGGTGAGGTAAATTATAAGAAGCTTGAGAATTAGCAGGTTTTAGCCAAAAATCTTTTCAAAGATTCACTTTTTATCGCAGACATTTATCTTTTTTTCCTTTGCTATTTCTTCGTAAAGCTCTCTTTCTTTTTTTCAAAGTTTCTTCGGGATCTTTATATTGAGATGTATGTATAAATCTCATTTAGAGTCGTACTGGACATCTTTTATACCATCTCAGGGAATAGTGATACTCGTTCACATTTGGGTTCCAGAATCTATCTGGATCGTTCTCTTTCCTATAATCGGTATCTGTACATCTTTTGAAGTCCCAAGAATGGCTTCGACGATATTTATCTCGAGGTCATAGTGAAGATTGTTCCCGTCTCTTTTGAGTCATTTTTCTTCTTGTTCAACACGAAACTTCACATAGAGATCTCATTTTGCTTTTGTGCCGATTCATTCGTTTCACTCTTCTGCTATTTTTATAACCATTGAGTCATCGATTCATGCAGGTATCTCAAGTTCGTAGTCTACTTTTGTTGAAACTCTTTTTTGCCCATTACACACTTCACAGACATGCGTAAAACTCTCTCATGTCCCTCAACAATCCTGACATACTCATGTTTGTTGTATTGTTCAGAGCATTGTTTGTTTAGTGTAGGTGACATATCAAGTCCCATTACAGCTATTACAAGCTGTTTTTCCTGTTCCTCATTCTCCTTTACAGGCTGTACAAGAAACCATTTTATTATAAGAAATGGTCTTTTTTCCTCATTTTATAGAAGTCGCAAGATCTATGTTGACATAGGTTTCTATGTCTTCTCATTTTTGCTCTCAAGGATTTCTTCTTTGTCTCGTTCTGGCTCATCATTGTCCTCAAAAAAATGATTCAAAGATATCTGATATATCTACATCAAATCCTCAGGCTTGAAAACCTCATGCTCCTGATCAAGCCTTTCAAAAAGTGTCGTATTGCTGTCTTTTTTGATCATCTCAGAGCACTCAATAGGCCTCGTTTACTTCTTTAAATTTTGCTTCAGCCGCTTTATCGCCTGATGTCCTATCAGGGTGATATTGCATCGCAAGTTTCCTATATGCTTTTTTTATTTCTTCTTTTGAAGCTCATCTCTGAAGACCAAGTATGCTATAGTAGTCCATTTTTTCTTTTAGGTAATACTTCTAAATCGCGATGCATCATACAAAAAAAAGTTTTTTTTTCAAGCTCTTTAGAAGGATACTATTAGATGTCTCATTTTTCAGAAAGCATAATTGCAATTTTGTGAGTTTTTTTAAATTGAGAGAGTATTATATTTATACTCGTTACGAGTGGAACAGCGAGAAATGCTCAGACAATTCACCAGAGACTTCCAAAAATAATAAGTGAAATAAGTATAAAAAATCCACTCAGGTTTAGGCGTGTTCCAATCAGTCTTGGTTCAAGAAAATTTCAGGTAAATGTTTGGGGGATGAGGAGAGCTCAGAGGAGGAGAAAAGGAGTGAGACTTGAGTCAAAAACACTAAAAGAAAAGAGAAAGGGAATACTCATAGCGATAATAGCTCAGATATTTGGGATAAAATCAAAAAGAAATATCAGAAATGCAAAGAAGAGTGCGTATTCTAAACCAAATAAACTCATCATAATAAAACTCACTGTTGCATTGAGGCTGGCCATCGAGAACTTTACACCAAAATAGAGTGTAAGGTCATCGTGTATTTTAGAGCTTATTGTCTCAAACTTTTTGTATTCTTGCTGTGTAAGTATCTTTTTTATCTTAGAAATAAAATGGTTTTTTTCTATAAACAAAAATACAAGGAGAAACGCAATGGTTCATACTTGCCCAAGGAAACCAGAAGCAAGACTTGAAAATGATTGAAACATTGATTGGAAATCTATCCTTGACGCAAAACTTCTTATATCTAAGGAAATTCAGAGTTGTTTTTGGAGATACTCACTGAGTCACAAAAATACTTCTTTGTAGCGTTCAATGTCTTGTCAAAAAGCATCGATTTGTGTTGAGACTATAAGATATATTATACTAAAAAATAAGACAATTGATACTATACAAGCAGCTATACTGGCAAACTTGCTTTTGAACTTAAGATAAAAAAACGAATAGGCAGAGCGAATTAAAATATATATAAACACAGTAAAGAGAAGTGAGACAAAGAGAGATTTTCCTATGTAGAGTATGTATCATAGTCAAATAAGTATGACAAGAATACTTGCTGATTGCTGTATTTTAGAGTTCATTTTTTATATTTTTAGGAGCTTTTTTTACTCTATGGAAAAGTAGCAAAAAAACAAGTCTGATATTTGCAAGCTCATATTTTTTATGCTAAAATTATTACAAATATAAAAACAAAAATAAAAGATGAAGCAAGTATTGAAAAACAAACTTTTTAGCCTCCCAAGTATAGACCTAACAGGTCTAAATGCGAGCGCGAGTTATCTCAAAAGAAAAGATAGGAAATTTCTCTTAACAGAAAGACAACTCATAGAAGTTCTCTCTGATCTTCCTGAAGTGTATCAGGTCCTCGAGATAGATGGAAAAAGAGTTTTTTGATACGACAATGTGTATATGGATACGCAAGACTATTTGTTTTATAAGCAGCATGAAAACAAAGTCCCAAGTAGAACAAAAGTAAGAACGAGACTCTATCAAGATTCAAAACTCGCATTTTTTGAATACAAACAAAAGGAAAATGGAGTTACAAAAAAATATAGATATCAGTTCCCATTTCTCGAACATGGAACTATGACAAAGTGAAAAAAGAGATTTTTTGATGGAGTGTATCAAAATAACTACGAAGAAAAAACTCCAGATATCTCTCCATCAATCAGGACAAGATACAATAGACTCACTCTTGTTGCAACTGATGGAGAGGAGAGACTTACGATCGATTTCAACATACGTGTACAAGACATCAGAAATAAGTGATCTCGAGAAAAACAACTTAAAAATCTTGTGATACTTGAAAGCAAATCTATGAGCAAGACGTGCAGAAGTGTCGAGCTTATGAAAGAAAAATGATTCAAAAGAGCGAGATGATGTAGTAAATATTCTCTCTGAGTCGTGTATTCATGACTTGCAGAAAAATGGACTACATTTGAAAACACGATCAAGAAGATCAAGGAAATCCGCACTGAGTTTATCAATGCTCGTAGTAGAAAACCAGCAATGAAAAATCTCGAATCAAAACTTGACAATAACTTTACAACCACTAAAATATCTGTAGTTATTAAATAGTATATATACAATTATGAATAATAGATCTTCTTCTCACTCTTATCATCCTGATAATGAATTGTTAATACAAACTGAACAAGACAAAATTGGAGATGATGAAATGGAAGCAATAGAATGATTTGAACACGATGAAAGAGTGGCAGCTCAAATGCTACTTGAATGAAGTACATATACGAGTGTAGATGAAATACCAAGTTCTCAAGAGCCTTTAGTTTCTGGTAGAAAAGAAGCAACAAATTGTGTTACAGAACGAATTCTAGATGCAGTGAGATGAACTGTTGATGAAGAACTTAATTTCTAATCAAGAATCCCCAATTGGGGATTTTATGTTTAGTGGACTTAGTCAAAGTTGAGATACTCAACACCGTAGTGTGCAAAAAGTGAGCGCGATCATCCGATCATCTGCTCATTTTTTGTAAGTCCGAGTTTTTTGATGAGTATGTCAATTTCCTCTCGACGATTTGCTTCTATTTCGAGGAGAGGAGGGATATTTTCGTATTCATCTATATCAAACTCTATTCCATGAAGTCTGTAGGATATTCTGTGTTTTTTCTTCTCTCGAGTTTTGGTCATACCATATTTTTCTAGAACTCTCGAGAAACTCTCAACATCAGTTATCTCTGTTTCGTGTTCATCTTTTGCATTTACTTTTTCTGTCTTTCTGAGTTCTTTTCTCTTTCTCTTGATTGTGTAGATATGCTCTTCTCATTTTTTTCTCACACGAAAAAGCCTATCATTATTTTCCATTTTTAGATTAGGATTATCAGGGAAATCATAATAGATGTCATGAATAAACCCTTCAAAGGTTTTTTCTGCTCAGAATGATTCGAGCTTTTCTACTACTTTTTTGATATGTATATCAAGGATTTTTATTTCTTTTTCAAGCATGTAAGTATTATAGCATGTTTTTCTATTTTCTAAAAAATTCTATATCATTGATATAACGCGTAGTATCGTCTTCATCAACTTCTGACTCAAAGATGATCTTATACATGACTTTTTTGCGTGTTATGTGTGTCTTTTTGCATATTTACAACTTTTTGGGCGAACTTTTTTGCGCTTTCTTTTAATCTTTTATTTGATCTTTCACGAGCTTCTTCAATTGTATAATATGTTTTTCAGTCTTTTTGTATCATATAACGAACTTATATATTATCTGATATTTATTGTAGCTAAGAATATATTTTTTCAAATTCTAAGTTATGATTTATCAGTTTTTTAAAAGTTTCATATATTATGACTTTCACAATAATATTTGATTTTACAAGCTATTTACATATCTTGGATATAGTTAATAGCTAATAATAGAAATATGAGTTTAGGAAAAATTGAGCAAGGAGAGGTATTTGTAGATACAGGAGAAGCTTGGAAAGAAGAGAAAATACGAAGCTACAGTGGTTCATCTACAAGGCGTAGTGATTATATGAATTGGCTTACTTTTGACTCATGAATTAGAAATATACGAAGAGATAATAGTGATATTAATGAATTATATGACACACTTCTTACGGATGGATCTATGTTGATGAAATTACCTCCATACATATGTGAATCATGAACATGGGAATATCTTTTAAGAGATATAGGAAATGTAATAATTATGGCGTCTTTTTGAAAGCCAGAACATAAAGAAAGAATAGAAGAAATTGCCAAAAATATTGAAGGGAAGATGAAGATAATGCAAGCAAGAGAGGAGTATGAAGAGTGTTTGAAAAATGCTCAAAAAAAACACCAAGCATCTCAAGTGCTGTGAGCTGATTGGTCAGATGAAGAAATAGAAAAATATAAAAAAGAAACTTTTTTAGGGGATTACAATATTCTTATGTGATTGCATATAAAATTAAAAAATACTCTCGAATGAAAGGAGGTTACTAACGAATGATTGCATGAAGCATACATGCTTATGTATTCTTTATACGATAAAATAATTAAAATGCCAATATATGCACTGGATGATACATTTGAATGGTGAACAATTGGTTTTGAGTTAGAAGCTTTATGAGAATATTATGTAGGAAATGGTAAAGACCTCATATCTTCATTGAGTGAAATTATGAACTTAAGACATGATTATAAACACTGCTAAAAAAAAGAGCTTTAGCTCTTTTTTTTGATATTTACAATTTATTACTCCTCTTCGAGTTCAACTTTTATACTGAGTTCTGCAAGTTGCTCATCTTCAATCTCAGTTGGAGCATTCATCATAGCATCTTGTGCTTTTCATGATTTTGGAAATGCGTAGATTTCTCTGATATTTTCTTCATCCTTGAGGATCATCATAAATCTGTCCATTCAGATGGCAAATCATCCATGCGGAGGAACTCCAAACTGAAATGCCTCATACATCGCTCAAAACTTGTCCTTTACTTCTTGCTCAGTTCTCCCAACTTTTTCAAAGGCAGCTACAAGTGCAGCAAGATCATGATTACGGATAGATCCTGAGAGTATCTCATATCCATTACAGGCAAGATCATATTGTACTGATTGTACTTTGAGAAGATCTTCTTCTTGAAAGGCTGCAATTCATCCTTTTGGCATTGAAAAAGGGTTGTGTCCGAAATCTACCTTTCCAGTGATCTCATTGATCTCAAACATTGGGAAGTCAGTGATCCACGCAAATGAGAGAAGGCTTGTATCTTGAAGCCCAAGTTTTTCTGCGAGATATACTCTGAATTTCCCCATATAGTTACACACGAGTTCTTTTTCTCCTGCTCAGAAAAATACTACATCTCAGATCTGAAGATGCGTTCTTTCTACGATTTCATTGAGATCTTCTTCACTAAAAAATTTATTGAGTGGTCCTTTGAGTCCATCTTCTTTCATCTGAAAGTATCAGAGTCATTTTGCTCAGAATTTTCTCACATAGTCTTCAAATCATTTCATCTGCGTTTTAGAAAACTTTTCATCTCAGCCTACTACTTTTATTGCCTTGATCCTGTTTGTTTCAGGATCTGATGCGATACTTGCAAAAATCTCATTTGTTGATCTTGCGAATATATCGATCACATCTATAAGATGTAAATCATACCTTAGATCAGGTTTATCTGTCCCATATCTCTCCATAGACTCATTATAAGTGAGTTTTACAAAATTTCGACTTTCTAGTATTTGCTTATCTGAAAGTTCTCATACAACATCGGTGAGATAGTTTTCAACGACTGCAAAAACGTCTTCTTGTTCTACAAAACTCATCTCACAGTCTATTTGGTAAAATTCACATGAATGTCTATCTGCTCTCGGGTCTTCGTCACGAAAACAGGGAGCAATCTGAAAATATTTATCTATTCCTCATACCATAAGGAGTTGTTTGTATTGCTGAGGTGCTTGAGGAAGTGCGTAAAATTTCCCAGGATTGAGTCTCGAGGGGATGACAAAATCACGAGCTCACTCTGGACTAGATGCTGTGAAAATAGGAGTTTGCACGTCAAGAAAGTCTCTATTTGCAAACCAGTCTCTTGTGTATTTAAGAAACTTTGATCTAAAAACAACATTATCGAGAGCTGAAGGTCTTCTGAGATCTATATATCTGTGTTTGTAACGAATATCTTCACCAGCAAGTTCGCCATGATCATCGAGCTCAAAAGGAGGAGTCTTTGAACTACTGAGGAGTTCAACTGCGGAAGTGATGATCTCTATAGCTCCAGTTTTCATATTTGGGTTTGCTTGCCCTTCTGGTCTTGGGCGTACTTTTCCTGTGACTTTTATGACATATTCACTTCTAAAACTATCAGCCAGTTCCCATGAAGCTGTGTCATCTTCTGGATCAAAGACTACTTGTGAGAGTCCATAGCGATCTCTGAGGTCTATAAAAATAATTCATCCATGATCCCTTCTGTTTGATACCCATCAACATAGCGTTACTTCTTCTCCTATATTTTTATCAGTGAGTTCGTCACATGTATGAGTTCTGAGCATTTTTTTTAATTCTTTAGATATAAAACATTGCACGATTATAGGAAAAACAAGCTATAAATCAAGGGAAAAATATTTTGCAATTTGACAAAATATAAGTATAATATATAAAATATTTTATCATACAATTACTATGACAGGAAATAGTGAGAATAATGTCAATAATATACTGGAAGAAAACACAAAGAAGATGACTCCAGCTCAAGCGAAAGCTCAACTCATACAAGAATACCTCAAAAAGAAACTCAAAACTCCAGAAAGTATCGCATTTCTAAATGAAATAGATGAATCAAGAGATATTCCTGAGAGTATGAAAAAAGACCTTTTATTTTATATAAAAACAGTATCAAAATATGGAGATGTCTTAACGGAGTCTGATATAGAAGGGCTCACGTATATGGATGTTATCCCAGAAGTTACAGGAGTCATCACCTCACTCAGGACAAAAAGAACGGCTTTGAAAAATATTTTTCTCAGGGAGTACAATATCAGTTCAAGTAAATACGACAAAGATCTCGAGCCGATTATTAAAAAACTTGATGAAAATGGCCTTGCTGAACTCTTAGATATGGGGGAAGAGGAGAGAAGGGATCTACTTGTGGAAGTCTATGGGAAAAAAATCCCAGAAAAAAAGAATCTTACAAGATTTATTAATGACTTCAATCTCAAATGAAGACTCAAGAAACTGAGTCCAGATGAGAGAGAGAGATTTGACTATACACTCTCTCTCATCTATCAAAAAAAAGGTCATCTCGATACAGGAGATCTCGAAGAACTGTTTGATCTATGAATATTTACAGAGTCTGAAAAAAAAGAACTTGTAAGTATATTTATCCCAACTATGAGTCTCGCAAACGCTAGACTTTTAGGTATTGTTTCAGAGACTGAGGAGACAAAAATTCGTAACAAGTATGTAGATGAGGGAATAGCTTACTATGAGCTTAAAAAATGACTTTCAGATAGTGAGCTGGAAGCTTTGCGTACAAAGATATTTGCAGACCTTGAGACAAAGGATCTCATGATCGAAATAGCAGGATTGAAAGACTTTGACAAAGTTTTATGAAAATTGATAGATGCCTGAGAACTCGAAAAAATAGTCGCATGATACAACAATGTTTTGTATAAAGCCGAAGAGCAGATCTGAGAAACAGAAAACTATGACCAGTTTGAAAAAAAACTCACGGAAAGTATATGAAAACTCCAAGCTCAAAAGTTTCAGCCATGATCTACTTTAGCACTCCGTGAACAAGATGCTCAGTGAGAAACACATACTTTTTTCTTTGAGATTCTCAATAATGGGGAAAATACCTGAAATATCGTCCTGAAGCCCAGAGGAAAAGACAGTTATGATCGCTATGATAGTGGGAAAATGTGAGCAAAGTCATTTGATGAAGTTCTTGGTATTGTCAACAATTCCTTTGAGTGAAAAACCGGAAAAAAAGTGTTATGATTTCAAGTGCTTGATGAGTTTGATCTAAAAAAACAAATCGAATCTTGAAACATAGAACTAGATCATGATTCTGTAAAATTTTTAGACGATGCAGCGCTTAAGCAAGAAAAAGAAAATGTCAAAGAAAGCCTAAATGAGAGAAAGAAAGAGTTGCGTGATGCATGAAAGAGAAACATCCAGATTGAAAATGATCCACAAGTACAAGACCTCAAAGAAAAACAAAAAGAACTTTTTGATGATACAGAAAGTCTCGAGATCAAAAACCAGAGACTTCTCAATCAAGCGCTTGATAATCTTGATCCAGATTGAAAAAAATATGGTTTTCATGAAAATACGACTTTTAAGTCTCAGAAAGGATGAGTGTTTACCGTAAAACACATAAATCCTATTTCAAATACGATTGTAATCTTTTCCCCATCAGCTCCATGAGGAACGCAAGAAATGTCCTACACAGATTTTGTGACAGCTTTTAAATCAGAATCAGCAAAGAGGATTTCTTCTTCTAAAACTTTTGAACAACTTCTTGAGCAAGTATCTTCGGAAAATGATATCTCATCAGAATGGTCAAAGTTTCATATCGACAACGGTGAGATACGTCTCAAAGATGGAAAGAAAAAAATAGACTATGATTTTCTGGTAGGTGAGGATAACGAACTTATAAAAATCGTTGATATCAATGATGGGACAGGAATAGCAACGATCAATTTCTGAACGGTAGAACAGAAAAAAGAACACAATACAGGGAAAAAGGGAGAAAAACTCGAGGATGATACCTATATGAAAGAAACTTTTCGAGTAGATCCGACAAAGCACCAAGTGACAATGGGATGGCTTGAGGACTACATCAAGTCAAACAAACAAATCCCAAGAGGACTCGAAGAGTGAAAAGCTGAAGAGACCAATTTTAAAAATGATGACAGTGATAGAAGTGGAAGTTTCATGTCGAGACTTTTTAAAAATAATTTCTCTATATTTGAGATTGTTTCAGGTTCAAAGCTTATGCTTGAGAACCTTCAAGCATATCTCAAAGAATGAGCTGATGAGCACTCTGCACAGTTTGCCAAGTCGTTCTTTTGAAAATTTCTCCCTGATGAAGTAAAGGCTGATCTCTCATCGAGACTGGAATCTGCTCAGAAAAAGAGGTCAGATGAGTATATTGATAAGCTTAAATCAATCGATTCTGGACCAGCAACTGAGATGATCGGGAAGTGGCTCAAAAACAAGGATGTCCCTCAATACAAGCTCGAAGCTGGACTCCTCTTTATGATGGAAAAATATGGGACCCTTTATTGTAAGTGAATTTATGAGGATGATGGAAAGTATCTTTGGTACAGGGCTCTTTGAGGAAAAGTTTGAGATGAGCTTTTTATGAAGGAATACAGAGAAACGCAAGAAGCGGATCAACCATTTTCAGAGGAACAGCTAGTATTCGCTTTGCTATGAAAACAAATTAAACCATGAGGGTATAATTGAATACAAAGAAGATCGAGAATACAAAAAGACTACAAAGCAGTCAGAATACAATGAAAAAAAGATGAGATCGAGAAGGGAAAAGATGATGCTTTGAGATTCAGACAAGTACAATGAAGAGTAGATGGAGGTATGTGAGAGTTATACTCCGGTAACTATCCAAATGCAGTTGGATGGATAGAACAAATAGTAAATAAAGGGGGTACATATGCACAGATGAATAAGTTGCCTTTTGTTATGGCATTTTCATGAATCATGTTTGATTTTGATGATGCATATATACTTGATCAAATTAAGGCTTTCAGTACAAAGTCTCAAATCCTTCCAATAACAACTCTCATGTCAAAGAAATCAGATATGAAACTTCTTGATAAAACTATCTATCAAGTTATTTCTAGACTAGAAGATAGTTGAAAATACCCAGGCATACAGGCAAAAGCTGACAAAATAATTGGAATGCGTGGAGATATAAAAAAAGCTAAAATTATCGAGGCGACAGATAATTTTTATAAAGAATATGGTGATGTACTTACAGATATATTGAGTCAAGCAAACTATGCACCTAAATCTCAAAATGAAACACAAGAGTTCAATAAAATGATTTTGCTAGAAAAAGACCCTGGTGTTTGAGTTGATTGAAAACATCAATGATGAAATAATACATTTAAAGAATATTATAATCATATTAGAGGTTTTATGGATGGGGATTGACAATTTAAAGAAGAATGACTCATGGCAGATGGAATGGCATGAATTGGAGTGACATGATCTCATATGAGAAAAGTAGTAAAACAAAACCTTACATATAGGACAGCTTGATATCCAAATATGCCATGATCAATTAAACTCGTATGGAAAGAAATCTCAAACACTTTAAAGTCTATTGCAAAGACATCATATTATTGATTAAATCTTGAATCACGTGAAAATAAAGAGGTTCAAGAAAGACTCATGATTGATGTGCTGAAAAATTTACTTTCTTGAATACTTGATGCTCATGGTGCTGATCCAAAGGTTCTACAATCATATGAAGGATGAATCTTTTCCAACCTGAGTAATGATTGGAACATACAAATCTCAAAAGATCTTGTTGATCAACAAACAGGTAGAGCTTTTGATCCAGAAGCAATTATGAATGCCTCTGAAGATTCAAGTATTGGGAAAAAATTGCAGAAAATGGTTGATTGAATTATAAGATTTGAGCAGTGATGAGTATCACTCAATACACAATCTTCAGGACCAACTAAAAAGCAAGAAAATTCTTTTGAACTTATTGAAAAGGGGACAAAGGACACCCTAAAAAAGATAGTAGATGAAGTTGATTATGACTTTTTGTGAAAAGAAGTGCCTGATGATATACATGTAGATTTAGATAAGTTCAAAAAAGATGGAGCATATAACAGGTCACGAGAAAGTATGAGTGCAAATAATAGAGTTCAGGAAGAATATGACTTAGAGGAAGAAGCATAAAAAACAAGGACTAATCTTAGGATTAGTCCTTGTTTTTCCAGTTAGTGAGGGTATGAGAGAGCTCAACTCGGTGTTGACTCGCAACTCCCCATTGTACGAGACTCCTGACGAGGAGTTCTTCGTCATTGGAGTTGTTGCTTCCATCTGTATTGGTATCAACAGGATAGGAGATAATGATTTCTCGAGTATAGGCTGGATTAGCATAATCAGCTATCTGCTGGTTATAAAAACCATTTGCGGTGATCTCGACTCAGAACCTCTGTCGGTATTCGAGAGCTGGAAAAGTTGTTGCAGTAGATTTGCCATCTAGGTGCCAGCGGAACTCTGAATCTTGACGGATAATATATGATCAAGGGCTAATGTCGTAAGCGAAACTGTTATCTCATATACAATTTATATTGTAGTTTTGTACATTCCAGCAGTTTTCATAGTCTCCTGGGTAGATGAGCCAGTTAGTATTACGGATATTTGTTATTCACTCTATTCATTCGCGAGCTATTTGTATAGCCTTTATACGTTTATTGGTATTGTCAGCAAGTCTTTCTGATGACACAAAAAAGTTATATACTCATACTATTCCAAAACTCACAACTGTCATGATGATCAATGCCTCGATAAGAGATGTTGCTTTTTTAGAAAATTGCATAAGATTTTTTCGAAGATGAATTTATAAGCTTCTCAGTGAATAGCTGAAAAATATACAGATAATTATATAAAAAAATATGTATGAAAAAAGTTTTTTTCTCGAAAAAGCTCTTGGGAACAATGCATTTTCATTTGAGAAAAGAAGTAATAAAAGACTCTTCGTGCCTGCATTGATCGAGGCAGATATCTCAGATATAGCTGTCTGAGATACTATCGCATTTGAAGATAGAGATTTTGAAGGGAATCTTCAAAGCTGTGTTGGACTCAAGAATTTTTATGAACTCAAGTGGAATGAGAAAAAAATATATCTATTTGATAACCATAATCATGCCTATTTTTTCTGGTGGAAAGAACATTTAAGCAGCAAAGAAAAAGACAAGAAATATACGCTCATTCATATAGATGAGCACTCAGATATGCGAGATCCATGAGTATATCTTGATAAAAATCCAAGTTTAGAGCAAGTTTTTGATTACACAAACTATATGGTAAATGTGGGAAACTATATTATCCCAGCGATTCACGACTGACTGATTGAAGCTGATGTTGTGCAGATCCGTGACACTCAGAGTTTGAAAGACTATTTTGATCTGGATTTAGAAACAAAAGATATTATACTCAATCTTGATCTTGACTTCTTTGAGCCTGCTCTTGATTTTATAGATTATAATCTCAAGAAAAAAGTCATTTTAGATGCAGCGAATAAAGCAGATATAATCACGGTAGCTACAAGTCCTTTTTTCATTGATCAAGAACGAGCACTGAGAGTATACAGAGATATATTTAGGGTGAGCTAATAACAAAAAAAATATGATAATTCTTGCAATAGAAACCAGTTGTGATGACACGAGTATCGCTCTTTTTGAAGACACACAACTCCTTGTGATGGAGACAAAAAGCCAGATTAAGATACACAATCAAACTGGTTGAGTGGTACCTGAAGTAGCAGCACGTGAACATGCAAACAGTATATTTGAAGTACTTGCTACAGTACTAGATTCTGTAGATGTCTCTACACTCACACACTCATCGGAGCATAGTTGAGGGGAAAAAATGAATCTCACAGATATTGACTATATAGCTGTGACTGTAAAGCCTGGACTTATCCCTTCGCTTCTCACCTGAATCACCGTAGCAAAGACACTTTGAGAGATGTACAGTATTCCGGTAATCGAGATAGATCATATCCAAGCGCATATCTTTGCAAACTATCTCGAAAGAGAGGAAGCAGACATAGAATACCCACTTGTATGTCTCACTGTTTCAGGAGGACACAATGAAATCTATTATAAAAAAGAGATGTTTTCGTCTGAAAAAATCTGAGAGACAAGTGATGACTCTGCTGGAGAAGCATTTGATAAAGTGGCAAAGATGATGTGACTCGGCTACCCAGGTTGACCAATAATCTCAGAACTTGCATGAGTGTATGCTAAAAATTTATGAAACATAGAAAGTACAAGCCCTCTATTTCCACGAGTGTGGCTCAAAAAAACGGAGAATGATTTTAGTTTTTCAGGGCTAAAAAGTGCAGTAAAACGTGAAGTAGATGCTCGATGAAAACTCAGTGATACAGACAAACAAGAGATAGCCTATGAGTTTCAAAATGCTGTTGTAGAGGTCCTTGCCTACAAGCTCGTACAAGCGTGAAAAAATCTAGGAGTCAAAAACATCATGCTCGCCTGAGGAGTTGGTGCAAATACTCTTCTTCGAGAACAAATCATGAAACTTTCTCTTGAAAATTCTCTAAGATTTCTGTATCCTAAAAAACTGAGTTATTGTATGGACAATGCTGCTATGATAGGGATTATGGCCTATTATCAGATTAAAAATAATCAGGTAAATGCTTCTATTCACTCATAGCATTTGGGATCTTATATGCGACTTGATTTATAGGTTTGAGCATCGCGTATAAGCTGTTTCTAAATTGTCTAAAATCATTTTCCAGCATATCAAAAAGTATATGAACGATCATATTAAGCTCGTAGTTTGCAAAAGTTTGATAGGCTACTTCATAGACTTTTTTTGTGTGTTCTCTTTCTTTATAGAGTTCATTTGAGGCATTGATCTGGAGCTCGAGAATCTGGTTTATGGTATAGTTTTTTTGTAAATAATTATATTCTTCTGCTTCATAGAGATCGAGATAAGAGTCGATTCACGCTTGAGGATCCCTCTCAAAAACTCACTGTACCTGTTGGCTTATTTCTCTATCTTTTATGAGATTTCAGATATCAAGAACATGTGTATCTCTGATATAGTCGAGAAAATGAAGGTATCGACACATCTCATAGCTACTTTCTTCTAGGACACTTTTTTTGATATTTAAGTCTGTATCTGAAACAACGGCCTTATTACAGTCGAGTGCAGCGATCTTTTGCTCGAGTCTTGTTTGTTGCTCTTGAATCCTCTTTGAAAACAGCCCATCATTGCTGTTGGTTATATTTATTTCGGTACGTATACGATAAAAAGCACTATTTTGAGCGTTGAGAATAGCACACTTGTATATGTTGTTCATGTTTTTTCTGTAGAGTGCTTTTGCTATGTAGAGGTTATATCATTCTTGATATGATCTTTCAGCTTTTTGTGTATCATAGGAGGGAATATTTGTATGTTGATCGTAGACACTACAGGTGTTTTTGATACTACACACATATCTCGCATATCAGCTCTTATCATCGCAGTCTTGTTTCTCAGCTTGATTTGCAAAACTCTGTAGAGGAGGAAGAAAAAAAATACTCAGTATGAGAAAAATACTTAGGGAGATGTGTGTATATCTGTTCATACTCTCAAGTATATGTGAATGCATTTTTTTTCAAGTTTTCTCTCTTTACAAAAATCAATTAAACTATAATATTTCTGTGTAAACGTGAAAAATATGAAAATACTTGCTTTTTGAGATGTATACTGACGTATTGGACGTAAAGCTCTTTCTCGAGAAATAGATGTGATAAAAGGTCAATACACTCCTGATCTTTGTATTGCAAATATCGATAACTGTAGCTCTGGAAGATGAGCTGTAGAAAAACATATCTATGAACTTGAGTCACTGGGGATTGATTTTTTTAGTGGAGGAGATCATTTTTTTGACAATATCACAGATATACAAGAGTACTTGAAAAAAGATGATGCGAAGCTTTTGCGTCCTGCAAATTTTTATGAACAACGATATTATGATATCCCATGAAAAGGCTACAGCTTAATAGAAAAAAATGGGAAAAATATACTGTTTATTCATCTCATTGGAGAAGTGTTTATGAATCACAACGTGTATTCACCATTTTTGAAGTTTGACGAGATACTCAGTGAAGTGGCAGATAAAGGCTTGAGTTATGACGTGTGTATTGTAGATTTCCACTGTGAAGCGAGTGCAGAGTTTTATGGTCTGGCCCACTTCATTGATGGAAGAGCTGGAGCAATATTTGGAACTCACACACATGTCCAGACAAATGATGAAAAAATACTCCCATGAGGAACTGGACTTATCAGTGACGTCTGAATGAATGGAGCACTTTTTGGGGTAATTGGAGCAGAGTATGAAAGTGTGAGAAAGAGATTTATCACAGGGATAAACAAGTGACTTATATCACAAAGTCTCGAAAAAGAATATGTAATTTCTGCAGTATCATTTGAGATATGAGATGATGGAAAATGTGTATCTGTTGAGAAAATCAGAAAGGAATGAAGCTTATAAAAAAATGAATTTAGAAAAAACACTCAAAGATTTTTTTTGACATGATTGATTTCGAGAATGACAAAAAGAAATAGTCGAGAGTATCATAGATGGTAATGATACTCTTGTTTTTATGCCAACGGGAGGAGGAAAATCTCTCACTTATCAGATGCCTTGAGTCGTTTTAGAGGGGCTTACCATCGTCATTTCTCCACTCATATCGCTCATGAAAGATCAAGTAGATGCACTAGGAGAAAGATGAATAAAAGCACGACTTATAAACTCTACTCTCTCTTCTGAACAAATAGAGAGTATTTTAGAAGAGCTTCAGTCTGAGAGGTGAAATCCGATCAAGTTTCTCTATATCGCTCCTGAAAGACTGAACTCATATAAGTTTATCCAAACTATAAAAGATCTCAAGATTGCACTTCTCGCGATAGATGAAGCTCACTGTATCAGCCAATGGTGACACGATTTTCGCCCAAGCTATATGAAAATACTCTCGTTTGTAGATGTGTTGAAGAAAGAGTCTTCTATAACATATGATATCCCCCCTCCTTTAAGGAGAGGACTAGGGTGAGGTTCTGTTGAGTGAAAACAAAAAGAAAGCAGCCATTCTTTCCCGATAGTATGATTGACTGCAACAGCGACACAAAAAGTACGAGAAGATATACAAAAACGTCTTTGACTGACACAATACAATACATTTATTTCATGATTTGATAGAAAAAATATCACTATTGTAGTCAGAGAGATTTCAAAAATTTCAGATAAGATATGAAAAATCGAAGAAGTACTTCAAAAGATCTCATGATCAGGGATAGTGTATTGTTCGAGTCGTAAGTCTGTAAAAGAAGTATATGATGAACTTGAACAGAGAGGTATCTCAGTTTGAATGTATACATGAGAAATGACTCCAGAACACAGAGAATACATGCAGGACAATTTTATGAGTGGAAAAACTCGCGTAATAGTCGCGACAAATGCCTTTGGTATGTGAATAGATAAAAAAGATATACGATCGGTGATACACTATAATCTTCCTTGAAGCATAGAAAACTACTATCAAGAAGTAGGGAGATGATGACGTGATGGCAAAAAGAGTTTTTGAGTTGTACTCGCAAGTTACGGTGATACAAAGATCCAAGAATTTTTCATAGAAAATACCTATCCAGAAAAATCAGAGGTTTTAGATCTCTATGATTTCTTATACAAACACTATAGTCTCTGAGCAGGGAAATGAGAGACTATTTTAAAGACCTATGGAAATATAGCCGCAGAAAGTGCTATTGGAAACGATATGAAAGTAGGATCTATTATAAAAGTCCTCGAAAAATATGGAGTACTTGAAAGAGGATATCGCTCAGATACAGATGATTGATTTCGTGGAAGATGACTCACACTCACACAAGAAAAACGAACACACAACAATCTCCTTATAGATTGGAATAGACAAGAAAGTCTCAAAAACGAAGCATATTTCAAGCTTGAGGAAATCAAGAAATTGTTTTTTTTTCCTCATTGTAGAAAGAGATATATACTGAATTATTTTTGAGACACAGAGGATCTCGAACTACTCTGAGATGATTGTAAGACATGTGATTACTGTCTCGGAGGGAAAAAGCACACAAGTGGAGATATGACGAAGCTCCTTCCTGTGTCGGTATATGCTCTTGTCTTGGAACTCATAAAAAAGTATGACGAAAAGTTCTGAGTCCAGCTCTTTGTAAAACTCCTTGCTGGAAGTCAGGAAAAAAGAATTTTTGAATGGAACCTTGATAGAAGTGAGTTTTATGGAGCACTCAGAGAATACTCTACTGAGGCAATTAGTGGAATCATAGAATGTCTTATCTATGAATGATATCTCTTCAAACAGTCAGGAAAATATCCTCTGCTCTGAATAACAGAACTTGGAGAAGCCGTTATCTATAGGGAGAAACAACTGCAAGAAAATCTCTCAACTCTCAATACGCTACTTGTGACAAAAGTAGGGACAAATATCCTGAAAAATCCATCAAATCATACTCCGAGAAATCTATGAAGCTCACAACTATCATGATCAAAAAAAATAACCTATGACGAGACACTCAAGTATTATAAGCAAGGGAAAACACTTGAAGAAATATCACAAATTCGTGAACTGACTCTCTCAACAGTAGAATCACATATTATACGTCTTTACGAGATTGGAAAAATAAGTATAATCCAGATACTCAAATTCACACAGATCTGAAAAGTTCAGGCAATTAAAAGCCATATTCAAGAATATTTCCCTAATTGAGTAGAGAAGCTCAGAGAGCTGAAAGACTCATTGGAACAGGTCTGAAAAATACAAGTAGCGTATTTTGACATAAAAATCGCACTTGCGATGATAGAAAAAAAAGATGTCTAATACATAGAAAAAATATATGTCTGAAAATTATACAAGAGATGCAGTAGCTCTAGGAGAAGTTATAGAGCAAATAGAAACTTATTTTCGATTACCTATAAGTTATATGGAGTATTTTGTTCATAAAGTCCATGAATGACTTGAGTATTCAAATAAGAGCCAAAGAGAAATAATGCTTACAATATGCAAAGATAGAGAAAAAGCACTCATACCATGAGAGTACGTTCAGCTTGTTTGAAACTTAGTAGCACGAGCTATTTCGAGCACGTCTCCATGAATAGATATGAATGAGTTAGAAGTTAAATAAGATATAGAAATGAAAAGAGTCATTGTATCACTTATTTTCTTATGAATTTTATGAATCATAAGTTTTTTGGGGATTAACCATTATGTCGTTTCATTTTCAGATGATAAGCTCATATATGGAATTGAAAATTTAGAAGAGACAAGAGTATGACTGGTGTTTTGAGCGCGTGTCTATAGTAATGGAATTCCAAGCCCTATACTCAGAGATAGACTCGATACAGCGCTCAAGGCATACGAAGATAAAAAAATCGAACGAATCATCGTATCAGGAGATAATTCTACGCGTTATTATGACGAGCCGACAAACATGAAAGCGTATCTGGTAGACCTCTGAGTTCCAGAAGAACATATATACATAGACTATGCAGGTTTTGATACTTTTGACTCGATTTACAGATCAAACTATATATTTTCAGTCGAAGAAATAGTCTTGTTTACCCAAGACTATCACCTCAAAAGAGCCATATACATCGCTGAAAGGCTCTGAATCTCAGCACAGTGAATGAGTACAGATCTCCAAGACTACAGAGATATAGACTACTTCGAAAGACGTGAGATGTTTTCTCGTATAAAAGCTTTCCTCGAAATAGAAATTCTCAAATCACAACCAAAGTTTTTAGGAGAAAAGATAGAGATTTTATAAAAACTAAAAATATGAAGACATTAAAAAAATGGGATACATTATCAAAAGAGGAAAGAAATAAAATTAATGGTGAAGTGATAAAATTTTTTCAAGATGAAAGGAAGGAGCAAATTTGATTTATTCAGGCAGATGAATATATAGATTTTTTTCTACAACACCTCTTTGATAGTATTTACAATAAATGAATTGATGATGCTCAAAAAATATTATGAGAAAGATTTCAAGATTTTAATGTTGATTTAGATTTGCTAAAAAATTAACTATTCGCAGTTATATAATATAGATCTAAAATATCAGTAACAGAGCATCCTCTAGATAGATCATTCCCAGGTTTTTTGAGTCCCTGGATGATCGGTCAGATAGCCTGGGCTCAGCCGAATCTTTGCATGAGTTTATAGCCTATATTTCCAGAGTTAAGATCAGGAAATATGAGGATGTTTGCTTTTCATTTGAGTGTTGAGTCAGGGTTTTTGAGAAGTGCTACTTCTGGGACAACCGCAGTATCGAGTTGGAGTTCTCACTCAATTATCCCATGTATATCATTGTGTTTAAATAAGTCTTTAGCAAGCTTTGTTGCTTGCTGTACTTTCTCGACCATAGGGTGAGAAGCACTTCCTGAGGTAGAAAAACTGAGCATAGCGACTTTTGGTTCAAATCAGTATTTGAGGGCACTTTGTGCTGTAAGGAGTGCAATCTCTGCGAGTTGCTCAGCATTTGGATCTGCTTGAATCGCAGCATCAGCAACAAGAAACAATCCAAGAGATGTCTGAATGAGGAAATGACTTGAGAGTCTCCCGATTTGTTCCTCTGTTCATATATTTTTGATATAGGCTCGTACAACATCGGCAGTAGAGTCTCTGTTTCCTGAGATAATCCCATCATATTCTCAGTCAGCTAAACATTTTGCTGCAAAGACATTGTTTGTCTCATCACTCGTGTTTATAAGTTTCTCTACTGCTACTGATTTATAGAGTGAGAGCTCTTCATCTTTTCCACACACTACAGGACTATGTCACTCTGAGAGAAGTTGTTTTACAGCATCTAAGATCCTCACATCATCAGGATTTGCAAATGTTATCTTTTTTGAAAGATTCTTTGATTTTATATTTTCGATTATTTCTTGAAGATTCATAGGACTTAATTTATTGTATTATTGTTTATTCGGGATATTATACTGAGAACTTTAAAATATCTACAAAAAATGTCCTATAAAAAGTTTACTGAGTATTATGATGAGATAGTCAGGTGAGGAGAATACTCACTTGACGACGAAGTAGCTATGATTTGAGAATTTATAGAAGAGTTTTGAAATGGAGAAAATAGTATCTTAGAATATGCCTGTTGATCATGAGTTATAGCATGAGAATTACAGAAAAAATGATACGAAGTGTATGGGATAGACATGAGTATATCGATGCTTGAAAAAGCTAGAAAAAACATGGGAGAGAAAAACTGTAAAATATGAGATATGACCACTTATCAAAGCGAAAGAAAATATGATTGTGTCTTGTGTAACTATAACTCCATATGTCATCTCACAAGCTGGGAAGAGTGGCAAGCTTGTATGCGCAGTGCACACAATAATCTAAAACCTGGAGGACTCTTTATTTTTGATATAAATACCGTCTGAGAGTTTGAAAATATCACGAGAGACTTCGCTCAGTTTTATAACATCTGAGAGGACACAGTATGTCTCGAGATGCAGAAGAATAAGTGACTCTTTGAATGGATTGTAAAGATGTTTATAAAAAACGAGAGCGGGTCATATGATTGTAAAATTGAAAAAATACCAGAATTATCATTTGAAATAAATGCTATTCAGTGAGAATTAGAAAAAATATGATTTCGAAATCTTCATCTTGAAGACTTTCACAAAGGAAAAGTTGACGAAGAGAGTGAAAGAGTGTATTTTATAGCTGAGAAAATATAACTATAATTTGTAGAAAATGTTTCTTCATGAGATTAATACCTGAATTATAGATTCACTGAACTTTTATAGCTTAAACTATATTATTTCATTCATATTTATATTCTTTTTTATGATTGTTGCCTATAAAATGGTACTCAAAACATTAAAGAGAATGATTAAGCATGATAAGATATATCTGAGAATACTTCTTGTTATGTTGACAATTGATGCACTGGTAACCACATGACTGTTTTTTTATGAAGTGTTTATAAACCGTAGTATTCTGAGTGGATTTCTTGTATTACTTGTAAGTATAGTAGTATTAGTAAATAGTACAGGATGGTTGTGTATTGCATACAACATGGTGCATGGCGCAAGAAAAAATCCATTCTTAGGCATGAAGTCATATCTTCCAATGCTTGTCCTCCTTACTATTGTATATCTTTCTCACATTCATTTTTATCATTCTGTAGCATCTCTTATCAGTATATATGTATTATTATTTTGGGAATTGCGTGCAATTATAACAGTAAGCTTATCCTTTCTGAGAACAGTTATAATTTTTATCAGTTCTATTTTCTCTTCTATGGATCTGCTTCATAAAAAAGCAGATGATATCGAGAAAGATTTAAAATCTGTTTTTTTTAAATAATGACAAAAATAATTTTTTTACTTCCTCCATCAGAGGGGAAGAACCCAGAAGGAAAATATGCTTTGGAGTTACTGAGCTATGATTTTGTGAAACCCAAAAAAATTGCGATCAATGCAACTGAAAAAGATCTGAAGTGTAAAGATAAAAGGTATGAAGAGGGTATTACACTCAATAAGCAGTGTGTAAGTTTGCCTTCAAAAGTCAATACTCCTCACCCCCAGCCTCTCTCCCTTGAATGAGAGGGGAGCTTTTTGGAAGCGATACAGAGATATAGTGGAGTAATGTACAATGCTATCGGCTATGAGAGCATGTTTGAGACGGGAAAACAGTATTTTCAAGAGCACGTTTTGATACTCTCGGGGATGTATGGGATAGTTCGTCCAAAAGATATCATAGCAAACTACAAACTCCCGATAGAGACAAAGTGACTAGTGCAGTTTTGGTGAGAGAGCATTACTGAAAAAATCAAGGAAATAGCTCCTGATGCTGTAGTAAATCTTCTCCCACTTTCCTATCAAAAGATGATCGATTTTCAATCACTTGATGCTGAAATAATAAATGTGAACTTTTATACAAAAAAAGACTGAGAACTCAAGAAAATGACACACGGTGTAAAAAAGGTAAAAGGAGAGTGGTTGAGAGAGATATGCGAAAGATGAGAGCAAAACTATCACAATTTTTGAGGTATCGTGAGCACTACAAATACATGAGTTGAAATCCAAATAATAAAGAGCTAATTCGATCGAATTAGCTCTTTATGGTAGAGTTTTATGACATCATGCTTCTGAGCATCCAAGCATTTTTTTCATGACTTTGTATCAGTGCTGTGAGAAAGTCTGCGGTTCAGACATCATCCGTTTCCTCTTCTATTTTGAGAATACTTTTTCTCATCTGAGTTATTATGAGCTCTTTATCAGCCAGAAGTCTCTGGATCATATCTTTTCTTCCTACTCAGATTTCAGATTCTTCTGATACCAGGGAGTCTTTGAGAAACTTTTTATAGTTTCCTTCGACCTCATAACCAAGCATTCTGATCCTTTCTGCTACTTCGTCAATTGTTTCAGCACTTGTTCCATACATTTCTTCAAAGAAACTGTGGAGATCGTTAAAATGTGCTCATTTTATATTCCAGTGATAATTTCTGATTTTCATCTCCATCACTCCTTCGGTTGCAAGTACTGTTTCAAGAATTCATTTACACAGATTTGTCTCCTTGTCTTTGAGACCTATATTAGCTTTGACCATAATATATTTTTTAAGAATTATTTAGATATTATAGTATCTTTTTTCCCAAAAAAGTAAATGATTTCTCGACAATTATTTCTTTTAAATATACTAAATTCATACAGACAGACTTTTTTATACACAACTATGTTTTTGAAGTGATACGATATCCCGTGACTCAAGATATTTGATATTTTCATCACTACACGAGAATGATGATGGAGCGAATGAAAATATAGTTCGCTCAATTTGTGAATGCTCTCTGGTGACAATGCTGAAATAGTTTCGAAAAATAGAGATTTCCTCGCGAGAGTGCTTTGGAGAAGTATGAGTAATTTCATCTATCTCAGGCAGGTTCACAAGGCTGAAGTGCTGGTGATAGATGAAAACAATCCATCACAAGAAATATGAGCATATGATGCAGTAGTGACAAACCAGAGCATGTTTATTCCAACTATACTCGTAGCTGATTGTGTACCGATCGTGGTGTGTGATGAAGAATTATGAGTATTTTGAGTGATTCACTCTGGCTGGAAGGGGACTTTTCAAAACATATTGAAAAACACACTTGAGAAGATGCAGTCGCATTTTGCTTGTGATATCAAAAATATATCGATCATCATATGACCATGTATTAGTTCTGAAAATTATGAAGTTGATGACAGAGTTATTGAGAACTTTGATCCCCAGTTTTATACGGAGAATGATACTTGATGATATCAGTTAGATCTGAGAAAATGTGTTACATCTCAGGCAATAATTGCTTGATGCGATCAGAAAAATATATATCATATTGATCATTGTACTTTTGAAAATAAAAAGCAATTCTTCTCAGCTAGAAGAGATGGATACAAAAGTGGAAGATTTGCAATGGGGATCTATAAAAGATAAGTTTATATGAAAATTGATTTATATAGAAATACACATGTGATAAGTTATTTTTTTGTATTTTTGTTTTTTCTTTTTAATCCGTCATTCACATTAGCTAGCCTCAAAAATGTCTCTTTAGAGAAAGCGACCTATCAGTCTTCGTATTTTGACAACATAGATAGTTCTTGGGAGGCTGTGGATGGTGATAAAACATCAGGAGACAACCATAGTCATACAAATAAAGAGGCTTCACCATGGTGGGAGGTAGATCTATGATCTGTCCAGAAAATCTCAAAAATAAAGATCTACAATAGAAACTCAAAGCCACAAAGCTACGCTTCTGCACTTAAAGATTTTTATATTTTTGCCTCAAAAGAAAGGCTTGAATGAGACATAGCAAAAGATGGAAAAACACTGGTATTTCATCCAGGAACCCTATGAGATTCGAAAGAATTTTCAGTAGATACAGAAGCTCGCTATGTGAGAGTCCAGTTGAGTGGAGAAGGTTATTTACATATGTCAGAAGTCGAGATTTATACTGAGAATGATGAAAGTTACGCTATCACACTTGAGTGAGTAAGCCCTTCTGAAAACTCAGCAATTGTACAGTTTCGCACTCCTCAAAATACTCAAGCATACATCGAGTATGGTGAAACAGAAAGTTATGGATCAACCAATACAAAAGAAAATTCCTTTAGATTTTCATCACACTCACAAACCCTCTCAAATCTCGATTCTGGGAAGAAATATTTTTATAGAATCAACACAAAAGACATCGACGGAAACGCAGCCATAAAAAAAGGGGATTTTACTACTCTCTGAATACAAGATGATCTTCAAATACTCTCTCATAGAGTCGAGTTTACCTGATCTAATCAAGCAAATGTCGTGTTTAAAACAAATGAAAAAACTCAGGCATCGATCGCATATGGTCAAGATAAAAAATATGATTTTCATACCGTTTTAGAAGCATCGTTTAGGTTCGATGCACATAGTCAACCACTCAAGTGACTCGAAGCTTGAAAATCATATCAATATCTCATCATGGTCCAAAACCAAGATGGAAACAAAAAGTTTGCAAAATGAACCTTTACAAGCCCTAAAACTTCCCCATGAGGAACAACGATAAAAAACACAGACTGGGATATTCGTCAGTCAAACAATGTGAAGTTTTGAAATCATTCTGGAGATACGAGCTTTCGTCCAAGTAAACCAGGTGATACTGACGCTATAAGGGTCACTGTTGAAAAGTGAGAACACTATGGTACTGGGACTGATTTTAAGTTTCCGAAATGAACTCAAGAAGCTTGGGTGAGTTACTGTATCCGTCCGTGATACAATTGGAAACCTATCTCCTGAGGAAAACTTCCATGATTTGCTGGAAACAGCACTCCATCCAATGGATGACAGGGGTGAGCAAGCTCGACAGGGAACAATGCCTGGTCAGCAAGAGGCTTGTATGGAATCTACAATAGTTCAAAAAAATGAGTTGCAGTAGGGAGCTATATATATCATACAAATCAAAAAGGAAAATATGGAGATGCTGACTGGTGGGGACCAGGCTCAAATACACTCTTCTCACAGGCAAATATGCTCGAACTGAACAAGTGGTATGCAGTCAAACAACATATCAAGATCAATTCTCTTTGAAAAAGAGATGGACTACTTGAAGCGTGGATAGATGGTGAAAAGGTGTATTCAAACTCAACACTGAACTTTACCAACAATAATAGTTTCAGAGAAATTTACAGATTTTGGCTCGACGTATATTTTTGATGAGGAAAAACTGCACTGAGTGATCATTATGTATATTTTGATCAAGTGAACTACTCACTTGGCCCAAATGACAAAACTTCAGTTGAGTGTATAAATTAGCTCACCTCTTGTGATACAATCAAAAAATATTCTTAAAACATAGTATTATGAAAATCGATCTAGAAAAAACATATCAAGTCACAGATCCTCAGTGAGGAGTCAGTCTCTGTAATTTAGAGTCACTATTTAGTTCCTTGGAAAAAGTACTTTTATATTTCTATCCAAAAGATGATACTCCTGGGTGTACTCTGGAAAACACTGATTTTTCAGACTTCAAAGAGGATTTTGAATCACTTTGAATACAACTTATATGAGTTTCAAAAGATCCTCTTGAGTCACATCAAGGCTTTATTGAAAAATACAATCTTAAAAATAGCCTTATCTCAGACCCTGATCTTGTATTGCATAAAGAACTCGGAGCATATGGAGAGAAGAACAATTATGGAAAAATAGTAACATGAGTTATCAGATCAACTTTTATAATTAACAAAGATTGAGAAATTCTCAAACAATGGAAAAACGTAAAAGCCACTGGCCATGCTCAGAGAATTCTCAAAGAATTGATATAGTCAAAATATAAGATTATTTTTAATAAATATTTCAAAAAAATCTAAAAATATGTTGTAATATATGTATAAAAAAAATATTTTATTTTTATATATGCATTCACAGTTTCAGATTCATTTTAGCAGAAAAGAAATATTGATACTTATATTGAGTCTTGTGACTTCACTATTTTATTATAGTCAGACTCTTGCAGATACGAGTGATTTTGTTGTACCAATAATAATTCTTCAATGAGAAGAAATAGTATATCTAGATGTATGAGAGGAATTTAAAGACCCTTGAGCTCTTGCTTATGATAATAGAGATGGTTTTATCAGTGAGCATGTTATCATCAAGGGATCGGTAGATACACGCAAAGTCTGAGAATATCTATTGATATATAATGTTCAAGACAGTTCTGGAAATATTTCTGAATCTATAATGAGGCGAATAATTGTGCGAGAAAAACTAGAAAAAAAGAAGCCTAGAATTCTTGACTATGAAGTGAAACAGCTATCAAACGAGGAACTAAAGATTTTATTTAGTGCTGATGATTATACTCAATCAGCTATTATTTATGGAAAGATCTGAGAAAAACTCAATACAGTGAATGGTGTTGAAAGAAGCTTTGATTACAAGAATCATGAGCAGACTATCACTTGACTCCAGTTGTGAGAAACATACAAATTTATAGCATATGTGAGAAATAGAGATAAGGAACATGATTATGTAAAATGACAATTTACGATGCAAGTATATGAATGATTATCTGAAGATGAGGATAATAAGCCCGGAGACTCAGGAAGCTTTTATTTTACTACACTTCCAGATTCTTACAAAGACTTAGAATCCAAGAATACACTCAATTCACTCTGGAAGGATGAGACTCTCTGAATCACACAGGACTTCGTAAAAGAAAATCAAAACTGGCTCAAACTCTGAATCCCATCACGTAAAAGACTCTCGATTTGAAAAAGTCCTGATGGAAAGACTTCGCTCGTACATACAGTGAAAAAACCACAAGAAATTCAACCTGTAGGGATAAATCTGAAATCAATTTTTAGACAGCCGTACTCAGATAAAGGGCATGTCGTAGAATTTGATTTTTATTCTACTGGCTATTCATGATACCCCGGAAAGGTCTTACAACTCGAGTGAGGTCGTGGTTGGCGTGGAAATGGGCATTTTCGTAGAGGGACAGAGCACGGGGAAGCGTGATGGTGAGTGAATCTGATGCGTCCGACTACTGGGAATAAGAATTATTTCCGTGCATTTGGAAGTCATCTTGATCATCCAACTGATTATGGAGAAGTATTTACAGGAGACCGTACTCCTTATGAAATCAATGCGTGGAATAAGATTGCACTCGGAGTCTATTATAAAAAAGGGAGTAAAACAGAGGGGAGATATTTCATATATATTAATGGAAAAAAACACCTCGAAACAGATTTTCTCCATCTTCCGAGTGAAAAATGACAAACACTTGGAGATATCAAATCTATTCATGTATATCTGAGACTGATGGATGGAGGTACACCAAGCAAAATGATAGAGTGAGCGAGCTATATAGAGTATTTTAGAAATATGGATTTCAAGAGTATCAATTAATATTCATAAAATACGTGTTGAACCTGTGAATCACTCATGCTCATTATAGTATTTGCGCTTAAAATTATTATATAATCAGCTTCTAGTATTATAAAATTTTAAATAATTGACATAATTTATATATATTTGTAAATATAAAAAAAATATGAGATACTACTTACAATACATGTATATAAGTAGTTTTTTATGAAAATTATTTCTCATTTTGACATCAAAGTATTGCTCTTGTTCTGATGTGTTATCCTCATAAGTCTTGCGAATATAATTTATACTTTTGCAAGTTTGTCAGCTGATGCTCGTCCAATTATTATCATGCAATGAGCACTCGAACAAAAGCTAAATGTTTGAGAGGCATATGTAGAACAATGAGCGCTCGTGTATGATGAAAATGATTGATTTCTAGATGGTCAACTTGAGATTACAGGAAAAGTGGACGTGGATACTCCATGAGAGTATGTTCTGAGCTACAAGGCTCGAAACTCTTTGTGAAATTATTCTATAAATCATTATAGAAAGATAGAGGTAGTAGGATCAAGAGTCATAGTTCCCAAAACAGATTTACAGATACTTTCTCATAGCGTTGAGTTTATTTCAGGAACTGATGTAAAACTTACATTTGTCACAAACACAGAGACACAAGCAGTTGTGTGATATGGAAAATCAGGAAAATACGATACTTACACTCCAGTAGAAAAATCTTACAACTACGCAAAACATATTTTTTATCTGAGAGACATCAGCGCATACGCTTCCTATAACTACTTGATCATGGTAAGAGATGAAGCTGGAAATAAAAAGTTTGCTAAGTGATTTTTTGGGGAAGACGAAGAAAAAGATTATGAAGATGATGATAGCTCAGGATGATGATCATCGTCCTGAAGATGAGCCACTGGAAAAGTACTTGCAATACCTGGAGCTGTTTGATGAGGGAAAAATGCAAGATGAGGAAGATGAGGTAGAGTTCTTATCGTCAATACACTCAGTGATATCGTAAACCAAAATGATAATTATCTCTCACTCAGAGAAGCACTCACTGTAGAAAAGTGACCAAGAACCGTAGTGTTTGCTGTTGGCTGAGTCTTTGATCTCACGAAAAAACGGATAGAGCTCTCTTGAGCAAACTCTGGCTACCTCACTGTTGCCTGTCAAACAGCACCAAGTCCAGGAGTGATTATAAAAACTTGAAGATTTCATATGTCCAATATCTCAGACATTGTTATGACTCATTGTGTCCATAGAAACTCTGATACTGGAAATGGATCATGAGGGGCTACGGACAACGGAAGAGGGATCTGAATATGACAATGAGTCACTGATGTACTTATAGATCATGCGAGTATTTCTTGGGCGACTGATGAAAATTTTCAAATTTATCAGTGAGATTATTCCCCAAAAAAATCTATAGAATGAATCACTTTGAGTAATAGTATCGTATCAGAGGGAGATGCTGATAGTAGTCATCCACAGTCAAAATCTAAGCAAAATCTTGTGTATCACTCGATGTGACCAAGTTGTAACTCAAACAATGCCAGACTCCAGCAATACAATCCAAAAAAAATATCTATCACTTCAAACTACATCGCACACAACACTTCCAGAAATGGAGCTATTTATTCATGTGAAGCTGAAAATACAAATAATATTATTTATAACTGGGGAACAATCGGGACAGATCTCATATCTTGGTGATGATCATCAACGGTATTTATCAGAAATAATCTTCTCAAAGCCTGAAACACCACTATGCAGTGATGAGCATGAAGATGTGGAGGGACAACTCACAGATGTGCCTATGCTATATGAGTTGGAGGAAAATATCCGCTCAATATTGATATCAGAAGTAACTATTATATAGCAGAAGGGAAGAGTTTGGGATCAGCTCAGCTCATGACTGATCATCCAAATATCTTAAAGATAAATAAAAATATATATTTTCCATGGGCAGCCCCAGAAAGGGAAAATATAAAGAAACTAGCAGAGAAAAATAGTAGGCATATGAGGTGTATATGAGCATCAAGACCCTCAAGGGACGTGATTGACGCTCGTGTTATTTCTGAGTTTTATAGTTCGACAGGACATGTATGAATATTTGAAAATAGGAGAGGAAGTTCACATAACTCTGTTAAACAACGTGATTATTCTATGTATAAAAATACTCGTCACTCTTCAAGTTATGATACTGACAAAGACGGTATGAGTGATGATTGGGAAAGAGCAAATGGACTTGATCCAAACAATTCTCAGGATTATAAATGAGATCTTGATAAAGACTGATACACAAATATAGAAGAATTTCTTGCCGATATGGCCTATTGTGAATAGTTATCTTTCTTCACACATCTATCTAAAAAGCTCGTATTTTTCATTGAAAATATGAGCTTTTTTGCTATGCTGTAGAAAATATACGATAAATAAAATACATATGGGAAGAGGTCCAGTAGTTCAAGCTCGAAAAAATGTCGTCAATGCCGCAAAGGGAAAAGTTTTTTCAATTCACGCAAAGCTTATAAGCCTTGCTGCACAGTCAGGAGGGAATCCAGATGATAATCCAGGTCTTGCAGCAGCAATATACAAGGCAAAAAAAGATGGAGTACCAAACGACAATATTGAAAGATCTATAAAAAAATGAACTGGTGAAGATAAAGATGCTGCTCAAATTTCTGAAATAATATATGAATGATACGCTCCTGGTTGAGCTCCTGTAATCGTTGTAACCCTTACAGATAATAAGAACAGAACAGTTGCAAACATGAGGCATATATTTTCAAAATTTGGAGGAAATATGTGAGAGTCAGGATCAGTATCATGGAACTTTGAGAGACGTTGAGTTTTGAGATTTGAAAAAACATGACTCGACTGTGAAAAACTCGAAGAAGCAGTTTTTGAAACAGAAGCATTAGATATATGAGAAGAATGAGACTTCATGAAAGTTATTACAGATCTAGAACATCTCAGATCTGTAGAAGATGCTCTGAAGCTTGCATGATTTGAAGCAAAGAAATCATCGATCGAACATATAGCCCAGACTTTGAGTGAAATCACAGATTTTGATATCGCACTAAAAATCGTAAAGATGATAGAAGCCTTTGATGAAGATGAAGATGTACAAGATATATTTATGTGAGCAGAGATCGATGATGCGTTACAGGAAGAAGTTGTGGCGTATATAGAAAAACATAGTTTCAAGACCTAATTTTTTACACATACATTCTTCACACTTTTTTGAGAAAATGAATAGACAGGAGAGGGATGTAAATATTTTTGATTTTTTGCATTAAGCGAATAGAATCTGGACAAATTTTTTAAAACTGATTTCATGAAAAATATCTGAGGACGTATCACGGCTATTGTTATCGTATTGTTACTTTCTGTATTTTATGTTATACCTTGGGAAACTATGGGTATAGAACTCCCATTTTCTGGGAAAGAGTACAAACTTGGGCTTGATCTCCAGTGATGAGTGGAGCTCGATTATAAAGTAGATTTAGAAGAAGCAAAAAAAGAACCAGACTATTCAAGGCAAAAAGAAAATGATATCGTAGAATGACTGAAAAGAATCATAGACAAAAGAGTAGAGTCCCTCAACATAAATGATAGTGTTATAAGCTCAGCAAGCTATGGTTCTGAAAAGCATATCGTAGTACAAATCCCACTCAAGTGAAAAAATAGAGAAGAAAACGATGCAAATATCGCGAGAGCAAAAGATGCAATTGGAAAAGTCGTAAAAATCGAGTTTCGAGAAGAGCGTACGACTGTGACAGACGAAGATCTGGCTCTGAGAAAAGAACTCGCAACAAATGCGCTCGCAGAGATACAGGAAAGTAATTATGACTTTTTTGTATCAGCAAACAGGATCCGTGACAATAACGACAAGGTCAATGTAGGGACACTTACAGGTTCTTTAGATGATTTAGAAAAGTACTTTCCAATTGCAAACATACAAGCTCCTTGACTCCTATGAGAAGTATTAACAGGTACATGACAGGAAAACTATGCTTTTTCTGCATGAGAAATTGTTCCTTTGAGCCCGGATACTGGATATTGGATCTTGGAAAATATCTCTGATGCTGCTGATGAATACTTGAGTTTTAACTATGTGTTTCTTTCTGACACTCCATCAGAATGGCAAGCAGCGACTGATTCTCAGTGAAGAATTCTCAATGATAAGTACTTTGTAAAGTCTTCTGTTCAGTACACAGAAGCTGGAACTCCACTAGTTGAACTGAGCTTCAACAATGATTGAGCTGATATATTTGGAGAGCTAACAACGAGACTTGTCGGGAAACCAATAGCGATATTTGTATGAGGAGAGCTTCTCACTTCTCCAAATGTAAATGAGCCGATAACAAGTGGAAGAGCCGTTATTACCTGAAACTACACGATCGAGGAAGCCTCTACGCTTGCAAACGATATAAATACCTGAGTTGTTCCAGCTGCCATATATCTCACAAGTGAGAGAAGTATAGATTCTAAACTCTGAGCAAACTCTCTTCAAAAACTCTTTTTGGCATGACTCTTGTGATTTATAATTATCTACTGATTTTTGATCTATGTGTATAGGCTTTCGTGAATCTTGGCTGGGCTTACCTTGTTTATTTACATAGTAGTAGTACTTGCACTTGTAAAGGCATTTGGAACTGTTCTGACACTCGCATCAGTTGCGTGACTTATACTCTCTCTTGGTATGGCTATCGATGCCAATATTCTTATATTTGAGAGAATAAAAGACGAGTTGAGAAAAAAGGCAAAACTTCAAACAGCAATCCAAAAATGATTTGACAGTTCATGGTCAGCGATATGGGACTCAAACATTACCTGACTGATTATCTCTATGATTCTTTATATATTTGGGATCAATATAATTAAATGATTTGGACTTATGCTTGGTATCTGAATCATAGTATCACTCTTTTGTGCGATGTTTGTGAGTAGGTTATTTATCGTTTTAGCTTCCCAGAAAAAAGATATTAGTATGAAAAGCTTTATAGGACTTCATAGATAAAAATATATATTAAAAAATAATACCCTCTTTTGTATATCTAAAAGAGGGTATTATTTTTGCTCGCATATTTTCAATATTGTATAATGGAAATGTTAACTTTAAAAAAGGAAAAGTTATTTATATACTAAAACGAGCCCTATGTATTTTACAAAAAATACTTCGAGTAAGCTCAAAAAACTCACAAGTTTTTTTACCATACTCAGTATAGTTTTGTCTCAAACTGTTATACTGAGACAAGTAGCGCACGCTGCTACACCCATCGTGAAAACAACTATCTCTCTCCAAAAGACTGGTTCAGAGCCTTTTGATACGAGTACACAAAATGATGACTGTAGTGAAAATGTGACTTGGGATTCAGACAGAAGCTTCTCAAATGGTCTTCCTGTAAATGATGGAGACAACGGTTCTTGAAAAGACGGGCAAGATGCCTGTGCTGATAACGATGTCGTGAGACTCTGAGATTCGGTCACTTATAAAGTAGAAGTATCAGTCAACGATAGTGATGTAGATAGACTCACTTCTACCGTGACACTTGATCCGTATGATCAAACAACACAACTCCCAAGTGCGAGTGGAACAGTGCATCAAGAATGGATAGAAATCCCGAGTTGATGTGAAACTGATCCTACGATTGTGAGTATCCCATCTGAACTTCAAGATTTAGACTCAGATGGCTACAATGAAACACTTTTTTGTAATCTTTGATATGCAATAGAAGGGACAAATAAAGTGTTTTTTCCTGCTTCAAAAGTAATAGGGACTTCAACAGATGGAACAAAACCTACACTCAATGACTCTATTGTCTGAGCAAGCGTAAGTTCTGAGGGTATTTCAAATACAGCTGTTACAGGAAATAACGGAGCATCAGCAACTGTAACTGACGGACCAACAGAAGCTCTCGTAACAGCAAATTTCCGTGTTAATCTGACGAAATCAATGGTATGATTTGGAATAGATGCTGATGGGAATCCAATCTGGCCAAAGCTTGATCCAAAAAAATGAGCAGATGGTACAACAGATTGATACCTTGCACTCTATGACATAAATGCGGAGTATCAAAAATGATCTATGATCGCAAACTCTGATGATGAACTGAGTGATACAGATGGAGATGGATATCTCTACGATGCTGACTATGATATCTTAGATATATTTACAGATGACAATACCAATAATGATACTCCTCTCTCAGCCTGAGCACAGCTCTATACTTGGGATTCGAGTACAGATGCTTGTACATTCAACGGAGATAATGGTCCAGGTGCGACTGTGAGCTGTACACAAACGGATTATCCGGTAGATTGGTCAGGACCATCATATGTCGCTGATGGGACAAATGACCCAAACTTCCATATAGATCTTGACAATATCGATACGAGAGATCCAGCAGCTGATGGGAACTTGTTTAGTGTAAGGATACGTGTATGGATCCCAAAGGCAGATGTAGATAACCATCAGACATGTGGTGCTGGAACTTGCCAATACTTTCATATAAATGAGGCTCAAGCTCTTGATACTACGACAAATACTCCAGCTGAGTTTTCTCCAGTTTCAACAGAAGATGCGAGTGGAAATAATCTCGACAATTATGGTACAGGATCAGAACCAGGTGGTATAGGTGATAGCACACTTCATACTCCAAATAGTGACAATGTCACAAATGGACTTCTTGTGGTTTCAAGTCCGGGTTCATGGACTTACCGTAAAACTTTTCAAAGAACTACCGATAGTAGTAGCTACTATCCAAAAATAGCTGATCAACTCAGAGCAAAAAATGAAGTTCTCCCTATGGCACTTTTGATATACGACTATAGACTGATAGATGGAGGAAAGTCACAAATATGTGATAAGATAGATACAACTCAGTATGAGTTTGTAGGAGTTCCAGCATGGGACAAATGGCCAACTTTTGCAGGAGTGGGAGGAGTGATGGTTTCCTTGTTTCGTGAAATAACAAATTCGAGCTATCCACGTCCGACACAAAACAATCCTTCACTGCGTATATGGGGAGGTACTGAGTCGCCTGCACAAGTAGTACATTCTGATGGTGATCCAGTTACAACGACACTCTATTCGGCTGTACCAAATGGTTCTGGAAATCTCCAAGATCTCGAACAAGAGCTATGTGAAGACGATGTAGATGAAAATGGTTCAGTGGTTATCATGAAAGCAGATGGGAGCCTTGTTGATGAAAATGGTGCAGCTACATCTGGAACGGTTGACTGGTATGAGGACTTTTCGATGGTACCAAACGCTCCAGATGGGACAAGTGGAGTTACAAAAATCAGATTTGAATATATTTATGATAAGGCATACGCTGATGCTGAACATGCACAATTTTGAGGAAGTGGACACAAATATACATGGGCAGGACAAATCTATGATCTCAAAGTCCGTGCTGATGCGACTGGATATGGAGCGAAATCGTATATGCCAAACTTTGCAGATGTAAGAAGGACAAGTACATGAGACAATTCTACTTGGCTCGCATGGCAAGATAATTCTGGAGATGAAGTACATGATCCTGATAATGTTTCATTTTGATACAATATCTATTCTGCTGATAGAAATATACTCGTCCCATCAGGTATCTCTGTCGGGAAAAAGACTGTGCCAGAATGAATCAAGGTTGTAAGAGGATGAGATATCGTACAGTTCGAGATCACACCTACGGTATTTGGACTCTGGGCTAACTCAGAAAATGCCACGATTAACGACAACCTTCCAGCAGGAACAACCTATATAGCAGGAACAGAAGAGTTCTCAGTTGATGGAGGGAGTACTTGGATGGATCATGCAACATATACTGGATCAAATCCAGATGTGACACTTACGAGTTGAGTAACTCCAAATGCCCAAGATCCAATCAACTGGACTTTCTCATCAATCGACTCAGGGGATCAGATGCCAAAGATCAGATATAAAGTCTTAGTTGATCCGTCACTCACAAGTTGAAACTTTACAAATACTGCTACATTTACAGCTCCTGGAATTGCAGCAGATACTTACACTATCGATACAGATGGTGACGATATAAATGATGCTGGAGACGGAGTAGGTGATCCAGTAAAAGCTTCCTATAAACTGACTATCCTTCCAAAATTTGGATTTGATGTTCTCAAAACTATAGGTGATCAAGTACATAGTACGAGTACTCCTTTTGATATGGATTTGATCTATAAGAATCTCTGATGAGAAGCATATAGTGGATGAAGATTTATAGATATCCTTCCATTTAACGGTGATGCGAATGTATGAATCTGAGGAATAAATTCAGAACGCGAGCCAGCTACCAATTTCGCATGAATATATGGACTTTCGAGGGTTGTAACAAGAAATAACGAGACAGTATATGTATCTGACAAAGATCCATCTACGCTCAATCTCGATCCTTGTGCGAGTTCAAACGTCGCTGCAGGATACGTACCAAGTGATCCAGAAGTATCAGGACAGTTTATAGATCAACTCTGTTATCAAGACTATATCAATAATGGGAATCAACTCCCAGATGGAGTTGCAGTGGGGACAAACAGTGCCGATTGGCAAGTATGTACAGGATGAGCTACAAAAACTATTTCTTCTGATTGTCCAATAGCACCTGATGATGTGACTGCTGTAAGATTTGATGCAAATAGTGTTCCTACCTCAGGTGGGCAAGTATTAACTTTGACACTTGATCCTCAAGCAAACATAGGTTGAGAACCAGTATATACTACGTCTCCTGCTTGAGTACAAGTGGTTGATTGGGACAATAGTCCAAATATAGGAAGTGTATATACAAACTCTTTTGGTGGACGTATTCCAGAAGTGTCACTCAATGTTATCTCAAACGATGTAACGGTGACCGTTGTAAGTGGAAGTATAGGTGATTATATCTGGTATGATATGAACGAAGATGGAATACAAGATACCTGAGAGCCAGCATTTGAATGAGTAGTTGTGAGTCTTCTTGATGGATCAGGAAATCCTATTTATGTAGACCCTGTGACTGGAGGAATTGTAGATTCAGACTATCCATGAGCGATACCATATACAGCTACAACGGATGCTGATGGAAAATATATATTTGAAAACATACCTCAGTGAGATTATCAAGTACAAGTAGATACGAGTAGTCTTCCAGCATGATCAGAACAAACATATGATTCTGATGGAGTCGGGACACAAGACCTCTCTGAAACAACTATCGATTTTGAAACAGATGCATTGTGAAATATCACAGGTGTAGAAGATGATGAAGATCAAGATTTCTGATACAACTATACGCCTCTTGGAAATATCTGAAATTATGTTTGGAATGACGAAAATGGAGATGGAGTACAAGACAGTACAGAGTGAGCATTTTCTGGAGTGACAGTAAATCTTTTAGACGAGCTGTGAGATCCAGTGTATGTTGATCCAGTTACAGGTGAGATTGTTCCTCCCGGTGGTTGAGCTATACCATATGTAGTGCAAACAGATGCAAATGGTGAATACCTCTTTGAAAATCTTCCAAGTGGGACATATACCGTTGCAATAGATCCTTCAACGCTTCCAGTAGATACATTTCAGAGTTATGATGCTGATGGGATAGATGATACACCTCATACTTCTACACATACCTTTGAAGAGGTAACAAACGAAGATGGAATAGTTCTAGACCTTGTAGATAACGATGAGCAAGACTTTGGATACTTTATCGGGAAACCTAGTTGGTCTCTTGAAAAAACGACAGATTCTACACCTATGAAAGCTGGAGATACACTTGTGTATTATTTCGATCTAGAAAATACGGGTGATCTCGACATATCAGATATTACATTGACCGATGACAAATGTGCATCATGACCAACACTTGATGCGAGTACAGACACTTGATCAGATGACATACTTTCTCCAGGAGAAATATGGACTTATAGTTGTACATCTATAGAAGTAACACAAGAAGAAGCAGATGATGGCGAAGTGTACAATATTGCAATAGCAGAGGGAACTCCAGCAGGAGGACAACTTCCTGAGGCGACAGATGAGATCACAAAACCAGTATGACCAACTCCAAGTATAAAACTCTACAAATGAATTGCAGATGTTGCAGATACAAGTGGTGATGGAATGTATGGTTCATGAGATACTGTAACATATGCGTTTAGTGTAGAAAATACCTGAAATGTTACCTTGAGAGATATCGAAGTAACTGATACTTCTATTGACTGACTTGTTCTTACATGATCAATTATCTCTGAGCTTGCACCTAACGAGGTTGATTCTACAAGCTATAGCGCAACATATGTACTCACTCAAGCAGATGCAGATAGAGGAGGAATCGAAAACACAGCAAGTGTTTCAGGTACTGATCCAAATGGGACAGTTGTAGAAGATATCTCAGATACGACGACTGATCCTAGTACAGAAACAGTGGATAACCCAGACGGAACCGAGACAGAAAATCCATTCTGAGATCATCCAAACGATACTTCAGACTCTACTGAAGATCCAACAACCTATCTCGTGCCACAGCTACCAAGTATAAAACTCTATAAATGAATCACAAAAGTAGAAGAAACTTCAGGCAATGATATGATCTGAGCTTGAGATACCATAACCTATGCATTTAGCGTAGAAAATACATGAAATGTGACTCTTACTGATATCGAAGTGACTGATACTTCTATAGATTGACTTGTTCTTTCTTGATCAACTATAGCGATGCTTCTTCCAGGAGAAGTTGATAGTACAACGTATACTGCAACATATGTACTCACTCAAGCAGATGCAGATAAAGGTGGTATTGAAAATACAGCAAGCGTGAGCTCAACTGATCCAAACTGAGATGCAGTAACTGACACTTCAGATACTACAACTGATCCTGACGCTGTAAGTGTAGACGATCCAGATGGAACAGAAACAGATAATCCATTCTGAGATCATCCAAACAATGAGGATGACAAAACCGAAGATCCTACGACATATCTCGTGAAACCACTTCCAAGTGTAAAACTGTACAAATGAATCAGTGAAGTACAAGATACAAACGGTGATGGACTTGTAGGATGGGGAGATACAGTGATCTATAAATTTAGTGTTGAAAATACTTGAAATGTGACACTTTCTGATCTCACAGTTACGGATACATCACTTGTATGACTCGTAGTAGAGTGATGACCAATAGCCACTCTCGCTCCAGAAGAAATCGATGATACGACATATACCGCAAAGTATGTATTGACTCTCGAAGATGCAGATAGAGGAGGAATCGAAAACACAGCAAGTGTTTCTGCTACTGATCCAAATGGGACAGAAGTATCTGATACCTCAGATACAGATACTGATCCAGAAGCAAATGATGTAGTAGACCCAGACAATACTGAAACAGATAATCCATTTGGAGATCATCCAAATGACACTACAGACAATAGTGAAGATCCTACAACTTATATTGTAGAACCTGTACCAAGTCTCAAACTCTACAAATGAATCAGTGATGTCACAGATGTAAACAATGATGGTATGACCTGATCATGAGATATAGTAACCTATGCATTTAGCGTAGAAAATACCTGAAATGTAACACTCAATGATGTAACGATAACAGATGACTCTCTCCCATGACTCATACTTGCTGGGACTCCGATAGCGACACTTATACCAGATCAAGTTGACTCTACAAGCTACACTGCAACATATATATTGAGTCAAGCAGATGCAGATAGAGGAGGAATCGAAAATACTGCAAGTGTTTCGGGGACTGATCCAAATGGAACAGTAGTAGATGACACTTCAGATACAAATACAGAACCAAACGATGATGGTTCTACTATTCCAGAATCTATCTCTCATCCTGATGCGAAGGAAACGGATAATCCATATGGTGATCATCCAAATGATACTACTGATAAATGAGATGATCCAACGACATACATCGTTCCACCAGTTCCTTCTCTACAACTCTATAAAACAAGTGCTTTATTCCTCGAAGATCAAACTCCAAGACTCTGAAGTCTCATCGATTATACTTTTGTTATCACCAATAACTGAAATGTTACGATTACAAATATAGTACTTGATGATCCTAAGCTCTGAGGAAATATGACATCTAACTGTACTTTCCCAATAAATGCAGCTACTTGACTACTCCCAAATGAGCAAGCAACTTGTACTTATAGATACCAGATAACACAAGATGATGTAGCAAAGTGATATGTAGAAAACAGCGCTACAGTTTCAGGAGATAGTCCACAAGGAGATGAGGTACAAGATATATCAGATGATGGAGATGATACTACCGAAACAACAAATGGAGAAGGAGAAACAGACGGAAATCCTACAAATGACCCTACAGTTATTCCTATCCCAGAAGCTCCAATAACAGGAGGTACGAGCTCAAGCAGTAGCTGAGGATCTTCATCTAGTTCTAGCTCATGATGAAATCCTTCTCCTACAGAAGATACAAATCCAGATGTGCCAAATCCAGAATGAGAACCTGTAGAAGAGTTTCCAGAAGATCCTCGTGAAGAACAACCAGAACCAGAAC
>JAHDHC010000022.1 GCA_020631485.1 Candidatus Altimarinota bacterium
AAAAATATTTTGAGATATCAAAATACTCAAAATAGTCAGAGAACTGAGAAATCTCCTGAAGAAGATAGAGTTCTGAAAGTGCATCGTTTGTAAGTTCATATAATGTTAATAAGTTTTAAATACTCATTCATCTTATTACAAACAGTCGAGAAAATAAAATATTTTTTAACAATATAGCCATATTTTTTATTTACATTTTTATATTTTAACGTATGGGATGTGTTTTTACAATTTCTAAGTAAATATCTACCAGCAGAGCTGGTGGTTTAGTGATTGGTTAATTAAAAGACTAAATTTTTCTCTTCATCTTCAAGAGATGTTCATCTACCTCAATAACATGGGTGATTACGCCTTCAGACTCGAGGAAGAATTCTCAGCTTGTATAGTTCATATCATTTCTCACTCTCTGCCCATGATTTAAGCGAGTAACTATATCCTCAGGAAGGGTGATAAACTTCTCTTTTGAAAATAAATCGTAGATATCCAGTGGATCAGAAAGCTGAGTATCATCAGTATTTATAGCATGTGTGACATCGAGCCTTCAGATCTTTGTTCTCCTCAGCTTGGTGACATGGGCTCAGGTTCAGACGATATCTCAAAAGTCTCATGCTATAGTTCGGATATAGGTCCCCGCACTCACTGTCGCTCTTAGCATGATTTTTGGAAAAGAGAAATCTAGAAGTTCTATATCGTGGATCGTAATTTTTCTTTTTTTCATTTCAAAGTCTTCTGTTTTTCCAGCTCTCACAAGATCAACAGCTTTTCTTCATCCAATCTTTAAAGCCGAGTATTTTGGGGGAATTTGTTCTATTTCTCAGTGAAATTTTTCCTCTAGTATTTTTAGAATTTGATCTTTTGTAAGTGTTTTTTTCAGCTGAGAAAAAATATCTGGATTTGCTGGAATAAGATCTGTTTCTGCATCAAGCGAATCTGTCGTCCCTTCAAGTGAGAGTTCGAACTCGTACTCCTTACTATCCTTTTCAAAATACGGAATCAGTTTCGTATAGTTTCAAAAAGCTACAAGCAAGGCGCCTGTAGCAAGAGGATCAAGAGTTCCAGTGTGACCAATCTTTTTTATATTTGTACTTTTTCTCAAAGACCTGATTACATCAAAACTCGTAATCCCAAGAGATTTATCGATCAAAAGAAAAAATTCTTTTCTATTGTGCGTTGTAGTCATATGAATCTGGCGAAGAGAAAAATGTAGGATAGGTTTTTATTCAGAGTTTTGGATGCTGAAAAGAAAATTCTTTTATATTGAAGTATCCAAGATCCATCAAGAGTTTTCCACTGATATCTTCCTTTCTGATAAAGTTTGATCTATCTCCGGAACAAGAGTAAAAACAGGTTCTCGAATCCGTTGAGGCTGCTCTGTTATCTCCCATGACAAAAAAGTTTCACTCTGGAACCTCGTATATGTTCATCTTGGCTTTTCCAGAATTTACATAGGTTGCATTCATATTTGTCTCTGATAGATATCTTTCATTGAGTTCGGTGAATTCACTTTGTCCGCGGACCTTGAGATAGACTTTTCCATCTTCTATTTTGAGCGTATCACCAGGTATACCAATAATTCTCTTGATAAAGTATTCTTTATCCTCACTTACTTTTGGCTTAAACACAACCACATCACCTCTTTCAGGATCTCATTTTTTGAAATCCCCTATTTCAAGGTATGAAAATCTATCTACGATGATAAACTGACCATCATAGTAGCTGTCATACATAGACTGTCCTTTAATCTGAAATGGTGATATGAGAAAAGTCTTGACGATCATTACTACAATGACAATAATGACAATATCTTTTGCAAAGTCTATGATCTCTTCTAGGTAATTTGAAGTTTCCAATTTTTCTTTTATTTATCTATATTTTAGCTCCGTGTATTATAGTTGCTTTTTGGTATTTGCAAGAAAAAACCCTTGAAAGAATCAAGGGTTTTTTGGATATCTTTTGGTGTCAGTAAGTGGAATTGAACCACCGACCTCAGGGATATGAATCCTGCGCTCTAACCAACTGAGCTATACTGACATGTATTTTTTAAACCCTCCAAGCAGCTTGGGATTTCTAGGACAGAGCTTTAAAAAAGCGCAAGTATTATAAAATAATTTTTTGTATTGCAAATTTTTTTACAGTCCTCAGCTTTCATAATCAAAATTCCCTGTTTTTTCGTTGTACTTGTAAATCACTCTGAAGTCTTTTTCTACTTGGAAATCACGTGGGACTGCATCGATAAATCATTTTTCCAAGAGTTCTTCTCCACTCATAGCAGGCTTACCTTCATTTGCTTCCTTATGAGCAGTATTTGCAAGATCGAGATAGAGCAAATTCATCTCACGTGTAGCCTTGTTCACGTAGTTCTGACAACTTGTATCAGAAAGTGCTTTTTCTTTTGTCTCTTCGTTGAACTCTCAAAATACTTGAGCTCGTACTGCAGCAATGTCCTGGAGCATCTTCCCAGAAAGATATATTTCTCAGCTCTTGAGGCCATTCATGATCTTTTCTATCTCAGTTGAAAGTGTCCTACACACCTCATCATCTGGTTCTATATTTCTCCCCATAGTCAAAAGCATATAGATAGATTTTTCTCTATCTCATCATTTTCCCTGCATGATTGCAGACATCACCTTGGCTCATTCAATAGATCATTCTACGGCTGATGCTACCTTATAATACTTTGCAGCCTTCAGTGGTTCGTTCATGTAAAAATAATATACAAAAGCCAGAGAATATGGAATCATATCATTTTTACAGGGATTACGATACTGTGGGTCATTCCATATTTTTTCAAGATCAAACTCTTTATCAATCGCCGCTATTGTATCAAGATCACAAAAGTTTTGTACTCATTTTTCTCACAGGCGTACTGCTTGTTTTGTATACATTTCCTGCTCTTGCTCTGAGAAGTCTTCATACATCTCATTTGATCCTGGAAGCAAGAGCATTCAGATGATGTATGGGTGATCAAAATAAGGATTGAGAGTCGTTATAATATCAAGCATAGCAAATAAAAACTTTTTGTATGCTGAATCTATAGCATTTCCACCTATATACTGTATTGTCTGAAGCCAGTACTTGTCTGCTATAAGATTGGAAAAACCAAAGGTAGTTCTCAGCGCAACTTCTGGTTTTGGCAGACTTTCTGGGTGATGTACATATTCGTACTTAATTTGTAGATGTTTTTTGTAGTTTTGTTCCGAAACAAAAAAAGCTCCTATCAGAAAAAGTAGAACGAAAAAAACGATACTGACTTTTACAAGCATTTCTTAATTCATTATATTTGTGATAGCTATTTGCCCTCCCACAACTTTTTGCTCAGAACAGGCAAGAAGATCCTTGGGATCTATTTCTTTTTCACTCTCTATGTCTGCTCGAAGAGTATTTTTTTTCTCTACGACATTTACAGTGGGAATGACATTATCCGTATCTACTTCATTTAAGAGTTCAAAATATCCCAAGATAGAGTTGGTACTCACTGCGAGATTTCAGAGATTTTTTGGAGTGAGTTTTGCAAGGTTTTCTGCGATTTTTTGGATTTCTTCTTGAGTTACTGACATTTTTTTATATTATTTTTCTACAGTATATAACTCCAATAATATATTTTTTATCTGAAAAAAATCAAGTAATGAAATTTAGAAAAACACTTGAAAAAAAAATGAAAGATGTTGAGCTCGTAGAAAAGCACGCAACAGCTTCTTCGAAGTCTGTTTTTCTCGCCTCAGCACTTATCTTTTTTCTCAATATTTTTCTTGTCTGAGCAGATAAAAATCAGGATATCGCCTTTCTGAGAATTCTTCTCCCTTTTAGTTATGTTTTTTTTGTTTCTGCACTTATATTTCTCTGCATCAGAGCTATCAGTCGTCTCGTTCCAGAAAAGTATGCGAAGTATAAAAAAATACTTCACTACAGTATCATAATACTTTTTCTTTTTCCTCTTCTTGTATTTTTTATACAATGAAGATCCGTATCATCTCTTTAAAACAAACTATGAAAAAATATACCTTACTCATCCTGTCTGTTTTCCTTACAAGTTCATGTATCCCATTTTTATGAAATGATGATGAGGCTTTATCAGAGTGAGAAGAAGCAGCCACAAAAACATTTCAAAGTGAAAATGTAGAGATGCTCATACCTTCAAACTGGCAAGAAATCTGAGAATCAAACCTTCCTGTACCCAAAAGTGGAGATATCCTTCTGGCTCTGAAAAGCACCGATAAAAGTGATAACCTCTATCGCACGCTTGTCATACTTGAAGATACGCTCTTGTGAAATATAAGTTCAGAGCAATATGCGAGAAATGACTATCAGATATCTATAAAAAAGTATTCATGATTTCGTGAACTGGCACAAAAAAGTATACAATACCAAGATGGAATCAACTCAAAGCTCTATATTTTTGAAGCAAAATATAACCCTGATTCCCCTCGTATGAAGTTTATCCAAAGCTCAAAGATCTGTAAAGATGAGAACACAAACTATGTATACAACCTCACCATAGCCCTCCCATCATCAGCCACTGATCTCGATAAGTATGAGTGACTCATAAAAACTCTCCAGTGTAAAAAACAAGAAGCCTAGGCTTCTTGTTTTTTTAACATTAAATACATGTATTTTTCTAGTGTTTTAGATAAAAATATATATGATATGACTATACATATATACTATATAGGAAAATAATAATTTATGTTTGTCCATCTTCATAATCATAGCCACTACTCTATACTCGAGTGACTTCCAAAGCCTGGAGACTATGCTAAAAAAGCAAAGGAACTGGGGATGAATGCTGTAGCGCTGACTGACACTTCCAACATGCATGGAGCTCATGAGTTTTACCTCAGCTGTAAATCAGAAGGGCTCACTCCAATCTTGGGAACAGAGATATATATAGAATCTGAGCTTGATCCAAGTCTCCAACACAAGCTAGTACTTTTAGCTAAGAGTCTCAGTGGTTATAGAAACATCATAGAACTTGTTTCTCAGGCGAATCTTGAAAATGCAGGAGGAAAAGCTTTTATACGCTTTGAGGATATGAAAAAACTCAAAGAAAAACAAAAAGATCTAGAAATGGTCTGCCTCTCTGCTGATATCACAGGAGAGATTGCCTACTATATCCTCACAGGACAAAGCGAAGAAAAAATCCTCAAAAGAATCTGAGAATATAAAGATCTCTTTTGAGAAGAAAACTATTATCTCGAGCTTTTGTATCATGATGATATCCCAAAGCAAAACTTCATCACTGACAAACTCATTGCCCTTCACAAGGCACACAATATCCCTGTTGTCGCTGCGAATAACTGTTATTATATCTCTGAGTCTGATAAAAAAACTCAAGACATTATCATGGCTCTTGGAACAGGACACGAGATAGAAAATCCTGACAGAAAGACTCTTATAAATGGGAACTATGCTTTCTTATGAGAAGAAGAGATGCAAATGCTTTTTGGCTTTATTCCCAGTGCGCTCTCAAATACCCAAAAAATAGCAGATATGGTTTCTCTCGAGATAGAAACCGGAGGTATTCTCATACCACAGTTTGAACTCCCAGAAGAAGATCTCAAAATATATAAAAAAGCGATCCAAGCACAAAAAGACATCGCTGGACTTCAGCACATGAGTAGTGATGAATGGTATCTGAGATATCTCTCATTTGCCTGACTCAACTGGAGATACGATGCGAAAATCCCAGAAAAAACACTTTTTACACTCGTACAAAAACTTGATAAACCTGGACTTGAAAAAAAACTCACAGACACAAGCCCACAAGAACTCAAAGACCTGAGTCTCACCTATTATTCTGAGCAAAAAAAAGAAATCCTCAAAGGCTTCTCTGAAGATATACAGGAAAAAATAGAAAGACTTGAGTACGAACTCGTAGTAGTACACGAGATGGGATTCAATGCCTATTTTCTCATAGTTGCTGACTATATAAACTGGGCGAGAAAAGAGTCTATTCCAGTGGGACCAGGGAGATGATCTGCAGCTGGTTCACTTATGGCATTTACCTCTGGGATTACCGATATAGACCCTCTTCCTTATGGATTGATCTTTGAGAGATTCTTAAACCCGGCACGTATCACGATGCCAGATATAGATACAGACTTTGCAGATTCTGAAAGAGACAGAGTTGTTGCCTATTGTCGAGATAAATACGGAGCTGACCATGTGGCACAAATATGTACTTTTGGGACTTTTGCGGCACGTGCCGCGGTAAAAGATGTTGGAAGAGTCATGTGAATCCATTTTTCTGAGATGAATGAGCTTGCAAAAATGATTCCAGAAAAACCAGGGACTAAGCTTGCCTGAGCCCTGGAAGACAGTCCAGAGTTTAAAAATGCCTATGACTCCAATCCAAAATACAAAGACATCATAGACAATGCCCTGAAGATAGAAGGAAATGTGCGTCAAGTATGAGTACATGCCTGTGCGGTAATCATCGCTCCTCTTCCTATCACCAACTTTACCGCACTCCAACACCCTCCAAAAGATGCAGAAGCTATCGTAACTCAGCTCAGTGCCTATCCTCTCGAGGATCTTGGACTCTTAAAGATGGATTTTCTCTGACTGAGAAATCTTACGATCATCAAGCGCTGTCTCAAGATTCTTGAAAACAATGGTTGAGATCCCATTGATATGCTCGATATCCCGCTCGATGCTCCTGAAGTATTTGAAGTATTTTGAGCTGGTGATACGAGCTGAGTTTTTCAATTTGAATCTGATGGTATGAGAAAATACCTCATAGACCTCCAGCCAAATACCTTTGAGGATCTCATCGCGATGGTATCGCTGTATAGACCATGACCACTTGCCTATATCCCAAACTATATAGACAGAAAGCATGGAAAAGAAGAAATCGCCTATATGACCGGAGACTTGATCGAAATACTCACAAAAGAAAAAGTCTCAGAAGAAGAGATAGAAACTCAAAAAAACATGCTCGAAGAAGATCTCAGAAAGATTTTGGACGTGACCTATGGGATAGCCGTATACCAAGAACAGCTTATGTTTATCGTACAATATATGGCATGATTTTCTCTCTGAGAAGCAGATATACTCAGAAGATGAGTCGGAAAGAAAAAGGTCGAAGTGGTAGAAGCCCTCAAAATAGAGTTTATAGAAAAAGCAAAAAACTTCAGAGGCTATCACGAAAAAGTGAGTCGTTATATATACGAAGAAATGATCCAACCGGCTGCTAACTACTCCTTTAACAAGTCACATGCTGCTTGTTACGCACTGATCTCATATCAAACAGCCTATCTCAAAGCCTTTCACAGAGCAGAGTTTCTCACTGCACTCATGGTTTCTGATGAGCAAAATATGGAAAGAATCGTGATGGAAGTAAGTGAGTGTGAACAGGCGTGAATATCTGTCCTCCCTCCAAGTGTCAATGAATCCATGAAGCACTTTACCTTCATAGACGAAAAAACTATTAGGTTCTGACTCAAAGCCATAAAAGGGATCTGAGATGGACCGATAGACAAGATTATCTCAAGTAGAAAAGAAAAAAACTATGAAAACATCGAAGATTTCATAGAAAGAACCGGAAAAGAAGTCATCAATAAGAAATCACTTGAAGCCCTTATCCTCTCATGAGCTATGGATGAGATCTGAGACAGAGCGCAGATGTTTGCCTCGATTGAAGATATGATCAAGTATGTAAAACGTGACGAAAAGAAAAAAGAAACACAGCAAATAGGGCTCTTTGATCTCGGCTGAGATGCCTGAGATTTTCATGATGGCCTCAGTCTCAAAGAAAACGTAAAAAAGATGCGTTTTGAAGAGAAACTTCTCGGAGAAAAGCAGATGATCTGATTTCCCGTATCGGGACATCCTCTAGATTGACTCAAGCGTTATTGTGAAAAGCGTAGTATCAATACAAAGAAACTCAAGCTCGATTTTGAAACACTTGAGGCAAAACACTCAGAAGATGACAAAGAGAAAAATGACAAAAGAGAAAACTGTCAGAGTGTGGGAATCATCACAGACCTAAGAAAGGTCATTACCAAGGCCTGAAAAACTATGGTATTTCTCAAGTGTGAAAGCTTTGACTATGATTTCGAAGTAGTAATATTTCCAAAAGATGTGGAAAAATATATCGCACAACTCCAAGAAGACAAGATCATCATCGTATCGGGGAATCTGAGTATCAATTTTGAATACAAGAGAAAATCTATCCAAGCACGTGATATAAAACTCGCAAGTATTAGCCAAGTGCGTGATCAGGCTCGTGATCTCGATCTCTTTGATACGTCTCGTAGTAGAGCTTCAAAAGCTTCTCTTGAACAAGAAGAAAGTTTCGAGCAAGAACTCGAAGAAAAGATTCAGTCACATCAGTGAGAACCTCAAGAACAAATACAAACTCAGACTTATACTATTATGGTACCAAGTCATGCAACGAGATCTGATCTCGAAAAACTCAAAGTATTTCTCTCTGGAGAATCTGCCTGATCGTGTGAGATATTTATCGATATATCAGGGAAAAAAGCTCCAACCAAGATGCGCATATGATCGCTTGAAGCACTCAAGCAGTGGGAGAAAAATACCTGGGACTAAAAAAGCTCTTTATATAAAAGAGCTTTTTTTAAAAATCATCGTTCGTATCATCTGAAGAGCTCGTAGATGATATCAGTCAACGGATTCAAAATCACATCACAGCTCATACCACTATACAGGCTATAGCAAGATTTCCAGTATTAGAATTCCAAATCAATACATACGCAGAGAGATTAAAAACCATATTCTCAACAATCAGAATACTCGCGAGAAGTATTCATATGAGTATAAGTGCTTTATCCATAAAACTGTGGTAAACATTATTATATCACTAAGTATAGGCTAAATTGCGTCTTTTTCAATACAAATCACTTTACATTTATTTTTTCCACTTTATAATTCTTGTACATGGGGCTAATCTTGGTTTCTACTTTGGGAATCGTTGGTCGTATATGCTATCTGGGAGATGTATGTGACTTCCAACTCAATCAACACATTCATCCTTAACTGGAAAAACAACTGCTCTACAAAGAGCTAAAGCTGCAATGAACAACGCAAAAGCTGCTTTCGCACCTTCTGCACTCAGCGTAGCATAATCTCTGCCTCCTATTGGGGTTTTAAGAGAGTAGCTGAGACATAGATCCAGCTACACATCTACATGAAAGTCTGTGTTTGACGTTCATCTAGATTATAAACAAACACCTTGATTTCAGGACATTCATCATTTTGCCTCGTCATCTCGTATCAAGTAAATGGTATCTAAAATATTTTTTGTCCAGCTTTTATGTTTTAGATTACTCAAGCTCGACTATGATAGTAGATCTATACCTCCAACCCCAAAGCACGTCGGTTCAAATCCGTCTAGCTCCACCAAAAAAATCTTTTCTGAGAAAGTTTGATAAAACTTTTTTGGGAAAGGTTTTTTAGATATGGAACTCGGATTTGAAACTGAGAGTCCCGCGAAGCGGGAGAAAGACCCTTTAGAGTCTTTCGGCTCGAATGGCCGACCCGAAGGGCGCCAAATCCGTCTAGCTCCACCATAGAAATTTTACCCTAGTAATCCCTATTTTAAGGGATTATTTTGTGTTCAAAGTCTTGATGAAAAGGTATTCGAAGAGTAATTTTTCAATCTATTTGATTTTTTAAAATATTTCTTAAAATAAGCCAGTTATTATCAACAGTATTTAAATGAAAATACAAAAAACGCTCCTTCTATCAAGAGTAGCAAATATTTCTAAAGAAACAATGTTATCTCATAGTAGTCTTCCGTATACAAAGATTATACTTTTTTATGTTTGAGAAAAAGATATTTCGAAAGTAGCTATTCATAAAAATATAGAAATTATTGATTGTCCTAACCTTGTAGCGTTGAATAGAGAAATAAATAACGTATATGAAAAATATAGTGAGTATCTTATACTCCCCAACTTCTGAGGGGATGCGTTCTCAAAATATGCTATAAAAGTGTATAATAAAACGTTTGGCTCAAAAATAAATGCAAAAGTTTTCAAGGAAAAAGATGTGATGATGCAATTTGTGTGACAGGTATGAGAGAAGAACTATTTCAGAACTACTTATAAAGAACTAATTTATATGTCTTATGAAAATATAAATAGATTAGTAGGAAAAACATTCATTGTAAAACCAACAAATGGAAGTGGATCACGCTGTACTTTTAAGGTGAGTTCTAAGGAAGATTTTGAATTAATTATACCAAAGCTCTCAAGAGTATTTGATTATATAGTCGAAGAATACATACATGGTGAACTGTACTCTGTAGATGTATTTTTAGATGGAGAAAACATGTACCTTCTCACGTATGCAAGGGAGGTAGCTATGATTGAGCTTGCAGATAAGGAGAAATTTTCTGCAAAATTTCTAGAAAAGTATTGAGAAGAGATATATAAACATTTTAATTTTATCCTTCCTATTGCGTACCATCTAGATTTTTCGTCTCTTTCTAAAATAGAGCTTTGATTGTTGGAAGAACTACGAGAAAAACTTACATCTATTGAGTATAGAGGAGTTATACATTTAGAATATAAATATGATAAAAAGTCAAAAAAAATAGGGTTCCTTGAGTGGGGAGCAAGGTATGGTTGATATAGGAAAACATTTATAAAAGAAATTTACAATACTGATCATTTAAGAATTCCTTATTATTTGCTTGTGGAGAAAGATAAGTCTCGTTTCAGTGTATTGAAATGAAAAATATTAGCATTTAAGGAGCAAGAGCACAACTTAAATTTTGTACGTGTAAAAACCAATTTCTTAGACACGACAAATTACATAAGTATCCTCAAAAAAACCGGTAATATATTTGAAGTTTCATTTCAAAACTTTCTTAAAGATTATTACAAAGAGAATTTTTGAATAAAAATAAAAAAGATAGATTTTTTCGTAAAATATTCAAAAGGATATAATTTCTTCCCTTTTTATAGAGATACCACTACAAAACTTGATTATATTCTTGAGTTGGATGATGAAAATTTTGAACTATTTAAAAAGAAAAAATTTAAAATTATTGAGAAAACATTCTTTCACGATTATGATTAAAAAACTTTTATTATTTTTATAAAATGCTTATTTACGAGATATATCTTCATATACCATTTCTGATATATCACTTATAACTTGTAGTTGTCATTTTTCGTTATTTCACCTGGTCATAACACAAAGAAGATACGGATTGTCAGTGTAATATATAATTCAACAATCGTGAATATGCTTTTCTCAATTTGGTAATGATCTCACTCAATATTTATTTGCGATAGTAATATCAATAGGCAATGATGAACGAATTCCTATTTTAAAACTACTGTTAGATAAGAGAGATAGTAATTTTTCTGATCATTCTCTTGTGAGATACGATGAGTTATAGAGTACACGAAAAAATGAAGCATAACTTTTTACTGACATATTGAGTGAGTTATCTGTTGTGAAATCTACGAGTCATAATCCAAATCTTTCGTAAGTTTGTAATGTTTTTTCAGTATTCAAATATTCTAAAAGTCATGTTGCTGCATTGTTGTCAGAGTGAATCAGCATTTCTGATAATAATGTATGTATACTATAGGTTTGTCATAACTTTATATTGTCATCATAGAAGTCTCATTCAAATATATCTTTCGCAGAAGTTGTGATTGTAATCAATTTTTCTAATTCTGTGGGGTGAATCTGTCTCATAACTGAAATTGCAAGTGGGAGCTTCACTAAACTTGCAGGAATAAACTTTGTTTTCTCATTATATCAAAATGTTCCTCCATTATTTAATAATCGTACATAATAAGCTACTTCAGAAACATTGTCAGATTTCACAGCTTGTCTTACATAGTTTTCTAAGTTTTTTCTTATAGGTCCTGGATTATAATACTCATTATCGTTATTGCATTCAAGGAGTGGACTAATAAATTCATAATCACTTCATGATTCATGAACCTCACTTACTACTTGTTTCTTTTCATATGTTTGAGCAATAGCTAAACTACACACATATATTAAAATTATGTTTCATATAAACCATAAGGTATAATTTATTTTTTTCATTCTTTAATATTATTGTTTGAAAAATATCCATACTTAATGATTATAAAGTTATTTAAAATAAAGAAAGACAATTACTCTTACTCTCGTATTTTATAAATTACAAGGTATTCAAATTTTTCTTTAAAAACTCCACCAAAAAAATCTTTTCTGAGAAAGTTTGATAAAACTTTTTTGGGAAAGGTTTTTTAGATATGGAACTCGGATTTGAAACTGAGAGTCCCGCGAAGCGGGAGAAAGACCCTTTAGAGTCTTTCGGCTCGAATGGCCGACCCGAAGGGCGCCAAATCCGTTTAGCTCCACCATTATAACTAGTAAAACCTCGAGATTTATATCCTGAGGTTTTATTTTACTAGACTCTAACAAGAACTGCACAATTTGATATTTATCTATCTTTTATAATCTACAAGATTATTCTTTTATATCTTAGATAAAAATTTTTACTTTTTCTTGTAATTCTCTTATCTTCATGTAATTAAAATTAAATTTCTAAAATCATTATTTCTAAACTCCATGAACCCACATACTTTATTTTCAATAAAAGTACTCCGTTATCTAAACAATTTCAAATACTCTTCAAAGGCAAAAATCTTATGCCTCTTAAATCCTGTAACTTCCTGAAGTACTCACATATCAATAAAGTGCTTTATGAAGTTATTCGCAGTCGCAGGAGTGACTCCAAGGTGCTTACTAATATCATTACTTGATACTATTGGATCTGAAAAAAGAAAATAGAGCATTTTGCTTGCTTTCTCTCCTTTGCTCCCCATGCAGATAATCTTTTTTTCTATATTTTCCTTAAGCACTAGGATAGACTGAAAAGTTTGCGTGGCAGACTGGCAGGTCTCCACAATTCATGTGAGAAAAAATTTAATAAAATGTTCAATATCGTTTGAGCTTCTTGCGATAGTGAGAGCATCATAATATGCCCCCTTATTTTTTTCAAAGAAATCTGATATATAGAGTATCGGTCTAGTGATAATCTTTTTTTCTATAAGATATAGAATTATCATAAGCCTTCCAATTCTCCCATTACCATCTAAGTATGGATGAATAGTTTCAAACTGATAGTGAGCTAGTGAGACCTTGATCAATTCTGGAATTTCAAGGGAAGGGTTATGCAGAAAGAACTCAAAATCTTTTATGAGCTCTGAGAGCTCATCATGATGTGGTGGAATAAAAAAAGCATTCTCGAGATTTGATCCCCCGATCCAGTTCTGACTCATACGAATCTCTCACGGACTCTTATGCTCTCCTCTCACTCATTGTAATAATTCTTTATGAATCATAGAGAATAATCGAAAGCTCATGGGAAGCTCTTTGAGATGCTCTATACCAAGTCTTAGGGCTGAAATATAGTTTTGTACTTCTTCTATGTCATTGCGCTCTTCACTGTTAGTAATATCTTCTTGATCTAAAAACAAGTCATCAAACTCTGTTTTTGTACCTTCGATTTTACTTGATTTAATTGCTTCTTTTCACACATGCATAGAAATAAAAAAATCTATATCAGGTATAAAACTCGAGAAACTTTCTAACTTTCCTAACTCAAGATTTGCTTTTTCAAGTAAGATATTGATTTTTGGATCTTCCCACCTAAATGGAATATTTATCAAGCTGGGAGAAAAGCTTTTATATTGAAATTGCTGTTTCCAATTTCCTGAAACAAATTTTTTATGCACTTTCTATTTATCTTTAAAAATTATTTTCTTCTATTGTATTCAATATTTTATATACATCAAATTTATATTTTAATTTTTTTATAATTTTTAAATTATAATTTTTTATATTTTAATTTTTTATTATTTTTTAAAATATAACTCTCCGAAATATAAAAAATCTTTATTTACTATATAAATTCCTCTGCACCTCATAATATGCATCTATAAATTTCTCCATACCTCAAAACTCTTTCGCTATCTCGCGAGTTTCAGATCAATTATTTCTTTCATTGTCCCACAGAATCAGGAACCCAACAAGCAAAAAAAATCCTACAAGAATTACTTTGTAGGATCTATAGTTTTTGTAGTCTTTTCTTTCCATCATTTATGAATAAAGAGAAATGGGAGTATGAGCCAAGGTCATATGAATCAAAGAATAATAATAGGGAAAACAATGATACTCCATATAAAACCAAATATATATGATAGAGAATTGGGTTCTCCAGGACGAGGATTATCTAGGTATTCTATACATCCTTCATAAAATGAATTAGATTCATTTTTATTTTTACAATGAAAGGCTTTGGTAGCTCCATTTATTTCAGCCCAGTCATATCATGCTTGATGTCAGTTACAATCATCAGTACAATTTTTAAAATCTGGTTTATAATTTCTACTGTTTTCAATTCTTTTCTGATGTGACTTACTATAATCAGAAATTAAATTATTAGCATTTAATTGGTAAATGTATCAAATAGTAATAAATAAAAATAAGCATAAAAAAATAATTCATAATGTTAGCTTATCAAAACCATCTTCTTTATATTTTTTGAATCTAAATGGTAGAACAAACAATACAAAAAATCAAGGAGTTAATAATAACCATCCAAGTACAAAGAACCATGATGAGATTAAAATATAATAGTTTCTAACATAATTTCTTATTTACATCTCTCTGGCTAATTCCTCACTCTTCAGCTTGGCTTGAGTGATAACTGTATCTATAGCTTTATCTTCTAGGTCAGGTGGATACTTATATTTCTTTAAGAGTCTTTTTACTTTGACTCTGAGCTTAGCTTGTATATCTGCTTTCTTAGTCCAATCAATAGAGGTATTTTCTTTTATGAGTTTTAGAAGTTCTCTTGCCATTTCTTTGAGTACTTCATCTCAGAGAAGTTCTTCAGCACTTTTATTATCTGCAAGTGCATCATAGAAAGCTATTTCATTTTCATCTAGTCAGAGTTCTTCTCCCTCAGCCTGAGCTACCTTTATTTTCTTTGCTAGCTCTATTAGCTCAGCTATAACCTGAGCAGATTCTATACTTCTATTTTGGTATTTCTTCATGGTCTTTTCTAGCATCAGAGCAAAGCTCTTAGACTTCACTAGATTCTTTTTAGTCATTCCCTTAATCTGATTATTCAGAAGCTTCTTCAAAAGTTCTAGGGCTAGATTCTTATGCCTCATTCACTGTACTTCATCTAGGAATTCATCAGAGAGTACAGAGATATCAGGTTTTTTTATTCCTGCTATACTAAAGAGATCCATAACTTCAGCAGACTTTACTGCATCAGATACTATTTGTTTGATAGCATGTTCATATTCATCCTTAGAAGTTCCTGTATCTCCTCATCAAGAGGTTTCAAATTTCATGATAGCTGCTTTGATTCCTTGGAATAATCCTACATCATCTCTGATATCTTCAGCTTCATCACTCGGCATAGCTATAGAGAATGCATAGCCCAATTCATTTACAGCTTTGACATATCTTTTCTTTCCATCATCTAGTCCAAATATATGCTCTAATGCTCCTGAGAATACCTCTGTCTTTTCACTAGGTGTACCATTAAAATATTTTCTATAATCATATCCATGGTACATATCTTGTACCACTGAGTACTTATCTTTCATCACAGCTATAGCTTGCTCTATAGGAGTAGTAGCATGAGAATCATCTCCATTATCACTATAGTATGAGAGAGCTTCTTTGAGTTCATAGGCTATCCCTATATAGTCTACTATGAGTCAGGCTTGTTTATCTTTATAGACTCTATTTACTCTGGCTATTGCTTGCATAAGATTATGTCCTTTCATAGGTTTATCTACATACATGGTATGCATACTTGGTACATCAAAACCAGTGAGCCACATGTCTCTCACTATCACTAATTTGAGAGGATCATTTATATCTTTTACTCTCTTAGCTAAATCATCTCTCTGTTTCTTATTATATATATGGGGTTGAAATTCTTCAGGATCACTAGCACTTCCAGTCATAATAATCTTTATAGATCATTTATACAGATCATCACTATGCCAGTCAGGATTGATTGCTACAATCTTGTTATAGAGATCTACAGCTATTCTTCTACTCATAGTGACTACCATTCACTTTCCATCCATAACCTCATTTCTTTTTCCAAAATGTTCTATGATATCTCCTGCTATGAGATCTAATCTTTCTTTAGCTCAGACCATAGCTTCGAGTCTTGCCCATCTAGATTTCATTTTCTCTTTAGAGTTTTCTTCTTCTCATTCAGTAACCTCATCAAAATCATTATCTAGTAATCCTTTCTGATCTTCATCTATATCTATCTTAGCCAGTCTTGCTTCATAGTATATAGGGACAGTAGCATTATCATCTACAGCTCTAGAGATATCATAGGAGTCTACAGTCTTCCCAAATACTGCCACAGTATTTTTATCTGTACTAGCTACAGGTGTTCCAGTAAATCATATAAATGTAGCATTTGGGAGGGCATCTCTCATATACTTTGCAAACCCATATTTGATTCATTCTGCTCTGACTTTCGCACTCAGTCCATATTGAGTTCTATGGGCTTCATCAGCTACCACCACTATATCCTTTCTCTCAGAGAGAGCAGGAAAATCTCCATCATCACTTCCAAATTTTTGAATAGTAGTAAATACTATTCCTCAAGAGGCCACAGCTAATAGCTCTTTTACTTTTTCTCTGCTATCTGCTCTCACAGGTTTTTGTCTAAAGAGCTCATGACTTTGTCAGAATGTATCAAAGAGCTGGAGGTCTAGATCATTTCTATCTGTAAGTACTACTACAGTAGGGTTTCAAAGTTTTCTAATAATTCATCCAGCATAAAACACCATAGAGAAACTCTTTCCACTTCCTTGAGTATGCCATACCACTCATCCTTTTCTCTCGCCACTTTCTATAGCCTGGGCAGTAGAGGCTATAGCCTTATTCACAGCAAAGTATTGATGATATGCAGCAAGAATCTTAAAGCTCTTTTCTCCATCACTTTGAAAGAGTATATAGTTCATTATGATATCTACTATTCTTTCCTTTCCCATCATCCCTTTACACAGGCACTCTAACTGTCTCACAGGTGAGCATACATCATTTCCATCTGTAGATTTCCATGACATATATCTATCCCTATTAGCAGTGAGACTTCCAGCCTTTGCCTCAGTTCCATCAGATATGACATTTACTTCAGTGTAGGTAAAGAGTTTTGGTATATCTCTTTTATAGGTTTGTATTTGGTTATAGGCTCATCCTATAGTGGCATGTTCATCTCCTGGATGTTTCAGCTCAAAGAGTATCAGAGGAAGTCCATTGATATATCCTATAACATCAGGTCTTCTCACATGATGTCATCTAATACTGACTTGATTAATAGCCATATATCCATTATTCTCTACATTCTGAGAGTCTATCAGATATACTTTAGCAGTAGCACTTTCTCCCTCATTATTTCTATAGCTCACATCTACTCCATCAGTCAGCATCCTGTGAAACACTCTATTAGCCTCTACAATATTTGGATGGCTGATATTCATCACTTGCTTCACAGCATCATCTATTATATCATCAGATAATGCACCATTAATTTTCACAATACTTTCTCTCAGTACAGGCTCAAGCACTACTTCATCATAGTCACTCCTCAGAGGATTCTTACTATCTGGATCTATCTCTGGTCCATGCAGTACTTCATAGCCTTGTTCTGAGAGCCAGTCCAGGGTTGTGAGTTCTAGTATGTTTTCATTGTAGGTGTTCATAGATTTATATATTTGTTAGATTATTGTTATCATTTTCCCAATTTTTTGGATTATTCTTTATGTATTCTCGTGTTTTTTGCAGTTGGTCTTCTGTGTGAATAATAACATCATAAAAAGATTTTTGCCAACAAAATTCATAATTTTCATATTCTTTTTGCACGCGTGAGGTAATTCGTGATTTTATTCCTCGAATTACACGAGAAATCGTAGGGAACGATGGCATCGTTCCGTTTTTTGGTCCAATGCGATTGGACTGTACAATGTCATCAGGTCTAATCATATCAGGTCCAATGCGATTGGACCCTACGGGAAATGTGTCAATAATATGAATAATCAAATGAATATGATTGGGCATGACAATATATTCATTAATTTTTACATCATCGCGAATATGTTTTCCTATTTCATTATTTGCAATGTTTCACATATCGGAAAAAATCATTTTTTCATCCTGTATATCCCCAAAAAAATATTCACGGTTTTTGCAACATATCGTGATAAAATAATATCATGGTAGAGAATAATCATAATCTTTTTTTCGTAGAATTTTTCTTTCTGGTCAATAATACATATTTTGGGGTTATATTTCCTCCGTAGGGAACGACCGCGTCGTTCCTGTTATGGTCCAGTGCGATTCAGTCTTTTGTCCAATGTCTTTCTACACGGTACAATGTGATTCGGTCCAATGCGATTGGATCTTACGGG